>NZ_CP142016.1:1923003-2564004 GCF_035666175.1 Riemerella anatipestifer
TATTTCTACTCTTGTAATTGAACCCAAAATCGTTAAATTTTAAGGTTTCTAAGTTTTGTTGTATATTTGCCATGCTTTTAATGTTGTTCATATTTTTAAATATGGATTAAACTATCCGCCCTCTGATAGCCGTTAGAGGGCTTTTTTATTTAGCCACTCTTTGTAGTAGGCAACCGAACTTTTTAAAAAAGTTTTCATCTTACCTTTACCTCTACTGCCTTTGTCTATTACTTTCAGAGGGCAGTCGTAGTGTCTTAGGTCTTTTTTTATCTTTTCAATAGAAACCCCTACATATTCGGCAACATCTTTTATAGTAGGTATTTCTATATCTTGCCACTCTATCTTTTTTATAAAGAGGTTGTAGGTTGATTCAGGAACCAATACATAACCTTTGGGTATTTGAGGTGTTGTCATAAACATTATTTTTGTTTTTTCTCAAATATTTCTTCTTGAGTTAGCCCTGTTATCTTATTGATAGCATCAATAACTATCAAATTGGCTATTTTATCGTTCTCTTTTGAAAGCCATCTGTTCAATGTGCTTCTTGAAATATCCAACTCTAGACACAAAGCCGATTTTATTTTATCGGGTCTTAACTTTTCTTTTAATTGTTTTGATATTCTCATATATATTTATATTTTTGAATACTTAAATTTGATAATGCAAATATACAAGAAAATACAACATAAATACAAGTTTTTAATTGTAATTTATTGTATTTTATTTTTAATGTTTTGAAAATCAGATTGAAAAAATATGAGTTTAGGAGATAGCTTTAATCATAATGACTTCAATAGGCTAAAGGAGTTTGATTTTGATGCTTATATTGCTAAAAACTATAAGGATACAGAGCTTTCGGAAGTTTGTTTCGGTTCTATAGATGCAATCCAATTCAAAAAAATATTGAATAGAATAATATCTTGGTTTGGTAGGGTTATTAAATCAGATATGTTTTATTTGCTACCTGAATATTATATAAGTGAAAATGAAACTTATGGTATAACTAATGAGTTAGACATGTTAGTACATTGGCTAAATGTAGATGATAGATATAATGCTTATCAAACAATTAAAAATATCACTGTATATATTCTCTTGTTTGGAGGCTGGAATAAAGAGGAGGTTGTGATTAGTCATCAACAGATTTCAGATTTACAATCTAAACAATCTCTTATACAGGCACAGCTAGAAACTAACTTATCAGCTTTAGAAGAGTTAAAATCTAAAATAACCAATCAGACAGAGGCAAGCGAAGAGCTTAATAAAAAAGCGGATAGTCTTTATAACAATCTTTTGAAGAATAAGGAAGATATTCAAAATGATAAAGCGGAAATAGACACTATGCTTGCACTCGCTAAGCAGAACTCAAAAGATATTGAAGCCGTAAAAGCTAGCATAAATGCCCACGAAGCCAAAATAGTTGAAAATATATATAAATATGAGAAAAATTTCTCTGTAATAAAGTCTCAAAACGAAGATTCTTTATCTAATATGGAAGAAGCCATTAGATTGCAAAAAGAAATTTTAGATAAAAGACAAGAGGTAGAGAATTTACTTGGAGCAGCAGCAGACGGTTCGTTAGGTGTAAAATTTGAAAAGAGAAGAGAGATTATTGGTAGTAGTTCCAGTGCTTTTCTTTATACTTCGGGTTTTATTTTTCTTCTGGCTTTAGGGTGGACTTTTTATATTTATAAAGAATTTAGCGTAAATCCAAAAGATAGTGGACTGCCTGTATGGGCTGGAATATTGCTAAATTTTATAAAAATCACTCCTGCGTGGTGGTTATTTATTTGGGTAACTGGTCGTTATAGCAGAGAGCGAAAATTAGAAGAAATATATGCTTTTAAATCGGCTACAGCTATGACAGTGAGAAATCACGCCAATTTGTTAAAAGACGATGATGGAGGAGACGCAAACCAAAGAGCTTCTAGGCAAATAATGCTCCTTAAATCGGTGGAAAATATCTATAAAGAGCCTTCTGTTGATGACAAAAAAGAGAAGGAGCTTAGTATGAAAAAGATAACTAATCTAGTAAAACAATTAACAGAAACGATAAAAGAGATAAAAAACTAAAATTAGTCTTTTAAGTCTTTTAAGTGTCGTCCAAAATGTTTATAAAGATAATATCCACTTCCTATTGCTATAAATAAAAACATTGCAATCATTAGGGTGGTCATCAATGTATAGATGATGTATTCGTAAAATTCATATATGGAAATGGTTATGTAAAGGTCTTCATTTTGAATTGGCATAGTTGATATTATTGGATTAAATAATAAATTTTATACTGCAAATATATGAAAAAAGAAAAAAATACAAGAAAATACAATCATTATCTATATGATTTTATTTTGCATTTGAAATTAAATCCGAAGTCATTTGCAGAATCTCTTGGTTTTGAAAGAACCGATAGAATTTATAATGTTTTGAAAGGGGCAAACGGTATTAGTTCTGATTTGGCAAGTATCATTTCTGATAAATATCCCGATGTAATTTACGAATGGCTTCTAACGGGCAAAGGCGAAATGCTAAAGTCTTCAGAAGAAACTCCGATAAAAGGGGAGGGGGTAAAAGTAATTTTAGACGCAGAGATAAAAAGAACCCCATCGGAAGGCACGCCTTATTATGATGTTGATTTTGCAGGAGGCTGGAACTCTGATGAGATTTTTTCACTTGGGAATCCGTCATTTTATATCCAAAGTCCAGATTTTAGAAGGGCAGAGTTTGCTACTAACCTAGTGGGAAATTCTGTATCAAAGGTAATTCCTAGTGGAGCTATTATAGGGCTTAGACAAATAGAGGATTGGAAAACTTATTTCCCAACAAATGAGCTGTATGGTATCATCACTAAAAACGAAATGAGAACTGTAAAAAGGGTAAAAAGAAAGAAAGGAGACCCAAATACACTTGTGCTGATACCAGACCCATTAGAGGCTTATTCAGGGTATGAGCCTGAGGAGTTGCCTATTGATTTTGTTTCAAAGATGTTTCAAGTGGTTGCTTGGGCAATGTTTGAAAGAGTAGCAATGTAATTAACAACAGAAATTATGGATATACTTTGGGTTTTATTGTTTTTTTTCGTTCTTGTTTCTCCTATAATAGCTATTGTTTTAATAGTCCAAAACAGAAAAATAACTAAATCATACGGATTATTGCTACAAGAATACAACAAAAATTTGAATGATAATAATTTGAATTTAGAGAATAAAAATAAAGAAATAGAAAGTCATAAAAGTAATTTAGAATTAAAAAACAATGAGCTTCAATACAAAGAGAATACTATAATAAATCTTAAAAATAGGATTAAGGAACAACAGGAGTTATTTTTAAAAAAAGAGGCGTATTTAGAGAATAAAATTAATGAGTATAATAAAGAGGTCTCTCTTGATAAACAAAGTAAATTAGTCTTAACCGAAGAAGATATTATTTTTTTCAATCAATATGAGCTAAAAAAAGCGAAGGGAGAGCTGTCGTATTATAATGGCAAACTAGAAGCAATTATATTAGGAGACAAAGGAGCTAAAATAATATCTTTAATAAAAAATAGTGCAAGGTTTTCAGTAGATAATGATATAGAACTTGATATAAAAAGGGAACTTTGGCTTGATACATTGGAGTATAATGAAATTTGTACTAGGATAAAAGAAGAGGGTATATATTATACTCCTTCTTTGGCTGAAAAATTTATAAGTTATTTAGAGGATTTTTTATATAAATATAAGTTTTTGTACAAAAAAGACCATTTTAATAAAATAAAAAATGATGTAGAGTTAGTATTGGAGGCTAGAATAGCAGAGGAAAAACTCAGAGAGCTTAAAAAAGTAGAGGAGAGGATAAGTAGAAGGGAGCATATTTCTCAAAAAGTAAAGGATATGGTTTGGAATAGAGATGGTGGAAAGTGTGTGGAATGTGGCAGTTCAGAAAAATTAGAATTTGACCACATTGTGCCTTTTTCAAAAGGAGGCTCTAACACATATAGAAATATACAGCTACTTTGTGAGCCGTGTAACCGTAAAAAATCAAATAAAATAGGACAGCAAATCTTATAAGATGAAAACAGCAATAGACGAAAGAATATTGAGCCTGCCGAGATACCTAAAGAAGAACGGAAAAATAAAAAGAATCCAGGAGTTTTACGATAAAGTAGGAATTTCAAAGCAACGGTTTAATAAAATTAAAAAACAAGATATAAGTGATATTAACGCACACTTTACCGTTGAGCAGATACGCAAAATAGGAATAGTTTATGACATTGATTTTAATTGGATTTTTGGGCGTGGAGATATGCCCTAGTTGGTGTTTTTTGTTCCAACTATTTTCTAACTATTTTGTTTTTTAAATGTGAATTGTACTGATTTTAAAAATTTTACTAATTATATTATCTTTCTTGGTAAGGAAGAGGTCTCGGGTTCAAGTCCCGATATTGGCTCTGAATCTCTCAGTAATGAGAGATTTTTTTGTTTTTATTAGTTTCTCATTGTAGGGTTTATTATTTTTGTAAATCTAATAAATCCTAATAAAAATGTATAAAACAGTCATTCGTCCGTTATTATTTCGTTTTGACCCAGAAGGGGTTCATCATTTTACCTTTAAGTTTATAAAAACTCTTTTTAAGATACCGTTTATTTCTTCTTTAGTGAGTTCTCGCTATGTGATAGAGAATCCCAGATTAGAAAGGGAGGTTTTTGGATTAAAGTTTAAAAATCCTGTGGGGTTAGCGGCTGGATTTGATAAGGATGCTAAGTTATACAACGAGCTTTCGTCTTTTGGGTTTGGTTTTATAGAAATAGGAACCATTACACCTAAGCCTCAACCAGGGAATGATAAACAAAGATTATTTAGATTGAAGGAAGATGAAGCGGTTATAAATAGAATGGGATTCAATAATGGAGGAGTAGATGAAGCAGTAAAAAGATTGAAAAAAAATAAGGGGGGAGTGCTTATAGGTGGAAACATAGGGAAGAATAAAGTTACCAATAATGATAATGCAGAGGAAGATTATATTATATGCTTCAATGCACTCTATGATTATGTAGATTATTTTGTAGTGAATGTTAGCTCTCCTAATACACCTAATTTAAGAGATTTACAGGAGAAAGAACCACTTACAAAATTATTGAAGCTACTTCAACTGGAAAATCAAAAGAAAATAAAACAGAAACCTATTTTGTTAAAAATAGCTCCCGACCTTACAGATTCTCAACTTTTGGATGTGATTGATATTGTCAAGACAACAAATACAGCGGGAGTTATAGCTACTAATACAACTATAAGTAGGGAAAACCTGAAGTCAAATTTAAAATCTGAAGTTGGGGGATTGTCTGGTAAACCTCTTCGAGAAAGAGCAACGGAGGTAATTAAATTTCTGTCAGAAAAAAGCGGAGGTGCTTTTCCTATTATTGGGGTTGGGGGAATCCATTCTGAAGAAGATGCTTTAGAAAAAATAAAAGCTGGAGCTACCTTGGTACAGCTTTATACTGGTTTTATATATGAGGGACCAGCCTTAGTAAAAAGGATAAATAAGAAGATTTTATCAGAACTGTAGAAGTTATATATTTATATGTTTTTTGAAATATTGATTATAAGTGAAAAATATAGATTAAAATTAGGATGATAAAATTTTAATGAAAATGTTTTTGTTTTCAAAAAAAATACTATATTTGCAGACCGAAAAGGGATAAAATTAAAAATTAGTAAAATTAAATATTAAAATCATGGCAAAGGAAACGTTTAATCGTAACAAACCGCACTTAAACATTGGTACTATTGGTCACGTAGACCACGGTAAAACTACCTTGACTGCGGCTATTTCTAAAGTATTAGCAGATAAAGGTCTTGCTGAAGTAAAAGATTTCTCTTCTATTGACTCTGCTCCAGAGGAAAAAGAAAGAGGTATTACAATTAATACTGCTCACATTGAGTATGAAACTGAAAACAGACACTACGCTCACGTAGACTGTCCTGGTCACGCCGACTATGTTAAGAACATGGTAACTGGTGCTGCACAGATGGATGGTGCTATCCTAGTGGTAGCTGCTACTGATGGTCCTATGCCACAGACAAGAGAGCATATCTTATTATGTCGTCAGGTAAATGTACCTAGAATTGTAGTATTCATGAACAAAGTAGATATGGTAGATGATCCAGAACTTCTTGAGCTTGTTGAGCTTGAAGTAAGAGATTTACTTTCTACTTATGAATATGATGGAGATAACTCTCCAGTAATCCAAGGTTCTGCTTTAGGTGCTCTTAACGGAGAAGCTAAGTGGGTGGCTACTGTAGATGCTTTAATGGAAGCGGTGGATACTTGGATTGAGCAGCCAGTAAGAGATCAAGATAAACCATTCTTGATGCCAATCGAAGATGTATTCTCTATTACAGGTAGAGGTACCGTAGCAACTGGTAGAATTGAGTCTGGTATTATCAATACTGGTGATCCTGTAGATATCGTAGGTATGGGAGATGAGAAGTTAACATCTACTGTAACTGGAGTTGAGATGTTTAGAAAAATCTTAGATAGAGGTCAAGCTGGTGATAACGTAGGATTACTTTTAAGAGGTATCGAAAAAACAGATATCAAGAGAGGTATGGTTATCGCTAAACAAGGTTCTGTAACTCCACACAAAAAATTCAAAGCAGAGGTTTATATCCTTTCTAAAGAAGAAGGTGGTCGTCACACTCCTTTCCATAATAAATATCGTCCTCAGTTTTATGTGAGAACTACAGACGTTACAGGTGAGATTTTCTTACCAGAGGGAGTAGAGATGGTAATGCCAGGTGATAACTTAACTATTACTGTAGAATTATTACAACCAATCGCTCTTAATGTAGGTCTTAGATTTGCAATTAGAGAGGGTGGTAGAACTGTAGGTGCTGGTCAGGTAACTGAAATCCTAGACTAATCTAGTTCTAAAACAATAAATAAAAGAGCTTTCAGATAAATGAAAGTTTTCTGAGAGCTCTTTATTTTTATTAAATTAACTTACGGGCATCGTCCAATGGTAGGATACCGGTCTCCAAAACCGTTGATCTGGGTTCGAATCCTAGTGCCCGTGCAAATTGTTTAAAATGAGTTCGTTAGTAAGCTTTTTAAAAGATTCGTATATAGAGTTTAAGGATAAGGTGGAATGGCCTAAGTGGGTAGATTTACAATCTTCTACTACAGTTGTGGCTGTATCTACTCTAATATTAGCTTTGTTTACTTTTGGGGTTGATACTCTTTTTAGTAGATCAATCAATAATCTTTTTAGTTTACTTATTAACTTGTTTAATTAATTTAAATTGTTTTTATCCGATGAGTGAGCTTAAATGGTATGTGCTGAAAGCAGTAAGCGGACAGGAAAATAAAGTGAAGAGCTATATAGAAAATGAAATCCAAAGATTTAAGTTAGAGGATTTCGTTTCTCAGATAGTTATTCCTATGGAGAAAACAATTCAAATGAGAAATGGAAAGAAGGTACAAAAAGAGAAACCTTACTATCCTGGTTATTTAATGGTGGAAGCTAATCTTACGGGAGAAGTACCTCATATTATAAAGAATATACCAGGTGTTATTTCTTTTCTGAGCCTTACTAAAGGAGGAGATCCTGTTCCTATGAGAAAGTCTGAGGTAAATAGAATGTTAGGTAGGATGGATGAGTTGTCACAGTTTGCTACAGATGTTGATATTCCTTATGTAGTAGGAGAGAGTGTTAAGGTGATCGATGGACCTTTTAATGGGTTTAATGGAACAATAGAGAAGATTCATGAGGATAAAAAGAAATTAGAAGTTATGGTTCTTATCTTCGGTAGAAAAACCCCTCTTGAGCTTAATTATATGCAAGTAGAAAAAATATAAACTTGTGTTTTTAGAGTAAAATAAACCACTTCGTTATTTCGAGGTGGTTTAATTTTAAAAAATATAAATTTATTTGTGTGCTAAAAAAAAAATATATAATTTTGCACCTCGTAATCTGAGAAGAAGTGTATTCAGGTGAGAGAGTTACAATTCTAATTAACTTAGGTTATTAACAAAGAATGCTTCCACATTTTTTATATTTTTAATTTTTTAAAAAACAAACATGGCAAAGAAAGTCTTTAAAATGGTTAAGCTCCAGGTGAAAGGTGGTGCTGCTAATCCTTCACCTCCAGTAGGGCCTGCTTTAGGTTCTGCAGGGGTAAATATCATGGAGTTTTGTAAGCAATTCAACGGAAGAACTCAGGATAAACCAGGACAGGTATTACCTGTAGTAATTACAGTGTATGAAGATAAATCATTTGATTTCGTAATTAAAACTCCTCCTGCAGCTGTGCAGCTTTTGGAAGCTTCTAAAGTGAAAAAAGGTTCAGGACAGCCTAACAGAGAGAAAGTAGGTAGCGTATCTTGGGAGCAAGTACAGAAGATAGCAGAAGATAAGATGTCAGATTTAAACTGCTTCACTCTTGATTCTGCAATGAGTATGGTTGCTGGTACAGCTAGATCTATGGGATTAAAGGTGACAGGAACTAAACCTACTAACGCTTAAAATTAAATCAAATGGCAAGATTAACTAAAAAGCAAAAAAAAGTTTCTACTAAGATAGAAAAAAATAAGTTTTACACTCTTGAAGAAGCTTCGGCTTTAGTAAAGGAGGTAAGTACTGCAAAGTTTGATGCTTCTGTAGATATCGCTGTGAGATTGGGTGTTGACCCGAGAAAAGCGAATCAAATGGTAAGAGGAGTTGTTTCTCTTCCTCATGGGACAGGTAAAGATGTTAAAGTTCTAGCTTTAGTAACTCCAGATAAGGAAGCTGAAGCTAAAGAAGCTGGGGCAGACTTTGTAGGTCTTGATGAGTATCTAGAGAAAATCAAAGGTGGTTGGACAGATGTAGATGTTATTGTTACTATGCCTGCTGTTATGGGGAAATTGGGTCCTCTAGGTAGAGTGTTAGGGCCAAGAGGTCTTATGCCAAACCCTAAATCAGGAACTGTAACTATGGAAGTAGGAAAGGCGGTTTCTGAGGTTAAGGCTGGTAAAATAGACTTTAAAGTGGATAAGTATGGTATCGTACATGCTGCTATAGGTAAGGTGTCTTTTGATGCTGAAAAAATTAAAGAAAATGCCCAAGAGTTGGTTCAAACTTTAATAAAGCTTAAGCCTACAGCCGCTAAAGGAACTTATATGAAGAGTATTTACATCTCTCCTACAATGGGGCCTGGTATAGCAATCGATACTAAATCTGTAAACTAAAATCTGTAAGACAATGACTAAAGAAGAAAAAGTATTAGTAATACAAGAGATAAAAGAATTGCTACAAGATGCTAAAAATGTATATGTAGCAAGCCTTGAAGGAATAAATGCTTCTGCGACTTCAGATTTTAGAAGAAGAGCCTTCAAGAATAACATTAAGTTAAAGGTAGTAAAAAATACTTTACTTAGAAAAGCAATGGAGCAAATGGAAGGAGTAGATTACTCTGAGATGTTTGCAATATTTAAAGGTAATTCTGCTTTAATGATTTCAGAGACGGCTAATGCTCCTGCTAAGCTGATTAAAGACTTTAGAAAAAATGCAGAGTTTCCTGCACTAAAAGCAGCTTACTTAGATGAAACATTCTATATTGGAGATGACAAACTAGGTGCTCTTGCAAGTCTTAAGTCTAAGGAAGAGATGCTTGGAGAAATCATTGGATTGCTTCAGTCTCCTATCAGAAATATTCTTTCTGCTCTTCAAAATCAAGACAAAATGAAGGAAGGAGGTGCTGAGTAAGCCTTTTTCACTGATTAACAAAGAAACACTCAAAAAATAATATAAATCGTTTAACAACAAAAACATTAAGAAAATGTCAGATTTAAAAAATTTAGCGGAAACGCTTGTAAACCTTACAGTAAAAGATGTAAATGAATTAGCTCAAATTCTTAAAGATGAGTATGGTATCGAACCTGCTGCTGCTACAGTAGTTGCTGCTGCTGGTGGTGCTGGAGAAGCTGCTCAAGAAAAAACTGAGTTTGATGTAATATTAAAATCAGCTGGAGCTTCTAAATTAGCTATCGTTAAGTTAGTGAAAGACTTAACAGGTGCTGGTCTTAAAGAAGCTAAAGACATCGTAGATGGTGCTCCTGCTCCAATTAAAGAAGGAGTTTCTAAAGATGAAGCTGAAGCTCTTAAGAAGCAACTAGAAGAAGCTGGTGCAGAAGTAGAGTTAAAATAATACTATCTAATAATTAGATAAAAGCTACAGTAAATTTAATATGCTGTAGCTTTTTTTTTTGATTAACTTTGAAGTTGTTAATTTTTTAGGTATGCTATTTGATAAAATTCAAATAATTCAATAATATATTAATTTGATAATAATATGAAACAAATTTACTTTATAAGACTTCTGTTTTTATTTATAGTAGTTCTTTCACCAGCTCAATATTCTTCACCGGATTCGGATGGAGATGGAATAGTTGATTTCGAAGATTTAGATGATGATAACGATGGAATTTTGGATATAATAGAATGTCCCAAAAACTTCTTAGCTAATAATACATCTACTACATGGAAGGGGTTAACCTCCACAACAGTATCTTATACGGGGTTTCCTGCTGCTCAAGCTGTAGTATCAAGTGTAAGTGATAAGCAGGTAACTTATAATATTGGTCAATCTGGAGCGGATAATAGAGTGACGTCTTCGTCTAATGTAAATATGACGATAACATTTGCATCTCCTGTGCCTGCTAGTGAGATTGCAATTATGATAAACGATGTTAATGCAAATAATGCTTCTCCTAATGCTACGTACACTATTAAGGTAAATGGGACAACACCCAACTCTGCTTTTGGTAGAGTGTTGCTAGGGAGAAATCAAGGATTAGTATCCTATAATACGGCTACAGGTGAGGCGGAATTTTCAACAGGGGGGACTACTGCGTCTGATTTATATATCAGAGGTCTAACTAAAGATCTTATGGTGAGTAATATCAATATTACTAGTAAAGGTATTTCGGCTGTTACAACAAGAGATGTAGTGGCGTATTCTATTTTTGCTTTAGCTACTGCTTGTGATATAGATGGAGATGGTGTGCCAAATGACTTAGATACAGACTCAGACGGAGATGGATGTCCAGATGCAGTGGAGGAAGCGGATAATGTGAATATAGCACATTTAGCTGCAGCAGATATAACAACGCCTTTTGTTGCTAAAAAATGGTCTATTATAGCCAAAGCAGATGGTACAATATCAACTTCTGGAACAGACATTGTCTCTAAAATAACTGCTGCTAACGGTGTCCCTGAAATTGTAAACACGGCAGTTAATAATACTTCTGGTATTCAAGGTGTAGCACAGATAGATACTAATCTAGTAGGACAAGGAGTAAATAATGCAAATAACGCCTCTGTTAATGATAGGTGCTTTTGTACATTAGCCAATAGTTCTTCGGCTACGGAGTTAGATACTAAGGTGGGGATTAGTGCTTTGAGTAGGCTTACTTCAGAATCTAGTGAAAATTGGCCAAAGTCTCGTAAGGGAGGTCATATAGCTTTGGAATCTGAATCTAAAGGTTTTACTATTACAAGAATGACCACAAGTGAACTGTCTGCTATAAAGAATCCCGTGGTAGGTATGTTGGTTTATGACACTGTGGAAAATTGTTTGAAAGCCTATGTGGAAACAAGCACCTCTCCAACGGTAGTAAGAGAGTGGAAGTGTATGAATAAGACGGGGTGTCCTAGTGGAGCAACATACAATAAATAGTTTTTGAATTATAATTAAAAATAGAAATAATGAAATACATATATTCAGCGATATTAGTAATATTAGGTGCGGGAACTTTTCTTAAGGCTCAGGTTAATATCGGTACAGGCTCTCTCAATACTAATTCTAATGGAGATTCAGTACTTCTAGAGTTTAATAATGCAGAGAAAAAAGGGATTATACTGCCTTGGGTTGTTGGGGTTTCTCATGCCAATTTAGTAGATAATACAGCTACTCCTAATGGTACATTTGTTTTAGATAGAAGTGATAAGAAGGTAAAAGTTAAAATAAACGGATTGTGGCAAGATTTAAACTATTTGGCTAGTACCACTAATGCTATCCCAGTAAATACCTCTTTGTCATCTAATGTGGAAAAAAGTACTGCCCAAGTAGTTATGGGAGCTTCTAGTAGTACGGCTAATGGTATTTTGGTTTTAGAAAGTACCTCTAAGGCATTAGTATTACCAAAATTTAAAGATGTTCAAAAAAGTATTGCTAATCCTGCTCCAGGGATGATGGCTTTTGATGATACGCCGGGTAAAGAACAACTTTGCGTGTACAACGGCACAGAATGGAGTTTTTGGACTTGGAAATAAATAATGAAATATTATATTAATTGAAATAAAAAGAGCTACTAAAAAAGTAGCTCTTTTTTTAGTTATTGTGCATAAGCAAGTCTATAAATACCGTAACATTTAGGATTTTGTGCTAGTTTAATCATGGCTCTCTTAATGTTACTATTAGAGAACTGCTGGTCTGTAGCGTGTACACCACCATCTATTACAAAGAAGTAAATAGGGGTTGTAGCGTTGGAATATTCTCTAAAATAGAAATCTTTATCTGATGCAGTGGAGCTTCCTTTTAGATATTTTATTTCTACAGGTTGGGTGAGTCCTAGATGAGAAGCCCACTTATCAACGGTAGTTTTAATAGATTCAAAATTAGGAGAGATAATACCATACTTCCCGCTTCCACCTTGATAAGGTACAGTTTCGTCTGCCGTACCGTGAATAAATATCATAGGGACTTTAGAAGCTGTAGATGGAATGTTATGTCCGCTTTCAAAACTCATAGAACGGATAACAGCAGCTTTAAATAAAGAAGTTTCCTCTACCATTTTCATTGCCATAGCACCTCCGTTGCTGAAGCCATATACATAGACTTTATTAGCATTAAACTTACTGCCTAATTTAGTTTTAATATCGTTGTAAACAGCAGTAATGTAGTTTACATCATCGCCAAAAAAACTTTTGGTGGCACTCCAAGAATTCCAAGCTCTGTATCCAAGTACGCTGGTTCCTTCGGGACGAACGGAGATGTATTGTTGTTCGTTGATGACATTTGGGTCATTCATTTGGGTTCTATCCTTATTAAAAGAGTGTAACTCAAATACGATAGGATATTCTTTAGTGGGGTTATAGTCAGATGGTGTTGTAACATCATAGCTTCGTCCCGAAACACTATAAGTCTGAACTCCTGCTGTTAGTTGTGCTAAAGCTAGTGCAGGCATTCCTAAAAAAAATAAAAGTTGCTTTTTCATAAGCTAGTTAATTTGTTACACAAATATACTAAAAATCTCCCGTCTAAACGGAAGACTTTTGAGAGAAGATTATTTTTGTAAAAGTTTCTCTAATTTTTCTAGTCTTTCTTTGAGCTCTTTTACTTCTTTGTCTTTCTCTAAAAGGTGTAAATAGAGTTCTTCTATCTTCTCTACATTGGTAAGCTGTGTAGCCATAAGGTCTACATAACCCTGTTTTTTAATTTCTGCGGCGGACTTATACCCTGGCAAATGCCCATTAGTCTTTACAAAATCTTCTACTTGACTTAGGGTTTTAAAGCTATAATCTGCCTTTAGGCTAGAAGTACCTGTGTAATACTTTTGGAATACATAGTCTGGGAAGATAGCGGCATTAGTACCGATAAAGCCTGTAGCTTTTACATTACCTGCAACCTCTAGTTTTTCGGTAGGGGAACTTGTACCAATACCTAAAGACCCTTGCAAATAGTTTGTTTTTTTAGCACCAACAATATAAACTCCAAATCTTTTGGTAATTCTTAAGTCATCCACATTATCTCCTCCTTCTGAATAGAAATCATAGATTTCTCCTATTGTACCTCTATAATAGCCTGCTAAAGTTTCGTAATTTCCATAATATAAAAAGGCTTTATTTATATTGTTTGTAGGAGTAAAATTAGACCTAGTATTAAATCTAGAAAAAGAACCATAAATTCTATCTATATTTCCCGTACCATTAAGCCGAACTTCTGACAAAGAAGCTGCCAAAGTTCCTATTGCTTGATTGGAGTTGGTTGTTGCATCTGCATGAACTCCTATAGAAGTTTTCACTTTAGCATTTTGTCCATTAATCGCAGCCGAGCCATATATCCCTACTAGTCGGCTTAGTTCTGTATTCCCAAAATGCTGTCCATTTGCAAATAAACTTAGAACCATATTATTTTGGAGAACATCCGAATTTACACTTGTAAGAAATGCATGATTCCATATTTGTTGATTAGAGCTATGGAGTTCACTATCTATGTTAAAAACATCGAAACCTTTAGAGGCAAAAGGTATTGGGGAAGAAATAAAATTTATATCTGAGCTATTAATCAATGTTTTTTGGAAGGCATTCATCTGTAATAAATCTTGCTCTACAGGCGTTCTTACAGTTCCATCAAGCAAATCAACATCTGTCCACTTCGGATTATTAGTTTTGTATAGTGAGTATCCTCCATTATTTAAATATTTAGTCACATAACTACTTACTGGATAAATTAACTTAGCATCACTACCATCTTTTCCCCATATAATATCATTAGTCACATTATTTGGTTTCACCCACTCCGTACCGTTGTAGTAATAGTAGCCTTTCTCTGTAATTTTAGCGACCTTAGGGTCAGTACCTTTGTAGGCACCTATAGTACCATTGGTTTTATTAGCGTCATCTATTACATACACTAGAGTTCCTTCTACAGGAGCTTCGATACTTGCCACACGAGTTTTACTTAATTGGGGAGCTAAAATCCCTTCGTTAGTCTTGGCGTTATCTTGGCTATTGGTTGCATTGGGCTGAACATCTAAAGTAGCTCTAGGTGAGGAGATATTAACCCCTACTTTTCCACTTTGCCCATAAACCACTAATCCCAGGCCTAAAAAGGCAAGTACACTTAATTATAATCGGCAAAACGAAATGTACAAAAATTTAATTTGAAATGTACATTTTTTGACACAAAAAAAAGGGCTTATTCAGCCCCTTTTGGCATTGTTAATCTGATATATTTTTTATAATTTAGCCTAATGAAATGTACCAAATGTCAATCATCCAATAAGATTAAAGCAGGCTTTGCCAGAGAGCGACAGCGATATAAATGTAAAGATTGTGGCTATTTTTTCAGTGTTGAGAAAAAATCAGATGTAAAAACACTAGAACAAAAGCGTCTTGCTTTAGAAATGTATCTAGAAGGGTTAGGCTTTCGAGCCATTGGGAGGCTATTAAATATTAGCTATGGAACAGTTTATCAATGGGTTAAGAAATGGGGAGAATCTGTAGAGCTTCCAAAAAATGAAGTTCCTATTGAAATAGTGGAATTAGATGAGATTCACAGCTATGTACAGCATAAAAAAACTACTGTTGGAGCTGGATTGCTGTTGATAGACTTAGAAAAAGGTTCATCAGTTTTATTAGTGACAAACGGGACACAAAAACCTTCTTAAAACTTTGGGAGCAATTGAAAAACAGAAATATAAATGTTTTTTGTAGTGATTATTGGAAAAGTTATTCAGAGCTGATACCCAGTGAAAGACACGTAACCTCCAAAGCAGAAACCTTTACAGTGGAGGGATATAACAGTAGAATAAGGCATTATTTGGCGAGATTTAAAAGAAAAACAAAGTGTTACTCTAAGTCAAAAACAATGTTGGAAAATTCTTTAAAACTTTTGTTCTTGAAACTAAATAATGAATTGAATATAATAATTTAACAATACCCCCCTTTTTTATAGTGATACATCAAATCTATATAGCTAGATTTACTAGTAATTTGGTTGTTCACTGCGGTGCAGGTTGCTCCCTTGAATGGATTAGCGTTATCTGCCGTTCGAGTTTCCAACCATTGGCAAAGTTCAATTATCTGCGACTTGTTACTCGTAAAGTAGAAGTAATTAGCACCTTGCAAGGTCTCCAGCACTTCCAAATAATCCGTTAGGTGCCAGTAACTGTCATTCTTGTAAGTAGCAGTGTCAGTTGATAAATATGGCGGGTCTACTAAGAAGACCACATTATCTACATCTTTCCATTTTGCAAATAAGTGCTTGTAATCCTCTGAAACCACCTCTATACCTGCGAGGTAATCGC
Organism: Riemerella anatipestifer; assembly: GCF_035666175.1. Classification (NCBI taxonomy): domain Bacteria; kingdom Pseudomonadati; phylum Bacteroidota; class Flavobacteriia; order Flavobacteriales; family Weeksellaceae; genus Riemerella; species Riemerella anatipestifer. Next base: position 1,939,055 of record NZ_CP142016.1, read on the forward strand.
TTGCAGTCTCATAGTTGCTTTTTCGGATAGTATTATACAAGGTATCTTCCGTGAAGTCTTCCAGCTTCGTTCCATAATTCATGGAAAATTTAAGGGAACTAGACAGGCTTATCCAATCCACAAAGCCCCGCTTGTCAGCTTTTCTAAGCACTTCGCATACAGCCTCTCGTTCTACTCCATCTATCTTTTTACCTCTTGGCGTTTGCAAGTTTAAGACTCTAAGCTCGTCTAATATCTTATTTGTTTCGGGAATAGCCTCCAATCGCTGTCTGAAATTATCATAATCGTTATAAATCACTTTTGCATTAGGATGCACACACTTAACCGTGTGGCTTAATAGCCCAGAACCTCCAAACAAATCTACATAAATAGCATTGCTTGGATATTTCTTCACCGCTTCGCTGAAGTACCTTACAAAACCTTTCTTTTGACCTTGAAACGGCAAGGGTGCCGATTTCCATTGTTTTCTCTTTTCCATATTATACATTCAATTCAAATTTTACTTTCTCTCCTTTTAATAATCTTTTCGTGCCTTTGATGTTATTCTCATAAATATGCACTTTCCCAATATTTAGCGTAATGCTTTTAAGTGGCAGGTCTATCTGTCTACTGATAAGATATAAATGGTAAATATCTGCTGGAAGCCCTAAATTAGCATCGCTTGACCTCTGATAAGCCGATACTACCAATTTACCTCTATCTATCTGAAATTGAACTAAACTAAGGCAGGGCTGTTGGTTGCTTTCTGCTCCTGTTTCGCCAAGGAATAGCACATAATTTTTACTGCTTCGCTTTTCTTTGTTAATTTGTTCTATACGTTCAAAATAAGTAGGATAACTATTTACGAGGATTGGTCCACAATAGTCCCACCAGTCTATGCCTACCTCCTTGTATTTTTCTGTGAGCCTTTCGCCTTTCTGAAACAACTCTAATTCACTTTTTAGTTTCAGCCTTGCAATACCGTGCCCCTCAAATATCTCCAATAAATCGGCAGGTTTGAGCTTAAGCTGTTGGTCTAGTAGATATTTAATTTTACCCTTTTTATTTTCTTGTACCTTACCTTTAGTAAGGATTTTGCTTAGAATTTCGTGATATTTATTCATAATTATTTGCTGATTATTCTTACTTTTGCAATCCCTACATCCATAAACACAAAAAGCACACAGGCACAGAAGATTTATTTGTCCTCCGTAGCCTGTGTGCTCGTGTTTAAAAGATGTAGGGAATTTTTTAAAGCGGAGGACATTTTTTTAATCCTCCTATTTTTTTCACTTGCAGAGTTAAGGCTACTGCTTAACTGGACAAGGGCGAATTATACGGCTCGTTTCCCAACCTGTTTATTTATCTTTAAATCTTTTTTAAACGGCTTTTAAACCACCTAAAAAGACCTGCTCGTTCGCATATCCATATAACAGCTATTAGCAATAGCAACCAAAGTGCATACTTGAAATTATTAGCAAGTTTATTACCTTCTACTCGTATCTGTTCTTGTTCTCTTTTAAGTTGGTTGATTTGCGTTCGTTGCTCTTGTACAGTATTAACAACATTGCTGATATATCTAATAAAATCTTGCACGCGTTTATGTTCTATGCTATCTTTTACAGACTTTCCTTCCGTGTAAACTGCATTTCTAACTTCTAAACTCCTAAAAGGCTTTCCTTCTCGGTATTCCGTGAGGCGGGCAGGTTGGGTAGTGTCTTGGCTTTTGAGTGTGAAATTATAGTTAAACAGTTCCACTTTCTTAATAGCCTCCTGAACACTTTCGGAGTGGTTCTGCACCTGCTCCAAACTCTCGAGCTTTTCCGTTTTGGTTACTTGGACACTTTCCGTTTTAGTGTCTATAGTTACTTTCTTTGTCTTACAACTTACCGCTAATAAGGCGATAAGTAGTGTAAATAATAATCTTTTATGCATTTCTATCATATTTGATTAATAATTGAACTAAAAATTCCGCAATACGCTCTTTATTCGTAATAAACTTTTGCATATCTGATTTGTTCGTGATAAAGCAAAACTCTATTAAAATCGCCGTGCCTCGTAGGTTCAAAATACCAATTCTATTATGTTGACTTTGCCCTTCTGTCTTCACTCCTCGATTTGTAATGCCCATAATCTTAGCCAACCCGTTCGCAGCTTCTTGTGCCATTGCACGGCTGTCAGCTCCTGCATTACGACTTATGAATACTTCGACACCAGTGGCTGTTGGAGGACCTACATTCAAATGCATGTCCATTACCACATCACCAGTTCTTAGCTCTCTCCTAATTCTACCTTGGTATTGTCGGTTATTCTCGCTATTGTCGTCTGTATTAAATGGATGCCCTTTTGCTTTCAACCTCGCAACCATCGTATTTCTAAGGGAGTCCATTTCGTCTCTCTCAATGTAGCCATTGGCTACCGCCCCAGGGTCGGCTGAATGATGCCCAGCCGAAGGGAATACTTTAGTATTTATTTGTATCATTTCTTATACAAACTTTTAAAATTTTCTATTTGATGATTTACATTCAAATTGATAGATTTTTCACAATGGTTGGAGTCTTTTTTATCTAAATAGTCAGCCAGCCATTGCCCTATTTTTGTAAGCGTTCTGTCTCGTTGATTCTTGCCTAAGACAGACGAAATAGTTTCGTCTATATTTCCGAAGTGGTGGACGCTTTCCGCCGTGATGAGTTCGGAGTTCCAAAGTGTGCGGAACTCTCGGTTTGCCCACTTATCGATTGACTTGGCAGAATTAAGAAGATACCCGCTTGTATCTCCATAAATCTTCCGAACTTTCCTCCTATTCCAAAGGGTTAATGGAGGGATTAAAAAATAGGCGATAAGCCAAAGCAATAAGTTAATAGCTCCTTTTTTCATAGCCTTGTTTTTTTAATTTCTAACAATTTCCCAATCTTGTGATTCAGAGAAATACATACCTTTACCTTCTTGACACTCTTTTTGAGTGATAATGAGTAGTCCTTTCCTAAACAATTCATTTATATAATCTGTATAAGACTCAAAATCTTCCAGATTTAACCTAAGTAACTTTGATAATTGTTCTAATTCTTCATAAGTGTAAACTTTAATTCTTGTTACAGGAGTACCTAATCTTTTAATTACCATTATTTTTTTAGTAATAGTTTCTTGAGTTATTGGTTCTACCTCATTTACCTCTTCTTCTACCTCTTTAGTACAAGTATCTATAATTCTTAGTTCATACTTATTTTCAGTAGGTTTGTTTTGAATTAAGTCTATTTCCATTGTTACAATGCCTTTGTGTATTGGTGGAAACATTAAATCTCTATTAGACTGTATTGCTATTTTTTGCATTTTTTTAAATTTTAAGGGTTATTACTTTCTAATTGTTCTATTCTTTGTTCTAAGTCATATATGGTTCTTTCCATTCTGTTGATAGAGTCAAATAATCCAGATACCATTTGTTGAACAGAACCTGCAACAATTCTACTTACATCTTCCGATAATATCCTTGCAAAATCATTTACACTTCTTATTCCAACTGTACCATCACCTTTCACCATTACTATTTTATTAAATAATGTATCTCCATCTGCACTGGCTGTTCTATTAAGGTCTAGTTTGAGTTGTCCATTTATTTTTAGCCATCTTTCATCAAACTTTCCTGTTATTAAACCATCATCTATTTTTGTGAAATTATGCTTATCATTGTGTATGGATAATATATTGTCTCTAAATCCAGAACCTACTCCAAAATCCAAATTATTTCCTATAACAACAGAGTTAAGATATTGCACTCTACCATAAGTAGAATAATTATCAGAACCTATGAAAAGGTTATTATAACATCTGTACAATAAATTCCAATAAGGAGATTGTCCTATGATGGTAGACATTATAGCCTTATCTGGTCCATTAGTGCTTGTAAGAATATTTCCCACAAATGTGTTCATTCCAGAGTGCAATGTATAATTATCATTTGGGTCATTTGGGTCTATACCAAAATATTGCTTACCTGTATTATTTTTTGCCATAAATGCAGATTTAGCTACTACAGGTGATAAAGACTTGATATCATCTATATCAATAGTTTCTGATTTAAGACTAAAGGCTGTTGCTTGCCCTATGAATGTATTAGAATAAGATTTAGGTAAACCCGTTGTGCATTATGAAATGAAAAAAACAAGAGTTGTTTATTAGACTGAAAATCAGTATATTGTTTTTGCTATAAAACGATATAAATGAACAACATAGAGCAAATATATGAAAGAATTTTGGAAGTTTTAGGACTTTTTTCAGAAAATCAACTGATTAGTTATCAGAGAAGAACACCTAAAATGAGCGATTTAGAAGTCATAAGTCTTAATATTACTGCTGAATACTTGAGTATTGATAGCGAATTACAGTTATTTAGAAAATTGCCAAACTCTCTGATAAACAAAATTGAAAGAAGTGTTTACAATAAGCGAAAACGAAGACTATCCCTACAAACAGAGCAAATTAGACAGCGTATTTCGATGGAGTTCAATGAGTTTGAAGATATTTTTATCGTTGATAGCATGCCAATGAAAGTTTGTGAAAACGCTCGTTCTACTCGTTCAAAAATTTGTAAAGAGCAATCCTATTCTTCACCAACATATGGTTATTGTGCTTCACAGAAATTATATTTCTATGGCTATAAACTACACGCAGTATGTTCTTTAAATGGTGTGATTAAGAATTTTGATATAAGCCCTGCATCCGTTCACGACATCCACTATTTAAAAGATATTGGTGAGCAAATGCGAAACTGTACTTTAATTGGAGATAGAGGCTATTTATCAGCAAAAGTTCAAATAGATTTATTTAACTATGCTAATATTAAATTAGATACACCAATGAGAAGTAATCAGAAAGATTATATTCCTCAATTTTCATTGTACAAGAAAAAGCGAAAACGAATTGAGATATTTTTCTCTCAACTTTGCGACCAATTTATGATTAAAAGAAACTATGCTAAAACTTTTGAAGGCTTTAAAACAAGGATAATCAGTAAAATAACCGCCGCAACGGTTATTCAATATATCAATAAATTTATCTTCCAAAGAAAATTAAATCATCTAAAAATCAGTATTATTTAAAATGCACAACGAGTTTAGGTAAATTATAGGCTGTTGCTTGCCCTATAAAGGTATTTCTACCTCCTTTTTTTAGACTAAATCCAGAGCTACTCCCAATAGCTAGATTGTAACTATTATCATTAGCATCAGTAGATTCATCATTTAATTTTTGTAGTGCTGAAGTACCTATTGCTGTATTATGTTTTCCTACTGTATTACTATACAATGCATAACCTCCTATTGCTGTATTTGTTTCCCCTGTAGTATTATTCTCTAACGCACCAATACCATAACTTACATTGTAATTTCCTGTGCTTGACTTATTAAAAGTACCAAAATAGAGTGAACTTGTAGAGATGTCTGTTCCAAATCTAATTTCTTTTATATCATTAGATTCTTTTCTAAATAGTATATCTCTAGGAGTATAATTCTCGTTATTAACAGCCTTTTCTAGGGTTATATCGTTAAAAATCCCCTTAATTTGCTCTTTGGTATGTACATTACCCTCTATATCGCCACTATCCACGGTAGCTATGTTAGAGGGCAGCTCTCCAACACCCAAGGCTTCTTTCCAAGAGATGATATTTTCAGCGGACAGACCGGAGGCGTCCGTGTTTGCCTTGGCGTTGAGCTGACTGACATCCGCTTTGTTTGCCAAGCTACCGTCAAGCCCTTCTATCTGCGTTTGAGGTATTTTATCACTTTTATGGTAAAAGCTATCTATCCACGCCCAAAATTGCTCTTGGGTAGGTTTTAGACCATTTCTGAACCAGTTTTTTATGATGTTTTTGTCAGTTGCCATTTTTTATTTATTTTTTTAATCAAAACCTACAAATTCAATAAACCTAATCACTCTATATGGAGGCATATTGTTGTGAGGTTTATCTTGTCCACCAGAATTTATTGTTTCTTTAAATTTATTTCCTGGAGAATTACTCCATATTGTTTCTCTACCTCCCGATGGCGTTTCTTGACCTACCCAACGCTCCAAATCATAATTAGGAAGTTCTGCTTTAGTAAGTGTGTGTTCAGTTTCTCCCCTTCCAAAGCCTATCTCGTTCAATTTATAATCGAACCCCGAAGGATTGAATCTATAATCGGGGTCTTGTCCCACAGGCATTCGTCCGCGTAGAGGCACATACTCTCGCCAACCTTCTGGAATAGGCTCGCTCGCTGGCTTACCCCAAATAGCTATTAAGCCAATAGGCACGGGGCTTTTCTTTTCTTCTAACGCCTTAATTCTGTCTTCTAAAGACTTCTTGAAAGTGGCTATTTCAGTGGTTGGAAATACCCTTTTAAAATCTGCCCAACTATAAGTTTGGTCGGGCGTTGATGAGCCAAAAGTGGCGTATCTTTTGAATATGACAGGCTTATTACTTCCGTCCTCAAAAATTCGGTTTTCAGTTTCCTCTCGGATAATTACATTTGTTCCAAGAGTACCACCATTGAACTCCAATATTTCTCCATTGATGTAAACCACTCCATCGGTAACATTATTACCAGATACCTCGCAACCGCTTATGATGGCAAAGTTACCTGCCATACTTCCCAGCTTATTGAATAAGCTGTAAGCTGTCTGCATCGCATCTAGTATGTTAGTAGAAAGCGGAAAACCTCCAGTCTGGTTAAAGTTTAATTTATTCATATTACTTGTATTTTATATCTTTTTGACGCCAATTTATAGAAGTCAATCACTGCCTGCATTTCGTAGGCGTTATAGGTAAGCCCTCTAGGAACTAAAACAATAAAGTCCACTCCCGTATCGGCATAATCGGCATCGTCTCGGAGGTATATAGCCCCTAAATATTTAGGGTTTTGTTCACCGTCTGTGTAGATATATTGCCTTTGGTAACGGTTGCCGTCCGCTATTTGGATACGCTTCTGCGAAACATCAAAGCGGTCATTCAGCACCTTTCGTAAATAGCAAACTTGACTGCTATGTTGCAGGTTGTAGAGGTTCTCGTTTCTATTGAAATTAAACCTATCCAAAAGCCCCCGAAGCGGATAATGCAAAGCCCTAAGCCACGCTAAGTGCTTTTCTTTCCTTAGAAAAGTAGGCGTTAATAGTGTTACGAGCTTGTCTATGTCTATATTATACCACATACTCAATACCGTTGAAATTTTCTATTTTAAAGTAGCCGCTTATAGGTATTGTTTTAACATCTATAGGCTGAAAATTACCGTAGTCGTTTACATCTGCATCTATCCATTTGCTTTCAGCGAGAGTGATATGCGGTATTTTTACCCCTTCTACTTTTTGAAGTTCATCTACCAAGTGTGCTAAAACCAACTCGCCGTTGAAAGGTAACCTTTTTAGATAAGCCTTAATAGCATCTTCTACCGGCTTTTTACCTGTTAGAATAGATTGTCCGTTTTGATCTAGGACCAAAGGGTCTCTATATATTTTCATTTGCAATCTTAGAATATCGGGACGATAATTAATTACGGTAGTTTGTATGCCTGCATCTTTAATCTCACTTAAATACGCCTCAAATGTTGCTTTTTGGTCGGCATTGATAGGCTGTAATTCTTCCCCTTGTTCGGTAGCTATTTTAATAATCAAACGGCTTTCATCGGTAGATTCTACAACTGCCGAATATTTGATAATTTTACTCGCTTCTACTTGTTCGGGGTCGTGTCCTTCGTTATCAAACTGGTCGCTGTCCTCTAATAAGTCAAAGCCATATTGAAAGGCTAGAGCTTTATTTCTATACCAACGAGCCGTGTGTGGCTTTAGCTGTCGCAACGCTTCGGAAACTTCCTCTTTGTGGGTATCAAACAACTTTTCCAACACCCAAATCGCAAAAGCAGTAATATAAATCCATAGTCGCCAAATAGAGGTCTTACTGGTGCTATTAAGCTCCTGCAAAGCAGTTTCATTCTGCTTTGCGGTTAGTATTTCGTTCTGTATTTCTTCTACGCTTCTTGCCATAATTAACTTACTTTAAAATCTATACCTATTGCCCAGCAGCCTATTCCAGAACACTTCTCTACAACCTCCGTTATGGCTGTGGCAGGCTGGATACCTTTAGCGGTATAATAGCTTAGGATATCTCTATCTGTCTTAATCCCTTCGGGCAGTTGTAGAACCGTACCAGCTTGTACATCGTCGGTTATTGCTAAATTGTTTGCCATTGCCAACTCAAATACACCCTCGATGCTTCCTGTGTGTTGAAGGCAGGCGTCTAAAAGACTTTGATTATGGAGTACGATTATCTGCATACTGTTTCAGTTTGTTCCTAAGTTCTGTATTTTCGGCTTTCAAGTTGGCTATTACTCTTTTATGTAATTTTATTTCATCTTCAAGAAGCTGTACCTTTCTGTTGTGCATATCTTCAAACTCCTTGTACTTCGCCTCATAGCGAGCTTGAAGGTCGTTGAGCATATCTTGGTACAAATCGACTTTTTTTCGCTCGTTTTCGATTTCTATACTTTCGTTTGCTACGGCTATTCCCCTCGTTTCCTCGTTTCTTTTTCTTCGCTCCAAAATCCAACCAAGCCCTGTAATTGCAGAGCCTCCTCCAAATAATAGAGTAATCCAATCCTGTATATTCATGTTATTTAGCTTAAATTTGCAATCTTTATCTCTGTTGTAGCACCTGTTTGGGAGGTTGCTGTCCCTGTGGTTGCTACCTTTATTCCCGCTGGAACTTCCACTCGAAGCTCCAATATTTCTTCCACGATAGCTGTAGCTATTTTATCTGACAGTCGCTCCACCGAGCTGTCCCAACTTTCCTCTTCGTTTTGCTCTTGTAGGAAAGCTAATTTTATTTTTTGTTTGAGTCTTTCTTTGTTCAGTGGCATTTTAATTATCTTTTAAAAAGTTTTTAAATCGGTTTTCAATTGCCGTAAACTGAGGTTTATTTATTAGTTTGATAGTTGGTCCTGCATTGGTCGTAAATTTCATTTTCTTAATTTCCTGTATCAAATCCACCATTAGAGCCTTTAATGTTTCGTTTTCTTTGCGGAGGAGGAAGCCGTCTTTGTCTACCCGCAACTCCGTTTCCTCAATGTTTACCCGAAATTCCTTTAATTCCGAAGCATTTACCACGACAGCTATTTCTTTACTCACAAACACCACACAGACCAAACTCCCCACGCTTGGCTCGGCATATACACCGCCTTTTTCATCATCTACGATTAGATAGACATCATTGATTTCGGAACCGCCGTCTAATGGTTTCAAATCTGCCGTTTTGTTTTCACTATCCACCGAAAGCACCTCACAAATTTTGGCGTAAACCTCGTCGCCTGTTTGGGCTAATTGTTGTATTAGTTCCTTTATCATCTCAACTTACTGCATTTCCAAGTTCAATGGTTTGGCGGTAGCCACTTTGACCGAATTTGATTTCATTTTTCTTGACCAAATAGGTCCCGCTATTACCGTCCGATGCGTGGATTTCCACCATATCGCACTTGTTGACTTCGGAAACGCCAAAGGTTTCAAAACTGCCTTTGAATCCGCTTTGCTTGTAGCGTTCAATAGCTTGCATCGCATATTTTTTCAATTCTTCTTTACTCAACCCGTCAATACGGATTTTAATTAGCTCGCCGTCCTTGTCGCCATATTCGTAGGTTATTTTTTTATGCTTCGCATCAAAACTTTGGGCTTCTACATGCACCCGTATATCTTCCTTATCCCGATACTCAAAATTTTCGTTAATAATGTTCTTTCCATGCTTGAATACCGCCTTTTTTCGGTTGTCCAACGGATAAGCTAAACCTATGTACAATATGCTTTTTCCGTCTATCATTCGGAAGTAGGAAGACAACATCATTTTTTCTTTGAGTTCCTGCAATTCCTCCGACACATTGGCTTTAGTAATTCGCCAATTTCCCACCTTTATATTATCATCAATGAGTTTAAACTCAATGTTTGTCCCTTTCAATAGATGCGTGATAACCTCTTTTAAACTTGCATTTTTAAAGGCTTTTGGCTCTGCTTTTTTCGATTTGAGGATAAACATACCATCTTCACATTTAATGGTTACGGGCGTTTTGGCATCTACCGACCGCATGAAGCCTGTAAATCGGATTTCGGGTTTATCATCGTAACCAAGTTTAACCGTTATTTTATCGCCTCTTTTAATGGGGGGCTTTCCGTCTTCTCTTGTATTTTCCTGCCAAGTGATGTTCTTGGGTAAAATCAATTCGCAGGTATCGGTAAGCGTGCCCGTATCTTCCACAATAGTACACTCGTTCAACGCGGTAAACTCCCAAGTTTTATCGCCTTCGATGATGATATGGCTACTTAACTTTAACATAATCTTCCTTAATCGTTTTAATTTCATACGGAGTATCCGAAAGCATTTGTATCTGAATGCTTTGGCGGTTGCTATGGGTTTCCTGTACCAATGAAAATGACTTTACTACTACCGATGTTATCCCAAAAACAAGCAAAAACTCACTATAGGCTTCAATCGCTTTTGGAAGTGTTAAAATTTTTATTAATCGCTCCAGTTCGGCCTTTGGATAAGTATTACCCGGTATTTGAAAACTCACTTCATCGTCTTCGTTATCGACTTGTTTTTGCCCTTCCATTACTCCGGCATCCACTGTAATCACATAATCGCCATTGCTAATGAACTCTTTTATCGTTCCATCTCTGCCCTGCAGGGGTGTTGTCACGATATTTCGTTCTTGTGCAACACTCATAACAACCTCATTGAAAATAAAAGCTTCATCTTTGTTTAGGATTATTTTTAAACTGGTCAACCATTGCTTATTGAGTAATTTCTCCGCCTCCGAAAAAGTAAAGCCTTCTTCTTTTCGTATCGGAAAAGGCTTCGCCGTCTGCATTCCAAAACGAAACGCTAGGTTTACGGCAGCGCTTTTAAGTCCTCTGCTGTCAGGTCTAAATGAAAAATCTTGTATCATAACTTTAATCTGTTGCACCTGCAAAGTCTGCCGATGCCGTTAATAACACTTCTCTTACCGCTTGTAGTAATTGGTGCTTGTCAATACCATTGCTAGCGTTCATATACACATTGAAATTGTCCATCATCTTACCGATGCTTAAGTTGCGTACTTTGTTGCCACTGTCAGAACCGTTGCCTCTTCCCACTCCAGAGCCTTTTTGGGTTGCTTTTACGGCAGAACCGCCAATAGTTGGGGTTTTGGGAATACCTCCTTTTACATCAAACTTGGGGTCTTCTACGAGTTTGACCTCTTGTGGTTGGTCTCCTTTTTTTGCTTTTTGTTCTCTGTCAAATCGTTCTCCAGCCTCTTTTGAATTTGCTTTTCCAGTCTCATGTACATTAATCGTTCCCTCCGAAGAAAATAACTTATTCCAAAATTTTTTAATAGGCGTAAGTATTCCCGACAGCTTATTCTTCATTCCGTCAAATAAACCTACAATCCAATCCCATATTTTTGAAAAGGCAGACCTTACCGGCTCTATAATAGTTTCATTCAGCCACTGTCCAAAACCTCCAAAAAGCTGTTTTATCCAATTCCAAACCCCTAAAGCAAAGTTTTTAATCGTAGAAAATACCCATTTAACAGTATTCCATATTGCCATAAAAACAGTTTTATACAAATTCAAAATCCAAAGAGCTACGGGCTTAATAACATTATTCCACGTGCCTAATACAATACTCTTTACCCAGTTGAAAACATTTTTAATGACTTCCCAAATGGTTAGGAACACCCATTTATACACATTATAGTAGGCCATGGCAATGGGTTTTATTATCATATCCCACACACGCTTGGCGTATACACCTATGTTATGGAATATCGCTTTAGCCGCCCCACCGATATAGCCGAGTATTTCATGAAATTTTCGAGAGTTCTCCCATAGGTGTTTGAATAAAGCAATCAGCCCAGCAATAGCCAACAGAATAAGCCCTATCCCCAACGCATCTAAAGCGATTTGAAAGGCGGTTGCTCCTAAAGTAGCCTGCCCAAAAGCTACAGCCACTGAACGAATACCGCTTGCCTGTATTCTTGCTAATACCGCGCCTATGGTCATTTGAGCATTAATCGCTCTTAGTTTAAGTGCGGCAAAAATTGATTTAATTCCCAATCGGTTTTTTGCACGGGTATTTTGGTTCGTTGCGGCAGTGTTTATTTGAGTAGAAATAGTATCACTATCCGTTGCCCCTTTCTTAATAAATAGCTTTGGTAAAAAGGCTTCAAGAGTAGATTTTAAGGCTATGTAAGAGCGCGACAATTCTCCAGCCATATTAAACATACTAAAGAAACCTTGAATAGTGGGCGCAAAAGGTTCAATTAAATTGAAAAAACTAATTTTCAAATCATCAACCCAAGCTTTGGTTCTTGCCATTTTTTCGGTATAGCTCCCCATAATGGTGTTAGCTTGCTCTACCGCGGAGTTGGTACCTGTAATTTGCTGGGTTAGTTTATCCGCTTCATCGGCACCGTTAATCATTGCAATAGCAGCTGCCATATTCTCTTTACCAAAAACCTTAGTCATTAGGGCGGTGTCGCCTTGTATTTTACGTAAAGTTCGTAATCTATCGGTTAAGGATATGCTATTATTTGCTAAATAATCAACTGAAATACCTGCCGCTTCCAAGCCCTCCGCTGCTAATTTGGAAGTAAAACGCCCCTCGGATAAGGTTGTTAAAACATTTCGCAACGCCACACCACCCTCGCTTCCTTTCTTTCCCGCCTTGTCCAAAATTTGGATTTGGGCGTTAGTTTCTTCAAAACTCAAACCCGTGGTTTTCGCTACCATACCCACCTGCTCCAGTGCCGACTGTATTTGTGGCAACTCCGCAGAACCTGCTTGTGCCGCCGAAGACATCACATTCATCATGTCTGCCATGACTTTGGCGGCCCGTATGGGGTCTTCGGTGCTTACGCCAAATTGGTTCATTGAGGTGGTCAGTACATTAGTAGCCGCTACCGTATCCCCACCCATTTGCTTGGAAAGGATATTGATATTATCCCCCATCATTTTCATTGCCTCGCTGTTCTTGGCAATTTCAGGGTCAAGCTGGGAAAGCACCAATTTATAAGACTCTACATTCGCACTGGCATCCGTTCCAAAAGTTTTGGAAGTTAATCGTGCTGCCTGTTCAATTTCTTTCAAGCCTTGTCCTGTTACCCCTGTAATAGCCGAAAGTTCCGCCATTTGAGAATTGAGTGTGGCTCCTGGCTGAATAAGACTATCGAAGCCTTGCTTCAGTACACTAATACCATCAGCAGCTAAATTAACAGATAACAAAGCCTTGTAACAATCACCGAAAACTTTTTGTGTTTTTTCCGCAGATTTATTTACCTCACCAAGTCCTGTATTTATTTGAGCAAATACAGGCTCCCCATTAGTGGAAAAATTTATCTGATATGTTACTGCATTTGATGACATTTTTGTATTTTTGTAAAAAATGATTATGAAAGGTTACAAATTATCTCTGTTAGGTTATTGTTTTGTTATCAGCTTATTGGTATCCTTTGTTAATCCTATTCTATTTCTTATAGTTTCAAGCTTTTGGGCTTTTTATGCTCTCATTACATTTGCTAATCGATGCTCTGATAACTAACCTCCAAACAACGCCTTAAACATTTCCGCTTGGTTTTTCAACCGCCATTCTTCTAACCAGTAGGCTTGAGCATAGAGTTTATTCCACTCACTTACCTGCAACTTTTCGGGGTCTATATGGAAGTTTGAGCGTATGAGCGCATCGCCCTTCCATTGTTCCCGTTCCGACTGCTCGCTTTGTAGCGAGCTTATAAGTTTTTTGCCTCGGCGGTGGTTTTTTGCATTCTCGCCATAAGTGCCTCAATAGCTTTCGCTTTGAGCATATCCCTACTTTGTATTTCTTCGTCGGCTTTTACAATGTAGTTCGCATAAGCAGATTGCACTGCTTTCATCTCATTACTCTTACTAATTGCCGTTAGAGCTTCCAATTGTTTAAAAGTCGGTTCTTTGAAAATTACTTGCTGTTTTTTACCTGCATAGGTTACTTCTACCAATACCAAAGCTCCGTGCTCTTCTTTCAGTTGTTCTATCTCCGTAGCGGTTAGTCCGCAAATTCTTTCGTCTTGCATTTTTTTCTGTTTTTAATTATTCTTAAAAAATTACCCTTTTGATTTATCTACAATGTGGGACATTAATAATTCCAGTTCCACCTCTTTGCTCATGTCGCCTTCTTTCCAATCAAAAGCTGTTTTTTTGAACTCACAATTTTTCAAAATATGAGTTACCAAAGGCTGATTGTCGGGCTGATAATTTACCGTTATGAGAAATGGTGGTAAACGATGCAACTGTCCTTTGGGAGCTTTGGCTTTCAACGCCATCACGGTACTTGCCAACAAGGTTACCGAACCGGTAGCTTTTACTCTTCCGTAGCCTCTTGACACGGGGTGTCTTCCTGCTCCGTAAATATTCTCTTTCTCTTGTTCCTCCTCATATTTTATCGCACGAATACCCGTTACCGGCACACCGCCAATATTAACGGCAATATCCGCCCAGCCGTATTCTCTACCGTTAATTAAAGGTTCTAATTCTACTGCCATATTTTAATTGATTTGAAGGGTTAATCCTATTTTAACTTCGATTTGTCGCATAGCCCCAACAGGAACTATTTTAATAACCAATTCCAATTTTGAGTTTTGTAAAACTCGTTGGTTAGGGTTGATTTTAACCTTGTAACCGCTGATTTCTCCGTTTCGTAACATTTCGTCCAACGGCTCATCGCATAAGGCTTCTAAGGCTACTACACCCGAAGGCTCTAACATACCCGTATCGGGGTCGATATAAGCAGGTCCTGATACTTTTGGAACTAACACACGGTTGACTTCTCTAATAGCTTTATCAACGGCTCTATTGTTTTCAATATAGGCGTAATCACTGTCTTTCGCCGTTGCCGTGAAACTATCATTCACATAAGTGCCTGCGTGCCCCGGATACTGTGTTAAGAATATATAGCCCTTTTCGTGGAGAGCTTCCAACTGTTGGGGCGTATAATTTCCATTTTTAGAACCATCGCAAAAGGCAGGAACATCTAGTTCTAAGGCTTTCAGTTCGCCCCCTGTCAATGCTTTGTCATAAGCCATACTGACCAAATTCTGTTTTTCTACCCAAGCAATGGACTCATGTACTTTTGCTTTTGAAACCGCACCCAATACTGCACCGATGCACGAAATTGACGGCTTAGTAGCGTGAATATAGCTCCCTCTGCCTGCACCATCTTGACCAATGACCACACTCACCCTTTCACAATTCATCGTGTGCAGGTTAGGAAGTTCCGTCATATTGGCACTTTCCACCTTGAACGAATACAAAAAGCTCAAAGGCGTAATTCTATTACCCAAGTCCACAGCAATGGCATTCAACTTGCTAAGGGCATTTTGAAGTCCGGACATCGCCGTTTTATAATCACAAATAGCCATTTGGCGAATTTTACCCTGTGCAAAATTTTGCAATACTTTCGCTTCCGTAAAGTTCCCGTCAGAAGTGGCCACCGCTTGCACATAGAGTTTCGCCCCCTCATTTATCCGGAAAAATTCAGAAATATGATAGTGCAACACAGGATTATTAGTGGGTGTAATGCCCGCATCTGCCAACTCGTCCACGGAAATAATTAACCGTTTTTCCACAGCAGTCTCCCCATAGACGATTAAACCGGAAATATGGTCTTCGCCCGGCAAGGTTCTGCCCAAGCCTCCGTTTTCTCTTATAAACCTAACGCCGTTCATTATTTCTTAGTTTTAGGGGTTTTTACTTTTTTGTTTTCTGTGTCTTCTTTTTTCTCAGTTTCAGAAGCGCCCGCGTTTTCATTCGCCGAATCTTCTTTTTTCTCGACGTCAGAGGTGTTTACCTTTTCCTTTGGTGCGTCTTCTTTTTTATCAGCTTCAGAAGTGCCCGCGTTTTCATTCGCCGTATCTTCTTTTTTCTCGGTGTCAGAAGTGTTTACCTTTTCCTTTGGCGCGTCTTCTTTTTTTACATCGTCTAAAGCGATAGGTCGAACCAATTTTTCCACGTTCTTATCTTTTAGATTGGAAGCGTAATTATGGGCATCGTTAGGTGTGAAAAAATATTTATTGTCCGATGTTTTGTAGCAAACATCCAGCCCTGGATTATCTTTGAAAATTTGTTGCATAATTGTAGTGTTTTAAAAAACCTTAGGCTTCTTATACCAAAAGCCTAAGGTTTTGGTTATTTATATTAAAGCGGCTCTCCATTTATCCTCTACCGGCGTAGCAATAAAGTAGTGTCTATAACTCAATCTGTTAGATTGATTTTCTGGATCACTCTCTGCCTCTCTAAAATATTGCTTGGTTAAACCTGTTTTCTTAGCCGTGTTTTCCAATACAAAACAAACGGATGCAGGCTTGTCGCCTCCTCCAGGTACTTCTCCAAAGGCCTTTTTCTCTCCGCTAGCGTTGTAGTGAGGAGAAGCCACATACTTCTTAATCTCAAAACCTACAATCACAGGAGACACCTGCCCAGACTTGTAATTCACGAGCTGGTCTCCGAAGTTTTTTCGGTCTTTTAAAAGGGCGTTCCAGTGTTTATTGCACAACACCAATCTTCTACCTTCTTCTGGCCACCCTGCCTCGTCGCATTTGTCTTTCAAAGCCACCAAGTCCTCGTAAGTACAACCTACAGAAGCATTGGCTATTTCTAAGACAATATTGCCCTTAGTTGCATCGGCTTGCATAGGTGCTAATGAGTGAAGTGCTTTCTTTACCTTTTTCACACCGATTGCATTCGTGTGCGATTTGGTAACCGCGTCTATACGCTCGTAGCTTGCCCCGATGATTTGGTCATCAGTTAATTTGGTCGGTTTGGTTTGGTATTTGTCCAAACTAATCACCACCTCGTTGTCATCGTATTCTTGCACTAACAACGGATAGGTATTATTGTTGATTAATACATCAGGATTGAACTGTGAAGTTGGGATGTGAATTAAGTTCTTTTCACCCATTTGGGTAACCTCGCCGTCTAACTCGGCAACGCCGTCCAAGAAGTCAGCTTCTGCTCCTTGCTCTAAGGTCTGTCTTACACGACCCTCCCATATTTCTGGAAAATTTTTAGGCATAATTTCTATTATTTTAAATGTTTTACTTGTACTTATTGATAAATCGCCTGCGTAGGCTATCCGCTTAAATTGATTTTAAAATAGCTTGGTAGCCTTCTGGATTCGCTTCTTTGAACGCCAACTGCTCCGATAAGCTCAACTTTTGGAACTCTTCCATATTGGTTACAGCAGATGTTCCGCTTGGCGATTGCACCCCCGTACTAAAATTTCTTTTAGCAGGAATAGCGTCTAATGTAGACTTTGCCAGCTCAAAGTTTTGAGTTGCTAAGTCAATAAACGACTGCTTTTTATCTGCAGTAATTTTACCCTGTTGGATAGAAAGCTCAACTAAGTCCGTAACGGCTTGGGCTTTTTGCTCTTTTTCTTTTTGGATATAAGCGTTCAGCTTTTCTTCTGAGAGTTGGAGCTTTTGCTCTGCCTCTTCTTTTTGTTTTTGCAAGCCCAAAATAGCTTGATTAATTTCTGTTTCGCTTGCCTCGATAGTTGTTTGAGCAAAGCCTAGGGCGATAAACGCCAATTGTGATAGTTTGATTTTGTTCATATTTTTTGGTTTAAATTCTGCTGAATTTTGGGCAATAGACAAACACAGGGCTTTTACATCGCTATCATTCATCAATTCGCCACCCTCGGCGTAGAGTCGTAGGGCGTTGGCGTTGCTTGGTATGGCCACAATGGAAGCTTCGTGCAACTCGCACTTTTCAAGAACAAGCTCGCCGTTTTCATAGGAAAAATCCTTTTTATTAAAAGATATTCCCATACTGGCTCCTTTTATCATTCCTCGCTCTACCTTACCCTCAATCGCCTTAGCGTGTGGGTCCTCACTATCAAAATGGGTATCGGCGGAGAGTTTTCCGTCCGCTGTCTTAAAATCCTTCCATTGTCCTATTACAGAAAGGTTCGACGGATTATGCCCGTCCAGCATTACAGGGTTCGTAGAAAACCTCTCCAGCGAAATACCCGAAGTTCTTATTTTGAATCCGTAGGAATTTTGTTTGTTTTCGTCGTTAAGTATGAATCTTGGCATTTTTCGTCCTTTTTCTGAGGCAAAATTGGAGCGTATTTCACTGAAAAAAAAAGAGTTGTCAGATGTTTAAGCAGGGTTGTGTGAAGCTCAAACACAAGTGTATAATCCTCGTACTTTTTCTTTCAAATAGGAATAATTTCGGCAAATTTTGCCCATAAAAAATGGCTAAGACACAAACAAGGCTCAAAGCTGCCGAGTTTTATATTGAAAACATTGAAGCCACATTGAAGGAGGTGGCAGAACACTTCAAAGTAACGGAGAAAACCGTTGGGAATTGGGCAAGGCAAGACGATTGGGAAGCACAGAGACTAGATTTTCACGCTTCGCCTACCGTCATCAAACAACGCCTCCAACAAGAGGCCCTTAACCTGACCGAAGGAGGTAAACCCAAATTCAACGCTGATGCCGTCAATAAAATTATGGCAGCTATAGACCGACTGGAAAAACGGGCTGACCCTATTGTGGTGCATAAAATACTCAAAGACTTGGATAATTTCATTTCGGAAATAGACCCCGATTTTGCTAAAGAGTGTACCACCTTTCACAAGCAGTTTTTACAACATCGCATTAGTTTAGAGCAATAATGGATAACAAGAAGTATTTACGCTTATTACAGGACTACGATAAGCATTGCCAGCGCATTGCTTTGGCAACTTCCGTGAATATCCACGAAACTGCCAAAGAAAAAAACGATAGAATTAAGCGACTGGAAAAAGACTACATCGCTTGGTTTGAATACTATTTTCCCAACTACGCCAAAAAGAAATCGGCGTGGTTCCATAAGAAGTTAGCAAAAATCATAACCGACAAAAAACGCCTTCGATTATTGGCGGAGATGTATCGCTCGGCTGGAAAGTCTGTACATATTGATATGGGCATTCCGTTGTATCTATACTTAGCGAAAAACGACCTTAAATTTATGCTACTGGTCGGAGAAACCGAACCCAAAGCCAAAAAATTACTTTCGGGCATTCAAGCACAACTTCAGTTTAACAACCGTATCAAAAACGATTACGGCGAAAAATTCAGTTTAGGTAATTGGGCAGATGGTGACTTTGCCACTTCCGATGGCGTTCGGTTTATGTCTTTGGGATTTGGGCAGAACCCAAGGGGTGCGAGGGAACAATCCGAAAGACCGGATTACATCGTTGTGGACGATGTGGACAGCAAAAAAAGCATCCATAATGACCGCATCATGCGTGAAAATGTGGACTATATTACCGAAGATGTTTGGGGGTGCTTTGACAGTTCCGAGGGAAGCACAGAACGCTTTGTATTTGCTAATAACAACTTTCACAAGAATAGTATTACCAACCGCCTGAAAACCTATTTTACACAGGTCATTCAGCAAGATAAAGAAGAGGAAGGGCTGGAAGACTTGCACGATACTCATTTTGAAGTCCTCAGTGTAAAGGCGGTTAAGAACCTGCAAGACTTTACCCCCGAGTGGCCCGAGAAAACCAGTGCCGACTATTGGAAAAACAAATTCAAAAAAACACCCTACCGCTCCTTTATGCGTGAATATATGCACACGCACATTGAAGATGGAGCGATATTCAAGTTTGAGGACATTCAATACAAAAAAGCCTTGCCTCTTAAAGAGTATGACAGTCTATGCTTTTATGGCGACCTTTCCTACAAGCAAAACGCCGATTACAAGGCGTTGATACTGGTAGGAGTGAAAGGCAAAGAATACCATATATTACTGGTGTATATGCAACAAAAAAGCCGTGCGCATTGTGCCAAATGGCTCTACGACCAATACGAAGCCTACAACTTAGACAAGTTCAACATCCGCTATATGATTGAGGGATTGTTTGCTATGGACGAGTTTGTTTCGGATTTCGATATTGAGGGCGACAAACGGGGCTACTACATTCCGGTAGTGGCGGACAAACGAAGTAAAACGGACAAATACGACCGCATCGAAAGCCTTTCGGGACACTTTGAACGCAAATGTGTGTTTTTTAATTCGGAGCAAAAAACGCCCGATATGCAAACGCTGATTGACCAACTTTTGGCTTTTGAAAAAGGAAGCCAAGCCCACGACGACGGACCCGATGCCGTGCATGGTGCTTTTCAATGGCTCACAAGACGGAATAGAAGGGCTAAAGGCACTTATAAATTTGGAGCAAGAGTAAATAACCATTATTAAGCGGAGAGCCTCCGCAGGCAATTAAATATAAAAATATGTTTTTACAAAAAGAAGACCTAAAAAATAACATCTACAACTATCAAATAGAGCAAATCACAGAGGGTGATGATGGTATTGTGTTGCAAGCCTTAGCCTCGGCAGAAATAGAACTCAAAAGTTACCTGCAGGGCAACCATAAAAAGGAATACTTGGACGGTAGGCTTCGCTATGATGTAGAGGCTATTCTCTCCAAAACAGGAGACGAACGCAACGCTTTATTGGTAAGCCACGGCATCGCCATCGCTAAGTGGTACATCATTGATTTGTGTAATGTGGATATTCTCTACGAACAAGCCAAAGAACGCTACGACCGTGCCGTTATGTGGCTCAAACAATTAGCCAAAGGGGAAGTAAATCTATCTGATTTACCAATCCTAAAGGACGATGCCGACAACGAAGATGAGAATACAGTGCAACCATTTATTTATGGCTCACGCCCAAAATTCAACCACGAGGCATAACCCCCAAAAAATATGAGAGACATCAAACTAACGGACGACTACGACTTGGAAATAAAAAACGGCGATTTTATGGTTGCCGATTCCGACGAACGACATATAGAACACTTACTTATTAGCAAACAAGGCGAATGGAAAAACTCGCCACTGACAGGGTGCGACATTCAAAAGGCCCAAAATGGAAGTATTACCCGTATGCTTGACCGGCACATACGCATTCAATTGGAGGCAGACGGCTTTAACATTGAAAAACTAACTCTAAGCCCACAGGGCATTCAAATACAAGGAGAATATGGCAAAGAATAGAAAAAACGCAAAGACCAATACGATCAAGGCAACACGCAATATTGTACCTAAAGCAATGGCACGCACTCGCTCCGATGTAATGGTGTGGAAAAATGCTTTAGCCTTAGCACAGAACCCCGAAAATCCAAAGTATTTTCCATACTATAATTTAGTAGCGGATATGATGTTGGACGCACACGCTACCTCGCAAATTAACAACCGAAAGTTAAAGAGTATTTCGGCTAATTTTTCTATTAAGAAACCTAACGGAGAAGTACACGAGGAACTTACAAGACAGCTGCAAAAATCAGCGTGGTTTAGCGACATCATCAGTCATATTTTAGATTCGCAGTTTTTCGGCTATACCTTGATAGAATTAGACCGAAAAGAAAATGAAACCATCGCACCGGGTCAAATACCAAATCCTATTATCCACCTTGTACCCCGCCAAAATGTGATACCACAAAAAGGCATTATCTTAAAGGACTATTCGGACGATAAAGGCATTGACTACATCAACGCTCACGAATACGGTACTTGGTTATTGGATTTTGGAAATGTGGGAGAATTGGGATTGATTAACAAAGCCATACCGCACATTCTTTTCTCACGATTTGCCCAGTCTTGTTGGTCAGAACTATGCGAAATATATGGCATACCGCCAAGGGTAATGAAAACGAACACCCAAGACCCTGCGGCACTTCGTAGGGCAGAAAGAATGTTGATTGATATGGGGGCAGCAGCGTGGTTTATCATTGATGAAACTGAAAACTTTGAATTTGCAAACACAGGACAACCTGCCAGCGGAGAGGTATATAACGGCTTAATCAACCTTTGCCGTGATAATATTTCTATGTTGTTTTCGGGGGCTATCGTTGGGCAAGATACCAAGTTTGGAACGCAAGGCAAAGAAAAGGTGTCGCAAGATATGTTGCAGGAACTCGTGAACGCCGACCAAACATTAGTGGAACAGATGATGAACGCCAAAGTATTGCCCGCATTGTATGCCATTGGCATACTTCCCGAAGACGGCTTGTACTTAGAATACGACCAAGTGGATGACATAGGCGATCTGTGGACACGAACTAAAGAAATATTGCCGTACAAAGAAGTGGATGATGAATGGATTAAGCAAAAATTTGGCATTGAAGTAACAGGAACTAAAACACCTGCCAATGCTCAAACGCTTTCTTTGGATTTTTTCGACTAAGGGCTGAAAGTAAACAAAGTCTCTATTTTTCAGCCCTACATCATAGTTTGAGTGAGCAATACCAACCCTGCGACTGTCCAAGTTGCAGAGAGGCAAACACACGCCTAAATTTAACGAATAACAGAGGAAAAATAACCAAGTTTAAACAGGTTTTAAACCTCGCTGAAAAGGCATTTAAAAAACTCTATGAACAACAAGGGTACAACCCTGAAGATTTGGCTAAAATAACCGAGTATAAAGGCTTAATCAATAAAACAGCGGAACTATTCAGCTCACAAATACCACAGGAAACCCCCGAAGAAATGCGGGCGTATTTGGAGCAAGATGCTTTTATCTTTTCGGGCTTAAAAACCCACACCCAATTGGCAGAGGCTCGCTCGTATTTGAAAGATGAAAAGGGTGATTTGCGACCCTATCACGATTTTGAACAAAAGGTTTTAAAACTAAATAAGCAGTATAATCAGCATTATTTAGAGGCAGAATATGAATTTGCCGCTCATAGTTCTATGAGTGCTGCCAATTGGGCAAACTTACAAGAAGATACCGGTCGTTATTGGCTCGAATACCGAACCGCAGGCGACGAACGGGTAAGGGCAAGCCACCAACAGCTGAATGGTATTTGCTTGCCTAAAACAGATGCCTTTTGGACAGAATACTACCCACCAAATGGTTGGCGTTGCCGTTGTGTAGCCGTGGAAGTATTGGCAAGAGAGAAAACGCTGTCAGATAGTAAAAAAGCACAGGAGCTTGGACAATATGCAACCTCTCAAATAGGTAAAAGCGGCAAAAACAAGTTGGCAATGTTCCGCTTTAACCCGGGACAACAAAAAAAGATGTTTCCGCCGAATAATACTTACAATAAAGTGGTGGGAGCGGATAAGGTAAAGAAACAAACTGAAAAATTATTTAGCGGGCAGGATTATAAAATATTAAATAAAAATACTGATTTTATTCATGAGCTTAAAAAAGCAAAAAATAATGAAAAAATAACAGAACCCTATCCATTAATGGATATAGAAAAGAAAACTTCTGTACGAATGTATTCAGACCATTATTACAAACAAATCAATCAGTTTAATAGGGGGCTAAAGATAAATTTTGACGAGAGTGAAGGTGTTACAAAAGCCTATTTCAAGGCAATAACCCGAACAATTAATAAAGCATTGGACGAAATACCCGATAGGTTTAGAGGAAGAGTTTTTAGAGGTGCTAATTTAGAACAGAAAGATGTAGAAGTATATAAAAAAGCTTTTGAAACTGGAGAACTCCACATTGAGAAGTCATTTATGTCTACCTCTTACGATGATAAAGGGAAATTTAATGGAAACGTTTATTTTGAGATAGAAACCAAAGATGCCGCCATTATCGAAAAACTTTCTAAGTTTAGTTATGAAAAAGAGGTACTATTCAAAGCAGGACAAAAATTTAAAGTTTTTGACTTTATTGATAAGGGAGAAGGAAATTACCTAATAAAAATGAAACAAATTTAATTATGGGAAGAGGCCACTTTATCCTCCCAATGTTGTTCACGCGTAAGAACAATATCTAAATCTTCGGGGGATAATTCTTTTTGAAGACCTTTAATTTCTTTAGTGTACCATTTTGCTCTATCAAAACTATCTAACCCATTAGGAGCTTTCAATTTATCTTTTGCTTTATAATATTCTTCAAGTGTCATAAAAACATAGTTTACGACACAAAGATACGAAATAAAATTAAAATTAATAAAGTTGCATAAATGAAACCCGAAGAATTTTTAAAAAATACCCTCACCGATATTAAGGTAAAACTAACCGAAGAGTTTGACCGAAACTTTGAACGAAAGGACTTTTTTAATGAAAAATGGCCACAGCCTAAATTACACAATAGGCGTGGTTCTGTGATGATGCGTACTGGAAAGTTAAGGCGTTCTATTCGTTCGGAACTGAGCACCACAGGGATAAAATTTAGCAGTCCTATGCCGTATGCGGAAATAATGAATAATGGCGGAGAAATTACCGTAACCGAAAAAATGAAACGCTTTTTTTGGGCGATGCACTACAAAGCATCGGGAGGAGCAAAAGGCAAAGGACAAAAAGCCAAACGGCTGAGTATAGAAGCAGAACAATGGAAAGCTCTCGCTCTTAAAAAAGTAGGCTCAAAAATAAAAATTGAAAAACGCCAATTTATTGGACACCACCCCGAAGTGGATAGAATGATAAAAGAAATCATTAACCACAACTTGAAAGAATTAGAAATTAAACCCTTTAAAAAATAGTTATGAAAAATTTATTACAAGCCATACAGAACCGCTTATCGGAAGTAACAGAACTCAAATACATAGATGAGGATTGGGGGCAGATAGATTATTACAGCCCTAATATGCCTGTGCAATGGCCCTGCTGTTTGATAGACATACAAGGAGGGCAGTTCAGCAACTTAGGAAAAGACCTAAGCAAGAAGCCCAAAGACCGCCAAAACGGCATCTTAAACATAGAAATAACCTTGGCTAATATGAAATTAAGCAATACCAGTTTTAATGCTCCAAATGGGCAAAAAAATAATGCTTGGGAGATTTTTGATTGGGTAGAAAAGGTGCATCAAAAACTACACGGCTATGCTCCCGTAGAAAATGCAACTAAAATGCTCCGCACATCATTTGGGCGTATGCAAAGAGATGATGGAGTGCAGGAGTATAAAGTAGTCTATACAGTAGAGCTGCACAATGTCTAACCAAAAAGGGTAGGCTGTTGTTGGTTGATTTTTTCCAGTTCCTCCTCTATGGGTGTATTTAGAATGCGATAAAGCGTATCCCTGCTGATGTGGAATTTGGGGTAAATAAACTCGCGATGAATAACGGTAATAGGTATGTAACGACAATCGTGTTTATTGAACTCTTCCATAACCGCTTTATACCTTTTTAGAAGGTTTCTTTTTCTACCGATATGTTGAGAACTCAAGGACATATCGCAAAATTAAACCAAAAAAAAACGCCAAACAAACTGGCGTTTTTTTTCTAGAATCCATTTTCTGAACAAAAACCTGGGGCTTCGTCCATTATTTTTTTATAAGTGTAATTTTTGATAACTCCTTCTTTTTCTTTCCAACCACAAAAAGCCCCCAAACATCCTACCTCCTCATTTGTAATAGCTATACATTTTTTATCTACTATGGCTTGTAAATCATCTAAAAAGTTATCCAAATTAGTGAATCTTTTATTATTAAATGTGGCAATAGCTTCTTCTTTTTCTTTTTTCTCAGCCTTCGCTTTATCCAATATTTGTTGATAAGTAAGTCCATTTATTTCAATATCCCTACCTACAATACTATGCGACAATATATAACTTTTCAACATATCGGCATCATCCTTGCCAACTTTTTTTTGTATTTCAGAAAAATCAGCACCAAAGTTATCTGGATTAAATTTTTTTGATAGGGGGCTTGAGCAAGACGCCAAAATAAATAGTGTGCATACTAATAATACTTTTCTCATAACGATTAAATTAAGCCCAAAAATAAAAAAAACCGCTCGGAAGTTCCAAGCGGTTGGGTTAAAAACTCATAAATTCTTTTAAAACTATTTTCAATTCTTTTTCAAAAACATTTAAAAAGAGGTTATCTTTGCCTTGTTCCTCGCCGTTTCGGGTGGCGGTAAAAGTATGCCACTCAAAAGGTGGTTCGTCTATCAAAAAGCCCTTTTCGGCAGGTTCTCTATAGACATACGGTTTTATTTCGTAGCCTCTTATCATTAGAAATATTAAAATGTCGGACTGAGGCACATGAGTATCTACTTGTATATTTATAAGGTTTGGCTGTTTAAATATCGTTCTTATCATAAGATTAAATTTTATCTGCCAACCAGTATTTTTGGTTGAGGAAGGTTGAAGGGTACGGCATAGCCGTTTTATCTATCTTTTTCGTTTCTTTGAACTTAGGTATATAGAGCAGAACTTCTATTTTGTCTGCATCGGACAAGGCATTCCACGCTTTTTGGGTAGTAGCTATTTTGCCTTTTTTGTAGCCGTAGAGGTTCCAGAAAACCTCAAAACTCAAATCTGTAGGCATTGGCATATAGTCGAAATCTAACTTTTTATTAGAGCATAAAAACAACATTTGAGATTCTGTAAATGGCATTCTTGTACTTTGTAATACCCATTTCACTTGTTCCTCCGTGTATTTTTCGCCGTACAGTTTTAGTTCTTCTAAAACACCTAAAAAGCTGTACTTAAAATAAATTTTTCGGGAACTTTTCTTGTGTAAAGCGATATATTCTCTCATATTATTGAATTATTGAGGGGTGGATTTGATTTTTTAAAATTTCCAACTTGTTATTTTCATAGGCTCCAATTTGGGCACTCTCTTGTGTATATTTTATCCACAAATAAAGGCACTCAACGGTGTGGTATCTCATTGTTATTTTAGATGCTTTTTTTGTGTCATTGGCGAAAGAAGAAATACCTTTTTTGAACAGAATATCTCGAAGCTCTATCATTATAGATTGTCCCGTTTTACTTTTCGGCAAAGATTTAGCCAACAAACCATAATCTCCCATTAGTCTATTGAGCAGTTGGAGCGTTTCCTGCTCTATTTTTATTTGGATTTTCATTTGTTCGATTTTGTTTTTTTAAACTCCCAAAAAAAACAGCTCTGTTGTATTAAAATGAATGATAGCAACAATTCTGTCCTTGTTACATTTCCCCAAGCGTAAGATAGCATTAGAAAAAATACTACTACAATATATATTCTTGTCATCTTAATTCAAATTTTTAAGTTTGTCAGCCTTATTCCAATAGGCTTTGTTACCGAATTTTTTAGCAGATTTTTTGTTGTTTTCTGCCAGCTTATGCAGTTGGCGAAGAAGCACCTCCAGCTCTGATACGGAGTGGAACGCAAGCGGTTTTTTGTAAATACTCCTTTCCAACATCCATTTATTGAGATGCCCAAAAGGATTGGGCTTTGCTCCTTTTTCTGTAAACTCTAAAATAGGTTCATTAGGGCGGTGGATGCCCTCTGCTTCCAAAATGGAGAGGCAGGTGCTTATCAGCTTGGTTTTGCTCTTTTTGATACCCTCTAATGCATTGCAGAGGTCTTCCAATTCCCGAGTAGACAGCTCTCTACTGCTTTGGGTTCTGCCATTGGTAAAGTTGTAGATGACCTCGTGCCTTTCGTCCGTGTTGAATCCTTTTTTGGAGAAAAGAGTTTGTAGTTTCTTTATTGTTGCCATAGTATTTTTTATTGGTTCAAATAATAATTCCAATCTATGAAGGCGGCTAATCCAAAAATAATTGCCACTATCGTGTTTAAAATTTCTAAAAATTCCTCTTGTTCAATATTTATATCCATTCTATAACAGCGGTCTAATTTTTCCCTATTAGCCATTGCTCTGAAAAGAAACACGGTGGAGATTATTCCAAGTAAAATGTTTAGCATAGTTATAACCCTCTTTTTAATTCTTCTAAATTTTCCTTTAAGTTTTTTATATGAAAAAACATAGAGGCTTTGTTTCCTCTCGTCATTCTCATCATTAGTCTGTTTTCCAAGATTTCTAATTTTTCGCTCACAACATCAATCTTCATGATGTTGATAGCTTTTTTTGTTATTTTTTTCGCCATACTTTCTTTTTTGTTCCGCTCGGGGGCTTGAACCCCGAAGCCTGCCAGTGCGGAAAGTGGTTTTTATTCTGCATAAATTGCTTTTACAGCAAACATACATGCCTCCTCCAATTTGGTTTGAGCGATAGAAATAAGGCGTTGTTTTTCGCTGCTTGCGGGGGCTATATTTTTATTTTTTCCAGCACCTCTTAATATCTCCAAGTCATCTATCAAGTCTGACACTTGTCTTCTTACTTGCTTTGTAAATGGGTTTTGCTCGTTAGCATCATACGATGTCATTTTATTTCCTTTTGTATTCATTGTTTTTTTATTTGATTTTACTGTTTATTATAATTTTCGTGTACGGGAAATAAATCCTCTGTGTTTGTCCCCTCGGGGAAGTCCACTGCCGAAATAGACAGCGGGATATTCACCTTTTTGCCTTGCTTATCTGTATAGCTGGCATCTATAAAAAACGCCGAGCGTTGTGGCTTGTATGATTGTCTGATGATATTTACCGCATCGGTAAAATTCGGGTCATTAAATTCTTCTGCCAGTTTAGTAAGTTCTAAAACCCTTGATGCTTTTAGATTGCCTTTCGCATCTTTTTTTAATAGTTGATTCACAGCGTGAACGAGCTTTCCTGTGGCTTCGTCTTTTGCAAGAGAGGAAATAAACTCCCTTACTTTGTCTATTCCAGCGGTAACAGTATCGTCCCAACCGTCAATTATCCTAAAGCCGTAAGTAATGGTGTTCCCCTTGTCATCGCTGAAAGTATGGCTCTGCTGTGTGCTTTTCACATCGTAAGCCTTAGATTTGAGGTCTAATAGGTTTTTTAGACTTTCAAACACATATAGTTTCACTTCCCTAAGATGCTTTTCCGCTACTCTCAAAGGTTCTATTATTTGGACGAGTTCTTGGTTTACTAACTCTTTGTAGGCTCGTCTGTCTTCCGATTTTTCTTGGTTTCTGCGGTCTAGCTCCGCTTGGAGTTCCTCCGCTGTTAGGTTTGATAGGTTCATTTGTATTATTTATTTTTAGTCATTAAACATTCCAGTTTCGATAGCCATTTCTTTTACCAAATCATGGTACTCTTTATCTGCGTGGATGAAGTTTAGAAAATCGTCCTTCACGCTATCCATAATGGCTTTTATTTTGCTTTTGAAAAAATTGGCTTCCGCCTCTAATTGTTCATATTCCGCCTCTAATTCTTTTGACTTTTTCGTTATTCTGATGACCTCTCTAATATCATTTTTTACAATTTCAAGTTTTTGTTCATTTGTTAAATTCATATCGCGTTATTTTTAATAATTATTTCTTTTAATTGTTTTTCTCTATACATTAACTCCTCATGGATTTTCACCCACTCTTCCTCGTAGCTTTCATCTTCGAGCCTGCGTTTAAGCTCGGCGATGATTTCGTTGAGTTCCTCCTCCGTCGGAGGAAAAAACTCATTTCCTATACTTTCTTGCATTTGTTCTGTTTTTTGCGTTGTTCTTCTAGCTCTTTGGCTTTTCTTAAAGCCATTTTAGCGTCTTGCTTCTGCTGATATTTCCTAAACTCAAATTGGAAATTATTAAAGGTCTTCATTTTCTAATAATGGGTTTGGATATTTTTCTATATACTTGTCTATCGGTAGCCATTGCTCATTTTCTAAGTCTTCTACATAAAGGACAACATCGTCCTTCATATATTTCATTGCGGGAGCTTGCCATTTGTTCCTGTGGATGCAGGCTCCAACTTCCAGTATTCTTTCCGTGGGTGGAAAATCTTGTCCTCTGCCAGATAGATAGCAGTGGAGTATCAATCTGTCTCCCCAATTAAGACCTCCGTAAAGAGTATCGAAAGCCAGAATATTTAGTATTTTGTTCATGTTATCCTTTTTTTAATAGTTTTATTTCCCGTTCTTCTGCTTTTTGTTGGTTGATGATATAAGGCGTCAACTCATCGCCACCGCATCGACTTTTTTCTACATACGCCTTAAAATCCTCTACCTTTATTACCGCTTGTGAATCCCACATAATAGCATCGGCAACGGCTCCTTTTGGCATTCCTTTACTCATTTGTGAAATGAAAACAAAAAGGGTAGTCGGGAACTTTTCTACTAGGTTGAAATAGTCCTTGTCCTTCTTACCACGAAAGCAGTACTGCACGCTATCCACAAACACTATCTTAGGCTGTCGCTTGCGGTCTAACCGTTTTACCATATCGTCATATTGCTCACTTTGAAAAACATATTTACTACTTACCAGTTTTAGATTATTTAGGCGTAGTGAGCGTTTAAAACTCGCTTTCATGCCTTCTTCAACGGTGTTGTAAAATACTTTTCCAAAGCCGCATAAATACTTCATAAATTGCAGTGCATAGGAAGTTTTACCGTGTCCCGAAGCTCCGTATATCAAAATACTACTTGCACGCTCGGGAATTCCTAAATGCCGTAACCATTCACCCGTAAACTCTAACTCATTGAATTTTGCATTTTCAATATCGTTGTGAGTATAATATCTTGGTATTTCTAATTCGCTCTTAGCCATTGCTTAATAATCTTTGTTTTTCAATTTCAATTCTGACCTTTCTCAAACTGCCCTTTGTTTTGGCGTACATTTGTTTTGGGGTAAGGTTTGATTGATTGGCTTGGGACACCTGTGCAATTTGTTTTAGGTAAAAATCTTCTAATGCTTCTTTACCCTCTGGACTTACCTTTTTGAAGTCATTTCCATATCTGTCGAATATTTCGGTATAGCCTACTTTGTTAAGGTTCTTTTGGCGGTTGATTTTCTCTCGCAATCCATCAGCTCCCATCATATACCAACCGCAAGCATATTCGGTGGCATTCCATAGAGCTTTTAGTTCTAAAAATGCTGTGTAATCTAAGTCTCCTGCTTCGTCTAAAATTATAATAGGACAGTCTAGCTGTTTAAGATAAAATACCAAGTCCTCATACACATCCGCGTAACGCCCTGTGTGGGTTATCCCAAATTCTTGGGCGATTTTTCTAATCAATTTTTGCCTAGATTTTACCTGCGAACAATCAATATAGACTGCGTTTCGATTTTCCTTCACATATTGCTTCGCCGTGTGTGTTTTACCAATACCTGCAATATCACAAAGAATGGCGGATATACTTCTTGTTTGGCAAGCCTTTAATTGGCTATACACATACTCATAGGTTTCCGTTTTTACCGTTACCCAAGGAATATCCTCTTTTAATTGCACCCCCAATCTCCTTGCAATGTTTATCCATTTGGAATCGTCCAATACTTTATCTAATTCGCCTTTGTTAAAAGCTCTTGAATATTGGCTTGCACTTGTACCTAAGGCTTTGGCGTGTTTGGTGTCGCTGTTGTAGTTCTGGCGGTTGGTTTTTACCGCCTCTATAACCCGTTGTTTAAATTCTTTGGTTATCATAAATTTATTTTTTACAAATCGTTAATAGCTCTGCTTCTTTGGTCTTGATGATTTTCTATATGGACATATTCTTCTTTCTCTTTCGTTTCCACCACTTCGCACTCTACATCTATAAAACTATTGGTGCTTTGCATTGTTCCTAATTTGCTGAGCTTTTTGGTTCTTATTTCTTTTTCAAAAGCATCAAACTTGCGGATATAGTCCATCGCTTGTTTGTACTTTTCGGCATCTGTCTCTGTCCACTCTGCGTTTGAACGGTTGAAAGTTGGTACAGGTTCGCACTTACATAAGTATTCGCCATTTTGATAGAGGTAAATTTCCGTTACTTCGCCATCCACAGGCATATAGTAAGCATCTACCTTGTAATTGTTTGGTGCCAGCATCGTAACCACTTGCGGGTTTGGTAATTGGTACTTGCCATACTGAACCGTTACATATTGGTTTCTGCGAATAGTTGTTACGGTATGCTCACCAATGAACTGTGACAAGAGTGCTTTGTTGAGCTTTGGTAAATTAGGGTTTATATTTTCCAAAAAGACCTCTAAGCGAGTTTTCCCAGGGAAACGCTCTTGGTCGTGATGTAGCTCATTATTAAATAGGCGTTGTTCTTCTAGTTCCCACGCCACTATTTGCTCGTAATTAGCTTTGGCAAACTTGTAGTTGTCGTTTTGCTCGTCAAATATCTTTTGTCTTGTTACTCGGTTGCTTTCCAGCCTTGCATAGTGGCGACCAACATTCTGGTGTCTATCTTTTTCGGTTCCATATTTCTTGGCTCTAATGCGGTTTTCTGCATACTTCTCTTGCGAGTTAGTAGGGTTACACCAACGAACGAAAGGAAATACATTACCCGCCTTCATTAGTCCCTCCGAAAAATCGCTTACTAAGTGTTTTTCAACCTCCATTTGCATCGGAATACCTAAGCCGTGAGAGGCAGTAAACTGAAACATATTGCGGAGACAGTCCAAAAATAACTCGTGGTTTTTACTCTTACTGTGGGCAATCCCTATCATCGCACCGCTCAAATCGTCAAAGGCATAGTAAGCCATCACTTTAGAGCCATCGGGCAACTTATGGTGCATAATATCACGGTCGTCAAGTGATATTTTACTCATCGAGAACATTGGTGCGTGGCGGTGTACATGTGGGCGTACTTTGTGGTTATAATCGTAGTCGCCATTTCTGAACTTCGCTATAATGATTTGGTTTTCGGGCTTATTGATATAGTTGTTGATGGTACTTTCGGATATTTCTACCATTTTACCTTTTTCATCAAAAAAGTTTTCACGCTCGTAAAGCTCGCCCGTTTGCAGGTCGTACACTTCCAAAGCTCCACCCATAAACTGCAAATACATATCGTGAGTGCTTTTCATATAAGGCTTATTAGGCAAACAATACAAGCTAATGATGAGCATTTCTATATCCTCATTTACCTTTCTTGCATTGTCTGAGCCTTCGCCCTTATGGATAAATGCCATATATCTATCCTTTAAATATTCGTTGTATTTTCTTTGCAGACTTCTTGGATTGCTCGGTAGATTGTAAAGCCATTTATCTGTGTTAATTGCATTAACGGCATCGCTGATGTTTTGCCATATTTGGGTTTTCTTCTTACCGAATATTTTATTGCTTTTTACACGGTCTTTCATTATGGTTTCAATGGCGTTTAAAATCATGGCGTTGGTGGCTTTTTCTCTTTGCTGATTAAAATTAAGCGGCTTACCGTTGGGCTTCCTGTGTTGTGCGTAGAAGTCAATCGCCTTTGGGTCTGGAACAATTTCGCCCTCTAGCAAATTTTTTACTAAAACATCTTCGGGTTTTCCGAGCGTACGCAAACAAAACTCTTTAATATCCACTCCTTTTACTACAGGCAAATCGTGAAACGACACCCACGCTTGATTTCCAAGTCCTTTACCTTCATTGGTGCGAACCAACTTACCTCTGCGACAAAGCATCTTATAGTAATCATAACTAATCAATGCCCAGTCTTCGTAGAGAAGTTTTGCAGGTATGGATAATATGTTTTTTTGATAGTCGTACACTTATTTTTAGGTTTATAAGTTGCTCCCGAGGCGGTTTCGCTCCGCTTAACCAATCGCATTGGCTCGGGATAAATCACTATATTTGCCATACGGCGAACCACTTCGTTAGGTTTGTGGTGTCTAATCAAAAATAATAGTGATATGGTTTCAGAAAATATTGAATGTATGATGGTTGCATTACAATTGCATTTGGAAGTTGCTAATACCCACTCTCTTGAAAAAGAATTTGTTCATCATCTTTGCTCTGCTTTCTCTTTTTGGTATGACACCCACATCCCCGACGAACATTCTCTTTTTGTAAACATCTATTTCCCAGCTAATAATTATATTTTTCATTCTGATTTTAATGATATTATAAAGACCTTTGCTTTGCATCACGGATATTATATTTTACATTCAAAACTTATAGAGATGCCGTACTCGGATTTGGTTTGTCTTGACGCATAAAACAGGGAGAGCCTGCATCTATTAGAGTGGGAGATTTTCCATATCCTCTTTTTACAATGATAATTTGCCCCCTATGTACCGCCTGTTTGTATTGGCGGTAAGTGATGTTTTTATTCAAAATTTCGTTAAGATTTGTACCTTTCATAATTATTATTTTTAAGTATCCGTTTTATAAAGAGTTGAAAGACTTTAATATTTCCTCACGGGTTGCCCTGCGGAGGGTCGTTTTTATGAGCTTACCAAATAGAAGGTATTTTTCCTGCTTTGTAGATTTTGAAAGGTCTTCGTAATTGCGAATAACTTTCGTGCGTATGCAAAAAATGCGGTGGATAGGGTTTTTCATTGATTTGGTATTTTTCTTAATTCTAAATCTGCTAAGGCTAGTGTATCCGTTTCTAGTAGTAGGTATTCTTCTTTCTCTTTTTTAAAGGTTTTAAATGAGTCTAAAAACATTTTGAGAGAAATCTCCTCAAAATCTCCTTCTTCTACTATATCTTCTATATATGGAGTGGATAGGTCTACTTCCATTTCATCAAAATCAAAACTTATAGCCTCTAGAAAAGAGCGTTCATAACATTCCACGCGACCTGTTACATAATAAAAGCTATCGCCGTCCCTGTAGCATTTACCTATTTCTAAGTCTCCTTTTTTTGTAATTTTTTGTGATTTCATAATTTTTTGGTTTATATCTTAGCTAATGTTTTATTAATTTCTACTTCGGCTTTTCTGTAATCCTCGCATATTTTGATGGAGGTTTCGCTGGTGCGGTCGCCGCGCAGGCTGGCGTAGATGAAGTGTGGCGAAGTGCCGTATTTCTTCCTTAATTTTCGGATAATATCTTTATTGTAGATATTATAGTGCTTTGTTTTTTTCGTACTTTTGTCCATTGTTCAAATTGTTTACAATTGTTTTACAGGGCAAATATAAATACATTTTGTACTTAATAACAAATATTTGAGTACATTTTTTACATAAAATAGTTTAAAAAATGGATAAATCATTGATTTTAAATAAAATAAAAGAGTATAAAAAATTTTCCTCTGATGCTGAATTCGCTCGTTTTTTAGGCATACCTGCTCAAAATATATCAAAATGGAGGGCAAGAAACACATATGATATAGAGTTATTATATACAAAATGCACCGAATTGAATCCAGAATGGCTATTGACAGGTAAGGGAGAGATGCTAAAAAGTAAACAAGGTGGCGAAGTAGAAAAATCTAAAAATTTAATCCCTTTCTATGATGATGTAGCAACCATTGGAGGAACAGATTTGGTCGCAGATACCTACAACGCAGTATCCGTGGCCACAGACTATATAGACGCAGGAGATTGGTTCCCGAGTGCCACAGCTGCTATTAGACACTACGGCACCAGTATGGTGGAATATCCTAACGGCTGCATACTAGCCTTAAAGCGTATCTACGACACTAATAGCATTGTTTGGGGTAGAAATTATGTTATAGAAACAGACGAAATAAGAGTAACCAAGCGAATGCAAACCTGTAAAATGGATGATGAGTGCATTATGGCGTACAGCACCAATACAGAAACTTATCCCGACGGACAGCTAGTCCACGAGCCATTTAAAATAAGAAAAGAAAATATCAGAAGAATTTTCTTAGTCTTGGGTAGGGTGGTAAAAGAGTACAGCTCTGACCCTGTATTTGTAGGGTAGTACGGTAAAGCTGTAAGAAACAATAGCGAAAATAGGTATAAAAGATAGGTTTTTCGTTTTAAATAACTGATAAACAATATTTTACATTTATTTAAACTTGCATTAAAAGTGTTAAACACCCACATTATAACTAAAAAAAAGGCGTTAAGTTGCAGTAAAAATGTATAAACACCCTCTTATAAAGTTAAAAAAAACAATATTTTTGTCTCCCTAAGTATCTCCCTAAATGTCTCCCTAACATAAAAAATACATCTTTTGCGGGGTATAGTGTCCTATTTTGTTAATGCCACCAATATGGTTCCGTATTCATTCAGTACAAGGTATAAAAAAAGCCCCAAAAGGGGCGTTTTTATTAGGTTTAAGGTAGTTTTACGGGGTTTTCTATACGGTAATGGTAGTTATTGCCCTTAAAAGAGAAATTAAAGCTCTTTGCAATGGTAATAAAATGGTAGTAAATGGTAGTTTCTGTACATTTCGTTTCTTTTTATTTTTTAGGCTTTTTTCTCTGTAAACCCTTTATTCATAGGCTTTTTTCGGGCTTTTTTATTTATTATGTTATTGTATATTTCTATTTATGCCCTATATAATTTTGTAGTCTTTGCTTTCATAAAATTTAATTTTAAAGTTGTTAATGATTTTGTTTAATTTTTTCTTTGTTATTCTTTGGGTTAAAAATTCCCTAGCGTAGCGTTTAGAATTTCCTAACTAGGGAATTAAGATTTCCTAGCTTGAGAATTACCATTCCCTAGCTAGGAAATTTTTTGTGGGTGGCTAGGCTTTCTCAAACTTCAGCGTTTGTAGCATCTTTTTAAGGTCAGACCCTGGGGTAAATAGTACTTTTGTGTTTCTAATCGCTGCCGAAGTTACTTCCTCTTCTTTGGCTTTACCCTCGCTGCTAAGGCTCACTCTCATACTGCCGAGTTCGCCTAGTCTTACAATTCGTCCTTCTGATAATGAGGTTTGCATCACATCTACGAGGGCGTAAAGCACCGCTCTAATGTCTGCTCCACTTACGGTGGAAATCTTCTCGATGTCTTTGGTAAGACCTTCTAGAGTCTTCTCTCCTTGATACACAGGCGATGCATAGAATTTTTTGTCGCCTCCACCCGCCACACCTGGCTGGGCTTTCTGAATGGTTTTGTACTTAATTGACATAATTTATAATATTTAAAGGGTTAGATTTTAGATATTGGAGATTAGATGTTAGACTTAAGGATTGAATTGAGATAATACTAAGCTCTAATATCTCACCTCTAAGCTCTAACATTAAAAAACGCCTTTCCCCTCTAAACACACACAAAACGAGAGGAAAGGCTAAAGCAGAAAGAAAGCTGAAGCTCCCTTTCTGAACACTAAAAGCACCCAACAAGAACGACCATGTTTTAAGACAAAACAATGGTGCTTTTAGTAAATATTGATGAAAGCTAAAATTAGAATAACCCGTTGTGCATTATGAAATGAAAAAAACAAGAGTTGTTTATTAGACTGAAAATCAGTATATTGTTTTTGCTATAAAACGATATAAATGAACAACTTAGAGCAAATATATGAAAGAATTTTGGAAGTTTTAGGACTTTTTTCAGAAAATCAACTGATTAGTTATCAGAGAAGAACACCTAAAATGAGCGATTTAGAAGTCATAAGTCTTAATATTACTGCTGAATACTTGAGTATTGATAGCGAATTACAGTTATTTAGAAAATTGCCAAACTCTCTGATAAACAAAATTGAAAGAAGT
Source organism: Riemerella anatipestifer (assembly GCF_035666175.1). Classification (NCBI taxonomy): domain Bacteria; kingdom Pseudomonadati; phylum Bacteroidota; class Flavobacteriia; order Flavobacteriales; family Weeksellaceae; genus Riemerella; species Riemerella anatipestifer. The sequence continues at coordinate 1,976,174 of NZ_CP142016.1, forward strand.
GTTTACAATAAGCGAAAACGAAGACTATCCCTACAAACAGAGCAAATTAGACAGCGTATTTCGATGGAGTTCAATGAGTTTGAAGATATTTTTATCGTTGATAGCATGCCAATGAAAGTTTGTGAAAACGCTCGTTCTACTCGTTCAAAAATTTGTAAAGAGCAATCCTATTCTTCACCAACATATGGTTATTGTGCTTCACAGAAATTATATTTCTATGGCTATAAACTACACGCAGTATGTTCTTTAAATGGTGTTGATTAAGAATTTTGATATAAGCCCTGCATCCGTTCACGACATCCACTATTTAAAAGATATTGGTGAGCAAATGCGAAACTGTACTTTAATTGGAGATAGAGGCTATTTATCAGCAAAAGTTCAAATAGATTTATTTAACTATGCTAATATTAAATTAGATACACCAATGAGAAGTAATCAGAAAGATTATATTCCTCAATTTTCATTGTACAAGAAAAAGCGAAAACGAATTGAGACATTTTTCTCTCAACTTTGCGACCAATTTATGATTAAAAGAAACTATGCTAAAACTTTTGAAGGCTTTAAAACAAGGATAATCAGTAAAATAACCGCCGCAACGGTTATTCAATATATCAATAAATTTATCTTCCAAAGAAAATTAAATCATCTAAAAATCAGTATTATTTAAAATGCACAACGAGTTCCAAAGAAAATTAAATCATCTAAAAATCAGTATTATTTAAAATGCACAACGAGTTTAGAATAGTATAAACACCAAAAGCCCCCAACGAAAGTTGGCGGAACAATATTTTGGTTTAACGATAAAAGTCTAAAGAATTTTCTAGATAATACAGCACATACCCACGAAACTATCTGTGTGTGTTTACGAAATTATTTGGAACAGCCAAATAATTCTGTAACTTTTTCACATTTTCTTGTATGTTGTTGATAGTGTATTGCATAAAGACGAGACAAATGTATAAACTATTTATCTACTAGACAAATATCTTCTACCTTTTTTCAAGTTGGTGATGCTTTTATTTTTTTTCTTTAAGTTGATAATATTTTAAACAAAACAAGAAAATATGTCTTATTTTATTGGTTTTGTAAATGTAAAATAGGAAATTTTGTCTTGTTTTTAGGTGGTTTTTATGATAGAACGCTTTTTGTTAATCTCAGAGTGTAAAAATAAAGTTTAAACAAAAATCACATATATCATTATGAATTTAAATCAGTTTACAGTAAAATCACAAGAGGTGATTCAGAAAGCACAGCAGTTAGCTATGGCGTTCGGGCACCAAAGTATAGAACCTCAACATATTTTGGAGGGTATTTTTGAAAGCGATGATACCATTTCTAGCTTTCTACTAAAAAAATCAGAAGCAGATGCTACTCTCATCAGAGAGCGTAACAGGCAAAACTTAGAAACTCTTCCTAAGGTAGAAGGTGGTAGTTTGTGTCTTTCTCAATCAGGTAATAGAGTACTTTTGGAAGCTCCTAATTTGGCTAAAAAAATGGGAGATGAATATGTTACCATAGAGCACCTTTGGTTGGCTTTAATAGAGGTTTCGTCACCAGTATCTTCTTTACTTAAAGATATGGGAGTTACTAGAGCTTTGCTAGAAGCAGGAATAAAAGAGCTTAGGAAAGGGAGTAAGGCTACTTCGGCGAGTTCGGAGGAGACTTATCAAAGTTTGAGCAAATACGCTAAGAATTTTAATGAACTCGCTGCGGAGGGTAAACTAGACCCTGTGATTGGTAGAGATGAGGAAATCCGCCGTGTATTGCAGATTCTCTCTAGGAGAACCAAAAACAACCCTATCCTTATAGGAGAACCTGGGGTTGGTAAAACCGCCATTGCCGAAGGGATTGCTCATAGGATTATTTCTGGAGATGTGCCTGAAAATCTAATGGATAAAACGCTTTATTCCTTAGATATGGGGGCGTTGGTTGCGGGAGCTAAATATAAAGGAGAGTTTGAAGAGCGTCTGAAATCTGTGGTTAATGAAGTAACGAAATCAGATGGGCAAATCATTCTTTTTATAGATGAAATACATACTCTAGTAGGTGCTGGAGGTGGAGAAGGAGCTATGGATGCGGCTAATATCCTAAAACCAGCTTTGGCTAGAGGAGAGCTTAGAGCCATAGGAGCAACGACACTTAACGAGTATCAAAAATATTTTGAAAAAGATAAAGCATTGGAACGCCGTTTTCAAAAAGTAATGGTGGAAGAACCAGACACGGAGTCGGCTATTTCTATTTTGAGGGGGATTAAGGATAAGTACGAGTTCCATCATAAAATCAGGATTAAAGATGAAACTATTATCGCTGCGGTGAAAATGTCTCAGCGTTATATATCAGACCGTTTTCTTCCAGACAAAGCTATTGACTTGATAGATGAGGCTTCTTCTAAATTAAGAATGGAAATCAACTCCAAGCCTGAAGAGTTGGATATTTTAGATAGAAAATTGATGCAGCTAGAGATAGAACTCGCTGCAATTTCTAGAGAAGGTAATCAAACTAAAATAGACCACCTTAAAGAGGATATAGCTAAGGTAACCGAGGAAAGAAACGAAATCAATGCAAAGTGGCTACAAGAAAAACAAAAGTCTGAAGATTTAACTCAGATTAAAAAGGATATTGAGGCGTTGAAGCTAGAAGCGGAAAGGGCTCAGAGATTAGGCGACTATGCTAAGGTTTCAGAAATTCAGTATGGTAAGCTAAGGGAAAAAGAGGAGGAACTTCGTAAGATAGAACTCCTTATGCAGAATAACCAAAATGAACTCATTAAAGAAGAGGTAACGGCAGAGCATATTTCCGAAGTTATTTCTAAATGGACGGGGATTCCTGTAACAAAGCTACTCCAAAGCGCGAGAGAAAAATTACTTCACCTAGAAGACGAGCTTCATAAAAGAGTAGTGGGGCAAGAGGAAGCTATAGAAGCTGTAGCTAACGCTATCAGAAGAAATCGTGCAGGGCTTAATGATGAGAAGAAACCAATTGGTTCATTCCTATTTTTAGGAACTACGGGAGTAGGTAAAACCGAACTGGCAAAAGCATTAGCAGAGTTCCTGTTTGATGATGAAAATAATATGACTCGTATTGATATGAGTGAGTATCAAGAGCGTCATTCGGTGTCTAGATTGGTGGGTGCTCCTCCAGGGTATGTAGGCTACGACGAGGGCGGACAACTTACGGAAGCGGTGAGAAGAAGACCTTATTCGGTAGTGCTTTTAGACGAGATAGAAAAGGCTCACCCTGATGTATTCAATACCTTATTGCAGGTGTTAGACGACGGAAGGCTTACGGATAATAAAGGTCGTGTTGTTAATTTCAAAAACACCATCGTGATTATGACTTCTAACTTAGGTTCTCATATTATTCAAGAAAATTTTGAAGGGCTTACAGAAGAAAATCAGGAAGAAATAGTTTCTAAAACTAAAGAGGAAGTTTTTGGAGTGCTTAAACAGTCGTTGTGTCCAGAGTTTATCAATAGGATAGATGAGGTGGTGCTCTTTCAACCACTTAATAAGAAGGAAATAGGTAAGATTATACAATACTTGCTTAGAGGCTTTAATAAGATGCTGGAAAAGAAAAATATCATTTTAACATCTACCGAAGATGCATTAAACTACATCAGAGAGAAAGGTTATGACCCTTCGTTTGGGGCAAGACCGCTCAAAAGATTATTGCAACAGGAGGTACTTAACCAGCTTTCTAAAGAAATTCTCGCAGGTAATGTGAACGATGGCGACCGCATTATTTTAGATTATTTCAAAGAGAGTGGATTGGTATTTAGACAAGCGGAATAGGTAATTAAGAGTATAAATTATAACGAAGACAAAGCTTAGGCAAGTGTAGGCCTAGGCTTTGTTTATGATGGGATTAGAGGTAAAATAGCTAAAACTTATTATTATTTATAATTAAACTATCTTTGCAAAAAAAATTGGGCTCCAAAAGTTGGAGTAACCCATTAATAAAATTTTATTAAACATTTTTTGATATGTCGAATATTGTAGCCATAGTGGGGCGTCCTAATGTAGGAAAATCCACTTTATTCAACAGGCTTCTAGAAAGAAGAGAAGCTATAGTAGATTCTGTAGCGGGAGTTACAAGAGACCGCCATTACGGTAAATCCGAATGGAACGGAGTAGAGTTTACGGTAATAGATACAGGAGGATATGATGTAGGTACTGATGATATTTTTGAGGAAGAAATTCGTCATCAAGTGCAATTAGCGGTAGATGAAGCAACTTCTATTATATTTATGCTCAATGTGGAAGAAGGTTTAACAGATACCGACCAAGAAATTCATGAGCTGTTAAGAAGGGCTAACAAGCCTGTTTATATTGTAGTAAACAAGGTGGATTCGGCTAAGGAAGAATTGCCAGCAACGGAGTTTTATCAGTTGGGTATAGAAAAATATTATACACTTTCTTCTGCTACAGGTTCTGGTACAGGAGATTTGTTAGATGCGGTGGTAGCGGACTTCCCGACCACCGAGTACAAAGACCCTTTTGATGGGCTGCCTAGAATTACCATTGCAGGACGTCCTAATGTAGGGAAATCTACGCTTACTAATGCTTTATTAGACAATAAAAGAAATATTGTAACAGATATTGCTGGGACAACAAGAGATAGTATAGAAACCATCTATAATAAATTCGGACACGAGTTTGTACTGGTAGATACGGCGGGTATGCGTAAAAAATCCAAAGTGAGCGAAAACTTGGAGTTCTATTCTGTAATGCGTTCTGTTAGGGCGATTGAGCATTCCGATGTGGTAGTCATTATGGTAGATGCAACACAAGGTTGGGAGTCTCAGGATATGAATATTTTTGGTATCGCACAGAAAAATAGAAAGGGCATTGTGATTCTGGTTAATAAATGGGATTTGGTGGAGAAAGAAACCAACACAATGAGGGATTTTAAGAATAATATCAAAAAGAGAATCGGGCAGTTTAGTGATGTACCTATTTTGTTTATTTCTGCTCTTACCAAGCAAAGGATTTTGAAAGCGGTAGAAGTGGCTATGGAAGTCTATGAAAATCGTAAAAAGAAAATCAAAACTTCTAAACTCAATGAGGTAATGCTACCTGTGTTTGAACATACGCCGCCTCCAGCTATTAAAGGTAAATACATTAAGATTAAATATTGTGTGCAACTTCCTACACCATCACCACAGTTTGTATTTTTCTGTAATTTACCACAGTATGTTAAAGAGCCATACAAACGCTTTACAGAAAATCAGTTGCGTAAGGAGTTTGGTTTCACAGGGGTACCGATAGAAGTTTATTTCCGACAAAAATAAAATCATAAAAATAATAAAAAGAGTAGCGGTTATTAAATTGGCTACTCTTTTTGTGTGGAGTTAAATTTTAACATTTTTTTTAATATCAGATGATTTAAAGTGAGTCTAAATTTATATCTTTGTAAACTTAAATAAGTTTATCACAAACACTACTAATAAAATGGGGTTATTTGATTTATTTACGCAGGAAATTGCGATAGATTTGGGTACAGCTAACACACTAATTATACATAATAACAAAATTGTTATAGACCAACCTTCTATTGTAGCTATAGATAGACAGTCAGGGAGACCTATTGCTGTGGGAGAACAGGCTAAACACATGCAAGGTAAAACGCATGAAGATATTAGAACTGTGCGTCCGCTTAAAGATGGAGTAATTGCAGACTTTCACGCTTCTGAGCATATGATAAAGGAATTTATTAAGCAAATTCCAGGGATTAAAGGTAAACTATTTCAGCCTGCGTTGAAGATTGTAATATGTATTCCTTCAGGAATTACTGAGGTAGAGAAGAGAGCGGTAAGAGATTCTGCTCAAAAGGTTAATGCTAAAGAAGTAAGGCTGATTTACGAGCCAATGGCGGCTGCAATAGGTGTGGGTATAGATGTGCAAAAGCCTGAAGGTAATATGATTATCGATATAGGTGGTGGTACTACCGAGATTGCAGTGGTGGCACTAGGAGGTATTGTTTGTGATAAGTCTGTTAAGATTGCAGGAGATGTATTTACTAACGATATTGCTTACTATCTTAGAACGCATCACAATTTATTCATAGGGGAAAGAACAGCAGAGAGAATTAAAATAGAAGTTGGTTCTGCTGTTGAAGAGCTTGATATAGACATAGAAGATATTCCAGTACAAGGTAGAGATTTAATTACGGGGAAACCTAAAGAAATTATGATAGGTTACAAGGAGATAGCTCGTGCCTTAGACAAATCTATCATTAGAATAGAAGATGCGGTAATGGAAACTCTTTCTATGACCCCGCCAGAACTAGCAGCTGATATTTATAAAACAGGTATCTATTTAGCGGGAGGTGGAGCATTGTTGAGAGGTTTAGCAGATAGACTTCATAAGAAAACAGGACTTCCTGTATTTGTGGCTGAAGACCCTCTAAGAGCGGTTGTAAGAGGTACAGGGATTGCTCTTAAAAATATGGATAAGTTTAATTTTCTTATTAAATAATTAAAATTTAGAGTACTTCCTCTATGGGATATCTGCTGAGGTTTTTTTCTAAAAATGCTTTATTTGTATTTTTCGTTTTTTTACAAATAGTAGCTTTGTTTCTTATTTTCACTCGGAATTCTATGCAACAATCCTTTTTAGCAGGACAAGTGGCATCGTTTAATTCTTGGGTTTCTGGGTATATAGATGAAGGAGCCAACTATTTAAAGCTTAAACAAATAAATGATGAATTAGTAGAGCAGAATAAAGCTTTAATGGAGCAGGTATATGGTAAAAACTACAAGAGTGTCCCTAGAAATATCAGAGTGAAGGATGTGGATAAAAATTCACAAATTTATCATATTATTGATGCTGATGTGATGAGCAACACCATCATTAGAAGAGATAATTATTTCACTATCAATAGAGGAAAAAATCAAGGAGTGCAGTCTAAAATGGGCGTTATCGCCTCAAATGGAGTAGCGGGTATTGTAATTAACAGTATGAATAATTACTCTATTGTACAGTCTGTGCTTAGTGTGAACAAAATGAGGGTGAATGCGGCTCTTAAAAATACAGGTTATTTCGGAACTCTTACTTGGAGAGGAGATGACTCTAGAGTGATGCATTTATCAGATATTCCGAAGTATGTGCCTATAAAAGTGGGAGATACGGTGGTAACTGATGGAAAGTCTGATGTTTTCCCAGCAGGTGTGTCTATTGGAACTATAGCTGGATTTCAGGTAGATACTAAAACGGGATTCTGGGATATAAGCGTAGAGCTTGGTCAGGATATGGGGAATGTTAAAAAAGTGTTTGTTGTAAAAAATCTACAAAAAGTGGAATTACAACAAGTGCAGGATAGTTTAAACGCTGTGATAAAGAAAGATGATAAGTAGAAATATTTTTACAGATATATTGTTTTCGGTTATTCTAGTAACAGCTCAGATATTTTTGTTTAATAAAATCTCTATAGCGGGAGCTTATACTCCTGTGGTTTATCCTGTACTTATTATGTTTTATCCATTCTATCGAAACCTTTATGTGTTTTTAGTGGTAGGTTTTCTTTTAGGTCTAGGGATAGACGCTTTTTTAGGAACATGGGGTATCAATGCTTTAGCGATGACGATTATCGCTTACTTTAGAACGCTTATTTTCAAAACTTCAATAGATAACGAAGCTACAGATAGTTTTTCATTTCAAAATATACAGTGGACACAGTTTTTAATGTATATTTTCTTTAGTATATTGATACATCAGCTACTGGTACAGTTTATAGAATTTTTTAAGCTGGACAGAATTCTAGAAATATCCCTTAATGTTTTAATAACTTCGGTTATTTCATTTGTGTTTATTTTGCTGTATGTTTTAATATTTAAAATCAAGCAAAAAGTTTGAAACCTTTTTACAAAATTAGTATCGTTTTATCACTTATCGCTGTCATTTTTATAGCGAGATTGGCTTATTTGCAATTATTTACAGATAGATATGCATTAAACGCTGCAAACACCTCCATAAAAACAGAATATATTATCCCACAAAGAGGTATTATATTCGATAGGAATGGTAAAATTTTGGTTGGGAATAAACAATCTTATGAGATTTCGTTTACCCAAGCACTTATGAGACCAGATTTTGATACTATTGGTTTCTGTAATTTGGTTAGAATTAGTAAGCAAGATTTTATAAAAAAAATCAAGGAGATAAAAAAAGACCAGTATTACTCCAAAGTACAGCCAATGACTTTCATGAAAAATCTTTCTAGAGAAGAAATGGCTAGAATTCAGGAACTTATTTTTAAATACCCAGCGTTTAATATCGTTACTCGTCCACAAAGAAAGTATGAGATAGGTACTTCAGGTAATTTACTTGGTTTTACGAATGAGGTTAATCAGGCGGATATTAAAAAGGATTCTTTGTACTACCTCCCTGGAGACATCATAGGGAAATCAGGTGTAGAGAAGTCCTATGAAAAGGAGCTCAGAGGAGAAAAAGGAGTACAATACATACAAAAAGATATTAAACTAAGAAGTATTGGACCTTACAAAGATGGGGAGCTAGATAAAGAAGTCGTTACAGGGAAAGATTTAACCCTTACTATAGATTATGATTTGCAAAGAATTGCAGAGGAAATGCTGGTAAATAAGCGTGGAGCAATAGTTGCTTTAGACCCTAAAACAGGAGAGATATTAGCTTTAGCTACAGGTCCAGATGTAGCCCCTTCAGCTTTTACAGGTCCAGATAAAAATAAAAATATTTACAGGCTTCAGACGGATAAGTTTGATATGCCCATGTTTGACAGGTCTATCCAAGCGGCTTATCCACCAGGTTCTACCTTTAAATTAGTAACTGCTCTAGCAGCGATGCAAATGGGCGTGATGACTCCAAACACCGTATTCCCTTGTGGAGGAGGTTTTAATTATAGGGGATTAAGGATTAAAGGTCATGGTGGTGCAGACCCTCTGATTCCATCAATACAAGTATCTAGTAACTGTTATTTTTCTTACGCTTACTTAGCCATTATTAACAAGTACCCAGGTAATCCGTCTAAAGGAGTTGATGAGTGGAAGGAAATTATGAATAGCTTTGGGCTAGGTGTATATCTGAATAACGATTTGGCGGTGGGAGCTAAAGGGCAAATCCCTAGTGGAGAGTTTTATGAAAAAAGAATGGCTTCTATTTACAAAGCGAGTGGTAGAACGGGAGATGCTAAAAAGTGGGATCCTCTAGCTACGGGAGCTGTCTTTAACGGAATGGGACAAGGGGATATACTTTTAACACCTTTACAAGTGGCTAATTTTACAGCAGCCATAGCTAACAAGGGTTGGTTCTACACACCTCATATTGTGAAATCCGTTGATGGTAAACCTAATCCAGACCCTAGGTTTAAGAAGAAGCATAAAACTTTAGTTCAAAATAGAGCCTTTTATGATGCGGTTCTTAAAGGAATGGAAGCAGTGGTACTTAGAGGAACAGGTAGAGGTTTAAAATCTAATGACTTTACCCAATTGGCAAAAACAGGTACAGCACAGGTACCTCAAGGTAAAGATAACTCTATTTATACTATGATAGCTCCTGCCGAAGACCCTAAAATTGTAGTGGCAGCAGTGATGGAACATGCGGGTTTTGGTGCTACATGGGCAGGTCCTGCTTGTACGATTATAGCGGAAAAATATTTAACAGGAGAAATTAAAAGAGAGCATCTTTATAGAAAAATGGTTTCTTCTAGCTTTATGCCAGAGTATAGAAGACAATGGATACAAGATTTAAAGCGAAAAGGCTTGTATAAACCTAATGCAGATAGCTTAGCAATTGTGAAGATGCAAGATAGCCTGAAGATTAATCTTCCAGAGAAAAAGAAACAAGAACTAAAACTAAAAATAGATTCTTTAAAACTTAAAAGCGTAAAAAATGGACAAAGCAGAAGGAATAGATAAACTTGGGATAGGGCTCTATATTCTTATCTGCATTTTTGCTATATTCAATATCAATAGTGTAGATGAAGGATTAGGAAAAAAACAACTTATTTTTTTCGGAATCTCTCTGTTTGTTGGGGTTATTATTTTCGTTACAAGGTCTAAGTTTTTTGAGAATTTATCGGGCATTTTCTACATACTTGGTGTTCTTTTGTTGATAGGATTGTTTCCATTTGGAACCGAAATTTTAGGACAAAAGAACTGGTATAAGTTTGGCGGAATAACCATGCAACCTGTAGAATTTGCTAAAATTGGTACAGCTCTGATGTTGGCCAATTATGCCTCACACCCTGATTTCAATCTTAAAGATAAACGGTCGTTTCTCACAGCATTTGCTATTATAGCAATACCAGGGGTGGTGGTGCTTATGATTCCTGATGTTGGGTCTTTACTCGTTTTTATGGCTTTTGTGATAGCACTTTATAGAGAAGGGCTTACAGGGTGGTTTTTCGGTGGTATTGGTATTTTTGCTTTAGTGTTTTTAGGTTCGTTGTATTTAGAAATAAATTTGGAAATAAACCCTATTTATGCTGTTATCATTACGTTTGTTTTTTTAGCTTTACTCCTATTTTTTAATCAGAATAAAATTAAATGGATTCCCGTTAATATTATTGCAATTGCTTTAGGATTTTTGCTGTTGGGAGGAATGGCATATTCTTCCAAAATGATACTGGAAAAATTGCCTAAACATCAGAGAGAAAGAATAGAAGTGCTTTACAAAGGCGAGCGAGCTTTTAGAGATACTTCGGGGTATAATTTGTTGTATTCCAAAACGGCTATTGGTTCTGGAGGTTTTACTGGTAAAGGCTATAAGCAAGGTTCGGTAACACAAGGTAAATTTGTGCCAGAGCAAGAGACCGATTATATCTTCTGTACCGTAGGCGAAGAATGGGGGTTTCTAGGTAGTATTTTGCTAATTATTTTTTATGCTATTTATATTGGCAGAATATATTATTTAGCGGAACAACAAAAAAGCACTTTTAATCGGGTATTTGGTTACAGTTTTGCCTCTATTTTATTGTTGCACTTTTCTATCAATATAGGGATGGTAATGGGGTTGTTCCCTACGGTTGGTATTCCGTTGCCGTATTTTAGTTATGGAGGAAGTTCTTTGCTAGCGTTTTCAATTATGACGGCAATATTCTTTAAACTCAACTATACAGATAAGAATAGTTTGGTCTAGGTTTTGTTAATCTTGGTTAAAAAATCTAGGTTTCACACAAATTTTATTATCTTTGAAGAACTATATAAAAATGATTAAGATGAAGTTTACAAAAATTTTAGCTGTTGGGGCAATGGCACTTGCAATGACCTCGTGCGTTAGCAAAAAGCAGTATGATGCCTTAAATCTTAACTACAAAGACTGCCTAGAAAGTGCGGCTGAACGTCAAAGAGAAATTCAAGATTTAAAATCCTCTAATGCAGGATTAACAAGTCAAAATGACCTTCTGAACAGACAAAATGAAGCACTTAAATCTTCGTTAGACGCTTGTCTTTCTAATACAGGAAAATCTTCTGCAAATATTGATAAATTAGTTGGAGAGATTAACGCTTCTAATGCTTATATTAAGCAACTTATTTCTACTAATGCAAGAAATGATAGTTTAAATTTAGCATTGTCTAACAAACTTAAGCGTTCGTTAGATAATGTGGCTGACCAAGATGTTCAGGTAAAGGTACTTAAAGGAGTGGTAATGATTTCACTTTCTGATAAAATGCTTTACAAATCAGGAGATTATAATATTCTTCCAGCGGCACAAGAAGTGCTAGGAAAGGTAGCTAAAGTGATTAACGACTACGATAAATACTCTGTTTTAATCGAAGGAAACACGGATAATGTACCACTTAACTCTGCGAGTTTACCAAAAGATAACTGGGATTTATCAGCTTTAAGAGCAACTTCTGTGGCTAAAGTATTGCAAAATCAGTTTGGGGTAGATCCAAGTAGAATTACGGCTGGAGGACGTAGCGAGTATAACCCTAAGGCGACTAATATGAGTGTGTCTGGGCGTGCAGAAAATCGTAGAACAGAAATCATCATTATGCCTAAACTAGATGAGTTTATGAAACTTATGGACATCGCTCCAGTGAAAAGATAAATTATCTCATATAAAATTTACAATGCCTCACTAATTTTATCTATATTAGTGAGGTGTTTTTTTAGTTAAAATTAAATTATTCAGAAACTTATGGGTTTTTTTGAAGAACAATGTCCCGAGATGGATCGCTATCTAGAATTACATACATCTAGTGAACCCGAAATTCTTAGAAAATTAAGGAGAGAAACTTATCAGAAAACTACACAACCTCATATGATTTCAGGCGTTCAGCAGGGGAGATTGTTGTCTATTATTTCTCAGCTGTTGCGTCCTAAATCGGTGTTAGAAATCGGGACATTTACAGGATATGCTACCTTGTCAATAGCGGAAGGCTTGCCAAGTGGAGGTAAAATTACTACGCTAGACATCAATGAAGATTTAGCCTATATCCCAAAGAAATACTTTGAAGAAAGTATCTATTCTGACAAGATAGATTTTAGATTAGAAAACGCTTTGGATTATCTTAATTCAACCCAAGAAAAGTTTGATATGGTGTTTGTAGATGCGGATAAGGGCAATTATATTAATTATTTCAATGCTGTTAAAGATAGACTAAATTCGGGTGGCATTTTGATGTTTGATAATGTGCTTTGGTATGGTAAGGTTTTAGAAGAAAATTCCAAAGATAAATCAACACAAGTCATTAAAGAATTAAATGAAATCTTAGCAAAAGACCCCGATTTTGAAAATCTAATCTTACCTTTGCGAGACGGTTTAAATTTGGCAAGAAAAAAATAAAATTATGAGTAGAGCGGTTGCGAGTGTTTCGGTAGTACCAGTGCGTTCAGAAAGTTCTGATAAGGCAGAAATTATCACTCAAGTATTATACGGAGAGTCTGTGGAGATACTTTCTCAAGAAGGAAATTGGGTGCATATAAAGATGGATTTTGATGGCTACGAAGGCTGGGTTGACGTAAAGCAGTTTAAAATAATTTCAGACGAAAATATTAGTGAAAGTAAAACAAGTCTTGTTAAACAACCCTTTTTAGAGCATGGTTTTGGAGATGAAAAATTACTTTTATCCATTGGCTCCGAAATAGAATTTGATGTAGAGGAAATTGCGATTACGAATGCTAGAAGTTTCATCGCAGACACCGCCCAAGAGTTCCTCAATGTACCGTACCTTTGGGGAGGGCGTAGTTTTTTTGGGATAGATTGTAGCGGTTTTACTCAAATTGTTTATAAGGTAAGTGGTATAAAAATTCCAAGAGATGCTTATCAACAAGCAGAAGTAGGGCAAGTGCTAGATTTTATAGAAGAAGCACAAGCGGGAGATTTGGCTTTTTTTGAAAATGAAGAAGGCAGAATTACCCATGTAGGTATTATGTTGGAAGACCGAAAAATAATTCACGCTCACGGTAAAGTAAGGATAGACGAGTTGGACTCCGTAGGGATTTTTAATAAAGACCAAAACAAACACACGCATAAACTCAGATTTATCAAAACGCTTTTATAAATGTGGTTTAAGGGCTTAGATATTATAAATGTAATACTGTTGCTTTTACTTTTTGTAAGGGCAACAAAGGCTTATCCTAAATTACCTCAAAAAATACCTACCCACTTTAATTTGTATTTAGAGCCTGATGCTTGGGGTTCTCGTGTGATGATATTTTTCTTACCAACTTTGGCAGGGATTATTTTAAGTTTATTTATGGTGGTGCTGCCCGAATCTGAACCTAACCTTATCGTACCCATTACACCAGAAAATAGAGAAGTGCAGTTGTATATGGGAGATTTGATGATGAAGTTACTTTTGTTGGTAATTTTAGTTTTGAAACATTTTCTTCTTTCCATTACAGTTTGTACAGAACCTGTGTACAGAAAGAGGTTTAAGCCTTACATTATTACTTGCTCTATAAGCATATTTATTATTCCATTGGTTTATATGGTGTTATCCTATATCTATAAATAAAAATGAAATTTTTATACTTTATATTTATACGCTTACTAATTATTGGTTTTAGGTTGGGAGCTATTTTCAACTCAAAAATTAGAAAGGGTTGGGAAGAACGAAAAAAAAGCAATACTATTGTTAAAAATACCTTTTCACCAAACGATAAAGTGATTTGGATGCACGCCGCTAGTTTAGGCGAATATGAGCAAGGCTTACCTGTATTAGAAGGTTTAAAGAAAAAATATCCCGATTATAAAGTATTGGTTACCTTTTTTTCTCCTTCTGGTTACGAAAATGTAATTAAAAAGAAAACTATTGCAGATGCCATTTGTTATTTACCGTTTGATACGAGAAAGGAAATAGCCTCTTTTTTAAATCACTTTCAAGTGGAATTTTTCTTTACTGTAAAGTACGACTATTGGTACAATCTACTTAATGAACTTAAGCAAAGGCAGGTAAAAACTTTCGTAGTTTCGGCACTATTTTACCCGTCTCAAGTATTTTTTAAACCTTATGGAAAATGGATGGTGGCGGAATTAAAAAAGAATATAAATTGGTTTTTCCATCAGACTAAAGATTCGTTGGCTTTAGCTCAGAGGGTAGGCTTATCCCAATCATCTCTTTCAGGGGATACTCGTTATGATAGAGTGAAGGCAACTAAAGCTAATTTTGAAGAAATACCATTGGTTAAAAAGTTTAAAAACCAAAGCTTATTGCTCGTTTTCGGAAGCTCTTGGGAAGCTGAAGAAATCATCGCTGAGAAGGTTGCAGAAGTTAATAGTGATGTTAAGTTTATCATTGCTCCACACGATTTAAAACGAGTGTCTATACTTAAGAAAAAGTTTCCCCAAGCGTTGTTATATACGGAACTAGATGAGCAAGAGTTAGAGAACAATAAAGAAAATAATATCCTTATTATAAATACTATAGGGCTACTTTCTAGAATTTATGCTTATACGGATATAACGGTGGTGGGCGGCGGTTTTCATAGTGCGGGGCTGCACAATATTTTGGAATCGGCTGTTTTTGGAAATCCTGTTTTGTTCGGAGATAAATATCGTAAAAATCCAGAAGCCGATGCACTTATTGAGTATGGTGGTGGAAAGTCTTTTTCTACTCCAGAAGAGGTGGTTCAATTTATCCAATCTTTAATTTTAGATGAATCTTTGAGGAAGAGAATGGCTAATAGTGCAGAAGTTTTCATTTCTAATCAGCCTGAAGCTACGGAGCATATCCTATCTAAATTTTAATTTATCTTGTTTTTTCGTTAAAAAATAAAGCGGGGGTTTTGTTGTTTTAAATATAATTGTTAGATTTGTCTAACTTTTTAATAAGATAAATATAACTTTATATGAAACGAACATTATTTTTATTAGGCAGTTGCTTTAGTATAAGCGTTTTTTCTCAAGAGGCAGACTCTGCTAAATCTTCCAAGAATATAGAAGAAATCGTAATGACGGGGACGCTAAAGGTGGTGAGTAGAGATAAAAGCCCTGTACCAGTAGAAGTATTTTCCGCAAAATTTTTTGAAAAGAATCCCACTCCCAGTATTATGGAATCGGTGGAAATGATTAACGGTGTGCGTCCGCAACTTAATTGTTCCGTTTGTAATACGGGAGACATTCACATCAATGGGTTAGAAGGACCATACACTTTGATTTTAATTGATGGAATGCCGATTGTAAGCTCTCTTTCCACAGTTTACGGGCTTAATGGTATCCCAAATAGTATGATAGAACGGGTGGAAGTGGTTAAAGGTCCAGCTTCGTCCCTTTACGGTTCGGAAGCGATGGGAGGTATCATCAATATCATTACTAAAAACGTACTTACAGCACCGCGTTTAACGCTTAATCTTAACTCCACTTCTTGGGGCGAACACAATACGGATATTGGCGGTAAATTTAGATTAAGCGATAAGGTATCCTCGTTATTAAGCCTTAATTATTTCAATTTTCAAAATAAAATAGATAAGAATAAGGACAACTTTACCGATGCGGCACTGCAAAACCGAATTTCAGTATTCAATAAATGGGATTTCCAAAGAAATGAAGGAAGAGTGGCGAGTTTGGCTTTAAGGTATCTCAACGAAGACCGTTTTGGAGGCGTTTTGGAATGGGAGAAAAAATACCGAGGGAGCGATGAAGTTTATGGGGAGAGTATTTACACCAAAAGATTTGAAGCGATAGGAACTTATCAACTTCCGATAAAAGAAAAGGTGGTTACTCAATTTTCGTATAACCATCATCATCAAGATTCGTTTTATGGCGATGTGCCTTATTTGGCGAAGCAATCTACGGCGTTTGGACAAATCTATTGGGATAAGACTTTGGGTAAATCTGATTTTTTATTGGGGGCTACCGTCAAAAATGTATATTACGACGATAATACGCCTGGGACACTTTCTAAAGACGGAACAACCAATCAACCTCAAAACGATTGGCTGCCAGGAATTTTTGCTCAAAACCAATGGAATATCAATGATAAAAATACTTTATTGGTAGGCTACCGATTAGATTGGTCCAAAGTTCACGGAGCGATACATTCACCAAGAGTGGCGTATAAATGGAATTTGGCACCACAGACTAATTTGAGAGCGAGTTTTGGGACGGGGTTCCGAGTGGTAAATCTTTTTACGGAAGACCACGCTGCTCTTACGGGGTCTCGGGAAGTGGTTATTTCGGAAGCCTTGAATCCCGAACGCTCCTACAACGGAAACCTTAATCTTACGCACAAAATCTATACTTCTGGTGGCTATATCAATTTTGATATGATAGGGTTTTATTCTCATTTCACTAATAAAATCATTGGGGATTTTGATACCAATCCCAACCAAATTATTTATCAAAATTTGAGGGGCTATGCTGTGAGTAAAGGCGTTTCACTGAATACAGAATTAAAATTAGGGTCGCCGCTTACCGTTAATTTGGGAGCGTCTTATATGGAGGTGTATCAGAAATATGAAGAAGATGGGCAAACGGAAATCCTACAGCAGTTATTTGCTCCCAGATGGTCGGGAACTTATGCGGTGAGTTATAATTTTCCAAAGGAATGGAGCGCCGATTTTACGGGGGCTTTTTATGGACCGATGCGTTTGCCTGTGTTGCCTAATGATTTCAGGCCAGCCCATTCGCCTTGGTACACTTTAGCGAATATTCAGATTAGAAAACATTTTTCTAAACTCGGAATAGAGGTGTATGGAGGCGTGAAAAACTTGTTTAATTTTACTCCGAAAAATCCTATTATACGACCTTTTGACCCATTTGATACAAAAGTTTCGGAGCCAAGCAACCCGTATGGTTACACCTTTGATACCGAATATGGCTATGCTCCAATGTTGGGCATCAGAGGGTTTGTAGGATTGAGGTATAACATTAAATAAAACACAACATCAAATGCTGAAAAACATCTTACGGATTCAAATGACACTTTTTATAATGGTGTTTTTCCCCAAGGCACAACAGCTTCCTTTTGTGTCTTGGGAGGCATTTGATACTTTGAGGCTTTCTCAATCTAGAAATACTTTGGTGTTTGTTCATACCGATTGGTGCTCGGTCTGTAAGAAACAGATTAAAGATTTAGAACAAGCCCCTTCTTTACTTCGTTTACTCTCGGAGCGTGTTTACCTCTTGGATTTGAATGCAGAAAAAGAGAAACGAAGTCTTTCGTTTTTTGGTAAAATCTACCGTTATTATACCAGTGGAAGCACATCAGGGCTACACGAACTTGCGCATTATTTTTCGCCTCGCAGCCAAGTTTATCCTTTGTGGGTATTGTTGGATAAAGATGGAAGTATCTTAACAACCTATGAGGGCTATTGGTCTAAGGAGCAGCTTTCGGAACTTGTGGCATCATATTGAGGGGAAGACATCGTCTAGGTGTTCCATTCTCATCATCACAGCACGAGCGTAGGAGCAATGCGGATAGATAGTCCATTGGTGTTCTCTAGCGAAGCTAATGGCTTCTTTTATTAGAGCTTTTCCTAAGCCTCGCCCTTCAAACTTCGGGAAAATGTTTACAAATGAAATGATGAGTTGTTGCTTTTCTGGTAGAATGGTATAGGTCAGCCTGCCTATTTCTTCGGTATCGTTAGACATACTTATAAATCCGCCATTTCCTGTTTGGTTGTTCTTAAAATTCATTGTGTTTGTTTTGGTTTCAGTAGCAGCAAAATTCATGCAAACTGTTTTTTATCCACCACATTCCTGCGGAGGCTTTCCGTTTGGTAAATAATATTTGTTTAAATTTGTAGCCAAATAAAAAGAAATATTTATGTATCCACAAGAATTAGTAATGCCAATGAAGGCAGAATTGACAGATAACGGGTTTAAAGATTTAACCACTCCCGAACTGGTAAACGAGGCTCTGAAGGCTTCTGGGACTACATTGCTTATGGTGAACTCGGTGTGCGGTTGTGCGGCGGGGGCTGCTAGACCAGGGGTGTTGTACTCTCTAAACGGAGATAAAAAACCAGATAATTTGGTAACTGTTTTTGCGGGGTTTGACCTTGAGGCAGTCGTGGAGGCAAGAAGACACTTGGCGCCATTCCCACCATCATCGCCTTGTGTGGCTTTGTTCAAAGACGGCGAATTGGTGCATATGATAGAAAGACACCACATAGAGGGCAATCCGGCAGAAGCTATTGCAGCTAATCTGCAAGCGGCTTATGAAGAATATTGTTAAAGGAAATAAAAAAAACATTTGACTAAAAAGAGTTATACTAATATAGAGTATAGCTCTTTTTATTTTTAGTAACTCGTTGTGCATTTTAAATAATACTGATTTTTAGATGATTTAATTTTCTTTGGAAGATAAATTTATTGATATATTGAATAACCGTTGCGGCGGTTATTTTACTGATTATCCTTGTTTTAAAGCCTTCAAAAGTTTTAGCATAGTTTCTTTTAATCATAAATTGGTCGCAAAGTTGAGAGAAAAATGTCTCAATTCGTTTTCGCTTTTTCTTGTACAATGAAAATTGAGGAATATAATCTTTCTGATTACTTCTCATTGGTGTATCTAATTTAATATTAGCATAGTTAAATAAATCTATTTGAACTTTTGCTGATAAATAGCCTCTATCTCCAATTAAAGTACAGTTTCGCATTTGCTCACCACTATCTTTTAAATAGTGGATGTCGTGAACGGATGCAGGGCTTATATCAAAATTCTTAATCACACCATTTAAAGAACATACTGCGTGTAGTTTATAGCCATAGAAATATAATTTCTGTGAAGCACAATAACCATATGTTGGTGAAGAATAGGATTGCTCTTTACAAATTTTTGAACGAGTAGAACGAGCGTTTTCACAAACTTTCATTGGCATGCTATCAACGATAAAAATATCTTCAAACTCATTGAACTCCATCGAAATACGCTGTCTAATTTGCTCTGTTTGTAGGGATAGTCTTCGTTTTCGCTTATTGTAAACACTTCTTTCAATTTTGTTTATCAGAGAGTTTGGCAATTTTCTAAATAACTGTAATTCGCTATCAATACTCAAGTATTCAGCAGTAATATTAAGACTTATGACTTCTAAATCACTCATTTTAGGTGTTCTTCTCTGATAACTAATCAGTTGATTTTCTGAAAAAAGTCCTAAAACTTCCAAAATTCTTTCATATATTTGCTCTATGTTGTTCATTTATATCGTTTTATAGCAAAAACAATATACTGATTTTCAGTCTAATAAACAACTCTTGTTTTTTTCATTTCATAATGCACAACGGGTTTTTAGTAGGATTTTTTATCACGCAGAAAAAAGCGACGGGGTAGAGTTTTTTTAGTGTTTAGAGTTTGAACTAATTTAAGTCCCATTTTTACATAATAATATAGTTGCTTTTTTTTGTTTTGTTGTAAGTTTTTAGTTCTGTTTTTGTTGTTTTTTTGTTTGTATTTTATTGTTAATATTTGGTTTTTAAAGTATTTTATTTTGTTTTAAATTTATTTTTCAGTATATATTTGTTTTTTTTATGTTTATTTTGAGATAAATTCAGTATAATTTACTTATTTTTAGTATAAGTGTTTTTATTTTGGTTTTTTATAGTATGTTTGTAGAGTAAAGTGATGTTTAAATTATTTAATTATAAAAAGATATTAGATGTTAAATTAGGGGTAACTTCCCAAAGTCGTTATCTAATTGCGACACCAAATAAAGATTAGATGAGTGCATTATGAGTGCTTCCGAAAATCATAAGAGTAGGAATGAAAAAAAATGATACTTGAATCAAAGAGTATTTTTAGCTTGATTCTATTAACAATAAAAACAAAAATATTATGAAAAATTTATTAAAATTAATTACAGTTTTCGCAATTTCAATTTCAGCTTTAACTTTTGCAAAAGAAAGTAATAATGAACCTAAAAACGGAATAGAGGTTACTCTTAAAGAAAGAAATGGTAAAAAGTCTATTGTAACCGAAGAAGAGTATAATGCGGCTTCGGAGTTTACTAAAAGAATGATAAATCAGATTGATGGAGCAGTTGCAGCTTTGGAAGTGCTTAAAGATAATCCAGATAATGCTGACTTGGAGGCAATTGTTACTATAAGTAAAAATAAGAATGATAAATTTAGAAACGCTATTTTAATTTCTAAGCCTGAAAGTAGCAAACCATTAGAGGTACAACATGGCTTTTGCACAGTATGCGGCGTTAGAAGTGCATACAAATGTTTGTCAAAAATAAATGCTGATAACTCTCTAGGAGATGAATTTGACGTTCATGTGAAAAGACAAGGCGACGGGTGTGTAAAAGTTTATTGGTAAAATACATAGAAGAGAGGGAACTCCCTCTCTCTTTATATTCTTAAATTAAAAATATATGAAAAATATAATTATACTTATTTACCTTTTTGTGTGTTCTAGTTGGTATTCGCAGATTGCAAGTGTTGAATATTTGGTAGAAAAACAGGATTTGAAACAAAAGTTTGTTCTTGATATAAGGGATAAGAAATCGTATTTTTATTCTAATGAGTATTGTGAAAATAACCACGATGAGATTTTTAATTTTGTAATTATAGAGGCAAATCAGGGGAATAATGTATTTTTATTTCACGACCAGCTAGAGGATTTAAGGGTGTATTTCTCGCAACCAATAGATTTGGTTTGGCAACTTGATAAAGAAACAAAGACGGTAGAAAATGTAATACTTTATAAAGCAACTACGATTTACAAGAATAAAAAATGGACGGCTTGGTATAATAACGAAACCCCTATCAATAGCGGTCCTTTTGTTTTTGGAAAGTTGCCAGGGCTGATATATGAAGTGGCGACTGATGGGCTTAAAATTTCGCTAACGGGTTTGAGTAAGAGTAATAAAAATTGCTTTCAAATTCTAAAAAAAGAAGAGCGTATTGATAAGGAAAGCTATGATAAATACAATAGTGATTTCTTGAAAAAATTGAAAGAGGGATATCGTAAAAATACTAATGTTTTTGATGGTATTACTATAGAAGCTCTGTTAGAAGAGTCGCAGAAAAAAGATTTATTTAGAGAATACCTATAATGCTCCCTTCTTTGCATAAAGGAAGGGGTAGAAATATAGATGAGTGTGTTTATATGGGTTAGCTTTAGGGCTATTGTTCTTTAATGTCATTTGCTAAAACCCTAAGAATCATTAGCTAGGCTATTGCAAGTTTGCAAAAAATAACTATCTTTGGAGGGCGAGGCAGGAGGAAATACAAATAGTCTTGTTGAAATCTTAATTCAGAATAGGTAGATACTTAATACCAGTGGAGGTTTTGTAGCTGCAGTGTTGTTTTGCCTTTATCACAAGTGAGGTTTTAAAGAAACAAGTCAGATTCTATTCAAAATCAGTGGAGGGTTGGTTCAAACAGCAATGTTTGTTTTAAAAACATAGCGTTTTTGTATTGTTTAGGGGTTAAATGTTATTTTTTGTCTAATAAAAAAGTGAAATAGTTATGAAAATTACATTGAGAAAACTTAATACTAAAGATTTAGCCACTCTGGCTCAAAGAGTCATAAACTCTTCTACCAATGGCAAATATAAGATTGCGGAGAGCCTCCCTTTGCTCACAGAACTAGAGGAGATGTACCAAATCTACGATGGAGCTTATACCAAACTCACCTTTAGTGGCAAAGGTAAAGCGGTGGCTCAAGCCGATAAGGAGCGAGATGAGATTTATAAAAACCTAAAAGCCTTTTTGGTAGGGTACAGAAGACTTGCCTTAGCTCCTCATAGTGCAGATGCAGACGCACTCTACAAAGTGCTAGAAGGTTTTGGGATAGATATAGACCGCCTAAGCTATTCGGCAGAAACGGCACAAATGAAGAAGCTCATAGAAGCTCTCGACGAAAAAGAAAACAAAGACCGTTTGGGGAGGTTGGGGATTTCGGCAGTGCTAGACGATATGAAAGCCAAACAAACCGCTTTTGAAACACTGTTTGCCGAACAGGCAGAAGCCAATGCCGAACTTAGACAAGTGGCAAGTGCATCTTCTCTTAGAAGAGATTTAGAACAAAGGCTAAAGACTTATCTAGATTTTGTTACTATAATGAAAAAAAGAGCAGAATGGTCTGCTCTCTATGCCGATTTAAACGAGCTGGTAAAAGCCGCTAAAAATAGTACCCTTGCGACTTCGGTAAAACCAGAAACGCCTAAAAATTAGTTGGTAACCTACTAATTGTTTTTTCATTTACTTTTTTTGCCCCCTAGACGCTGTTATAGTTCTAGGGGGATTTTCAGTTTATTCTTTCCAATCTACCACCGCACGAACAAAGGCTTCGGCGTTTTCTACTGGGATATTAGGTAAGATACCGTGCCCTAGATTTACAATGTAGCGGTCTTTGCCAAATCGGCGTATCATATTATCTACCATTTTTCTGATGGTTTCTGGAGTCGAATGCAAACGAGCAGGGTCAAAGTTACCTTGCAGTGTCATCGTGTGATTGGTGTAAGTTCTTGCCAATTCGGGAGTGATGGTCCAGTCTACTCCCAAAGCAGAGGCTTTAGAGAACGTCATTTCCTCCAATGCAAACCAGCATCCTTTACCAAATACTACCACGTGGGTTAAAGGGCTAAGTGCCTCTACAATCTGCTGAATATACTGCCACGAAAATTCCTGATAATCTTCTGGAGAAAGCATACCTCCCCAAGAATCAAATATTTGAACGGCAGATACGCCCTTCTCTACCTTTCTTTTAAGATAAGCAATAGTGGTATCCGTAATTTTTTGTAACAGCAAATGTGCCGCCTCGGGTTGTTGGAAACAGAAAGACTTAGCCACATCAAAGGCTTTGCTGCCTTTGCCCTCTACACAGTAGCAAAGTATCGTCCAAGGGCTTCCTGCAAAGCCTATAAGCGGAATTTCATTATCTAGTTTTTGTAGTGTAAGCTCTATGGAATCAAAAACATAGCCCAGAAGCTCATTAACATCAGGTATCTCTATAGCTTCTACTTGTTCCTTAGTTCTTATAGGCGTTTCTAGCCAAGGTCCTACACTTTCTTTCATTTGGAAATCTAAGCCCATCGCTTGAGGTACTACTAAAATATCCGAGAACAAAATAGCAGCATCTAGCGGAAATCTCTTAATAGGCATTAAAGTAATGTCCGATGCTAATTCTGGCGTTTGGCATCTAGTGAAGAAATCATACTTATCTCTCAAGGCACGAAATTCAGGCAAAAATCTCCCTGCCTGTCGCATCATCCACACAGGAGGTCTTTCTACTGATTCTCCACGCAAGGCTTTTAGATATAAATCATTCTTTATCATATTTTATTATTTTTTTAAGTTGGTTAGACTACCGATTTTACTAGACTAAGCAAATCGTTGAGGTTTTGCTTGGTGCTAATTATAGGTTTCTGTGAGGTGTATTTTGCCACTTCCAAAGCGGTGGTATTTCCTATACAAAAGATCACTTCATCGGTTGTAGAATTATTTTTTACAAAGCTACGAACTCCACTTGGACTAAAAAAAACTAAAGCATCATATTTTTTGTTAAGAGTAGGGTATAGAAGTTCGGTTTCGTAAACTATTTTTTTTATATAATTCGCATTGTGATTAGTGATGCTTTTTTCTAAAGTATCCAGTGCAAGGTTGCCACAAAAGTGAACAAAATCAGAATTATCCCATTGCTGTTGAAGTATAAACGAGGCTAATTCTTCGGCATTCTTAGCCGTATGTAGAGTTTTGATGCCTTTTTCTGCAAGTTTACTTTCAGTTTTGCCACCTACACAAATCACAGATGAATGAGGTGCATCAAAACCGTTTTTAAAAAAGCCTTCCACCCCATTTGCACTAGTGAATATAAGTGTTTTATGATGCAGACTAATCTTTTCGGTATTGATGAATTTAATTCTAATAAAATCTTTGGTATCAACCTCTAGTCCTTCGTTTAGAAGGAGTTGGCGTTTTTCAGGATTGATTTCCTTAGTTAAGAGAATAGAATTAGCCATTAAAAAAGAGTTTAAAGTTCTTTTTTAATTTCGTCCATTATAGCTTTACCTCCATTAGCTAGGAGTTTATCGGCGAGTTCATTACCGAAGTTTCTTTCTTGTTTCCACGCAAAAGTTTCATTAAGTTCAAGGCACTCTTTTCCGTTCAATGAGCATAATCTCCCTTGGAACTTAATTTCTTCCTCATTAAATTCTGCAAAAGCTCCGATTGGTGCTGTACAACCGCCTTCTAATCTATTCAAAAATTGGCGTTCTATTTCCACGCATACTTGGGTCTGATGGAGGTTGATGGTTTTCACAATTTCGTTGATTTCGGTATTATCGGTATGTCCTGCTACGGTAACCACCCCTTGCGAAGGAGCCGAAATCATAAATGGTAAATGTTCGTACGGAATATCTAGTGCCATTCTCTTAAGACCAGCTAAAGAAAATAGTGTTGCATCTGCGATGCCGTCTTCTAGTTTTTGCAGTCGAGTTTGTACATTACCTCTAATATCCGAAAATTCGGTATTTGGGTATTGTTTTAACCAAAAGGCTCTTCTACGAAGGCTACTAGTCGCTATTTTGAGTTCTTCCAGCGGTTTATCTTTAGCGTTGCTACTCCTTACTAATACATCTTGTGGATAGTCTCTTTCTAAGTAGGCTATCAGTTCTATATTTTGAGGTAGTTGTGTAGGGACATCTTTAAGAGAATGTACTGCTATATCTATTTGTTTATTGAGTAGGGCAATATCTAAATCTTTAGTGAAAACACCTGTAATGCCTAAAGAATAAAGCGGTTGAGTTAAATTTTTATCACCAGACGAAACTATAGGTACAATTTCAGTAGCATAGTTTTTTTGCTCCAAAGCTGTTGCCACTTCCTTAGCTTGCCATAAAGCTAAAGGTGAATTTCGGGTGCCTATTTTAATGGTGTTTTTCATTAAACTCATCTATTGGTTGTTGTACAAAAATGTCGTTCATTAGCTTAGAGATTTCCTCTGCTTTCATTGGATTATCTATGATGAACTTTGCAAATCTGTTAGTGATTTTTTGGATAATTTTATTGCTTAGTTCCATATCCTCTATACCTATGTATTTGTGTTTGCGGTAGAAATGGTGCATTTCGTTTTCTTCTATTTTCTTTAAAGAAGATTTGAAATGAAGAATATTAGGAGTGTATTTTCTTTTCTTCTCCCACTCTAAAAACTCTTTTCCCATTTCCTTGATAATCCTTTCCGCTTTAGGGATTTCCTTTTTTCTAATTTCTAAGGTTTCCTGTATTTTTTCAGAAAGTTTATCCACATCTATCAGCTCCACCAAAGGAAGTTCCTCTACGGATTTATCTACATTATGAGGAATAGCAAGGTCTATGACTAGCATTTCTTTACCTTCTGGTAAATCTTCTCTGTTAATAATGGGTTTAGATGCTCCTGTAGCTACAATTAGAATGTCTGTGTTAGAAATTTCTTCTTTAACATTAGAAAAATCGGTGTACGGGATTCCAAATTTATCAGCTACTATTTTAGCATTTTCTAGAGTTCGGTTAGCTATTTTAACCTTTGGGCGGTAGAGGTGTTTCATGAGATTTTCTACCGTATTTTGTCCAATTTCGCCTATCCCTAAGAGCAAAATGTTTTTATCTTGAAGTTGCGTTTTATGGTTGAGAATATAATGTACCGCAGCGTAAGAAACCGAAGCCGCACCATTGCTAATTCCTGTCTGATTTTTAATCTTTTTTGAAATCTGAATGGCATAGTTAATGGCTCTCTCCATATAGGAGTTGGTAGTTCTTTTGTAAGTTTTAAATCTAGAATAAGCCTTTTTGATCTGAGAAATAATTTCAAAATCGCCTAATATTTGGCTTTCTAAGCCTGCTGCCACACGAAAAAGATGATTGAGGGCATCTTCTCCTTTTTTGACATCACAGTATTTTATAAACTCTACTAAATCTACTCCTACAATGTCACAAAAAAGCTGTGCTACAAACATATAGTTATGGCTAGTGGTGTAGATTTCTGTTCTATTACATGTAGAAACCACAAAAGCATCACCCATATTTTTCTCATGAATTTTATTGACAAAATCCTGTATATGTTCATCAAAAAAAGCAAATCTACCACGAGTTTCCGTATCAGCCTTTTCGAAGCTAATACTAAGCACTGTGAAGTGTGCAGTCTTATATGAGCTATTTGGGAAATGCATAAGTTTATGAGACTGCAAATTTACAGTTTTTTTCTGGTTTGGTAAAAACTTTAAAGTAGAGTAAGGAAACTAAATTTCTCTAATCAAGTTATTTGGAATGAATCTTAATTGGGGTTGTCAATTAGAATTGTTGTGGATTTTCAATTAGCTTGCTTATTGGAGTAGAATATTTTTTCAAAAAACATTATATTTGTCATACCATATTAGCCTATAGAAAACCCGTTGTGCATTATGAAATGAAAAAAACAAGAGTTGTTTATTAGACTGAAAATAAGTATATTGTTTTTGCTATAAAACGATATAAATGAACAACATAGAGCAAATATATGAAAGAATTTTGGAAGTTTTAGGACTTTTTTCAGAAAATCAACTGATTAGTTATCAGAGAAGAACACCTAAAATGAGCGATTTAGAAGTCATAAGTCTTAATATTACTGCTGAATACTTGAGTATTGATAGCGAATTACAGTTATTTAGAAAATTGCCAAACTCTCTGATAAACAAAATTGAAAGAAGTGTTTACAATAAGCGAAAACGAAGACTATCCCTACAAACAGAGCAAATTAGACAGCGTATTTCGATGGAGTTCAATGAGTTTGAAGATATTTTTATCGTTGATAGCATGCCAATGAAAGTTTGTGAAAATGCTCGTTCTACTCGTTCAAAAATTTGTAAAGAGCAATCCTATTCTTCACCAACATATGGTTATTGTGCTTCACAGAAATTATATTTCTATGGCTATAAACTACACGCAGTATGTTCTTTAAATGGTGTGATTAAGAATTTTGATATAAGCCCTGCATCCGTTCACGACATCCACTATTTAAAAGATATTGGTGAGCAAATGCGAAACTGTACTTTAATTGGAGATAGAGGCTATTTATCAGCAAAAGTTCAAATAGATTTATTTAACTATGCTAATATTAAATTAGATACACCAATGAGAAGTAATCAGAAAGATTATATTCCTCAATTTTCATTGTACAAGAAAAAGCGAAAACGAATTGAGATATTTTTCTCTCAACTTTGCGACCAATTTATGATTAAAAGAAACTATGCTAAAACTTTTGAAGGCTTTAAAACAAGGATAATCAGTAAAATAACCGCCGCAACGGTTATTCAATATATCAATAAATTTATCTTCCAAAGAAAATTAAATCATCTAAAAATCAGTATTATTTAAAATGCACAACGAGTCCTATAGAAAGTATATAATTGTAGTTATTTGTTGTAAAGGATAATTAGTGGATAAACTTGTCAAATATTTAGAAGATAATTATAATATTTCTAATGAAGAAATAGCTTTGTTAGAGCAGTGTGTTGAAGCTTATACTTACACTAAAGGTTCTTGCATCTCGTCTGTTGGAGCTATAGTTGATAAGATATATTTTATTGACGAGGGTATAATGAGAGCATATTATACTGGTGAAACAGATCTGGAAATAACAAGAAGATTTTATTTTGAAAATGATTTCTGTACCAATTGGGTTAGTTTCCGTAATTGCATTCCAAGTGTGGAATATATTGAGGCCGTAAA
The DNA here is from genome assembly GCF_035666175.1 of Riemerella anatipestifer. Lineage (NCBI taxonomy): Bacteria > Pseudomonadati > Bacteroidota > Flavobacteriia > Flavobacteriales > Weeksellaceae > Riemerella > Riemerella anatipestifer. The sequence goes on from NZ_CP142016.1 coordinate 2,004,230, forward strand.
TGATGTTTCTGGAGTTTCTATTTCATTCTCTGATTTTATGAAACTTTTGGAGACTTCTACTAATTTTAAGAATATTTACGCACATATTTTAGAAAAATTTCAAGATTATCATTTGAAAAAATTCCATTTTATAAATAATCTTACTCTGCAGGAACAAGTAAGTGATATGGAACTTTATTTTCCGAAACTGCGACAAAAAATTTCTAATAAGCTATTAGCTTCTTTTTTACATATAACCCCGCAGCATCTATGTAGAGTGAAAAAAAAGTTAATCAAGTAATTGATTTATTAACATTTGTTCATTGATTAATTGAGTTTATTTTTTCAAATTTGTGTCATTAATGATTTTAGTAGCTACGGAATTATTGTTAGGGGTGATAATCCGAAAACGTCCCACTTTTTAAAAGTGAAGCATATTGCAAAGTAGTAGGATAATACATTTTTTATTATGAGAACAAAATTTTTTATATCTACATTCATTCTAATATTTTTATTCTCTTTCGCTAATGATAGAGGATTGGTGCAGTTTCCAAAATATTCTAAAGATATGGATAAAGGATTTGATTGTAGTGCTAAGTGTTGGTTTAATTCTTGTGCAGGGGCAGGAACCTGTTCTTGTGCTTGTGGATTTTTTAGTTGTGATTGTGCCCCTTCAAACCCTAAAGAACAACAACCTAGAAATGTTAATATTAAAGATATTTCAATTAATGAAGGACAATACAAACGTATAAGCTTTTTTGCCTCTTTGTTAAAGAGTATGAATAATGAACTAGCAGATAATGTTTATAATAACTTAGCACTAATGTTGTCTTATTATAAAAATGAAGATAACGACAAATTTAATGAATACAGAAATAAATTCGTTAATGCTTTAAATAACTTAGATGGAAATCAGAAAAAAGAAATTAACCTGTATTTCATAAAAGTAGGAGCAAAGGAAAGAATTTAGTTAGTAAATGAAAAGACTGTATCATTTCATTGATATAGTCTTTTAAATTTTATCAAAAATGAGAATTAAATCATTGCTTTTTTTTCTTGTTTTTTGGAATTTTAGTATTTTTCCTCAAAACTTAGATGTCACTTATAAGATGGTTTATAGACCAAATAAAAATAATTTATCTTATATAGAAGAAGATATTTTTGTTTTAAAAATTCGTGATCATCAATCCTTGTATTTTAGTATTAAATACGATTATTTAATTAATCATCGGGGGGAGGCTATGAGGCAAGGAATTAATCCTAATAAAGTGAGTAATAATTATTTTATTATAAAAGAAGATTCTAAAATTTTTCATTTAAGACCTATTGATAATGATTTTATGAAGTATGAGGAAAAAGAATTTCCAAAATGGGATATAAAAGATAATATAAACTCGTTGTGCATTTTAAATAATACTGATTTTTAGATGATTTAATTTTCTTTGGAAGATAAATTTATTGATATATTGAATAACCGTTGCGGCGGTTATTTTACTGATTATCCTTGTTTTAAAGCCTTCAAAAGTTTTAGCATAGTTTCTTTTAATCATAAATTGGTCGCAAAGTTGAGAGAAAAATGTCTCAATTCGTTTTCGCTTTTTCTTGTACAATGAAAATTGAGGAATATAATCTTTCTGATTACTTCTCATTGGTGTATCTAATTTAATATTAGCATAGTTAAATAAATCTATTTGAACTTTTGCTGATAAATAGCCTCTATCTCCAATTAAAGTACAGTTTCGCATTTGCTCACCACTATCTTTTAAATAGTGGATGTCGTGAACGGATGCAGGGCTTATATCAAAATTCTTAATCACACCATTTAAAGAACATACTGCGTGTAGTTTATAGCCATAGAAATATAATTTCTGTGAAGCACAATAACCATATGTTGGTGAAGAATAGGATTGCTCTTTACAAATTTTTGAACGAGTAGAACGAGCGTTTTCACAAACTTTCATTGGCATGCTATCAACGATAAAAATATCTTCAAACTCATTGAACTCCATCGAAATACGCTGTCTAATTTGCTCTGTTTGTAGGGATAGTCTTCGTTTTCGCTTATTGTAAACACTTCTTTCAATTTTGTTTATCAGAGAGTTTGGCAATTTTCTAAATAACTGTAATTCGCTATCAATACTCAAGTATTCAGCAGTAATATTAAGACTTATGACTTCTAAATCGCTCATTTTAGGTGTTCTTCTCTGATAACTAATCAGTTGATTTTCTGAAAAAAGTCCTAAAACTTCCAAAATTCTTTCATATATTTGCTCTAAGTTGTTCATTTATATCGTTTTATAGCAAAAACAATATACTGATTTTCAGTCTAATAAACAACTCTTGTTTTTTTCATTTCATAATGCACAACGGGTATAATATAAGGCAAATAGATTCCTTAAAGGCTTTTAAAGCGGAGGGAAGTTATAGAGGAAGGGAGTATATTGCTTGGTTTACAACGGATATTCCTATTGCAGAAGGTCCGTTTAAATTTAAAAATCTTCCAGGTCTAATTTTAGAATTAAGGAGCAAAGATGGTGATTATAGCATAACTCTTAATGGGATAGAAAGGAATGAGGAAGAAATAGATTTTCCTGAAGCTATCTTGATTAAAAATAGAGAGAAATATAAGGAGTTGCTCGAAAAATTTGCCAAAAATCCAAGTTACAAAATGCAACAAAGAGATAGCTCAAACTCATTTAAGTATAAAACTTATATTGGTGGAAAAGAGGTAAATAATGCGGAAAAGTATAAAGCGTACAATAAATTTGTTTGGGACTTTATGAATAATCACAACAACTCAATAGAAAAAGATGAATTATGGATAAGATAAAATTTTTAGGATTAACAGTGTCTTTAGTAATATCGGGAGCTATGAAAGCACAAATGAAATTTTCTGATAAGAAAGTGGAGGTGTATATTAATTTGAATTGGACAAAGGATTCATTAGATTTTGCAAAAGAGAAATTAAAAAGTAAAAATATTACTTTTAATTTTTCAAATGTTAAATATAATTCTAATGGAACCATCAAAGGTTTGGAAATAGATGTTGATAGTAATGATGGTTTTAGCGGAAAGGCTTCAATAGAAGAGATAACTAGAAATACTAAATTCGGTTTTTTAAGAAATTATAGTCGTTTTTCACAGAATAAACTCAGAGTAGGAGCTTTTTAGTATATGGGGGTGTTGGGAAACACTCTCCCCATTTTTGGCTATTATAACCCTCTTTTAAACTCATCTAACCTTTTTTCTGAAGCTATTTTGTTTTTCTCTATTTTTTCTTGGGCATAGACTTTAAATTCGGTTTCGTTTTTCTCTAGTAAGAAGTCATAAGGTCCAACTCCCGAGATAAGTTTCACTAAAACAGGGGAAATTTCTAGACAAATAAATAATCCCATAATAAACATTGCCGCAACAGCAATGATGGGAGAGTTTTCTCCTAGTTCATCTAATGCTTGAAGTCTCGCGGCAAAACCATTAAATCTGTTTTCTGAATCTTCGGTTTTAAGGCGTTCATTCTCTACATTAGAATAGACTTTTGATATTTCTTTATCCAAATATTCTAGGCGAGGAGCGACTTGTTTTTGATAATTTTCTAAGTCTAATCGGCGTTGTTCTTTAAGTTCCGATTTTCTTTTAGCATTGGGTCCAAAGCCTTCTTTTCCACTGGTAAGGGCGGAAGATTTCCCAAGTACCTCTTTTTCTAGCTCCACAGATGCTGAATCGTAGGCTTTCTGATAGGTTAATATTTTTTCTTGAATTTGTTTTTTCTCGGTTTCAAAAGGCGAACTTTGGGTTAAAATTCTGCTTTGCATTTCTTGTTGAAGCTCTTTCTTATTCCTTTGAATAATGGTGTTGAGCTGTTTATTAATTTCTTTTTCAAATATCTTTAATTCCAAAGGTTTAGAGATGATGATGCCTAAAAAAGTTGCTAATATCAATCTTGGAACCGCCATTAGTATTTGTTGCCACCAAGAACTTGTCTTTTTTATAGAAGATACAATGTATCGGTCAAGGTTGAATATCATCAATCCCCAAATTAAAGCAAATATGAGGGAAATGTAGAAGTTGTCAAAAATAGTATAGATAGCATACCCCGCCGATAATGTGGCAAAAACTGCTGTAAAAAAGACGATGCCTCCTATTCCAGAAAATTTATTCCATTCGCTAGGTGTTTTTTTCAAGATATGAATGTTAGCGCCACTACAAACGAGAAGAAAATATTGCAACCCATTTATTTTATGATTTGTAGATAGTGGCTTCTGAAGTTTTGTTTTCATTTTTTGTTACTAAACTTTTGTAATAAGCATTCAAAATCTGTGCTATGTTACAATTATGTTTGAAATAAAGTGATAGTAAAAAAAGAAAACCTCAGAAGCATATACTGTTGAGGTTTTCTGTGAAAAATATTTGATTTTTAATGTTTATGGTACTGTAACCCCTTTTTTATCATATAATTTTAAAAACATTTTGGAAATACGCATAAGAACTGCCTGTATGTCTCTACTTTGTAAATAAACGCTGGTTTGGAGAATACCTTGCTTAGTGCTAGGCTTGGTTTTGCTAATGATGCCTATCTGCCCCTCCAGTTTTTCGTTGATATGGGCTCTTACGGCATTTCTCATTTTTTTATTTCGTCTAAACTTTCGTTTTCGGGTTGTTCTAGCGAGACTAAGATATGATTGAAAAACTGATTCATTTTTGTTTCTAGAATGTCAAGTTCTTTTATAAACTTAATATCAGTAAGTTGGTGTAGGTTTTTAACATAAAAAAGACATTCGTTGCTTAGTGATTTGGCAGATTGCGTAAGGTCTTGAACAAAATCACTACTAAGGAGTAAGACTTCGGAAGTATCACGGTCTCCAGAGGAAAGCCCTTTGATGTATTTTATACTCTTGGATCTTAATTTGTTGCCGTGCTCTTCTAAATCTAGGACTGTTTTATGTGCTTTTTCCAGTTTTGCCATATCGGCTTGTCTAAGTCCATTAATGGTGTCATCATAGCTTTGAGCGATTTCGGAAATTACGGCACTCACTAGAGAACGGTACTTTTCTACTAGATTAAGGTCTTCTAGGTCTAATATACTGAACTTATCTTCTGCGGTTTTGTTTTTTTCTCTTTTTTACTGAATGAAATTTGAGAAGCTATAACAAAGGTAAATACTAAAGCAAACTCGTTGTGCATTTTAAATAATACTGATTTTTAGATGATTTAATTTTCTTTGGAAGATAAATTTATTGATATATTGAATAACCGTTGCGGCGGTTATTTTACTGATTATCCTTGTTTTAAAGCCTTCAAAAGTTTTAGCATAGTTTCTTTTAATCATAAATTGGTCGCAAAGTTGAGAGAAAAATGTCTCAATTCGTTTTCGCTTTTTCTTGTACAATGAAAATTGAGGAATATAATCTTTCTGATTACTTCTCATTGGTGTATCTAATTTAATATTAGCATAGTTAAATAAATCTATTTGAACTTTTGCTGATAAATAGCCTCTATCTCCAATTAAAGTACAGTTTCGCATTTGCTCACCACTATCTTTTAAATAGTGGATGTCGTGAACGGATGCAGGGCTTATATCAAAATTCTTAATCACACCATTTAAAGAACATACTGCGTGTAGTTTATAGCCATAGAAATATAATTTCTGTGAAGCACAATAACCATATGTTGGTGAAGAATAGGATTGCTCTTTACAAATTTTTGAACGAGTAGAACGAGCGTTTTCACAAACTTTCATTGGCATGCTATCAACGATAAAAATATCTTCAAACTCATTGAACTCCATCGAAATACGCTGTCTAATTTGCTCTGTTTGTAGGGATAGTCTTCGTTTTCGCTTATTGTAAACACTTCTTTCAATTTTGTTTATCAGAGAGTTTGGCAATTTTCTAAATAACTGTAATTCGCTATCAATACTCAAGTATTCAGCAGTAATATTAAGACTTATGACTTCTAAATCGCTCATTTTAGGTGTTCTTCTCTGATAACTAATCAGTTGATTTTCTGAAAAAAGTCCTAAAACTTCCAAAATTCTTTCATATATTTGCTCTAAGTTGTTCATTTATATCGTTTTATAGCAAAAACAATATACTTATTTTCAGTCTAATAAACAACTCTTGTTTTTTTCATTTCATAATGCACAACGGGTTTCTAGAGTTAAAACTTATTTAGCCAATAGGTCTTTTACTAAAGATTTAAGCTCTGTAATTTCTGCTTTGAGTGCTTTTACCTCTTTATCTTTTTCTAAAAGGTGTAAGTAAAGCTCCTCTATCTTCTCTACATTGGTAAGCTGAGTTGCCATAAGGTCTATATAACCTTGCTTTTTGATAGCTTCTGCAGATTGATACCCTGGCAAATGCCCATTAGTTTTTACAAAGTCTTCTACTTGACTAAGGGTTTTAAAGCTATAGTCTGCCTTGAGACTAGAAGTACCTGTATAATACTTTTGGAATACATAGTCTGGGAAGATAGCGGCATTAGCACCTATAAAACCCGTGGCTTTTACATTGCCTGCTACCTCTAGTTTTTCTGTAGGGGAATTTGTACCAATACCTACATTTTTATTAGCTAATGCTGTTATAAAACTCTCATTGTACATATTGAAGTCTTCAGCCACATTACCAGAAGCCTTTACAAAATTGGCAAAAACAACAGTCCCATTATTAGCATCAGTAAAAAATACTGAAGAGCCTTTTCGTGTTTCTAATTCACTTGCTACAGAAGTAAAGTTTGTATTATAGCTTGATTTATATGCATTATGCCCTAAATACATACCATAAGGGGATACACCCGAACCTATACCTATGTAAGTTCCCCTGCCTCCAGCTACCACATCCAATAGAGCAACTGGTTTTTCTGCAGTCCCTATGCCTACCGAGCCAGCAAAATAATTCACTTTATTGCTTCCTGGTATAAAAACACCATATCTATTCGTAATATTTATACTGTTAGGGACATCAGCTCCATAAAAGTCATAGTAATTGGTAATAGTTCCCGTAAATGAAGAGTTCGATTCAAAAGTAGGGCTATATCCATACAGATTAGTAATATTTCCTGATCCTAATATTTTCAAATTAGATCTCACTCCAAATGCATTAGTAATATTAGAAGCATTTCCTGATAGTATATCCACTCTTGAGTAAGTCCCATAAAGGAAATTGACAGAACCTGAAGGTTTTTGTATTAAAGCTGTACCAGTATTTCCTATTATGGCATTTGTTATTCCTCCTCCTGCATCTACTGACCTTCCTACCAAAGCACTAAGTTCTGTTGTATTACCAGAATTTAATTTCTGTGCATTAAAGTTGCCTGTTCTAACAAGCCTTACACCTAGCTGGTAGGTAGAAGGAATAGAAACTGTGTTACTACTTAAAAATATATTAGAATTTGCTCCATCGTTCCCTTGTAAACCATCAACTTCTAAATGACGAGAAAATGATGAGAAAGAATAATGTCTATTATTATCAATTTTAGAACTTAAATCACTAGACTTAAGTAACTCTAAGTTTGATGTCACAATACCATCAACATTTACTGACATTGTAGAGTTAGAATTAAAATCATAACCTTCAATAGTATTTAGGTTTTTCGCCAAAGATTTATATCCATTTTTAGTATAGTAAGTAAGTCTATTAAAATCATCTTGATAACTTCTCTTAAGCACCACTCTATTATCTGTTGGCTCATATACCCACTCTTGGTCTAGGCTTCCTGCGGTACTCTTTACCCACTCCGTACCGTTGTAGTAATAGTAGCCTTTCTCTGTAATTTTAGCGACCTTAGGGTCAGCTCCTGTATAGGCATTTATAGTACCATTGGTTTTATTAGCATCGTCTATTACATACACTAGAGTCCCTTCTACAGGAGCTTCGATACTTGCCACACGAGTTTTACTTAATTTCGGAGCTAAAATACCCTCGTTAGTCTTGGAGTTATCTTGACTGTTGGTAGCACTAGGCTGAACATCTAAAGTAGCTCTGGGAGAGGAGGTATTAACTCCTACTTTACCACTTTGCCCATAAGCCACCAAGCCTAAACCTAAAAAGGCGAGTAAACTTAATTTTGTAGCTGTTGTTTTCATAAAATTTAATTTTAAAATTGTTAATAATTTATTTTTCTTATAACCGTTTTTTACTTGATTTCCTTTGGGCTTAAAACCGCAGGTGTGTCGTTTAAATTTGCACGCCTGTGGTTGCCCAACCGCACGCCTGCGGATTTTTTTTTCACGCGTGCGGTTTTATTACCCTCTGCTAGAGCTTTTCGTAGCTTAGCGTTGCCAGCATTTTTTTCAGGTCAGAACCTGGGGTGAAGACTACCTTGGCATTTTTAATAGCTGCTGAGGTTACTTCCTCTTCCTTAGCTTTACCCTCGCTACTGATGCTCACCCTCATACTACCGAGTTCTCCTAAACGGATAATTTGTCCGTCTGCTAGAGAAGACTGCATTACATCTACCAAAGCATAAAGCACCGCTCTGATGTCCGCTCCGCTTACTGTTGAAATTTTCTCGATGTCTTTAGTCAGACCTGCTAAAGTTTTTTCGCTGACTACATTGGCAGAGGCATAATATTTTTTCTCGCCTCCACCGGCAACTCCTGGTTGCCCTTTCTGAATCACTTTGTACTTAATTGGCATAAAGATTTAGTTTTTAGATGTTAGTTGTTAATGTTTGGTGGCTATTAGAGGTTGGAGGTTGGTCTTAAGGGCTGATGAGGCTATACTAAGTTCTAATCTCTCATATCTAACCTCTAACCTTAAAAAACGGCTTCCCTCTCTAAACACACACAAAACGAGAGGAAAGGCTAAAGCAGAAAGAAAGCAAAAACTCCCTTTCTGAACACTAAAAGCACCCAACAAGAACGACCATGTTATTAGACAAAACAATGGTGCTTTTAGTAGATATTGATGAAAGCTAAAATTAGAATAGTATAAACACGAAAAGCCCCCAACAAAAGTTAGCGGAATAATATTTTGTTTTAACGATAAAAGTCTAAGTAATTTTCTAAATAATCGGACACATACTCACGAAACTACTTGTTGTGTGTGTGTGTGTGTGTGTGTGTGTGTGTGTGTGTGTACACAATTATTTGGAACTGCCAAATTTTTGTGTAGTTTTTTTGCATTTTCTTGTATGTAATTGATATGGTGCAGCATAAATATGAAGCAAACTTAGGAAGTTTTCCTATAATACACAAACTTTTAGAAAGTTTTATTAGCAAGACTGCCATCATCCTAATTTTATATTTATCCTTTTTTCGTTACTTTTGTGGTCTATGAATCAAAAATGGATTTACAAACCAGAACCTAGCGAGGAAGTAGTAGATGCCCTTATTTCATCTATAGGCTATGGCACACTAGAGTCTAAAATACTCGTCCTCCGCGAGATAGATAATTATCAGAAAGCAAGAGAATTCTTTAAACCTAATCTTGAAGATATACACAACCCTTTCTTAATGGCAGATATGCAAAACGCCGTAGAACGCATTGCTACCGCTATAGAGAACGGAGAAAAGATATTAGTCTACGGAGATTATGATGTAGATGGCACCACTGCCGTAGCACTAATGTACCTATACCTTAGTAAAATTGTAGAGAAGAAATATCTAGATTTCTACATTCCTGACCGAAATACAGAAGGCTATGGTATTTCCAAAGAAGGGATAGATTTCGCTAAAGAAAACGGCTTTTCGCTAATTATTGCTTTAGATTGTGGCATAAAAGCTATTGATAAGATAGACTACGCTAAAGAGTTAGGAATAGACTTTATTATATGCGACCACCACTTACCAGGGGAAAACATTCCTAAAGCAGTGGCGGTGCTAGACCCCAAAAGAACCGATTGCCGTTATCCTTTCAAGGAACTTTCGGGTTGTGGTGTAGGGTTTAAACTATGCCAAGGACTCAACAATATTTATAAAATACCTGATGAGGAGCTGTATGAACTTACGGACTTATTAGCCATTTCTATCGCAGCGGATATTGTATCTATGACGGGCGAAAACCGTGTACTCGCAAAGTTAGGACTTAAAACCCTGAGAAAAACTAGAAATTTAGGTATAAGGCTTTTAATCCCAAAAGAAAAACTAGCGACTTTTGACATTTCTAATATCGTCTTTGAAATTGCTCCAAAAATAAATGCCGCGGGAAGAATTTCACACGGTAAAGCTGCCGTGGAACTCATGGTATCAGACAACTTAAAGCACGCCACACAGATTGTAGAAAACATACTAAACCTCAACGACCACAGGAGGGAAATGGATATGAGTTCTACCACCGCTGCACTCCAGCAAGTAATAGACACCCAACAAATTCAAAACGCTACCACCGTAGTTTATGGCTCCGATTGGAACAAAGGCGTTATAGGAATCGTAGCCTCGAGGCTTACCGAAACCTACTATAAACCTACCGTTGTATTTACCGATGGTAATAATGGGGAGATTGTGGCTTCGGCAAGGTCGGTATCAGATTTTGATGTTCATGCGGCTTTGGAAGAGTGTTCGGATTTATTTCTAAAATTCGGAGGACACCCTGCTGCTGCTGGGCTTTCTATGGAAAAAGAAAAATTTGAACTCTTTAAAGAAAAGTTTGAAAAAACAGTTGCAAAGAATATCAAAGAACATCAAAAAGAGCCTAGCATTACTATTGATACCGTGGTAGATATAGACGACTTAAATAAGGATTTCTATAACTTCCACAGAAAACTAGCTCCGTTTGGTCCTCATAATATGAAACCTATTTTAGTCCTGAAAAATCTTAATATCAGTGGTCATGTAAAACAAATGGGTAAGGATAACAGCCACATTAAGTTTTACATTCAAAACCCTAACAACAAGCGGAATATAGAATGTGTAGGATTTAAACTAGGTCATTTCGCCGAAGAGTTCCGTAATAAAACCTTTGATTTAGCCTTTACCGTAGAAGAAAACCACTGGAAAGGCAATGTAACTTATTACCTCAACATCAAAGGCGTTAAATTCTCTTAATATCAACCAATGAAGAAAGTAAGCCTATTTTTCGGTTCATTTAACCCCATACATATTGGGCATCTTATCTTGGCTAACTACATTTTGGAACACTCCGATATGGACGAGCTTTGGTTCGTGGTAAGCCCTCAAAATCCGTTTAAGGAAAAAAAATCTTTACTAGCAGACCACAACCGCTTGGAAATGGTAGAGCTTGCCATTAAAAACTACCCTAAAATGAGAGCCTCTAATATAGAGTTTTCGCTCCCACAGCCTAGCTATACCATAGATACCTTAACCTATCTTCATGAGAAATATCCTGACCATAGTTTCGGTCTTATCATGGGTGAAGACAACCTAGCGTCTCTACACAAATGGAAAAATGCCGATAGGTTGGTAGAACAACACCAAATTATAGTTTACCCTAGAATTTTTGAACACACGGAAGAAGAATATCCTTACAAAAATCACCCTAACATTCACCAAATCAATGCTCCTATTATAGAGCTTTCTTCTACGGAAATTAGAAATATGATTAAGAATGGTAAAAATACCCGTCCTATGCTTCCTATTGAAGTATTTGAGTATTTAGACGGAAGCCATTTTTATAAATAAACTTTACAGCTCACACAGAATTATGAATATAATTGATAAATTTTTCAATAAATACCCTGAAGATAAACTCATAAAATGGTTTAAACAAATCTGCGTTGCAGAAGCCATTTCTTGCTTCTTACTCTACGGCATCGCTATGATTTGGAAACGCTACGATACCGAAGGTCTTCTTCCTACGATATTCATCATTATTGCAGGTAATATACACGGTTTATTTTTCACTTTATACTTGTTGCTCTGTCTTCCTGCAAGGAGAATTTTTAAGTGGGACGATGAGGATTTCGTATTTGCTCTATTGGCGGCATTCTTTCCGTTTGCAACAATATGGGTGGAAAAAAAACTCGCAAAAATGGATAGAGAGTAATTAAATTGAGGTTATATCAATATTAAAACACGCCACATTATTTTAAAAAACTAAATTTGTAAAAAATATATACAAAATGATAAACATAGATTTTACCCAAGAATGGAAAGATAAACTACTCGCAAGATTTTTAACCTATGTTAAAATATACTCTACTAGCGACCCTGAAAGTGAAACTACACCATCTACACCTCAACAGTGGGATATGGCAAATCTACTCTTCAACGAGCTTAAAGAACTAGGATTAGAAGATGTTTCCATTGATGAACACGGCTATGTATTTGGCTTTATACCTTCTAATTTAGACAATAAAGAAGTACCTCAAATAGGATTTATTGCACACTATGATTCCACACCAGACTTTAATGGTAATGGCGTTAATCCTCAAATATGGAAAAACTACGACGGCGGAGATTTAGTACTAAACCAAGAAACAGGCTTTACCCTTTCTTCTTCTAAATTTGAGAGCCTCAAAGATTATATAGGTCAAACCCTCATCACTACAGACGGTACTACCCTACTTTCTGCGGACGACAAGGCTGGTATTGCAGAAATCGTAACGGCAGCCGAGTACCTTATAGCTCACCCTGAAATTAAGCACGGTAGAATATCCGTAGGCTTTAACCCAGATGAGGAAATTGGACGAGGAGCTCACAAATTCAATGTAGAAAAATTTGGTGCAGAATGGGCATATACTATGGACGGCGGTGAAGTAGGCGAACTAGAATATGAAAACTTTAATGCTGCTGGTGCTGTTGTTAAAATACACGGTTTAAGTGTTCACCCAGGATATTCTTATGGTAAAATGGTAAACGCTGGACTTTTAGCTGCAGATTTCATAAACCGACTTCCTTCTAACGAGACTCCTTCTACCACTAGAGGTTTTGAAGGTTTTTATCACTTACTAGAAGTAAATGCTGATGTTTCTGAAGCTAAGCTACAATACATCATTAGAGACCTCGATGCAGAGAAGTTTGAAGCTAGAAAGTCATTCATGCTAAAGAAGGTTAAAGAATTTAATGCTCAATATGGAGAAGGAGTAGCAGAAATAGAAATTAAAGAGCAATACCGCAACATGAAGCAACAATTTGAAGGAAAAATGCATATCATAGATTTTGCGGAAGAAGCAATGAAAATAGCTAATATAGAGCCAAAAATAAAAGCGATAAGAGGTGGCACAGACGGTGCTCAGCTTTCTTATATGGGATTACCTTGTCCTAATATTTTTGCGGGAGGGCTCAACTTCCACGGACCTTACGAGTATGTTCCTTTAGAAAGTATGGAAAAAGCCACTAAAGTGATACTAAACATTGCTCAACTAGTAGCCGAAAAATAAAATCTTTAATCAAAGACCAATTACATCTCTCCTTTCTTTTAAAAAGGAGAGATTTTATTAAGTTTTAATGATTTAGTATAATGAAAAAAGCAATTTTATACGCTATTGTAATTACTACCATCAGTTTTCTAAGCAACAAGTTTATTAACGGACAAGAGCCTACCGTAGCATTATATTATGGCTTCGCATTCGGATTAGCATGGGGCATGGCATTCTTTCTAGACCGTCCAGACTATAGCTTGCCCAAAAAACTAGGGATTTCGTTTATCGGCATCGGATTACTTTTAGGGATAGGATTTCTATTTTTTAATCCTATGATTGCAATACCTTCTGTCCTTAGGTTTTCTATTATTTTTGTAGCCTATTTCTTACTAGCGAGTTTTAGAAGTTCGAAAAGTCTAAGAAAATAATTATTTAGAACCAATATAAATTTCTGTTTTTCACACCAAAAAGGAAGAAATCATATCCTTATTTTTTCGTTAAAACCACGGCTATTTTTATTTTTACGGAAAATTGTATAACAGCTAAAAAATATAACAATGGAATTTCATTACCAAGAACCCTTCCCTATCCTAAAAGACGATACACCTTATAAAAAACTTACTTCCGAGTATGTAAAAGTGGAGAAATTAGGCGATAGAGAAATTTTAACCGTAGACCCTAAAGGACTAGAACTTTTAGCAGAACATGCTTTAGCAGATGTTTCTTTTATGCTACGCCCTACCCATTTACAAAAATTAAAAAACATTATTGACGACCCAGAAGCTACCGATAACGACCGCTTTGTAGCATACAATCTCCTTCAAAATGCGGCTGTTGCTGCGGAAGGTGCATTACCGTCTTGCCAAGATACAGGTACAGCAATATGCGTTGCAAAAAAAGGAGAAAATGTTTATACCGGTGTAAATGACGCTGAATGGATAAGCAAAGGGATTTACAACACTTATCAATCTAAAAATTTAAGATATTCGCAGATTGTTCCTTTAACAATGTTTGAGGAGAAGAACTCTGGTTCTAACCTTCCTGCACAGATAGACATTTATGCCAACAAAGGGAGCGAATATCATTTCTTATTCTTAGCAAAAGGAGGCGGTTCTGCCAACAAGACTTTCCTTTATCAAAAAACTAAATCTCTACTTAATGAGAAAAATTTAGAGGCTTTTGTTAAGGAAAAAATCATGGATTTAGGAACTGCTGCCTGTCCGCCGTACCATTTGGCTCTTGTTATTGGTGGAACTTCAGCGGAAGCTAATTTAGCCGCTGTAAAGAAAGCTAGTGCAGGTTATTATGACAATCTCCCAACAGAAGGCAATATGGGTGGACAAGCCTTTAGAGATTTAGAATGGGAAAAGAAAGTACAAGAAATTTGTCAAAAAAGTGCTATTGGAGCTCAATTTGGTGGAAAATACCTTACACATGATGTAAGAGTAATCCGTTTACCTCGCCACGCAGCAAGTTGCCCTGTAGGCATGGGTGTATCTTGTTCTGCAGACCGAAACATAAAAGGAAAAATCACTAAAGATGGTATCTTTTTGGAACAATTGGAAGAAAATCCAAAAAAATTCTTACCAGAAACACCACCTCATCTAGAAGCTCCAGTAGAAATTGACCTTAACCGTCCAATGAACGAAATCCTAGCTGAGCTTTCTAAATATCCTATCAAAACGAGGTTAAAACTTAAAGGTACTCTCATTGTTGCTAGAGATATAGCACATGCTAAAATAAAAGAACTTTTAGATTCAGGTCAGCCAATGCCTGAATACTTTAAAAATCATCCTATCTACTACGCTGGACCAGCTAAAACTCCAGAAGGAATGCCATCAGGAAGTTTCGGACCAACAACCGCAGGAAGAATGGATCCTTATGTAGACGAATTCCAAAAACATGGCGGAAGTATGATTATGCTGGCTAAAGGTAATAGAAGTAAAGAGGTAACCGATGCTTGTGCTAAATACGGTGGTTTCTATCTAGGCTCCATTGGAGGTCCTGCAGCAATACTTGCCAAAGAGAATATTAAATCTGTGGAAGTGGTAGATTTCCCAGAGTTAGGTATGGAAGCTGTGAGAAAAATAGAAATAGAAAACTTCCCTGCATTTATCATCACTGATGACAAGGATAACGATTTTTTCTCAAGCATTGCACACTAAATTAAAATGAGTATAAATTAAAAATTAGCATAGATTTCTTTTGTGGAAAGAGAAATTTATGTTATTTTTGCCCAAAATATTTAAGACAATGATGTTATCAACATTTTGGCCGTTTTATCAGTTCCTTTGGACTATTTATTTCTTCACCATGATGATGGCGGGGTTTTGGTGTATCATGATGTTCGCAACTTACATTGTGCCTCTATGGCTTACAGAAGGTCTATTAGAATATTTCGGAAAAACTAAGCCTTTTGATCCTGAAGAAGTAAGATATAAAAAACTTTATGAGCAAGAAGGTGTTGAGGTAATTTATAAAAGACCTCTAGGTGATGTTGTAGAAACACATACTAGCCACCACTAATAATCTTTAACCAAGTTTACAAACAAACATACACATTTACTTAGATAGATGTGACAGATTACGCTTCCGTTTTAGGGAGCGTTTTTTGTTATATTAAATTTCATTAACATTAAACGTAATTTTCTGAAAATTTCTTAGAATTGCCTGTAAAAACAACACAAATATGGAGTATTTTGTATTCGTCGTAGTCCTACTTTTTGTACTAGCCATCGCAGATTTAATTGTGGGTGTAAGTAATGATGCTGTTAATTTTCTTAATTCAGCCATAGGTTCCAAAGCCGCTCCCTATAAAACCATTATTATCACAGCTATCATTGGTGTAATTTTAGGCTCTGTATTTTCTAGCGGTATTATGGAAATCGCTAGGAAAGGTATATTCTATCCCCAATATTTTACTTTTGATATTATACTCATTGTTTTCTTAGCAGTAATGCTGACAGATATCATACTATTAGATATTTTTAACAGCTTAGGACTTCCCACCTCTACTACTGTTTCTATTGTGTTTGAGCTCTTAGGAGCATCACTAATCAGTGGTATTTTGTTTTCTATGGCTAAAGACGATAAGTTAAGCGAAGTAGGCAAATACATTAACTTTGAAAGTACCTCTAATATTGTTTCAGGTATATTTCTATCCATATTGATTGCCTTTACTGCAGGTGTGGTTATACAGTACTTATGTAGATTATTATTTACCTTCCAATATGAAACCAAATTAGAGAAATATGGTGCTTTGTATTCGGGAGCTGGGATTACTTCTATTGTATACTTTCTTCTCATAAAAGGGCTCAAAGGCACCACTATCATCAGTTCAGAATCTAGAGATTTCATAAATAATCATACTTGGGCTATATTGGGGGCTATATTTTTAATAGCTACTATTATCTTATTCTTACTACAAAAACAATATAAAATAAATCCTCTTAAGGTAGTGTTTTAGCAGGCACTTTTTCTCTTGCTATGGCCTTTGCTGGGAATGATTTAGTGAACTTTATAGGGGTTCCTATCACAGGTTTTTTAGCCTTTAATCATTGGAAAGAAACAGGAATCCCAGCCAACGAGCTTTATCAAGACTATCTAGCCAGTAACGATATTATTGTACCCAATTATATGCTTATTATTGCAGGAATAGTTATGGGACTTACGGTGTGGCTAAGTGCTAAGGCTAAAAAGGTTACAGAAACGGAAGTCAATTTGGGAAGACAAGATGAAGGTGATGAAAAGTTTAAACCCAATGCTATTTCAAGAAATATTGTTAATTCATCTTTAGTTTTAGGTAATATTTTCAGTATCATCATTCCTACTTCTATTACGAAACGCTACAACAAAAGTTTTGAAAAAAGCAAGATAGAAGAAGCCACTATTGTACAAGAGCCACCAGCATTTGATTTGGTGAGAGCTGCTACTAATCTAGTAGTTGCTTCCATACTTATCGCTTGGGCTACCTCTATGAAGCTACCTCTATCCACCACCTATGTATCTTTTATGGTGGCTATGGGGTCTTCTTTGGCGGATAAAGCGTGGGGAAGAGAGTCGGCTGTTTATAGAGTTGCAGGAGTATTATCAGTAATTGGAGGTTGGTTTATCACTGCATTCATTGCCTTTACAGTATCTGCTTTATTCGCTTTTATTCTTTATAAAGGTGGAGAAATAGGTACATATATATTAGTTGCTTTAACCCGTTGTGCATTATGAAATGAAAAAAACAAGAGTTGTTTATTAGACTGAAAATCAGTATATTGTTTTTGCTATAAAACGGTATAAATGAACAACTTAGAGCAAATATATGAAAGAATTTTGGAAGTTTTAGGACTTTTTTCAGAAAATCAACTGATTAGTTATCAGAGAAGAACACCTAAAATGAGCGATTTAGAAGTCATAAGTCTTAATATTACTGCTGAATACTTGAGTATTGATAGCGAATTACAGTTATTTAGAAAATTGCCAAACTCTCTGATAAACAAAATTGAAAGAAGTGTTTACAATAAGCGAAAACGAAGACTATCCCTACAAACAGAGCAAATTAGACAGCGTATTTCGATGGAGTTCAATGAGTTTGAAGATATTTTTATCGTTGATAGCATGCCAATGAAAGTTTGTGAAAACGCTCGTTCTACTCGTTCAAAAATTTGTAAAGAGCAATCCTATTCTTCACCAACATATGGTTATTGTGCTTCACAGAAATTATATTTCTATGGCTATAAACTACACGCAGTATGTTCTTTAAATGGTGTGATTAAGAATTTTGATATAAGCCCTGCATCCGTTCACGACATCCACTATTTAAAAGATATTGGTGAGCAAATGCGAAACTGTACTTTAATTGGAGATAGAGGCTATTTATCAGCAAAAGTTCAAATAGATTTATTTAACTATGCTAATATTAAATTAGATACACCAATGAGAAGTAATCAGAAAGATTATATTCCTCAATTTTCATTGTACAAGAAAAAGCGAAAACGAATTGAGACATTTTTCTCTCAACTTTGCGACCAATTTATGATTAAAAGAAACAATGCTAAAACTTTTGAAGGCTTTAAAACAAGGATAATCAGTAAAATAACCGCCGCAACGGTTATTCAATATATCAATAAATTTATCTTCCAAAGAAAATTAAATCATCTAAAAATCAGTATTATTTAAAATGCACAACGAGTTCTAGAAGTATTTATTTTAATCAAAAAATCACTTGAGGAATGTATCTTCAAGTGATTTTCATTTTATATAAAAGAGATATTAAATAGTTTGCCTAGTAATTTTCGTAAATCCATTTAAGGATATTTTGGTCGTCTTCGGAGAAGGCTACATTTCGTCTTTGCATTACTTTCTCGGCAACTTCATAGGCTTTTTTTAGATTAAATTTTTCATCTCCTCTTTGTCCGCCCCAGCTAAAGTTTTCTACTAAGTTAGGTGGGAATCCACTTTTAAAAATATTAGCCGCCACGCCCACAATAGTCCCAGTGTTAAGCTGGGTATTGATAGCCGTTTTTGAGTGGTCGCCCATAATCAGTCCACAGAATTGCAGTCCGCTATCTTCAAATTTCTTAGACTGGTAGTTCCACAGCTTTACAGTAGCGTAGTTGTTTTTTAAGTTAGAGGAGTTGGTATCCGCTCCAAAATTACACCATTCTCCCACCACGGAGTTGCCTAAGAAACCATCGTGTCCTTTATTAGAATATCCAAAGAAAATAATGTTGTTTACCTCGCCACCTATTTTACAATAAGGTCCGATAGTAGTAGCACCGTAGATTTTAGCACCGAGGTTGAAAATAGCATTATTACACAAAGTAATAGGGCCTCTTAGATTACAGCCTTCCATTACTTCTGCATTTTTTCCAATGTATATTTTCCCTTTTTGGCAGTTGATGGTAGCGTATTCTATACTCGCACCTTCTTCTATAAAAAGATTTTCTGGGTCGCCTAAAAAGCCGTTGGTTTCAGAAAGAGGTTGAGAGGTTTTTCCTTTGGTGATGAGTTCAAAGTCAAAATCTATCGCTTTATCGTTGAATGCAAACAAATCAGACGGTCTTTTAAAAAAGGTAAGAGGTTCTGTAATATCCGTCATTTTCTCTATTTGCTTTAGAGAGAAATCTTTCATATTTACTCTTGCTGCTATCAGCTCATCTTCGTAAACGAGAGCCTCACCAAGTTTAAGGTCTTTAATTTGGTTCAGTACATTTTCTGTAGGGATAAAGTTAGGAACTAAAAAAAGACTCTCTTCGGCCTGTGGCTTTGGGAATTTATTTTGTAAATAGTCTTCTGTAATATAAGCGGTGTGCTGAATGTCAAGTAGCTTTTGCCATCTTTCAGAAAAGGTAAGTATGCCGCACCTCATTTCAGCGATAGGTCTAGTAAAGGTAAGTGGGAGGAAATTTCCCCAGTATTGGGCATCAGAAAATACAATTTGCATAGAATTAAAATTTTAATGATGGGCTAATTTAACTAAAAAAACCTTCCTAAATCAAATCTAGGAAGGTTTTAAAATATGTTTTGACAAAAAATTAGTTTTTAGCGAATTTTTTGTACTTGTTCATAAACTTATCTACTCTACCAGCAGTATCTACTAATTTTACTTTACCAGTGTAGAATGGGTGAGAAGTAGAAGAAATTTCCATTTTGATTAGTGGATATTCTTGACCTTCGTACTCGATAGTGTCCTTAGTTTCTGCAGTAGATTTGCAAAGAAACATTTCATCGTTACTCATATCTTTGAAAACAACTAATCTATAGTTTTCAGGGTGGATTCCTTTTTTCATTGTGATGATTTTTTAACTTTTTAATTTAATTTTAATAACTAAGCGGTGTAATGGCGTCGCTTTTTTACTATAAATTTTAGACTGCAAAAATAGAGTTTTTTTTTAATTCTGCAAAAACTTTTTTAGAATAAAAATTTCTATCTTTGAAAGGCTTAAATATAAAACGAAATGAAATCAATCCTAGGAGGTATTGTTCTGTTAATGAGTTTGTTTTTAGTTTCTTGTAGACAAGAGATTGCTTTTGAAGCACCTTCTTTACCGTTGAGATTTTCTAAGGATACTTTAGTTTTAGATACCGTTTATCATAACACTCGTTCAGAAACCTATGCTATAAAGGTCTATAACGATGAGGATGAAGATGTTAAAATACCTAGAATCCATTTAGAAAAAGGCGGTGCCTCTCCGTACCGTATCAATGTAGATGGCAAGGCAGGGACTGATTTTGCAGATGTGGTGCTTCGTAGAAAAGACAGCCTTTATATCTTCGTGGAAATAGCTCCTGTGGCAACTACCACGGAAATGGTGGTGGAAGACCAAATTTTGTTTGGTAAGAATGATAATCAAAAGGTAACGCTACTTTCCGTAGTGCAAGACGCGGAGTTTTTTGTTTCAACTAAAGATAATCCTAAAATAATTACAGAAAACACGACTTGGAACTCTACTAAGGCTAAAATTATTTACGGAACTTTACAACTTGCAGAAGGCAAAACGCTCACGATAGAAGAAGGGACTAAAGTCTATTTTTATAAAAACTCGGGACTAAAGATTGCTAAAAATTCCGAGCTGAACATCAATGGCGCTTTCCAAAAGGAAGTTATTATGAGAGGGCATAGGAACGAGGTGAGATACGATACTATTCCTGCAAATTGGGGGGGGATAGTGCTAGAACAAGGAGCAAGAGCTAATATAAACTACGCTAAAATATTCGGTGGAAACACAGGGATTGAAGCCAACCATGCCGAAGTAAGTTTAAAAAATACCATTATCCATACTTTCCAAGATTATGGGATTAAAGGGATTAACGCTACGGTAAATGCAGAAAACTTAGTGATTAACAACTGTGGCTCGGCTAATATAGGTATCTTTAAAGGTGGAACTTACGATTTGCTACACGCAACATTGGCTAATTATTTCTCATTAAAATCTGTTTACACGCCTTTGGGCATAGAGGCTTATAACGAATGGACGGACGCAAACGGTCAAAAAGTATATGCGCCACTAAATCTTCAACTCAAAAACACTATTGTTTACGGAAGGTCAAATAATGCTATAGTTTTAAAGCCTACTATAGGGCAAGTTTTTGATTATTCTTTCCAAAATTCGTTGGTTAAATATGGTTCGGATTCGGGTTATACTTGGGACGGTAATGCATCGGTGGTTAATTCTATAAAGAATGAAGACCCTCTTTTTGTAAATTATTTCACCTCAAAAATGAATCTAAGATTACAAGATAAATCACCTGCAAAAGGTAATGCCAATCTCACTTCGGCTCAGAAAGCACCAAAAGATATTACACAAGTATCGAGAACCAACACCCCAAGTATAGGGGCATATCAATAATTAATATTCAAAATGGCTGAAATTCAACAATTACAGAATCAAGTAGATGAATGGATAAAGACCGTGGGTGTTCGTTATTTTAATGAATTAACGAATATGGCTATCTTATCCGAAGAGGTGGGCGAAGTGGCAAGGATTATCGCAAGGCGATACGGAGAGCAAAGCGAAAAAGAAACAGATAAAACTAAAGATTTGGGTGAAGAATTGGCAGATGTACTTTTTGTAACACTTTGTTTAGCTAACCAAACGGGAGTAGACTTGCAATCGGCATTTGATAAGAAGATGAAGCTAAAAACCGAACGAGATGCCGAAAGGCATGCCAATAATGAAAAGCTGAAAAAATAGAATGGAGCACCTTTATTTAAAACAATCGGAGCTTTTGGGTAACCAAACCATCAGTATATCAGGTTCTAAAAGCGAATCTAACCGACTTTTGATATTGCAAAGATTACTGGGAGATTTGCAGATTAACAACCTTTCTAACGCTCAAGATACTCAGCTTTTACAAAAGGCTTTGTATTCTAATGATGAGGTAATAGATATTCATCACGCGGGGACGGCAATGCGTTTTTTAACTTCTTACTTTGCTATCCAAGAAGGAAGAACTACCATATTGACAGGTTCAGACAGAATGAAACAACGTCCTATTGCTCCACTTGTGGAGGCTTTAAAGAGTTTGGGGGCAGAAATCACTTATCTTGAACAGGAAGGCTGTCCACCATTAAAAATTGTAGGGAAGAAACTATATAAGAATGAAGTTTCTATTTCGGCAGAGGTTTCGTCTCAGTTTATCAGTTCGTTGTTATTGGTAGCTGGTTTTTTAGAAAAAGGGTTGAAAATAACTTTACTTGGAAACATCACTTCTCGTCCTTATTTAGAAATGACTTTAAAGATGCTTTCTGATTTAGGCATTGAAACCGCATTTAAAGGTCAGACTATCGAAGTTAAACCATTAAAAAAAGAACTTGCAATAGACAACAAGGAATATACGGTAGAAAGCGACTGGAGTTCGGCGTCTTATTTTTATTCATTGGTGGCTATTGGGAAGAAGCAGTTGGCTTTAGAAAGTTTTAAGGAAGCATCTATGCAGGGCGATAAGGCTTTAGTAAAGATTTATAGGGACTTTTTTGGAGTAGAAACTCAATTTCAAGATGGAGAACGTTTAGCTTTAATTCCTATAAAAGATTTTAAACAGCTCGAAAAAATCAATTTGAATATGAATGACTGTCCTGATATTGCTCAAACCGTTTGTGTAACGGCAGCGGTATTAGGTCTTCATTTTGAAATTGAAGGTTTAGCTACACTTAAGGTAAAGGAAACGGATAGGCTAGTCGCTCTTAAAAACGAACTTTTAAAGATAGGCTTAGAAACGGAAATCACTGAAGACTCCATCAAAAGTGTGAGGTTTTTCCATGTGGAAGAAATATCTTGTATTAAAACCTATCACGACCATCGTATGGCGATGAGTTTTGCACCGTATGCGTTGGTGGGTGATATACAAATAGAAGACCCAAGTGTAGTAGAAAAATCGTACCCTTATTTTTGGGACGATTTTAAAACATTATCAAAAGAAATATAAAAGTATGACGAAGCATAAAGTTATGGTAATTACAGGAACTTCTACTGGGATAGGGTTCTGTTTAGCAGAATATTTTGGCAAGAAAGGCTATGCCGTTTACGGGTTGAGTAGAAAAACAGTAGAGAGCCCTTACTTTACTTCCATTGCCACAGACATTACCGAAAACGCACAAGTTAAATCAGCTATAAATCACATCTTATCAAAAGAAAAAGCGATAGATATTCTCATCAACAATGCGGGTATGGGTATGGTAGGAGCGGTAGAAGATGCGTCCAAAGAAGATATACATAAACTCTTTAATCTTAATTTGGTGGGAGCGGTTCAGATGATGACTGCAGTAATGCCAAGTATGAGAGAACAAAAGGAAGGTGCTATCATCAATATTTCTAGTATAGGGAGCGAGATGGGTTTACCTTTTAGAGGATTTTATTCTGCCTCAAAATCTGCATTAGATAAAGTAACGGAAGCGATGAGGTACGAAGTTTCCGAATGGAGTGTCAAAGTGTGTTCTTTGCATTTAGGTGACATCAAGACTAATATTGCCAATCACAGAGTACAATCTCAAGTATCAGAGCCGTATAAAAATACTTTCAATAAGGTTCATCAAGTGATGAACACCCATGTGGACGAGGGTACAGAGCCTATAAAAGTAGCTGAATATATAGAAAATCTTTTGACTAAAAAACAATGGAAAGCCCACTATTATTTTGGCAAGTTGGGGCAGAAGATAGGTGTACCTCTAAAATGGCTACTGCCACAAAACTTCTACGAAAAACTGATGAGAAAGTACAATCAGATGGATTAAATAAAAAAAGAGGCATTATAAATTGCCTCTTTTTTATTTTTCTAAGAATACGGAGCTATTTCCACCTCCAAGCCATCTATCTCTTCCGTTATATGGATTTGGCAGCCTAGACGCGAGTTATCCTTAACATCAAAAGCTTCTGAAAGCATTGCTTCTTCCTCATCACCTTTTTCAGGTAGAGGCACATCATTAAGAACATAAACTTGGCAAGACGCACACATTGCCATTCCGCCACACACGCCTACAGTACCTTCCTCTGCCAATTCGTAAGCTCTTATCACTTCCATAAGGTTCATAGACATATCCGTGGGAGCTACTATATCGTGCTGTACACCCTCTCTATCAGTAATTTTTAGTTGAATATCAGCCATAATTTTTAGTCTATTTTTTTAACAACAGCTTTCTCTGCCTCTTTTCTACTCCCATCAAACCCATCAACACCACTCACAGTAGTGTATTTTAGTACATATTTCTTACCAGGATTAAGCCTGTTGTAAACGCTTTGGCACATTAAAGTTGCCTCATGGAAGCCACATAAAATCAGTTTTAGTTTACCAGGATAAGTATTGATATCACCAATAGCATAAATTCCTTCTCTATTGGTTTGGTAGTCTAGAGCGTTATTTACTTTTATAGAGTTTTTCTCTATTTCTAGTCCCCAATCAGCAATAGGACCGAGCTTTGGTGTGAGCCCAAAAAGAGGAATAAAATAATCGGTTTCTATTTCCGTTTTCTCACCCTCACGCTCTATCACAATACTTTCTAAAGTGTTAGCACCTTTAAGCTCTACCACTTCTGCAGGTGTAACAAGGTTAATCTTACCTTGATTTTTCAGCTCTTGTACTTTTTCTACAGAATCTAACGCTCCTCTAAATTCATTTCGTCTGTGCACCAAAGTAACTTCTTTAGCCACATTAGATAAGAAAATACTCCAATCCAAAGCCGAATCTCCTCCCCCTGCAATTACAATTTTTTTATCTCTAAAGACTTCTGGGTCTTTTACAAAATATTCCACACCATTTTCCTCATATTTTTCTAAGTTTTCGAGAAGAGGTTTTCTTGGTTCAAAAGTACCTAATCCTCCTGCTATCGCTACCGCTTTAGCACGGTGTACCGTTCCTTTATTAGTAATTACTTCAAACCATTCATCATCTATTTTTTCTAGACTTACGGCAGTTTCTGCTAGAGTAAACCCTGGTTGAAATTGTTTAATCTGTTCCATTAAATTATCCACCAACTCTCCAGCATTTACAGATGGATAGCCTGGTATATCAAAAATAGGTTTCTTAGGATAAAGTTCTGCTAATTGTCCACCAGGTTGTGGCAAAGCGTCTATGATGTGGCATTTAAGTTTTAATAATCCTGCTTCAAAAACGGCAAAAAGCCCCGTAGGTCCCGCTCCTATAATGAGTAAATCTGTAGTAATCATAATATGTAAAAAACTTTGGAATTAAATTATATATCTTTGCAAATGTACTAATTTTGTTGAAACTATATCGTAACTTTAGTTATATAAACCATAATGTTATAGGGTGAGTTGGCAAAGTATTTGTAAATTTTAAAAGTATGAAAAAGATATTATATTTAATGACTCTTGTAATTTCGGCAAGTTTGTGGTCGCAAATTACTAATATTAAGTCTGGAGAAACTTTGACTTATAGAATTCATTATGGAATATTAAACGCAGGTTATGCTACACTTAATATTAAGGAGACAACCTATAAAGGTGAACCTCATTATTATGTAAAAGGAACAGGTAAAACCACGGGAGCAGTAAGGGCTTTCTTCAAGGTGGAAGACCTTTATGAAAGCTATATCAATATCAGCACTGCATTACCTAGTTTCTATGTACGAAATGTGCAAGAGGGTAGTTATAAACAGCATTTAGAAACGGTTTTTAATCATTCCAACCAAACCCTTATTTTAACCGACAAGAAAACGCCATCTAATGGTTCTAAAACTCTAAAATCTGTCAAGGGCATACAAGA
Organism: Riemerella anatipestifer; assembly: GCF_035666175.1. Classification (NCBI taxonomy): domain Bacteria; kingdom Pseudomonadati; phylum Bacteroidota; class Flavobacteriia; order Flavobacteriales; family Weeksellaceae; genus Riemerella; species Riemerella anatipestifer. Next base: position 2,030,180 of record NZ_CP142016.1, read on the forward strand.
TATGCTATCTGCTTTCTATTATTTGAGAAGTAGAGATAATTCTACATTAAAAGTGGGAACGAGCATAAAAATGAATGTATGGATTGATGACGAGATGTTTCCTTTCCAGTTGAGAGTTACGGGTGTAGAAACCAAAAGAACTAAATTTGGAAAGGTAGAGTGTCTTAAAATCATCCCTTCTGTAATGAGTGGACGAGTATTTAAAGACCAAGAAGGCGTAACGATGTGGGTAACCAACGATGCCAACCATATCCCTGTAGAACTAAAAGCAGAACTTGCAGTAGGCTCTTTAAAGGCAAGTCTAGACGACTACAAAAACGTAAAGTATAATATCAATTTTAAATAATTGATGGACTAAACTCATTTATAAAAGCAATGTCAGAGATTAAAAATAAAGTCGCAGAAAGCGGATTAGTTAATTTTGATTTATCTTCTTTAGTCCCTAAAGGTAAAAGGTTAGGGATAGATTTGAAACCATTTTTATTCCAAGAGTTGGTTCTCAAAGAAAAAGATTTCAGAGAAAAAGTGAAGGGGCTAGAGTTAGACTCATATAAAGATGCTTATGTTTACATCTATAACTCTGCGGAAGCCATTGTCCCTTTGTGGGCTTATTTTTTGATTGCATCTCAATTATCTGGAGTTGCTAAGAAGGTAATTTATGGTGATAAAGATGAGTTAGAGCTACTCATTATGCATCAAGCTCTAAATGATTATGATTTTTCTAATCTAAAAGATAAAAGAGTTTTAGTAAAAGGTTGTACAGATGAAAATATTCCAGAAAATGCTTATATTGAGTTAGTTGAAAAATTAAAGCCAATTGTTAAATCTTTGATGTTCGGGGAAGCATGCAGTAATGTACCTATATTTAAAAATTAGGAATGGTTTTTGATAGGTTACAAAACAATATAAAAATTTAAATTAAAATGAGTTTATTAGACCTTATCACAGGAAACCCAGGAACACAAGTAGCAGAAAAAGCAGAATCAAAGTTTGGAATTAGCAAGAGTCAAATTATGGCTTTATTGGTAGTGGCAACACCACTGGTAATTTCTTACCTTAGAAATAAATCTAAAGATGAAAAAGAAGCTGAGGCTCTTAATAATGCTTTAGAAAGAGACCACGACGGTAGCATCTTAGATGATGTAAGCCAGGTAGAAAATAGACAAGAGGAAGGTAATAGCATTCTAAGTCATATTTTCGGAGACAAAAAATCAACTGTGGAGAATCAGCTTTCTCAAAATACAGGGATTTCTATGGATAAAATAGGTCCTTTGATGGCGATGTTAGCTCCTGTTATTATGGGATATATAGGAAAACAAAAGAGAGAAAATAATGTAACTTCAGGAGGAGGACTTTCGGATTTGCTAGGAGGTATTTTAGGACAAGGTTCTCAGGAGGCACAACAAGGTGGTGGAGGTAATCCTCTTACGGATTTACTAGGAAGTGTTCTAGGTAGTGGACAATCACAACAAGGAGGCGGTAATCCGCTGAATGATATTTTAGGAAGTGTCTTAGGTGGAGGAGACAACAAACAACAAAGTGGAGGACTAGGCGGTCTATTAGGTGGATTGTTTGGTGGCAGTAAGTAACAAATATTAACAGTTTGATTTTTACCAATCAATAATTGTAGTAATAAGATAAAAAAAGTCGAGGTATAAACTTCGACTTTTTACTTTTAAGTAAATGAGATTAGATAGGTATAAATCTAAAAATCCTTATATTTGCGATAAATAAAAAATTATGAGTAAACCGATTACTGAATTTATAGAAAAATACTATTTACACTTTAATGCTGCTGCACTAGTAGACGCTTCTAAAGGCTATGTAGCACACCTAAAAGATGGTGGTAAAATGATGATTACCTTAGCGGGGGCAATGTCCACCGCAGAGATGGGTAAGATTCTAGCAGAAATGATAAGACAAGATAAAGTTCAAATCATTTCTTGTACAGGAGCTAATTTAGAGGAAGATTTGATGAATCTGGTAGCTCATTCTCATTACGAGAGAGTACCTAATTATAGAGATTTAACACCTCAGCAAGAGTGGGATTTATTAGAGAGAGGTCTTAACCGTGTAACGGATACTTGTATTCCAGAAGAGGAGGCTTTTAGAAGACTTCAAAAACACATTGTAGAAATTTGGAAAGATGCAGAGGCTAAAGGAGAAAGATATTTCCCTCACGAGTATATGTATAAAATGCTACTATCTGGTGTGCTTGAGCAGTATTATGAAATCCCTAAAGAAAACTCATGGATGTTAGCGGCTGTGGAGAAAAATCTACCTATCGTTGTACCAGGTTGGGAAGATTCTACAATGGGGAACATCTTTGCTAGCTACTGTATCAAAGGAGAATTAAAACCTTCTACAATGAAGTCAGGGATAGAGTATATGACTTATCTAGCCGATTGGTACACTAAGAATTGCGGTGGTAAGGGAGTTGGTTTCTTCCAAATTGGAGGAGGTATTGCGGGAGATTTCCCTATCTGTGTGGTACCAATGCTTTATCAAGATATGGAAATGCACGATATTCCGTTTTGGTCTTATTTCTGCCAAATATCAGATTCAACCACTTCTTATGGTTCATATTCTGGGGCAGTGCCAAATGAAAAAATCACTTGGGGTAAATTAGATATAGACACACCTAAATTTATTGTAGAGAGTGATGCTACGATTTGTGCACCTCTAATGTTCCAATATGTGTTAGAAAATTCGTAGGAAATAAAGTTGATATATAATTTGTAGAAGAGTTGGGTTTAATCTGTATAGATTGAACCCAATTTTTTAATAGTATGATGATGCGTGGGGATATAGCTGAAAGCCCGACGGCGAGGCACTAGCTTTGGGATTGGGGAGCCGGCATGCCCTAATTATCACACAAAAAAATACCCCTTTACTCATCATGAATAAAGGGGTATTTTTATTAAAGAAATTTTATTATTTCAAATCAAAGCGGTCGGCGTTCATTACTTTTACCCAGGCTTTTACGAAGTCTTTTACAAACTTTTCTTTGTTGTCGTCTTGGGCGTAAACTTCTGCGTAAGCCCTCAAAATAGAGTTAGAACCAAATACTAAATCTACACGAGTGGCAGTAAATTTGGTAACGCCTGTTTTTCTATCAACAATATTATAAAGATTGCTTCCTGCTGGTTTCCAAGCGTAATTCATATCAGTGAGGTTTACAAAGAAATCGTTGGTTAGTATGCCTTCTTTATTTGTGAATACACCGTGTTTTGTGCTACCATGGTTAGTACCTAATACACGCATACCACCTACTAAAGCTGTCATTTCCGGTGCGGTAAGCCCCATAAGTTGAGCTCGGTCTAGTAGCATTTCCTCTGGAGTTACGGCATATTCTTTTTTTACCCAGTTTCTGAAACCGTCATGTAGTGGTTCTAGTGGTTCAAAAGATTCTACGTCGGTCATTTCTTGTGTAGCATCTCCTCTTCCTGCATAGAATGGAACTTCTACTTCAACACCAGCTTCTTTTGCCGCTTGTTCTATAGCAGCACTTCCTCCTAGTACGATAAGGTCTGCTAAACTGATTTTTTTAGCTAAAGTTGATTGGAATTGCGTTAAAGCATCTAATACTTTATTTAATCTTTCCGGTTCGTTGCCTTCCCAGTTTCTTTGTGGTTCAAGGCGGATTCTTGCTCCGTTTGCTCCTCCTCTAAAGTCTGAACCTCTGAAAGTTCTTGCTGAATCCCAAGCGGTATTGATAAGCTCGGTGCGAGTTAAACCTATTTGAAGGATTTTTTCTTTTAATTCTTTAACTTCTGCATCGGTAAGTGTATAATCTACCGTTGGGATTGGGTCTTGCCAAATTAAATCTTCTTGTGGTACATCTGCTCCTAAATAACGACTCTTAGGTCCTAAATCTCTATGCGTTAATTTGAACCATGCTCTTGCAAACACTTCTGAGAAATAAGCAGGGTCTTGATGGAATTTTTCCGAAATCTTGCGGTATTCAGGGTCGATTTTAAGAGCCATATCTGCATCGGTCATCATTGGGTTTCTCTTTACGCTTGGGTTAGACGCATCTACAGGCATATCCTCCTCTGCGATATTGATAGGCTCCCATTGCCACGCTCCAGCCGGACTTTTCCTAAGTTCCCATTCGTATTTGAAAAGTAAATCAAAGAAACCGTTGTCCCACTGTGTTGGGTGAGTTGTCCAAGCACCTTCTAAACCACTGGTTACTACATTAGCTGCCTTTCCGTCCCAGTGAGGGTTGTTCCACCCAAAGCCTTGTTCGTCTATATTAGCTCCTTCTGGACTTTCGCCTAAAAGAGCGGCGTTACCGTTTCCGTGGGCTTTCCCTACAGTGTGTCCTCCAGCAGTAAGTGCAACTGTTTCCTCATCGTTCATTGCCATACGCTTAAAGGTAGTACGCATATCTTTAGCCGTTCTTAATGGGTCTGGCTTGCCATCTACCCCTTCTGGGTTTACATAAATTAAGCCCATTTGCACAGCCGCTAATGGATTTTCTAAGCTATCACGGTTTTCATCAGACTCATATCTGTTTTCTGTTGCAGCTAACCATTCTTTTTCAGACCCCCAATAGATGTCTTTCTCTGGGTGCCAAATGTCCTCTCTACCACCTGCAAAACCGAAAGTCTTTAAGCCCATAGACTCATAAGCCATATTTCCTGCTAAAATCATAAGGTCTGCCCAAGAAAGTTTGTTACCGTATTTCTTTTTGATAGGCCAAAGCAAACGACGGGCTTTATCTAGATTGGCATTGTCTGGCCAAGAGTTAAGCGGGGCAAATCTTTGGTTTCCGTTGTTTCCGCCACCTCTACCGTCTGCAATTCTGTAAGTACCTGCGGCGTGCCACGCCATACGAATCATAAGTCCCCCATAGTGTCCCCAGTCTGCAGGCCACCAATCTTGGCTTTCGGTCATCAGGTTTTTAAGGTCAGTTTTTACGGCTTCTAAATCTAATTTTTTAAATTCTTCGGCGTAATTAAATTCTTCTCCTAAAGGATTAGTTTTAGTATCATGCTGATGTAGAATGTCTAAATTAAGTGCTTTTGGCCACCACTCCATTACGGAGTCTCCCATTTCGGTGTTTGAACCATGTGCTACGGGACATTTTCCTGTTGATTTTGGTTGTTCTTGTTGTCCATGTGGAAATGGACATTTTCCTGTGTTTTCCATATTTTTTTTGTATTATTTTAATAAGTTACCGATGCAAAGGTAACGGAATATTTTAATTTATAAAAATAATTAAATTTTATAATGACAATAGATTTTATAAATAATAACCCGTTGTGCATTATGAAATGAAAAAAACAAGAGTTGTTTATTAGACTGAAAATCAGTATATTGTTTTTGCTATAAAACGATATAAATGAACAACATAGAGCAAATATATGAAAGAATTTTGGAAGTTTTAGGACTTTTTTCAGAAAATCAACTGATTAGTTATCAGAGAAGAACACCTAAAATGAGCGATTTAGAAGTCATAAGTCTTAATATTACTGCTGAATACTTGAGTATTGATAGCGAATTACAGTTATTTAGAAAATTGCCAAACTCTCTGATAAACAAAATTGAAAGAAGTGTTTACAATAAGCGAAAACGAAGACTATCCCTACAAACAGAGCAAATTAGACAGCGTATTTCGATGGAGTTCAATGAGTTTGAAGATATTTTTATCGTTGATAGCATGCCAATGAAAGTTTGTGAAAACGCTCGTTCTACTCGTTCAAAAATTTGTAAAGAGCAATCCTATTCTTCACCAACATATGGTTATTGTGCTTCACAGAAATTATATTTCTATGGCTATAAACTACACGCAGTATGTTCTTTAAATGGTGTGATTAAGAATTTTGATATAAGCCCTGCATCCGTTCACGACATCCACTATTTAAAAGATATTGGTGAGCAAATGCGAAACTGTACTTTAATTGGAGATAGAGGCTATTTATCAGCAAAAGTTCAAATAGATTTATTTAACTATGCTAATATTAAATTAGATACACCAATGAGAAGTAATCAGAAAGATTATATTCCTCAATTTTCATTGTACAAGAAAAAGCGAAAACGAATTGAGACATTTTTCTCTCAACTTTGCGACCAATTTATGATTAAAAGAAACAATGCTAAAACTTTTGAAGGCTTTAAAACAAGGATAATCAGTAAAATAACCGCCGCAACGGTTATTCAATATATCAATAAATTTATCTTCCAAAGAAAATTAAATCATCTAAAAATCAGTATTATTTAAAATGCACAACGAGTTTTTGCTATAAAACGATATAAATGAACAACATAGAGCAAATATATGAAAGAATTTTGGAAGTTTTAGGACTTTTTTCAGAAAATCAACTGATTAGTTATCAGAGAAGAACACCTAAAATGAGCGATTTAGAAGTCATAAGTCTTAATATTACTGCTGAATACTTGAGTATTGATAGCGAATTACAGTTATTTAGAAAATTGCCAAACTCTCTGATAAACAAAATTGAAAGAAGTGTTTACAATAAGCGAAAACGAAGACTATCCCTACAAACAGAGCAAATTAGACAGCGTATTTCGATGGAGTTCAATGAGTTTGAAGATATTTTTATCGTTGATAGCATGCCAATGAAAGTTTGTGAAAATGCTCGTTCTACTCGTTCAAAAATTTGTAAAGAGCAATCCTATTCTTCACCAACATATGGTTATTGTGCTTCACAGAAATTATATTTCTATGGCTATAAACTACACGCAGTATGTTCTTTAAATGGTGTGATTAAGAATTTTGATATAAGCCCTGCATCCGTTCACGACATCCACTATTTAAAAGATATTGGTGAGCAAATGCGAAACTGTACTTTAATTGGAGATAGAGGCTATTTATCAGCAAAAGTTCAAATAGATTTATTTAACTATGCTAATATTAAATTAGATACACCAATGAGAAGTAATCAGAAAGATTATATTCCTCAATTTTCATTGTACAAGAAAAAGCGAAAACGAATTGAGACATTTTTCTCTCAACTTTGCGACCAATTTATGATTAAAAGAAACAATGCTAAAACTTTTGAAGGCTTTAAAACAAGGATAATCAGTAAAATAACCGCCGCAACGGTTATTCAATATATCAATAAATTTATCTTCCAAAGAAAATTAAATCATCTAAAAATCAGTATTATTTAAAATGCACAACGAGTTTTTGCTATAAAACGATATAAATGAACAACATAGAGCAAATATATGAAAGAATTTTGGAAGTTTTAGGACTTTTTTCAGAAAATCAACTGATTAGTTATCAGAGAAGAACACCTAAAATGAGCGATTTAGAAGTCATAAGTCTTAATATTACTGCTGAATACTTGAGTATTGATAGCGAATTACAGTTATTTAGAAAATTGCCAAACTCTCTGATAAACAAAATTGAAAGAAGTGTTTACAATAAGCGAAAACGAAGACTATCCCTACAAACAGAGCAAATTAGACAGCGTATTTCGATGGAGTTCAATGAGTTTGAAGATATTTTTATCGTTGATAGCATGCCAATGAAAGTTTGTGAAAACGCTCGTTCTACTCGTTCAAAAATTTGTAAAGAGCAATCCTATTCTTCACCAACATATGGTTATTGTGCTTCACAGAAATTATATTTCTATGGCTATAAACTACACGCAGTATGTTCTTTAAATGGTGTGATTAAGAATTTTGATATAAGCCCTGCATCCGTTCACGACATCCACTATTTAAAAGATATTGGTGAGCAAATGCGAAACTGTACTTTAATTGGAGATAGAGGCTATTTATCAGCAAAAGTTCAAATAGATTTATTTAACTATGCTAATATTAAATTAGATACACCAATGAGAAGTAATCAGAAAGATTATATTCCTCAATTTTCATTGTACAAGAAAAAGCGAAAACGAATTGAGACATTTTTCTCTCAACTTTGCGACCAATTTATGATTAAAAGAAACAATGCTAAAACTTTTGAAGGCTTTAAAACAAGGATAATCAGTAAAATAACCGCCGCAACGGTTATTCAATATATCAATAAATTTATCTTCCAAAGAAAATTAAATCATCTAAAAATCAGTATTATTTAAAATGCACAACGAGTTTAGCTAAAACATTTTTAGCTTCCTCTAATTTCCCGTCACTTGGAATATGATGTTCACGATCTCTGTAAAATTTGTCTGGGTGAAGCTCGCGATCTCTATAAAATTCTCCGTTCCCAAACTCAATTTGCTCTAATGAAACATCATTAAATCCCCCTACTTCCTCTACTCCTCTGAAAGAGTAAAGAGTTAAACTTCCTGCAGCTAGTACTGCGCATAAAACTAATTTTTTCATACTAAAACGTTTTTAATTTGTTAAACTTATCCCAAAGATAAAATAAATATTTCAACAATGCAAGAAATATTACTATTTTTTTATTCATAAAATAATATTTTAATTATAAAATACTGTTTATAAGAATTTTATATTACAAAAAATATTTCTTTTATTAGTGATTTTAAATGTAAAAATTACTAAACCTATTTATAAGAAACTTCTCTTTCTAGTATTATACGGGGGGGCAATATAAATCAATTTAATTTTTTCCTTATAAACCTGCTTAACTAATTGATTGCAAAACCAACAAGTTGTTTTCTTTGATAAGATTATCATCTAAAGAAATATTCTTAACCTTGTGTTCACCATTTTCATTAAAACTTTTCCAATTGTGTAGATAAATAATCTTTTGTATTACTACTCATCATATAATATTTAGGCTAATATATATTTTGAGTAAAATACAACAAAATAGGTGTTCCTATTAAGTAGGTAGCTCTTTTTTTAGCAAAAGACAAAACGGTCTTTATCAATAAAGAAGTCTAAACTTCCAAACTCTGCCACCCATTTCCAAAAGCGACCGCCTTTACTTCACCGAATTGCATTCAAAGTATCTTCGCTAAAAAAGATACCAAATTATGGAGGTGATAGTTATTGAAAAAAAATATTTGAACAAATCAATCAAAAATTAGGGGACTTACTCAAACAAACAAAGTCCGTAGTAGAAACACATCAAGCCATTTGTCAGGACAAAAAATGGTTGGACACACAAGAGGTCTGTCAGTTGTTGGGCATTAGCAAACGGACACTTCAAAATTACAAAGACCGAAATTTACTGCCTTATTCGTACATCAATCGAAAAAACTACTACAAGCGTAGCGATGTACTTCATTTATTAGAAAATCAAACTGCAAAAACTGAAATCTAATGGAACTCTATACAGAACAAACGGAAGAAATGGCTTCTTACCAAAAGCAAATACAAGAGCTTAATGAATATGTAAAGTTTTTGTTAGAGCATTTTAAACCTGTATTTAATGGGGAAATTTATTTATCTGGAAAAGAATTGTGTGAATTATTGCATATAAGCCAAAGAACCCTCCAACAATATAGAGATGATGGCTTTTTGCCTTACATTCAAATTGAGGGTAAAATTTTGTACAAAGAGAGCGATGTACTAAAAATATTGGAGAATAACTATAAGGCAATATAACGATTATCTAAAAGTTTACGAATTGTTTTTTAGCATCAATGATTATAAGGCATTGAATATTCAAAAACCGACCGCTAATCCATTTCTAAGATTGGGCTTCTTTTTGCTTCTTTTTCTTTGCCTCAGAAAGAAAAAGAAGTCCGCAAAAAATCTCAAGCGTTTTGCTTATAAAAAGTCGTACTTGTACGGCGTTATAAGCCATAGGCTTGTATCCTTTGGTTGGGTTCAAAAAAGTCTTTAAAGAAATGAGGAGTGTAGCGATAAACCTGCCTTGCAGAGATTTATCGCTTAATGACGAATGTATGTAAAGTCTTTTTTGAACCGCCCTTGCCTTACAATGGCAAAGGCTGTGTTCTATACTCTTTTAAATTCAAAAAGAACCCCCTATACTTGATAAATCCGTTTCTAAACATATCCCAAAGCAAAGAAATACCCATTTGAGCAAGGGTTGAGTTAATAAACAAATCTTGCTTGTGTAAAGCATCTGCAAGTGAACAACTCGGTGTGTCGTCTATTTCTTCGGATTGTTTTAATAAGTCGGCAAATTCATCGGTAATAAAAGGGAGTTTTCCAATGGGTTGATACTTATTAGACTTTGGTTGCTCGTGTTTACCTATTGTTGATAATATTACTTGACCACTACTCTGACTATTTCCAAAGTCAAGCCAATACAAAGGCTTATCGCGTTGAAAATAACCGCTATTTTGCGAACAATCCTTGATGATGTCCGCAATTTCAAACCTTGCTTGTACACTATCCACACACGAAATATATAAATTACTGACAATCTCGTGAGAGTTGTTTTTCTGACAATCCTTTGTGAATTTGATAGTCTTGGCTTTCCAATTTGTCCCAAAAAAGCGGTTTACTCGGTTGATAAGTGCCACCGACTTATATAAACCCATTTCACTCTCGGCAAAAAGTTGTCTGCCTAAATTGGCTTGGCTAATGGTATCATCGTCCCACAAAGTAACGGATAATCCTGCGTGTCCCAATTCTATAAGTGCCGTATTCATTCGTGCAAGGGCGGTTAAGACTTGTGAACCTGTGCCACCTGCACCAATCAAGTTGATACTAATAGGGTTAGTCACATTGATGAGGCTATTATCTGTGTAATGTATTTTATCTTTCGTTTCCATTAAAAAATATCTTTTAGGGTTTTGTTATTGGACTTTAATTCTTCTAATGGGAATTTTTCTTCTGTGTTAATAAGCTGTTTCCAAAGGCTTACGCAATTACCATTGATAGGGTTGAAATTTTGCAAATGACTGAAATAACTTTCAAAAAAAATAGGTTTCCCACGCTTGTATAAAGTCCTCTAATGAGGTCGTTTTTTTAATATCTATATTCACACTCCCCATACATACATTACCATTTTGATAAACATTAAAAAAAGGAGCATAATACAATTTTGTTTTGGCTGTGGGTCTGCGGTTAGATTTTAAAGCGTATATGCTTAAACTTTGCTTAGTCGCTTTCCATAATAACGGAGGAGTATAAGCCGTTCCGCTTGGTATCTCTAAACTTTCCACAAAATATAGGGTTCTCTTTTGTTCTTTGGTGTACCATATCAAACTGCCTTTTTTACTTGGGTTGATGTGCAGTACATTGGTGGGGATTATTCCCTTTGGCTTTAAAAAAGTTTTATCTCTTTCTTCTTTGGTGGTTAAGGCTTTCGATAAATTTTCGCTCTCCCTTACACTCAAAGGGTGGGCATTCATCATTCTGCCTTGCTGGTCAATATCAAAATGTTCTATATAAGTTTGTGATTTATTTTCGTTTTGATAAATAACAAAAGCATTTTTGGGGTAAAAAATAGGCTCTATTTGTTCGGTTAAATCTTGTATATTCTTCATTTTCTGTTAGGTTTTTAATTGAATAAATGATAGGTTTCTGAAATACTTTCAAATAGTCTTCTCTCAAAATCAAAGTTGCGTGTATCTTTTTTGTAATTCTTCGTAAAGTTTCTATAAATAGTAGGCTCGTCAATATCGGCACACTCGTTAAATTCGTTATTGAGCATTTCGTCTATTTGGTCACTTATCCAATCATCAGCTGTCGCTACAAAGCCAATGTATTTATCCATTGTTATAGTTTCATATTCTTCATCTTCTTGGTATTGGTAAGTGCTATATCTAAAAATACTTTCATTAGGATAATCTTTATACAACTGATATACTTTTTGGGCAATTTGTTTGCACTCCAAATCAAATGGAGTTTGGATTTTAAAAGTGTTTAATCGCTGTTCAAAAAAATCCAAATTATTAGCGTTTTTGATTTTTTCATACATAAGGTCGCCCATTATATTACATTCTTTAAGGGTCTGTAAGTTTCTTTTTTGTTCTTGGCGTTCTTCCTCGTTATATGGTTCATCATACCTAACCCATTCGGTCAATATCTCGTATCGGTAACATAAAAAATCATCATCATTATAATAGGGAACACCAACCCTATAAAAGTAAGCGTAAACAGACAAAAGCAATTTTGCTAAAGGTTTTGTTTTTTTATCTCTAAACATTAAATACAAAGGCTTTATCGGTATATGATATAATGAATGGTTTGTATAAAAAGTTTCTTCTTCGTTTTTTAATACCCTCAAATTAGCATAAAATTTATTTTGATGTAACTGCTTTTTTGTGTGATGGTAGGCTAAATGAACATTATACGGATAAGGTTCACTTTTAACATTAGGAGTTTCAAATCCATAATGCTCGGCAAGTTTAGAAAGGGACTTAAAAAAATCCCTTTCGTTGATACTTACTTCTTGGATTTCTACCATTTTAGGTAAAAAAACATTTCTTAGAATAGCATCGGAACTTGCTCTTTGGGTACGCTTTTTTGCTTGTCTTTTTGGACTTCGCTGTGGTCTTTGGGGCGGTGTATCCATTCCAAAAACTCCGCAAGTTGTCGGCACAATAGTTCGTTGCGTTGGGTGTTCTTCTGTGGTTGGGATAAAATTCCCTTGATGATATGTTTGTTTTGCATAATTCATTTTGTTTTATTTGATTGTTCCTTTGTTAATAAATTTCTTGTCTATGTAAAGTTTGATTTCTCCTTTTTCAAAGCCTTGCTTTAAGGCTATATATTTGATATAATCATCATACGCTTTGCCTTGAAAATTCTCGCCTATAAGGTTTTTAAAAATTACCTTAATTGATGTTATATCGCCCTTTAATATCCATTGTCCATTTTGGTGGATTTCTGCTCTGTCTTTTGTTTCCATAACATACTCATACTGTTTAGCCTTTCGTACCCATAATACTTTCAAATTTGTAAACCACACTATCCTCCTCAATTTTTGGGGTGGACACTTTCGCTGTGGTAAGTATCGGGTATTGGTTTGAATAAAAATTTAACACACTTTCCACACTCCATTGGGGATTAGGGTCTGTAAGTATCCCCCTTATAACAAAATATCTAAATTAGAATAGAATAAAAAAGCCCGAAAAAGCCCGAAAATAAAGGTGTTTTAGCGAAAAAAGCCCCAAAAAAGCAAACTAAACGAAATATACATTTAATTGAGAATAATTGAGTTTTAATTGAGTTTTTGAAGCCCTGAAAAATGCAATTAAAATGAATTATTTTAGGATTATATAAGATACACCTACAAAACCCCACAAATACCGCAAAAACGCCCCTTTTGGGGCTTTTTTTATGCTCTATAATGAGCAAATAATAACCCTTATTGGTACCGCTAACAAAATGCTATACCCCACCCCTTAAAAATTGCGTTTTTAAAGTTGGGGTTACAGTTGGGGTTACAGTTGGGGTTACAAAACTTATATTTTTGAAGCCAACTCGGATATATTTAAGTGTGAAAAAAACGCAAAAAACAGCCGTTTTTTAAAAACTCGCACCCCTTTAGTGTATTGGGGTATTTTTGTAAATAACTGATTTTTAACAAAATAATAAATAAAACGGTAAAAAAACATGTGCGTAAGCTATTAGCCCCGTACAAATGGTATTTTTTCTTACATTTTTACCCATACTACCCAGATATTACCCCGTTGCTCTATTTTGTAGCTTGCTTTTAATGGATGTGTTGTCAAGCTCTAAGCGATTGATACGCTCTTGCAATTGTTTAATTTCTTGGTGTAATAACCTGTTTTCTTCTAATAAAGCTACTTGCTTACGCAGCAGCTCTACCTCTGTATTATTACTATAACTACTTTGCCCCTCTGTCACTACTGGCGGTGGGGTTTGCTCCGTATCACTAATATAAACTTGTTTATTTTCTATATTTCCAATATTATCAATAAGCCATTTTTTAGATATTCTGTAATCTAAAGAGCTTAATTTTTCTAAAAAATCTTTAGGAAGAGCTACCTTACCATTGATAATCTGAGAAAAATATGATTTATTTTCATACCCTAATAATTTACCTATTCCCTCCTGATTATCAGCTATTTCATAACCTATCAGTAGCTGGATTGCCACTTTCACTCTATTCTGTAAATCCATAAAAAATAAAAAAGTTTATATTTATCTTGTTTATTTACTAAACTTATTTATATATTTGCATCGTTAAAACATCAAAACAATGACAAAAATAGAAGAAATATCCGAAATTGTTCGTATATGCGAACAAGAAAGGCAGACAGGGGACTACCAAACCCTTGCAAAAGCATTAGGAACCACCGTAGATGCAGCCCGAATGAGGTACTACCGAAAGGATGAACAAGCCGTGAAAATCCTCTATAGAATAATCAAACAAAGAGAGGAGCTAACCCTTGAAATATCAAATAAATAATAATATATGAGCAACATCATTACACACCCACAATTTGGGGAAATTAGAGTTAAACAAGCCAAAAATGAAATATGGTTTTGTGCGAAAGATGTATGCGGCTCATTAGGCTATGCCGATACCGAAGTTGCACTTAGAAAATTGGAAGACGACGAAAAGCTACTCCGTAAAATTTACGCATCAGGTCAGTATCGCCAATATATGTTTATCAACGAGAGTGGCTTATACGCCCTAATACTTAGAAGCAATAAACCCGAGGCTCGCAAATTTAGAAAATGGGTAACCTCGGAAGTGTTACCGAGCATCCGTAAGTATGGCACTTACAGCACCGACCCAAAAATAATGAGCCGTGCCAAGGCTCGTGCCGAGCAAAAAGTGGTAAGAGAAATGCTTTCGGAGGTAGGAAGTCATCTATCGCGTACGGATATAAAACTGGTCGCCAAGCAATGCCGCACTACGGAGTGGCAGGTGGAAAAGGTACTGCGAGGCGAAATAAAAGACACCTATATGCTCCAGCTCCTTTACGCACGAAGCACAGGCAACAAGATTTTGGAAAGTCAGTTCTACACTGCCAGCGGAGCCCAAAAACTAATGGACGAACTTAAAAATAGATAACCCATGAATAAAAAAATCACAAAAAAAGAAGACTTAGAAATAGGCAAATGCTACAGGGACGGCAATAAATTTTATTATGTAACGGGGCGTGTGGAATGTTATGAACGCTCTTTTCTAGAGGCTGAAAGTTTTCATTTCGATAACGAAATGCTCATAGATTTATCTACGCCATATATAGAAGATATAGTAGAGGAGAGTAATTTTAGGGAGATACCTCCTAAGAAATTTTTGAAGCAATTTAAAAAATTCAAAAAAGAAAAAAAAGAAAATATACTACTAGAGATGGATAGGCTAATATTAGCTGATATAGAACTAAAAAAAATACCTAAGCAATGATAACAATTACTTACCACCACTCTTTAGTAGAGAGGTATTGCATAAAAAAATATTGGTTCACTCTTTTTGGAAAAAGGCTTTTTGTTCTAAGAGGTCGAATTGCCACAAGAGAAGAAGCCCTTAAGTCTTTAAACTATTTTTAAAACTACTTTAAAATGAAAGGTTACAAATTTCTCATATCATTTGATATACAGACACAAGAGGGCGAGAGTGTTTTCAGAGAAAATCTTGTAAACACTTGCTACTACGATGAGATAACCGATGTGGAGCTACGGGCTTTTAACTATCAAAAAACATTAGATATTGTTTCAAGATTGGTTGCTCATCTGGTAATAGTGGGGTTTGAAGGGGTGCGTCAGCATCAAGTAAATCGGGGCTTTTATCAACGGGTACAGCCCTATAATTACGAGCTATATTTTCCAATAGAATCCCCTGCACCTTTGCATTATCACTCCAGTATAAAGGTAAATAATAGTATTCCTTTCGGTAGGTTGCCAATACCTCCAAACAAGCCAAATCTGAAAGAGGAATACCAATAGAGGCTAATTGATTGTAAAATTCTGAATTAGCCTCTAAAAAACGATTTTTTGATTCTTCAGTAAAAAACAAATGATACCACTCATAGAACTGAGATTTAAGAATATGCATATCACGAAAATTTAAAGTTTAGCGACACAAATTTAGTGATTTATCCCGAGCTAGTAAGACTAGTTAAGCGGAGCGAAACCGCCTCGGGAACAAAAAAAACAAATCTATAAAATGCCACACCTTTGGGGAAACATATTAGTAGTGACAAAAGACGAGCTTGTGCCTAAATATTATAAAACAATACAGGCTCTTCAAGTTAGTATTTGGCGTTACAAAAACTTGCCTTATGGTATTAAACAAGTACAGAAGGGAGGTAATGGTCGCCAAATGTTAGTTAATTTTGATACGCTCCCTAAAGAACTGCAAGAGGCAATAGGCGACCCTAGAAAAATGGAACACCCACTTTTACACTTTTGGGAGGTTAGCCCTCTAGCCACGGCTTTCTATACTACTTTTGATTTTGAGGACGGTATGCCGCTAAAAACGGAGTTCCAAGAGGAGTATATCACTAACGCCTCCGTACTTATTGCTTTACAAAAGCTGAAAGAACACAGACTAGCATTGAAGGACGGTAAAAAAGTGGGAATTACCAAGTCTCTTTGGGAGGATATGGTAACCTTTAATGATATTCTTCCGAAAATACACCACCGCCCTCATACCATGATGGTTGGAGAAAGGCATTTTGATAGACTTTTTAAAGCGTTTTTAAAAGGCGATGAAAAGGGATTTAATTTTGAGAGCCTTATTTCTAAAAAGCTCAACAATCAGCACCGCCGTATTATGACGGACGAGATGATGGAACTGCTTAACGCTATGTTTGCTGGGCAGGAGCATAAGCCGACACGCACCGAGATTGCCAATAAATATCAAGGTTTTTTGGAGGGCGAGGTCGAAGTTATCAACCATACAACGGGAGAAGTATACGACCATACGGATAGAACGAAGTACAAAAAAATATCCGAAAGCTCTATCATTGCATGGCTTGCTAAATGGGAGTACAAAATAGGAGCCTTTGCTAAAAGAAGTGGCAACCGCCAAACCTTATTACAGCAATTTGTGCCTTACCACTCTTTATCTAAAGTGAAAGAGGCAGGTGTATTAGTTTCTATTGACGATAGACAGCCTCCATTTTTCTACGATAAAGGTAAAAGAATGTGGTTTTATATGGCGATAGACCTAGGTTCTGAAGCGTGGACGACTTGGGTGCATGGAGAAACTAAAGAGGGGCTAATATTGGAGTTTTACCGCCAAATGGTAAGAAACTACACCGAGTGGGGCTTTAATCTGCCTTTGGAATTAGAGTGCGAAAGTGCGTTGAATAGCACTTTTAAAGATACTTTCTTAAAACAAGGAGCCATGTTTGAGCGTGTGAGAATAGAGGCGAACAAAGCAAGGTCTAAGCATATTGAGAGGTATTTTGGTAAGCTCCGCTATGAGTTTGAGAAAGATAAAAATGGCTGGTTGGGACGACCGTTTGCAAGGAAAGAAGACAACCAAAAAGGGGCTGGTGCGGACATCATTTTACCAAAGGAAAAAATCATCATGAACTCGCTCTACGACATTCAAAAATGGAACAATATGGAGCACAGTCGCTACGAGGGCAAAAGCCGTTGGCAAGTTTTTACAGAAATGCAATGCAAAGACACGAAACCTACCAACTGGAGAGCGATACTCCCTCATTTAGGAAGGGTTACAAGTACCTCTTGTAATGCGGGTATAGTAAGATTTAGAAGTGCCGAATATTTACTAGGATTAGGTGGAGAAATAGCTTTAGGCGACGATTTAATCAAGCTAATGAAGTATGTGGAGGGCAAGAGCTTTGAGGTGTATTGGCTTGACGGCAACGACGGTAGTCCATTAAAAGCAATGATTTATTACGATGATATGCTTTTGTGTGAATTATTACCAAAGCCAGTATATAGCCGTGCTTACCATGAGTTAGATGATACGGGTAAAATCAACCGCCAAATTATGAGTGCTTATGAAAACACCGTGAACGCCTTTATGCGTGAGCGTAAAAATGATATTGACAATCTCACGGTTATAGACCGCCGTTCTAAAATCATCGGTAACAGCTTTGTGATACCAGGTCTTGAAGCCTTTATCCCAAGCGAAGAACCAGCCAAAATAATCAATATAGAAGATGAGGAATATTCTCCACTAGAGCAACCTTCTACGGGTAGAAAGTCTAAATCTTTATTCTCAAACTTTAGCTAAAAAATAACAAATATATGGAAATTTCAAAAGAACTAAAAGAGGCAATCGTAGAGACGATGCTAAAAGATAGAGAACGCTACGGCGGAAGTGATACAGCTTATGCTAAAACACTAAATATACACGGCACTGTATTTAACCGTCTTAAAAAAGGAGAGAGAGAGCATCTTTTGTCTCCCTCCCAATGGCTAAACATCGGCAGAAAACTGCAAGTAAAGCTTGGTAAAAACACATGGAAAGCGGTAGAGACTGATGTGTATTTGGAACTGCAGGACGACTTCCGTTTTTGTCAAGAAAATGCAAAGTCGCTGATATTGGTGGACGACTGCGGTATAGGGAAAACCTATTGTGCCAAAATTCTTATTTCTAAAATGAAAAACGCCTTTTATGTAGATGCGAGCCAATATAAAAGCAAGCGTTTGTTCATCAAAGCCCTTGCAAGAGAATTAGGGAGCGGAACCACAGGTACTTATTCTGAAATACTAGAAAACCTAAAATACTACATCAATGCCCTTGGAAAAGTGTTTATCTGCATAGATGAGGCTGGCGATTTGGATTATGCCGCTTTTTTAGAGCTTAAAGGTTTAGTAAACGGTACTACGAGCAGATGTGGCTGGTATATGATAGGGGCAGACGGTTTAAGAGCTAAAATAAAAAGAGGTATCAATAATGAGAAAGTAGGCTACCGAGAAATATTTGACCGCTTTTCTGCTGAATTTAGAGGTATTACGCCCGATGATAAAGTTCAGAAAATGGACTTCTACGACAAACTTTTGAGAGATGTAGCCGTTGCCAATCTTCAAGACAAATCAAATGTAAACGCAATAGTAAGACAATGCTTTACAAAGAAAGATGACAAAGTTAAAAGCCTTAGATATTTAGAAACACTAATCAGAACTAAACAAGTAGCATAGATGAGGACAATAAGCGTAAAACAAGCCTATTTAAAAAAATTCAAAACCTTTGAATTTGACGGCATTTGGAAAGAAGTTTTTTATCAGAACCCCGAAACCACAGGAGCGTGGTTAGTGTACGGAACAGAAAAACAAGGTAAATCTACATTTGCCATAATGCTGGCAGATTATCTCACCAAATTTGGGAAGGTACTTTATATAAGTGCTGAGGAGGGCGTAAGTCTTCACTTCGTGAACCTAATGGCAAAAATAGGAGTAGATGGCGATAACCCTAAGATAAAATTAGCAGAGTTTACCCCTTTTGAGGATATAGAAGAAAGGCTTGCTAAAAGACAATGCCCTAAAATAGTTGTGATAGACAATATCACAGTTTACAAAGATGAGATTAACAAAAAAAGGGCGCTAGACTTTTATAGAAAAAATGAAGATAAGCTCATCATCTTTATTAGTCACGAGGAACGAGGACAGCCTGACACGGCAGAGGGACGCCTCTGGAAAAAACTAAGCAAAACTATAATACAAATCGTAGGTCAAAAAGCAATTTTCAAAGGGCGTGGTGTAGGTGGAGAGCTAATGATAGACGACGAAAAAGCCATGCTTTATCACGGAACCAAAATAAAAAACCAGTAATATATGAAAGCATACACTTATATCCACATCCTAAGCCTAGATAGTATTTTTAGGCTACTCACATGGCAAGAGAGACTTCTGTTGCATTATGGCATATCCAAAAGAAAGGAAGTAAAATTCACTCCGAAATTACAGGTCATAAGTGATTGGATAGCCCACGCTAGATGGGAGGCTCCCGTGATGAAGTACGGACAAGACCGCCTCCTTTATTTTGAAAACGAAAACGGTAATCTACAAATGATAGACACCTATATAAAAAATCATAGTTACATCATAGACCAAATAAACGATTTACTAGATGAAGACCTTTAATAATTTCCAATTTGATTTTAGGAAATATCAACAGAAGCAAGATGCTAAAATGGCTTTAAGAAAAGCCAAAGAGTTAGAAGAACAACGCAAAAATAATAAACAATGCAAGAAAGTATAGGAAATGAGTTTTTTCCTCCAAGTGAGGAGGAACTCAAAGAAATCATCGCCGAGCTGAAACGCAGGCTAGAAGATGAAAGCTACGAAGAGGAGTGGGTTAAAATCCACGAGGAACTCCTTTTTAGACAAAGGCAACTAAAAGAAACAATAAAAAATAACGAGATATGAAAGAAAAATTTGCAATTCTACACGATACTGAAAAGCACGGACAAATCCTCATAACAAAGGAATATGATTTAAAAGATAATTTCTATAAGATAACCTATCAATTTGAATTAGAAGGGGTCATGCCAGTATTTAGTCTTAATATAAAATCAAGAAAAAAAGCTAATAAGGTATTCAAAGAATTAGAAAATAAGGAAACTGCTATAAGTGAAATAGATAAAATAATAATAGCAATACAACGAGTAACAGGATAAAAAAGGCAAATACTACCGCCTTTACTTTGAAAAAGAAAGCTAATCATTATTAACCTTAAATATTTAAAACAATGAACAAAGAAATCGTAGAGGTAGCAGAAACCTACCAAAAAATTGACAGGCAAATCGAAGATTTGCAGTCAAAACAAAAACCGCTAAAAAAACAATTAATTGACTATGCGGAAGAACATAAATCAGACTTTGACGAGGCGTTTCAGCTGAAATTCCCCAATGGTACATACATAAGCCAGCGAGTAAGTGATGTAATAGAGGGAACCAAAGAGTCTAAACAGCAATTGCTAGAGGAAACCGCGGGCTTATACGCAGAAATTAAGCTAAATGAAAAAGAGGTATTGGAAGAAGCTCCTCATAATAGCAGGCTGAGAAAATTACTCACAAAGTTAGGCTTAAAAGTGGCACAAAAGGAAACCTTTGCGGTATACGCAGGGTAATTTAACTAACAAAAAATAAAAAAACAATGAATACAAAAGGAAATAAAATGACATCGTATGATGCCAACGAGCAAAACCCATTTGCAAAGCAAGTAAGAAGACAAGTATCAGACTTGATAGATGACTTGGAGATATTAAGAGGTGCTGGAAAAAATAAAAATATAGCCCCCGCAAGCAGCGAAAAACAACGCCTTATTTCTATCGCTCAAACCAAACTGGAGGAAGCATGTATGTTTGCTGTAAAAGCAATTTATGCAGAATAAAAACCATTTTCCGCACTAGAAGGCTTCGGGGTTCAAGCCCCCGAGCGGAACAAAAAAGAAAGTATGGCGAAAAAAATAACAAAAAAAGCTATCAACATCATGAAGATTGATGTTATAAGCCAAAAATTAGAAATTTTGGAGCACAGACTGACTATGAGAATGACGAAAGGAAACAAAGCCTCTATGTTTTTGCATATAAAAAGCTTAAAGGAAAATTTAGAAGAGCTAAAAAATAGGTTATAATATGCTAAACATTTTACTTGGAATAATATCCACCGTGTTTATTTTCAGAGCAATGGCTAATAGAGAAAAATTAGACCGCTGTTATAGAATGGATATAAATATTGAACAAGAGGAATTTTTAGAAATTTTAAACACGATAGTGGCAATTATTTTTGGATTAGCCGCCTTCATAGATTGGAATTATTATTTAAACCAATAAAAAATAAATACTATGGCAACAATAAAGAAACTCCAAACGCTCTTCTCTAAAAAGGGCTTCAACACGGACGAAAGGCACGAGGTCATCTACGAGTTCACGAATGGCAGAACCTCTAGCAGTAGAGAGCTGTCTACTCGGGAATTGGAAGACCTCTGCAATGCCTTAGAGGGCATCAAAAAAAGCAAAACACAGTTAATAAGCACCTGCCTCTCCATTTTGGAAGCAGAGGGCATCCACCGCCCGAATGAACCTCTCCTAGAAATAACGGAAAAAGGAGCAAAGCCCAATCCTTTCGGACATCTGAACCGCTGGATGTTGGAACGAAGTGTTTATAAAAAACCGTTGGCGTTCCACTCCGTATCAGAGCTGGAGGTGCTTCTTCGCCAACTGCACAAGTTGGCAGATAATAATAGAAAAGCCTCCGAAAAATTTGGTAATAAAGCCTATTGGAATAAGGCTGATAAAATTAAAAATTTGAATTAAAATGAAATTAAAGCTAAAGATAGATAGAGAAACTATATTGTTGCTCAACAAAGCTTTTGTTAATCCGTATATTTTAGCTCTAATAGGAGAAACGGCGTTTATAAAAAGAATTGAAAAATCACTAATAATAGAGATTAGAGATATTTTAACAAAAAAGTACTTTACCCAATCTAATACTTCAACGGTAGAGCTGTATAAACACTCTGCCGTAGTGTTCTATGAATTATTAAAAGTCATTTTATCCTCGTCTCAACTTTCTCCCGACCAATTTATAAAAATAGACCAACTTAAAAATGAAGTTCATCAAAAAACACAAGCCTTATGAACCAGTACATTATAATCCACAAAAAAAGCGAAAGAAAAATAACTCTTTCATATGATAGAACTTTCGGTTTGCTAAGGGCAGTTGAACTGTCCGAAGCTCGGTGGACAGAGGTTGATATAAACATAGTTTTGAGGCACGCCAACAAGCTACGCACGGAGGTAGCTTTTATAAAAAAAATGGAAGAGAAAGACCCTGACTTTGATTACCTAGAAATGCCCAAAGACTTAAGGTTTGAGGTTTTCTGGAACCTCTACGGCTACAAAAAGGGCAAAATAGCTACCACCCAAAAAGCGTGGAATGCATTGTCCGAAGCAGACAAAATAGAGGTGCTTCTTTACATTCCAAAATTCAAAGAAACGAAAAAGATAGATAAAACGGCGATGCCGTACCCTTCAACCTTCCTCAACCAAAAATACTGGTTGGCGGATAAAATATAAATAGTTATGGTAAAAATATATAAGCGTTCATATACAGACCCATGGTTTGTGGAAATAGGAATTTCTATAAATGTACCACAAACAAAAATAATAGATTTTTTAGAAAAACGAGGCTATGAAATAAAGCCTTATATCTACAGAGAGCCTGCGGAGCAAGGCTTTTTAATAGATGAACCACCCTTTGAGGAGCAAACCTTAACCGCTACCAAAAAGGGCGAAAAACAAAGCAAAGACAATTTATATTTAAAAATCTTTGAAAAAGAGTTTAAAAAGCATTTAAAAGAATTTTATTAACTAAATATTAAATTATTATGACAAATCCAATTGTGAAATTGGCAGAAACATGCCAAAAAATTTACAGAGAAAACATCATCACACGAGTTGTAAAAAAAGAGGGACTAGACCATTGTCCTACCATTACGGTAGAGATAGAACTCCCCGACGGGAGAGTTTTTAAAGCCTCCGCAGAAAACCAAAAAGCAGCAAAACAAAAAGCTGCTAAAAAAGCCTTAGAAAAATTGAGGTAAAGTAAAAACGCTTGGAAGTTCCAAGCGTTTTTTTTATTTTTGGGCTTAATCATTTATCTAAATTTAATCGTTATGAGAAATCTATTACTATTATTTATTGTTTTGCTTTCTTTTGGTAGTTGTGGTAGAACTGAAACCGTATCAGAGGAAAATTATTATGATATTTACAAAGACAACAAGGGAGGTGTACGGGTTGGAAGTTATTTCGGTAGAGAACTTAAAACAGGGGAAATTGTCGAAGAAAGGTTAAATAATTCTCTTATACATATTTGGGAAGCAACAGACAAAGACTTTGATGTAAATAAAAGCGGTACAGATATAATTTCGGGGTATTTGTATGATAGAAAAAGCGAGAAAAGTTATAAACCTGTTATCTCAACCCTCAATAAGGCTAGCTTTTTTGAAACATTAAAAGAGGGGAAATATTTTCTATACATTAACACGGGTAAAAATGATTACGGATTACCTAATTTTGCTTATTCATATACATATTTTACTGTAACTAAAGGTAAAGATACTTCTCTGAAGAAAATATTTATAAATTCTGATTTAAAATATCAGCCTTGGTAAGGGCTACATATATAGTAAAAACCCCAGCTTGTAATATAGCTGGGGTTTTTGTATTTTTGCGAGTATGAGAGGTTTAGCAAATAAGGGTAGAAATACGGAGCTTATCCGCTATCGCAACGAGAAGTTGGCGGCACGGTTCTACTATTATTCCTATTTGTTAGGGTTAAAATTCTCTCGTTGCTTGGAGCATTTAACGCCCGAGTTTGACCTTTCGGAAAGCCGCATTTGCGACCTTATTTCGGAACATACCGAATACATCAATCGTCTAGAAATGCAAAAGACAACCATTACGGAACTCAAACAAGTTTATCCTTTTATGGTTTGGCAACTTCCTGCTTCCAACCGCAGGAATAACGCAAAGCAACTATCTTTAGACCTTTTCTCAAATTTTGCTCCGTAGCACTTTTAAAAGCAAACGCCTCAAAATGACCGTCCTCATAGCCTTGAAGTTTGTTGTAAATTTTCTCGGTCAAATCCAAATAAGCCATTGCTTGCTCTCTTCTGTTCTCTTCGGTAAGTGAGCTAGTGTCGCCTGCTTTCACAACAAGAGAGAGCGTAAATTCCGCATTGAATTGCTGTAAAACATTGTGAAAGGTATCTGTGCTATTGACACCTATATTGATAAGCACCGCAGGGTATGCCAAAGGTGGTTTTTCTTCCATTATTTGCCCAAAATTTAAATCAATGTATTTGATTTCGGGAATTTCTTTAAGAAGCTCCAAGAGCTTATTGTAAAGTCGTTTCATTTTTTAAATGTTTTTTGAAGTTCTATGCGTACGATATTTTTAATTCTTTGTCTAAGCTCTGCCGAGCTTTCCTCGTCGCCTATAAATTGGCGTTTGGGAATGTTTTGGTGAATGGTTCGGGTGTGCCCTTTTACAGCGATAGGTTCACCTTTCTTACCTCGTCTTAGAAAGGGATTAACTTTTTGTTCTACTGCTCCCGAAAATCCCTCATTATGAGCCTTAGCATAAGGAACATCAGCCCCACCTGCGACTACCCTTACTTTATCTTCCCACACTTGTCCAATCCGAATACTCCGCCTTAGTTTTGCAGTTTTGACAAGTAAAGCTCGCCCTTCTTCGTCTCTTTTTCCCCATTTAGTGGGATTTTTTCGTTTTTGCCACGCCTCGCCATTGTAGCTTTGACGGTCGAAATTATCCTGTGCAAAATGCACCACTTCCTCGCCGATAATCGGTGGAAGTTCTCGCAAGGTTTGAGCTACTCGCCTCTGTAATTGCTCAAAGTATTCTTCAGCGGTCATCTTTTAAAATGGTTTTAAAGTTGTTTTAATTTTTTTTGTATATTTGCATTGTCGGGGCGTAAAACCTCTGACACGCCTTTTATAAGGTCACCGACCATAGTTCTGATTTTAGAATTATGGTCGGTCTTTTTTATATCTATAAATAACTCTGCCCTCTTTTGAAACAATTACAATTTGTTCAGCTAAAAACTTAAAATCTTCTTTGTGTTCTAATTCTTTAAGTTGTTTTATTACTCTTTCTAAATGGACTTTATGATTTAATTTGATAGCAACATTCTTGGCTTGCTCTTGTCCGTGTTTAATCATTGCTCCAATTTTCCCAATTTTCCCAATTTTAAATTTACCCTCGTAACTTTCCATTTCCCAGAAATCATTATTTACATTAAAATCGGGTACTTTTCCGTAGTAAGGGACATCTTCAAAATGAAAATCATAAGCCCAATGCTCAGCTTTTATTTCGGGCAAAACTTTTACTCTTACACCAAAATATTCTTTTAGAGCCTTGGAGGTTATAATTCTATTCTCATACTCACGCTCCACCCTTGGGCGTTCTGTTTCGGAGGTTGTATGTTTTTTTGCCAAAGTAGAAACTTCCACGCCGTCTATTTCTATGTATCTCAAAGCATCAGTTGTCAATTTGGGTGTATTCGCAATATATCTATTTTGTTCTGTGAAAATTTCGCCCGTAGCACCCACATTATTCAAAAAGGCTTTTGGAATATCAATGTAAGGCAATAAACGCTGTGGCGTTGGCTCAGCATTTCTTAGCTTAATCACATCGGTTCGGCAGTTGAAATGATTAGGAGGAAAATATTGCTGTAAAAAAGGGTCGTCCACAGAAACCACAATGCCATGTAACGGGGAGCATATTTCGGAAGTGTGGTCGTCCATAGTTACCATAAATTTCACAAACGGAAAAATGTGTTTATTCCGTTGTATTTCCTGCCATTTACGGCTCATCATTGCTCCTGCTACTATCGTATCGTACTCTGTTTTTAGATAGCGATTAGACATTCCGACTATCATCATCGCCTCTCGCTTAAATTCGTGCCATGGGCGTATGCTTCCGTCGGGACGAAGCAATAAATTATTAAGACGAATGCAGTCGTTGTAATTTTTTGCGACCGAGAATTTCCAAACATTTCGTTTCAGCACCTCTCGAGCGATAAAATCGGGCGTGCCATAGTCTATGCCGTCCAAGATGTAGCCTTTATCTACTGCTGTGGATAGTTCTTTTCCGGTCTTCTTCACTATCGCCGTAGAAAAGCCGTCTTTTGGAGGTGTTTTTTCTTTGTAAATACCTCTAATGGTGTCCAGCCAATCCTTAGCCAACAAATCCGCCCAGTCGGGCTGGTCGTTGTTATGCGACAAATGCACGCAGCAGTTTTGATACTCCAGTTCTAATGCTTCCCAATCCAGCTCCTCGTATAGATAGAAATCTACCGAGGAGCGTGGGCGAAAAAATCTTTCAGCTTTTCAAAAAGGCTTAATTCTTTGGCTTGTACTTTTTTCTTTTTAGGCGTTTTTTCTTTCGGATTTTGGACTTTGTTTTCCTCTTTGGTTTCTTCTGTTTCCTCGCTTTCTTCCACCTCTTCGGTGTTGGGTTCTTGGGCTTCAGCTTGTATCTTCTTACCTCTCGGTAAACCAAATTCTTCATAGAAATAATCATCGTCCACGCCGTCGGTTGTAAGATTGTGTACTTTCTCGGCAAGTTCCATTTTTTCCTTTGCCGTCATTTCCCTTTTTTCCTCTATGAAATTGAAGAAACCGCCCGCCACGGGATAACCTCGTTTTTCAAGTCTTGGTTTTAACTCTTGATTGAGAAATCGCCGAACAAAGATTTTATCGGCTTTTTGTAAATCGTTTTCTGTTTCGCCGTGTACTTTGGCTTGTGCTAACGAAGTACCGTCGGTTGTGGTCATTGTTTGCCCTTGGGTACTGATTAGAATTTGTTTATCCCAATGGTCTAAAAATTCTTTGTGGACGGCTCCGTTGGATTGGCTGGTGTTTATTGTATCAACTTCGGAATTTTTGGACATGGTCATACTTCCTGCGGAGCCTCTTTTTTGGAAGGCTTCTTCCATCTCTCGCTGCCCATTCTCATCATCGGGGTCATACTTCCCGATGAGTTGAGGAATGCCAAACAGCTCGCAAAATTGGGCGTAATCTGCCCCACCGTTTCTCTTAAAAATAGCGTAAGGAGCGGTGCGAGCGAAAATCCCTAAATCTCTATCGTTTCCGACATTCAAGATAAAATCGTCGTTTTCGTATGGAAAGCCCTCATCGCTGGAGGTGTCTTTTAGTATTTTACGATTGAGCGTGTCTAAATGCCTTCGGTCTATGCTTTCAATTTTGAAGCCGTTGGAAAAATCCAACTCAATTACAGACTTTCCGTAAAACTTAGACAATAGTATCTCACGCAGTAAATTTTCAAATTCGGGCGTGTCCATAAAGTCCCACATTTCCTCTACTTCCTTTCCGTCCTTTTGGAAAGTGAGGTTGGCATTGGTAATGGCTCGTAATCGTTTGTCCATCGCCTCATAAAGCACGCCGTCCAGCAATAAGTTATTGTATAATTCAACGAGGCGTTGTCGTTTTCCTCTATACGCTTGCGATATTGCGGAAATCCAGTTTTGTATATCCAGTGGGCTGTGTCGTTCGGGTTTTACAACTAAGACTTGACTAATTTTTAGCCCTTGATTTTGGTTATTCGTTTTTTCATTTTTCATTAGTAGTGGTTTTGTCTTGGTTGGTTTGAGTGATAGCTGAATGCTTTTACTTTGTCTTCGGTTTCTTCCAGTTTTGGGAGGTTGGCGGGCATACCTTTATAGACGGCATTCAGCCAATTAACCGCTTGTTCGTAGCGGAATTTTTTGTCCTGATAATCAACGCTTGGATTTTCAAGACCGATGATTTCCCAGACGGCAATATCCTTAATGATTTTCACTAATAAAGGACTGCGTTCATTGCCCGTTTTAGCGAAAATCTCGTTTACATCATAATCTTTCATTAGTTTAGTAGAGGCAAACTCAATTGCCATATCTATACACGCAAGTGCGATGGTTTCATCGCCTTGGATTATTGCTTTGAGTTCTTCCTCGTGGCAATGCGTCTTTAACTCTTCTATTTCTATGTACATAATGGTAATTTTTGATGTAAATTCTCTATTCTCATTTTACCCGCTTCAAAATATTCCTTGTCAATTTCACAAGCAATCCCCCGCATACCCATATTATGGACTGCTTCCATAGTGGACATTGAACCTGCAAAGAAATCAGCTACCACAATATCCTTTGATTCTTTATCTCTTGGGATAACTAATGCTAATAATCTTTCTAATAATCGCACAGGCTTTTGTGTGGGGTGGATGCTAGTATAGTGGTCTCTACCTTGTTTGATGATGCTTTTTTCGTTCAAACCAAAGTGAATGGATTGAACTGCATTAACCGCTCTATCTCCTGTTTTATTTTTGTTAGCATTGACCCCCCATTTTGTGAAAGTATCACAAACTATCCTATCATTTCTGATAATACTTTTTTCATTTAAGCCTTTGGATATAGATTGTATAACAGTTACGCATCTATTGTGATTTATTGATGAACTGCCAGTAATTCCGTCTCCTGCATTTTTGTTAAAATCATTTCTAACTATATTATCTTCTGTTTGTTCATTATTTTTAAGAAATTCCAGCACGGCATTTAGAGATTTAGTATTTTTAAAAGTATTTTTAAGACGCTTTATATCCGTAATGATGCTATCTATATCATGACCTTTCATTTCTAGGTAAGGCACTTTCACTTTGTTGATACTTCCTTTTCCTTTCGTAAAAATGGAAATGGTTTCGTGGACGCGGCTTAGTCGCATAAGAGGACTCGTAACATACCTTTTATCCCAAATAATTTCTTCTTTGAAATTAAATCCTAAATTTGCTAAAATGGTATTTCAGCGGTAAAAGCTCACGCCACGCCCAAACATCACTATAAACCCATTTTTTGTTAAAAGTCTTTTGCATTCAGAAAAGAATTTTTGCTCATCAAAGGGTCTTTCTAATTTTTGGTTTTTTAAATAGAGATAAGGTGGGTCTATGCAAATAACATCAATGCTTTCATCAGGCATCGTTGCCATTACTTTCAAATTGTCTTCGTTGTGTAATTCAATGTTTTTCATAGTTTTGCGTTTAGGGGTTAGTATCGTTTTTTATTGTTCGGCTTCTCGTACACTTTCGGGCGGTGGTCGCCGTCTATGTTTTTATGGTTAATTATCCAAATCGCACCCTCGCAGGCATCGGGAGCGTCGTCGTGAGCTCTACTCTTTGGCGATAGTGCCAAAAATTGAAAATCGGCTTCTTTCATGTCCTCTCGCCCTTTTAACTCTTCGTTAAAAATCAGCTTGCCGTTTCGGTTGAGTGGCTCGAGGTTGCTTTCTATTCGGTAGAACTTCTCGGGCTTTTTTCGTTCGTCTGCTTTGAGTGGTAGCGTAATATTATAGCGTTTATTCGCCTTTTTTATCTCCCTTTTCAGAGTGTCGTCTATCCAAGGATATTCTATATAATAATAGACTGAAACGCCCGAATTTGCCGTTTTTTTTTCTGTTTCATACAAATGCTCCAGCATCTTTGCGGTGGAGGTTTTTTGGCAAAACATATCTATTATATGATATTCGTTTTTGTATTTTCCAACCAAAGCCGTCGCCTTGTAGTCCCCGTTTTTCTTATAGGAAGGGTCGGTGTAGGAAACAAGAAATTTATACTTTTTAAGCGGTTGAATTTTGCCATATTTCAGCTCCTTGAATACTTTTCCAAGATTGATAGGATTGTTAAAATATTCGCCTTGCACCGCTTGGGCTGAAATCTTAGACAACACACGGTCGATATGTTCCTCGCTGTTTTTCGCTGCCCAAGTAGATTTGCCGTTTTCATCTCTAATATTGATAATATCGGCGTGGTCTGCCATTTCTATGGCTTTTTTGATGCAGCAATAGTCAGCAATGATGTTTCCGTTGAACAATACCGTTAAAGGCTCAGAAACCGAGCGTGTCGCATACAACGCCTTTTCAAACCACGCCCATTTTTTATCTACGGTATCGGGGTTTCGGCAGTCTTCGTCCGTGTCGAAGTCGTCCACGATAATTGCATCGGGGCGTATATCCTCATTTCTCGCTCCACGGGGTGCATTACCCGCACCAACGGCGATGAACATTGCTCCCTTTTTGATTGTGAATTGGTCTTCTCGCCAGTGTCCGTGGTTCTGCTGCACACCATAATCGTGGATAATTCTGCTGTTGTTTTCAAAAGCACTTTTAAAAGGTTTTAAAAGGCGAACGGCAGATTCATTGGTCGCTGATGCGATGATGATAAACTTCTTTTTCCCCGTGAGGGCTAAATAGGTAAACTCCATCATGGCTCTTGCCGACTTGGCAAGTTCCCGCGACCACGCACGCACTTCGTACCACTCCATGTTTTCTGTGATACGCTTGGTACTGGCTTTGTGAAATTCCGCAGGTTCGCATTTGTAATACTTATGGAAATAGTATTTGAACCACTCTTCGGGATTGGCTTCTAAGCGTTTTTTTCGCCTCTCGATGTCGCTGGCGGTTTCGGATAAGTCCACGCTGGCTTTTTGGCGAAGATTGGTATAGTACTGTTGCCAAAATTCTAATGCTTTTCTATCCTCAGGAGTCAATCTTTTGGTCATCAACATAGCGTTAGAGTTTTGATTTTATAAAAGTGTCCGTATAGTCGGCCAACAGCTGGGCATCTTCGAGGTTCTCGGCTCTCACAAAGTCTAAAAACTGAGTGAGGGCATTGATAATCTCGGGGAGTAGTGCCTTTGTTTCTAAATCCTTAATATTTTTAATGAGTTGGTTTCGTATTTGGGCGGTCTTGAAGTCAGCGAAACGAAAGCCCTCGTCTTGCTTTTTTATAAAAGCGTTGAGTTCTGCCAGCTCGTCTTGCATTTGCACGAGTTGCTCTTGTCGGGTAAGTAAAATATTACGCTTTAAGCCCTCCCATTTTTCCGATTTTATCCATTCAGTTAATGTATTAGCCGAAACGCCGACACGCTCGGCGAGGTCTTTTATAGTGATGTTCTTTTCTTGTAGAAACAAGATTTTAGCGTATTCCTTTTTTTGCTCTCTTTCCTTGTTAGAGAGCCTCCCTTTCTTTGCCATAGCTATTAGTTTTATGGCAAAATTCCTCTATTAAAGGTATTTTCTAAAACTGTTGATTTATGATACCCTAATTTTTAGGGTATGATACCCTGAATTTAACAGTACCATAAAACGCCAGCTTTTCAGAGCCTTTTTCTTACTCCAATTTTGCCCCGAAAACCAAAAGAAACAGGCAGATGAAATTCATACTAAATGACGAAACGAAAATCAACTCCAAAGGTTTTAGAGTGCTTAATAGTGGTATCAGCCTATCGAGGTTCTTGGATAACCCTGTGTGCCTAAATAACCACTCGAATAATACCAAAGATGTTCTAGGAACTTGGGGAAATGTAAGCATAGACGGTAATTTTCTAACCGCCTCGCCTGAATTTGACACCGAAGACCCCGACGGAAAAGAGGTTGTGAGGAAAGTAAATGCAGGGAAAATCAAAGCCTGCTCCATAGGCATTTTTATTGAGCCTAACGGTATGGAATTGATTAACGACGAATTAGTCGTTACTAAATGTGAGCTTTTCGAGGCTTCCATTGTGGCAGTTCCTTCCAATGCTAATGCCATCGCCTTGTATAATGAGCATGGCGAAATCTTATCGGATGAAGAAATTACAAGTCTTTGTTTAAGTGCAAAAAATCAACAATCAAAACTAAATACAATGAAACAAGTAATAGCCTATCTGCAATTAGATGCAAATGCAGATGAAACGGCAATCATTGGTGCCGTGAAAGCAATTGAGGCAAAACTAACCGCCTCGAAAAACGAAAACGAAACGCTAAAAGCCGAAAACGAAACGCTAAAAACGGCTGAGCAAAATCGACTAAAAGCCCTTTTAACCGCAGAGGTAGAGCAAGCGGTAAAGGACGGCAGGCTGGACGAGGCAGGCAAAGCTCCGATTCTGGCACTGGCACACGACTCGGCGATGGCTTTACTTAAAGCGTTGCCCAAGAGAAAATCGGTATCAGAACAATTAAAAGGCGATGAGGAAAAACTCGCTGCATTTGACAAAATGAGTTGGGACGAGCTAGACAAAGGCAATCACTTGGCTACACTCAAAGCCCAATATCCCGACTATTTTGAGGAACGAAAAAGAAAACAGTTCCCTAAAAACTAAAAACAATAACCATTAAAACAAATAACCATGGGACTAGAAAAAGAAATTTGGAAAAAGACCATCGAGGAAAAGCTATTGCAAGACAACTCATTCCTCAATCACATCTCCGATGTTTCGGAGGATAATATTGTAAACGGGAAAATAGTACATATACCACAAGCTGGGGAGCCTTCTAAAGTGGTAAAAAATAGAACCATATTTCCTGCCGAAGTAAAGAGGCGAAATGATGGCGAAGTTCTCTACAAAATAGATGAGTACTCTACCGACCCTGTGTATATCTCCAACGCAGAAACAGTGGAATTAAGCTATGATAAAAGGAGGTCAGTCTTAGATAGAGATGTTGAAAACCTCTCAGAAGATGTTGCAGAAGGTATGTTGATGAATATGGTGGTATCCCCTATTGGAGACAATAAAACCCTCCCACAAAAAAATATTTTAGAAACCACAGGTGCAGCGACCTCTGTATTATTAGAGGGAGCGACTGGTAATCGTAAAAAGTGGACAATTTTAGATTTGCAAAAAATGCAAAATCTAATGCGAACACAAAAGGCATGGCAAGAAGGACAAATGTTTGCCTTACTGCCAGCTAATGCCATACTCGACATCTTCCCCGCAGATAGTCCTGTAACCGCTACTTATATGCAGATGGTTACAGAAGAGGAAAGAAGAAATGGTATCATATATAAAGTACAAGGGTTCAATATACTAATTCGCTCATCTGTATTCACAATGACTGAGAGTAAAGAATTTAAAGGGTTTGGCTCTGTGGTAAACAATAGCGATTCTGAAGCCGCTATTTTCTGGAACAAAAACATGGTAGAAAAAGCCTATGGAGATATAGAAACTTTCGACAGAGAGAGAGACCCTCAATATTACGGGGATATTTACTCGTTCCTTGTGAGAATGGGAGGAAGAGCCAAGAGAAAGGATTTTGAAGGCGTTGCGGTACTAAAACAAGCTAACGCTTAATAATAACCAATTGCAGGGATTATTCCCTTAGTCCCTGCATTTAAAAACTAATAACCTATGAGAACTATTAAGTATATCGTTTTGCATTGTACGGCAACTTCTCAAACAACCACCATTGAAAGTATTAAAGGCTTTTGGAGAGAAAAACTTGGGTGGAAAAATGTAGGCTATCACTACATTATTAAACCCGACGGGGAAATCGTCCAGCTTGCGGATTTAAATACCATTACTAATGGGGTAAAAGGGCATAACCGATATAGTGTTCATATTGCATATATCGGTGGCGTGGAAAAAGGAAAGGCGGTTGATAACCGAACCTTGCAACAGAAAGCCTCGCAAGTAAAACTTTTAAGAGAGCTACAAGCGAAATTTCCAACCGCAGAAATTCTCGGACATCGGGATTTATCGCCTGACTTGAATGGTGACGGGATTATCTCCCCTCACGAGTGGACGAAAGAATGCCCCAGTTTTGACACAAGAAAGTGGCTTAAAGAAATCAATTTTTAATTATGAAAACGCACCTACCACAACCTTTTGAACAAGAAGACATAAGGAAAGACCCTAAAGCGGTTGTGATAGGACTTTTAATAGGCTTGCTTCTAATGTTCGGTAGTGTGATAGGTGTATTATTCAATCGGCGAGAAGAGGTAGATGAAAATTGTAAAGACAGGATATTCAAACTATACGACACTATTCTAGTTGAAAGAAATAAACGAATATACTTCTATGAACGGATGATTTTCTACCAAAAAGAAAACAAACGACTGCAAAAACAGGACAGCCTAATAAAAAGCAATACAGAACCGCTAATCAACAAAATTTACAAATATGAAAAGTAAAATTTTTATCATCATTTTATCTCTACTCCTTGGTTTTAGTGTGTTTTTACACATTCAAAGAGAACGGGCAATTGGCAAACAAGAGCAACAAATTTCGGAGCTTATAGAGCATTCGTATAAAAATGAAATTATAAATCATTATTACCGAGATAGCATTAAGCACACGGTATTCAAAGAGAAAGTCGTGGAGACCACGAATGAGAAGCAACTCGCTATCGGCAAAACCTACGCAGATAGCCTAGAGCAAGCACTTAAAATGTCCATCAAAAAGATAGACCAAGTAAGTAAGATAAATGCCGAGCTAATAGCTCGCTTGCAACTGCGTGAGTTTACTCAGCCTAATGGCGATAAGGTATTAACCCATAAAGATAAATACCTCAATCTAAACTATTATCCACAAACGGATAGTATAGATTTCAGATACAATATTAGGCTGAATGA
Source organism: Riemerella anatipestifer (assembly GCF_035666175.1). Lineage (NCBI taxonomy): Bacteria > Pseudomonadati > Bacteroidota > Flavobacteriia > Flavobacteriales > Weeksellaceae > Riemerella > Riemerella anatipestifer. The sequence continues at coordinate 2,064,856 of NZ_CP142016.1, forward strand.
AGCCCGCTACAAAGACCGAAAATGGCTATTCGGGAAAACCAACTACTACATAGATGTTTTTTCTGATGACCCGAGGGTACATATTAACGGACTGAAAAGCTACCGCATTAGGGGACAGCCCTTACCTCGCTGGGGGCTAGGCGTACACGCTGGCTACGGAATATCCATAAACAATGGGATATTCAAGACTACGCCCGTCATAGGGCTAGGTATCAATTATAATTTAATCAACTTTTAAAAAAATAAACATCGTGAGCAAATTAAAATCAATAACAATCGCATCAAGTATTGCCGAATTTGCAAAAGCAGAGGCAGAAAAGATTTTTAAAAATTATCCCGAGTTAGAAGAAGTTTATATTACCTCAGATTTGCAAGGTTTCAAAGAACTTGAAAAGGCGGAAAACCAAGCGACTTACCTAACGGATAAAAAGGTGCATTACTTCCAGCGAAAAGACCTTAGTCAGCCGTCTGAAATTGTAAAAATTGATGTTGAACCGACGGATATTCCAAAAATTTTAGATGAGGAAAATTCGGACGACAACGCACCGCAAGACACGGATTTAGATAATACCAAAGACACGGCAACTAAAACCGAAGAACAGGAAAGAGCCGAGCTAATGGCAAAATATGAAGCCAAGCACGGAAAGAAAGCCCCGCATAATATTGGACTTGAAAAGTTAAGAGCTTCAGTAGAAGACTAATTTAAAAACTATTTAAAAATCATTTAAAACTAATAACATGGCAGAAAAAGCATTATATGGTCTTAAGACTATCAAAATTGGAGATGTAGTAAACGAAAACTACAATGCCACAGGACAATGCTCTCACGGCGTTTAAAACTTATAGAGATAGCTTTGAGATGACGGAAGAAGAAGGCTCTTTGTCTGAAGAATTTTGCGACCAAAGCGATGAACCTATAGTTATATTTCAGGAAAAAGGAAAGCGAGATATAAAAGTAAGTACCTACAATTATACGGCTGAATTTATCAAATCTGTAAAGGGCGGTACAGTATTATCAGGCGAATGGAAAGAGGGCGACAATACCGCAATTTTCAAAGCATTACAAATCGAAGCAGACACGGGACATCTCATCAAATGCCCTAAGACACAGGTTTTTGCACGACTAAACTTAAAACTAAAGAAAAAAGAAGTCGCATTACTTGAAATTACCTTTAAACCATTAGCAAAAATTTCAATCAAACAACCTGCATAATGGAGCAATTCACAGAAATTAAAGCAGCTAAACTATTATTGAAAAGGGGCGTGGAGTTAATGCTCCCTGCTCCTTTTTTTCTCAGGCTGTTTGGCAAAAAGCAAATCAAACTAACGCTAAAAACGCCCACTTTGCAAAGTCAGTTGGCTATATCAGAAGCGTTTTTGCAAACAGGTATTTTCCTCAAAGAAGACGAAATTTCTATGCAAAAAGCGTTGGAAATTCTATCCAATCACGGCGTACGCATCACGGAAATCGTGGCAATGGCTATCCGAAACGAAACCAAAATAAACTGGAAAGTTCGCTGGCTGGCTAAGCGATTAAGAAAAAACATAAACACAGAGGAAATGTCCTATTTATTTAGTCTTTTGGTGGCATTTAGCGGTGTGCAGGATTTTACAAATACTATCAGGTTGATACAGGAGACGAGGATAACGAAACCCATGAACCTGAGTCCGACGGAGAAAACGAGTTAAAAAGCGATAGCTTTCATAGCGTTTTTGGGTTTGTAGGCTATTGTTGCCACAAACTACACATGAGTAAAAAGGAAGTCCTGCAAAGCACTTTTGCCGAATTAAATATGATGCTGACTGATGCTCCAAAGGTTCAATATAAGAAAAAAGAACCTAAAAGGCTAAAAAACATTAACGAGTTAGCCGAGTGGCTGGGAGCGGAAGAAATAGAAACAGAATAACGATGAGTGATTTAGAGCCTATAAAATTAGATTTTACCGTGAATAATAGCGTCGTCTTTGAAGAATTTGCAAAGATGGTTAAGGCTGCACAGGAGCAAACTAAAAGTGTGGATAATGCTCAGTCAAAATTTAAAGAGTATATCAACACGCAATTGTCGGCATCGGGAGCTTTGTCTCAATCTGCCCAATTGACCGATGCTCAAACCAAAGCCCTCCAACGCCACGCTGAAACGATAGATTATTTGAAAGGTCAAATCGCTAATACTTTTGACCCTACGCAGTTAGGTGTGTATAATTATCAACTAAGCCAAGCCCAACAGGCTATTAATTCTATATTAGAATCGGCAAATAATAAAGCGGCGTTGATAGACACTGCCGAAATGGAAAAAGCGAACCAAAAACTCCAAGAGGCTGAGCGATTATTAGACCAAATTTCGGATAAAACATTCACACCCCCGTTTGCTTCTCCCGAAGAGTTGGAAGTGCTTAGCACGGAAATCAACAACGCTAACGACGAGTTGGAACAATTGGGCATTGTGATAGATTTTATCTCGGCGAAAATGGGAACCATGGACAGTGGTTCTCAGGCGTTCAAAGATTTAGAGAAAGACATTGCAACAGCAAACCAAATGCTTGGAAGACTGCCTCAATCGTACGACACGGCAGGCAATAGCATTGACCAAATGACCGATGTTCTCAAAGAGTTTCAAAATCAACTCAACGCTGAAACTGACCCCGAAAAAATAAAGATTCTCAATCAAAATATAGAGAATTTAGAAAACAGTATCAAAAAGCTGAAAAATGCAGGAAAAGAGGGTTTTGATGACTTTGGGAATAAGCTGGAAGAAAACAGAGAAAAGGCGGTCAGTCTCCAAACGGAACTGGAGAATTTAGTGCAATCTATGGCACGCCTCCGTATGGCAGGAAAGCAAAAATCCGACGAATATGAGGCATTGAAAAGTAGAGCCATAGAAGCAAGAGCAGCTATTGCCTCTACAAACCAAGAAATCAACGCCTCGGCATCTTCAACAAGTGGTTTAGACACTTTGATAAGAGCAACCTCTGCTGTAGCTTCGGGGTATTCTTTAGCTCAAAGTACAGCCGCCTTATTTGGTGCAGAAAACGAAGAAGTAGAGCAAAGTATTATGAAAATTACCGCTGCAATGTCTGCTCTTCAGTCATTACAGCAGATACAAGCAGAACTAAAAAAGTCTGATAGTCTTGCTACTATAGCACAGACGAAAGCTCAAGGTTTATACACGGCGGTAGTCGGGAGCAGTACAGGTGCTTTGAAAATTTTTCGTATTGCTTTAGCGAGTACAGGGATAGGTTTAATAATCATTCTCCTAGCTTCGCTGGTTGCAAATTGGGATAAAGTCACAGCAAGTATTAAAAAATCGTTTCCTGCCCTTAATAGCTTCGGGGATAAACTGGATAATATGAAAGCCTATGTTATGGGCTTTCTCAATGCCTTTTTGTCTCTGTCAAAAACGGTGCTAGATACTCTTTTAAAAATTAAAAATGTCGGTTTTAAAGGAGCTTTAAACAATCTTAAAAATGCAAAATCGGAAGCAGAAAAAGCATTTGAGAATGGCAAACAGAATAGCTTAAACGCATCGGCACAAGACAAGAAAAATGCTCAGCTTGAAAAAAGTTTAGAAATATACGATAAGGAAACCGAAAGACTAGAACACTTAACAGGTAAAAAACAGTATGATAGAAGAGAAAAATCTATCAAAGCTCAACTAAGACTTGTTGATAAAGGTTCTAAGGAAGAGGCAGAACTTATCCATAAAAAAAATCTGTTGCTGGCAGATAAGGAAAAAGAACGAAACGACGAGGCTAAAAAACAAGCGGACAAAAGACAGAAAGAGGCAGAAAAAGCAGCTAAAAAAGCCGAGCAATTGGCAAGACAAGAAGCCGAAGCGAGAAAATCGGCGTTAAATAGTATTGCCCAAGCTGAACGGGAATATCAAAAGTCCCGTATGATAGCTACGGATAAAGAAATCGCCGATATACAAGATAAATACGCCAAACTTCGAGCCGAAGCCCAAAAAGCAAAACTTGGGGCAATGGATATGATGCGTATTGATAACCTAGAAAAAGCAGAAACCAAAAGCGTAACCGAGAAACATGCCAATGAGCAATTTTTCAAAGAACTAGAAGAGCAAAAAGAATTGTTCGCAGCTTATGAGGTATTTAAAACCAAAGTAGGCAAAGAAGAGGCAGACAAACGCTATCAAAATGAATTGTTGGCGTTCGAGAATTACGGTGCTTTGCTAGATGCGGAAATGGAAAAAATAAAAGCATTAGGCGATGCTTTGACGCCTGAACAATTCCAAAAGTTAGAAAAGCTACAAAGTGAAAAGAAATCGTACGACAAAGACAAAAACAAAGAAGCGGAGCAAAAGTACGCAGAGGCTTACAATTCCCTATTGTCGTTTGATGACAAACGCCGAGCGATAGATAAGAAATATCAACAAGATAAGGTTCTATTGACCCAAATTACAGATGAGAAAGTAAGACAGGCTAAGTTAGCAGAGCTGGAGTTTCAGAAAAAGGCTGCATTAGATGCTGTGAATACAGAGGCGTACGATAGAGAAACTATCATGCAACGCCTCTCTGAAAATCTGATGGGCATTACTAGAAGAGAGCTAAACAGTAGAATAGCCTCGCTAGAGGAATATTTGGAGAAAGCAGGAGACCATTTAGACGAAACCCAAAAAGAGTTTGTGCAAAACGAACTTAAAAAAGCTAAAGCGGTAAGAGCGACCACCGATGTCGGCGTAGAGGAAAAAGTACTGTTGCAAGAAAAAGAAGCGATACTCAAACGCATTACTGATTTACAATCTAAAGGCATTACCAATGTATCCGATGAGCTGAAACAACTCGAAGAGGTCAATATGAAATTAAAGGATATTCTCGCTAAGAAATTTGCGAAAGTATCCGAGGTTGCAGGGCAGTTAGGTGGAGCTTTTTCAGAGCTAGGTGGAGCATTGAAAGAATATGATGAGGGACTTGGCGACACGGTAGAAACCATGGGAGAACTCCTTAATGTAGCGAGTGATGTTGCGGGAGCATTGGCGGACTTTGCTTCGGGACCCCAAGGGATTGTTAGTGGTATTATGAAAACCATCAAAGCCATTACCTCTATATTTTCTATTGGTGCAAAAGCACGAGAGAGTGAAAGAAAAGCCCAAGAGCAAATTAAAAAATATCATGATGAGATTTTTCAGTCGCAACTGAATTATAATTCTGAATTAAGAAAACGGGTTGCCGAAGAGGTAAAGCTGAACGACCTATACAAATCCCGAGTTACAAATATCCGAGAGGAGTTGGAAGCCAATCGAAAAAATGCGGAGAGTATAAAAAAAGACCAAGAAGCGGTTTTTAAAAGGCTTTTGAATGCCAGAACGGTTACAGGTATGCACACGGAAAAATACGGTGGTTTTCTAGGTATTGGTAGAAAAACTAGAGCCGTAGAAGAAACTAGCAGTGTTGCAAAACTGCTAGGGATAGGAAAATGGGTAGAAAAAGAAATTGTCAAAATAGCAGGTTGGTCTTTAAAAATAAAAGTGTTTGAACCTGGAGAAGTTGAACTTACAGATAAAATATTTAAGGATTTAGAAAAACTCAATGCCGAAAAACCGCTCACAGGTGATGCCAAAACAGCCTACGAGCAATTAAAAAAATTGCGAGATGAGTACGGTTCAATTGAGGCAGCCGATAGAGAATTAAAAAAACAACTCCGAGAAGCTATAACAGGTACTACTGCAGACAGCCTAGCCGATAGTATCAAACAGGGCATAGCTTCGGGAAAAAAGTCTTTTGCAGATTTTGCGGACGATATTGAGGGCTTTTTACGAAATGCCGTTTTAGCAGGTTTAGAAACCGATGTGTTTAGAAAGAAAACACAGGAGCTACACGAAGTAATGGAAGAAATGTTACAAGATGGCGTAATTACATCGGAAGAAAGAGAGCGATTTAATCAGCTTTATATGGCAATGGTTGAAGAGCAAAGGCAAAAAGTAGAAATACTTAACCAAGCAGGTATTGGTGTTATTAAAGACCAAGAGCGTCTAAATTCTTTACAAGGAGCCATAAAAGGGGCTTCACAGGAAAGTATAGATATTCTTTCGGGGCATTTCGCAGGCGTAAGGCTTCATGTGATAGAAATAGTTAAAATGATGAAATCTAACGGTACCAGCGGACTGGAAAAGCTATCAAAGCTGATAGAAATACAAATGAATATTGAAAGAAACACCCGAAAAACAGCAGAAAATACGGAAAAGCTGCACGATATAGATGAGGGTATTTCTAAGGTAGAAAAAGCAATCAAAGGCAACGGCAACGATGCTAAAGGTTTAGGGTTTTAAAATAGTTTAAAATGGATTTTAAAGATAAATTAAACAACATTCTTCTCAGTAATATAGGCGTGGTCATTATGACAGGCACAGAGGAATTGCTCGCTTTTCCCGAAAGAAAAGAAGTAATGGAGAATGATTGGGCAGAAGAAAACGGCGGAGATTATGACCTCTCTTCTCCTAAATTTAAAGACAAAGAGGTAACGCTTAAAATGGCAATTTTAGCAGATGATAATGTTCAGTTTTGGCAGTATTATAACACACTATTTGCCGAGTTGAAAAAAGAGGGGGAATTGTCGCTCTATGTCTTTGACCACGACCAAACCTACAAGGTGTTTTATAAAAAGTCTGGAAACTTTAAAAAAGTTTTAAAACGCCTTAAAAATGTAGAAAAAGTGTTTGTGAAATTTGATTTAACCTTTAAAGTTTTGTTCTGATGTTCATAGTTACGAGAAATAATAGCATCGTTGCACCAATAAAAGCGAAAGGTACAGTTGTCGAAAAATTATTTGGTGAGGAAACTGTTACGATGGATTTTAGCCTGCCTCATTTCGTTCTTTTCCGCATAGGCGATGCCGTGGAGGTTTATGGCAAAACTTATTACATCTCACAGGAGCCTGTGGTTAATAAAAAAAGCACAAAGGAGTATGTTTATAGTTTAGTCTTTAACGGCGAAAAATATCGCCTTGCCGAAGTACAATATTTTTTCTATGATGAAAACAACGAACTTAATATTTCGGAATTTTCTATCACGGCAACCGCTCAAAAAATGGTAGAGCTTTTAGTGGCTAATGCCAACCGAACGCAAACAGGCTGGAGCGTTGGAAGGATAGACAGCACCGAAACTAAAACAATAGATTTCAGCGATTATAATTGCCTCGCAGCTCTTACCCGTATAGCGGAGGATTTTGGTTTGGAGTTTTGGGTAGATGCAGATAAGTCTATCCATTTAGAGGAAAGAAAAAAGGTGTCTGGTTACACTTTGGAATATGGCAAAAGCAAAGGACTGAAAGGTATTACCCGAAATCCTTACACAGAGAGTAGCTTAGTTACTCGTCTGTATGCAAGAGGTTCTTCCCGAAATATCCCGAAGAACTACCGCAATGGGCAAAAAGTCCTGCGTATGCCAGTGCCTTTTTTGGAAAAAAATACCGATAAATATGGGATTATAGAACATACACAACCTTTTGAGGATATTTACCCAAAGCGTGTGGGCACCGTTACACAAGTATATGCAGATAACCCTTTAAAGTTCTCGGATAGCACTTTAGATTTTGATTTAAACGAATATAACGAATACGGAAATACTATAATACAAAAGGGTATATCGGCAAAAGTTATCTTTCAAACGGGCGATTTAGCAGGGTACACTTTGGAGGTTAAAGAGTACGGTTTTGATAGTGCAAGCAAAACATTCACACTGCTAAAAAATCAAGATGAAAAGTCTTTTGATATTCCAAGCGATACTTTCCGTCCGCAAGTGGGCGATAAGTATATTATCATTGACATTGCGATGTCTAAATCTTATGTAGATAATGCAGAGCAAGAGCTCCAAGCTGCTGCACAAGAATATTTAGATAAAAATAGCAAACAGCGATTTATCTATGCTGTAGAACCTGACCCTATTTATCTGAAAAAAATAAATTTCAATTTGAAGCTGGGACATACCATACAGTTTAAAGATTCAGATTTTGGATTAGATGATGATATTAGAGTAATCAGCATTACCCGAGATATTAACAACCCTTACGATATTAGTTTTGAAATAGCGGAACAAGCAACTATCACGCAAATTGTAAGAAATTACATCGAAAAAGAAAAAGCCCAAACGGCAATCAAAAAACAACAAAAGTACAATGCCGAAATGGCTCGCCGTTCTTTTTTGTTTGCCGAAGAAATTAAAAACAATGTGTTTGACAATGAGGGGTATTTTGATGCTCAAAAGATAAAGCCTTTAAGCATAGAAACGGGTATGCTTTCGGTGGGTTCTCGTATGCAACAGTTTTCGCTTCCAAATATTGCTCTAAGTATTACGAGCGACAATAAACGCCTACACAACACAGCGGGGCAAATGGTGCATCTAACGATAGACCCAAATGCCCCGAGGACTTGGAATTTAGCGGAAAATACGACGGTTCAGTTTAGCGACAATTTCAATTTTATTTATATCAAGGCGGACAAAATAGGTTCTAATGCAACCATAGTCGTAACCGAACAAAAAATCCTATTTGATAGCGACCCTATATTTTATTTTTTCTTGGCTGGCAATGTATCGTCAATTATTAACGGCGTTAGGCGTATCAAAACCAGTTACGGCTACACGCAAATAACACCTAGCGAAATAACCACGGGACGAATAACTAGCCCAAACGGTAGTAACTACATAGACCTAAAACAAGACGGTATAGAAATAAACGCCAAAGTTACTTTTGCGAGTAATAGCCCTGCGATAAAACAAGTAGTAGATGCTGTAAGTGTAGGAGGCGTAAACCTAGCTCGCAATACTGAATTTAAAAACGGTGGAGAACATTGGAGCAAAGGGTATCCACAAGCAGAGTTTCTACCTAATGAAAGGAGCGTTAAAATAACCTCGATAGATGGACAAGTTTACAATCAAATAGACCAAAATATAAAATGTGAGAAAAACACAGAATATACAATATCAGCCTTTGTTAAGGGGATAGGTTCAGCTTTTTTCTACGCATTAGAAATGAAAGAGAACGGCACTCATACGACTGTTTATTCTGATAATTACAGAGAGTTCCCTGTTAATTCAGAATATAAATATGTGAACTTTACGATAAGTACACAGTCTGACACTGCCTATTTCATCTTTATACTCAGAGCGTTTAGCAACAATACAGTTTGGTTTAAAGATGTAAAAGTAGAAAAAGGTAATAAAGCGACCGATTGGTCGCCCAATCCTAAAGATATAGAAGCTGAAATAATTACAATCGCAGAAGCAAAATCTAATTTAGCGAGAATACAAGCAGAGGCTCATGCTGACAATATAGTAACCGCCGAAGAACAAGCGAGAATAAACGAAGCTAAGGCGAAATTAGAGGAAGCAAAAGCTCACGCACAAGCATTGGTTACAACTCATAGAAACGAGGTTATCAGTAAGTTTGATAGCCTTGGTACAATGGCGTGGGAAAATTATATCGAAAAGGCAATGCTCGGCAACACAATTGTGCAAGGAGGCTATATCAAAACAGAGTTACTAAACGCTTCGGCAATAGTGAGTAACGGCGGAGGAGCCACAACATCTCAACTTAATAATGCTATCAATGGAGTAATTGTTGGTGGTCGAAATCTAGCTCGCAATACTGAATTTAAAAACGGTGGAGAACATTGGAGCAAAGGGTATCCACAAGCAGAGTTTCTACCTAATGAAAGAGCAGTTAAGATAACCTCAATAGATGGACAAGATTACAATCAAATAGACCAAAATATAAAATGTGAGAAAAACACAGAATATACAATATCAGCCTTTGTTAAGGGGATAGGTTCTGCCTTTTTCTACGCATTAGAAATGAAAGAAAATGGTACTTATACGGCTGTTTATTCTGATAATTACAGAGTATTTCCTATAAATTCAGAATACAAATATGTAAAATTTACAATAAGGACACAGTCTGACACTGCTTATTTCATCTTTATACTAAGAGCATTTAGCAACAATACAGTTTGGTTTAAAGATGTAAAAGTGGAAAAAGGTAATAAAGCGACCGATTGGTCGCCCAATCCACAGGATATAGAAACTCTATTTGCTAACCTTCAACAAGGGATAAGCAATATGCAAACCTCTTTGTCTGATGTAAAGACTAAAACAGACAACTTCGCTTCTATTCAAGGCGGGTTGATGATGGCTAATTTAATGAGTGTAGGAAGCAACCAAGCTAATCAAAACGCTTTTATTTCGGGAATAACCGACGAGGGAGCAATGAGCGTCAGGTTTGGAGCAGGTAGCAATTATGCCAATAAGCATAACGCTCCATTTAGGGTGCTAGATAATGGTAAAATGATAGCCAAAGATGCAGATATTACAGGGAGAATAACAGCCACAGGGGGGAATATAGGAGATTGGGAAATAAACGGCTCTTCTTTTAGGTCTTCTAGTATTGGAAGCAACGACTCGTGGGCTCAATATTCGAGTTACGCATTTTTTTCTCCAGAAACTTTTTTAATCAGAAAAAATGGCTCGGAGCGAGGAGAAACTAAAGAAGTGATGATGGGTATTACATCTAGTATATCCACGGGGTCAGAAGGAGCTGCTGCTGCAATAAAAAGCAACATTAAAAAAACTCAATACGACTTTGACAGAGATAATGTGGCACTAAGACTAGAGGCTAAAAATGGGGTTACAAATACCGCTTTAGATATTTTGAATGGAGATATTCGTGTGGGTGGAGAGGTAGGATATACAGGAGAATTATTTTTGGGGGGAGTATGGCTTACCATTAGAAAAGGTATAATAACAAATTATTCATAATAATAACTTTTAAAAACAATAAAACTATGAAAACAAAACAATTACAAAAGGTAAATGAGAGCGTGGCTACCACCCTAATGGAGACTATTGGGGAAAAGCAAATTTACTACCAATATGGAACGGATTACAACAACAAAACTCCTCAATCCGTCAATTTCACAACCCAATTACAAGATGGGAAGACCTTATCGGGAACCTACTCTAAAGGTGGTGGATTGTCCCTGAATGGGCAAGGCGTAAATAATGTAGAAGATTTGCAGGTAGTCAATACCGCCTTTGCCACTATCTTAGAAATAATAAACGGCTTTGAAGTTTCAGAAGAAGAAGTAAAAGATGGTGGTAGTCAATAAATATTTAGTACCGAGAGGGTACACCGCAATGGCGGTGTTTCCTTTCATCTTTCTGAAAAATAAGGAGTATCAAAAAAACAAGTACCTCCTAAACCACGAGAGAATACATCTAAGACAGCAATTAGAGTTACTGATTTTGCCTTTTTTCGTTTGGTATGGGCTAAACTACCTATGGAACTTAATAAAGTACAAGAACCATAGAGAAGCCTATCGGAATATCATATTTGAACAAGAGGCTTATGAGAATCAAAACGATTTAGAGTATTTGAAAAACCGAAAACTTTGGCAATTTTTAAAGTTGTTTTAAAAAGGTTTTAAAACGTCGAGGGTGGAAAGAATATCCGCCTTACAACAAAGGCGAGTATCCAATTGAATGGATAAGAGACAAAGAAAAAATAAAGAAAAACCTAATCAAAATGATAGAGGAAATTTAAACACTATTCAAACGGAACTTAAAATAAAGATAAAAAATAGGCTCTAATGTAATCATCAGAGCTTTATTTTTTTTTGGACATTTCGTTTGAAAAAAATGTATTTTTCGTTTTGCCGATTATATAAGTGTTATTTCTTGTCCGTTATCTTTGAGTTTAAATACTCTCTTTAATTCTGTCGTTAATAACATAATTTCTATTTTTTAAGGTTAATTATTCCGTTGCAAATAAGTCGGGTTGAAAGAGTGCTGTAAGCTCCTTTCTACGCTTTCTAATCTTTTCAGCATATTCGGGATATTCTTCCACACTTGGCAACTTTGTCCACGCTTCTCTCGGTTTTCCTTGTTCTGCAAGTTCCTCTACCTTTTCCATAAGTTCCTTGTATTTCTTATCTCGCTTTTCTTTCTCTTTCTTTTCCTTATCTGCTTTTTCCTTTTCCATTGCCGATTGCCTTTGAGCTTCTTCTTGTGCCTTTAAGTAACTCTCCATATTTACCATAAGTTTTGAGGTGCTTTCAATTGGCGGTGTAATGGTTGCAAAAAACTGCTCGTCCAATTCTTCGGCTGTACCTTTGATTGTTAGCGGTGGGATAAGGTGCTTCGCCTTATCGCCACACGCATCATTGTTCAATAATATGGATATTACTATGTTTTCAGTATCTTTTTTAATCGTTAGATTGAGTGTCCCCTCAATTTCTAATCCTGCTATTTGTTTAAAAAAATTTGTATTCATTGTTTCTAAATTTTAAATTACTTTGTACTCTTCAATCATATATTCTACTTCTTCGTCAAACCCTTGTGTTTGCTTCTTATTTTTAAGCATATACAAATCGGATTTTGATAGTTCTTTGCGGTATCTCTCCCTGCTAATTTCAGCAATTAATTCAATGGCTTTTTGAAAGTTGTCCGTAACATATTCTATTGTCTTACTTTCATTGCTGTGCCATTTGTCGGTTGTGAAAATGATATATGCGTTTTTCATATTATTGAGGTTTCTAAGTGGGTTATTTTATCTATTGGATACCCTTTGTCTGTGAATTGGTAATTTTCTTCCGCAAACATTTGTATAATGTATTCATCAGCGGTTAATCTTTCGTATTCTTTTTGTAGTTCTTTGTATAAATGTTGGTTCAAATCATTTAAAACACTTTCCACCCATTTCAATAGTTTTTCAACTTGATACTCAATGTGTGGGTATTCCTTACTATCATCGTTAAAAGTGTACTCCCAATCAAAGTGCAGATAATAATATCGGTGTCTGTTATAGGTCTTAAAATAAATATCTATATATCCGTTTTGGATAAGATTAAGCACTCTTTTATCCATATCCAAAACATCAAAATTAAACTCTTGATTGGGGGCATAATCTTTCCATTTTTCAGCTTTAACGGCTTGTATAAATTTCCTTATATCAAGTATGTTACACGCAAAACTACTTCCGTCGCCTTGTGAATAGAAACCACTGAAAAAGATTTCGGACGGATTTATATCAATCTCCAATATTGAGCATATCACCACAAAATCAAAGTAAGTATTTTGCCACCACCAATGGCTATCGACCTCTTTGTATCGGTACTTGTCTAATACCTGCTCTTGGACTTCTTTGTCTAACTCCTCGTATTTGTAAATTTGTATCGTGATTGTGTTCATAATTTTACTCTTTAACTGTTCAAAATTTTTGTTAATTCCATTTCAGCTGTCCAAAATTCCTCGCCCGTATGCTTCCCGTGAGCGGTATAGTATATATTTCCATATCGGTCAAGTTTCAATCGGTAACAATTTAAAGTGCTTTGAGGGGCTGAAAATTGTTCTTGTTCTTCATTCTCTAACTCCACAAAAGTCCAATCCGTATCACCTAATAAACTCTCTAAATTTGAGGTTGGTTCTTCTGTTAGTTTCGGTTGTGTGGTCTTGTAAAAATCCACAAAGGTATCTCGGTAATTAACCGACAAAAAACAATCATCATTCTCTATATTGTCCAACACTTTAAGGCGTTGGGCTTGTTGCTCTTTCCACCCTTGCGAAATAGTTATAATCGCAAAGTCGCAACTATCCCACTCGCTGCCTGTGTAGGCTCTTACTAAAATATGCCTTGTTGGTGTGTGTGATTTTTTCATTGCTTTATGGTTTATAAAGGCGGTTACTATGATATAACCGCCTTTGGGTTAGTATTTAATTTTTCGTTATCCTCTGTTAGTTGTAACTAAACATCTCGGCTCCGTGTTCTGCAAAAACATTACAAAGGTCAAAGGCTTTTTGTCCTCTGCTTTGTGCAGTTCCGCCCATTACTAAGGATTTTAATTTGCTTTCATCGTCCTTGTAATTACATACATTTTGATAGTACCCAGTAACGGCGTTGTATGCACCGAACAAAGTTCCTTTCGTGGTTTCCATTTGTTGGCTATCGCTGACCATTGCATACATAAAAGCATCATCTACGGTATTTTTAAACACGGTTGATAGTTCATCGGTGTTACCTTTTTTCAAGTGTTCTAAGGTTTCTTTATTAGGACACAAAGCCAATTCTATTAACTTTCGTACTTCTCGGTCGTTTACTCGGATTTTTGCCCACTCGTTAAATGTTCCCTCTAATCGGTCGCTTAACTTATTGGCTAATCCCATAACCTTGTGAGCGTTGGCTAATCGCTGTTTTGCCCCTGATGTATGACGGATACGAACCACATTATTCATATTTTTAAATGCAGCGTTCAGCGTATTTTGACACACTATTCGGATAGGCGTAAAGGCGGCTGTAATACTTCCACTTCCATCGTGGCTTGTGGTTAAAAAAATGTACTTTTCAGTTACATCATCACCATTGCCCACTCGGATATAACTTGGTAATTTGGCGGTTATAAAAATCTTCTCGCCTTTGCCTAAAGCCCCAGCGGTTTCGTACAAAATTCCATTGCCACCTCCGACAATCTCATCGAAAAAGGCGAATGCCTCGTGGTTTTGTACGACTTGGTAGTCTTTACCTACTACGCCCAAAATCTCATTGTTATCATCTCGCATCGTGGCAAAGGCGTTCGGCACTTCGATTTCGCTGTCGTAAAACTCTATTCCCTGCTCGGTGGTTTTCAATCCCTTACCCTTAGTGTATAAAGGCTCTTTGCTGACTTCAAAGTCTAATCCTGCGTGTCTTATCGCTTCTGCACTTGTTGGGTGTTCGCTTACGATTTGCCCCAATCCGTGCCACGCTTTTTCCTTTACGCTGAAAAAACTGTACTTTCCTGTTCTGCTGTTGTAATTAATGTTATGTGCCATTGTTCTAAAATTTAAATGTTCTTAAATTGTTTTGTTCGTCTGTTAATTAAAATGGTAAATCGTCTTCGGTTTCCTCCAACGGTTGTGGTGTTCCCTGTCCGTTAGTTGTTTCCGTGTTCTGTCTTTGTCCACTTGCGTGTAACTTGATTTTTGAGGTGTGAAAATTAAGCCCCGCTTTGGGTTCTCCGTCCTTGCTAAGCCACGCCCTTGCACTCACTCGCCCAGTGAGTTCAACCAAAGCTCCTTTGGTTAATATCTTGGCTACATTTGTACCTTGCCAATACGCACAATCAAAAAAAGCAGTCTGTTGTATGTCTTCGCCTTGTTTGTTACGATAGTGATTGTTTACGGCGATTGAAAAGTTTACTACTTTTCTGTCGTTAGGAAGGGCTTTCACCTCCGCATCTCTTGTTAATCGTCCTGTGATGTTCATTTTGTTTAATTTTAATTGTTAATTACTCGTTTGTTACGCTCTGCCCACGCTTTGCTCTCTTGCCAGGCTGTGTTGAAATTTTTTATTATTCGGTAATGAGAGGAAGAGCTGTTTCGTTTAAAATCCATTACTAATAAATCTACTTTTGTATGTTTCATATTGACCTTTTTTTTATTCGTCTAAAGAGCCGGAATATGCTGGTTTCGTTTCGAGGGCTTATAAAAAGTAGTGTTTAGCCTCCACAAGGTTTTTCAAAAAAATACGCTCCTTGGAGGAAGATTTTTTTGAAAACCCGTAGGGCTTGACCTTGTGGAGGCGTTAAGAACACGGAAATACTTTTGCCCTTCGAGTACGAAACCAGCATTACGGCTATTTAACTCTCGAAAAAAAAGGTGGAAATAGGAAGTGAAATACAAAAGACAAATTCGGTAATGGGTACAATCGAAAGGATAAGCTCTGCATCGATTACCGAATATTTTTTTATTACTAAGACTCGTTGTGCATTTTAAATAATACTGATTTTTAGATGATTTAATTTTCTTTGGAAGATAAATTTATTGATATATTGAATAACCGTTGCGGCGGTTATTTTACTGATTATCCTTGTTTTAAAGCCTTCAAAAGTTTTAGCATTGTTTCTTTTAATCATAAATTGGTCGCAAAGTTGAGAGAAAAATGTCTCAATTCGTTTTCGCTTTTTCTTGTACAATGAAAATTGAGGAATATAATCTTTCTGATTACTTCTCATTGGTGTATCTAATTTAATATTAGCATAGTTAAATAAATCTATTTGAACTTTTGCTGATAAATAGCCTCTATCTCCAATTAAAGTACAGTTTCGCATTTGCTCACCACTATCTTTTAAATAGTGGATGTCGTGAACGGATGCAGGGCTTATATCAAAATTCTTAATCACACCATTTAAAGAACATACTGCGTGTAGTTTATAGCCATAGAAATATAATTTCTGTGAAGCACAATAACCATATGTTGGTGAAGAATAGGATTGCTCTTTACAAATTTTTGAACGAGTAGAACGAGCGTTTTCACAAACTTTCATTGGCATGCTATCAACGATAAAAATATCTTCAAACTCATTGAACTCCATCGAAATACGCTGTCTAATTTGCTCTGTTTGTAGGGATAGTCTTCGTTTTCGCTTATTGTAAACACTTCTTTCAATTTTGTTTATCAGAGAGTTTGGCAATTTTCTAAATAACTGTAATTCGCTATCAATACTCAAGTATTCAGCAGTAATATTAAGGCTTATGACTTCTAAATCGCTCATTTTAGGTGTTCTTCTCTGATAACTAATCAGTTGATTTTCTGAAAAAAGTCCTAAAACTTCCAAAATTCTTTCATATATTTGCTCTAAGTTGTTCATTTATATCGTTTTATAGCAAAAACAATATACTGATTTTCAGTCTAATAAACAACTCTTGTTTTTTTCATTTCATAATGCACAACGGGTTACTAAGGTTTATTTCTAAATAAAATTACCGCTACAAAACAGGAAAAAAGGGAATGTTTTGTAGCGGTAGTTAGGGTAAGTATAAAAATTCTTGGTAGCTCTTATAGGGTTTTTCACAGGAAAATCATAATAATGTGCTACTAAGAATAAAACACATCATTTTTAAGTATAACTCAAAGATAAATTCTGCAACTTTTGTGAAGCTAACTCCATATCTTTACTAATCTTTGTATTTGTAATTTTTGCATAAATTTCTGTGGTATGAATATGTTTATGTCCAAGCATTTTACTGATACTTTCTATTGGAATATCTTCAGTCAGCATCAAGGTGGCAAAGCTATGTCTTGCCCAATGGAAGGTAATGGGTTTATCTCGAAAAATTCCACATTCATTCATAATTATTTTGAGATATTTATTACAGGTACTATTACTCGGTACGGGAAGTAATGCACCATTTTTTCCTAAGCCTTCATACTTCTTTAAAATCATTTCTGGAATTTCCAATACTCGGACATTACAAGGTATTTTTGATTTTTGTCGTCGTTTGATGAGCCACTTATGACCATCAAAGAACTCTTGCAAATGGACAGAACTAAGTTGGTATATATCAATATATGAAAAACCTGTAAAACAACTAAAAAGGGCTAAATCCCTAACTAATTCTATGAGCTTTTTCATTCTTTCAGAAAAATCATCACAAGGTGTGTATTCAATGAGTTTTATAATCTCTGATTTTAAGAGATAACCTCTATCTTTTGGTACAAGTGTATTTTTATAGTGCCGAAAAGGATTAACAATAATAATGTTGTCATTTAAAGCTCTTTTTATGGTTCGTAAAAGCGGTCCCATATTACCATAAATACTATTGTGGTCTAACCCTCTCTCTATTCTAAGATAATAGTCATAATCATCAATAAAGGTTTTGTCAAGCTCTATCAATTCTATATCGTCTCTGTGAAGTTTTTCTTTAAGAAATCGTTCTAAATTTCCATAGGCATTTTTATGAGTATTATAACTTCCTGGGGCTCTCAATTTCTTCTCAACTTTGAGTTCAAAATCTTTGAGTAAACCCTGAAAGCATTTTAATAAGGTGTGCCCCGAATGTTCTCTGCCTAAATATCTATCTTTTACTTTTTTTGCAGTTACATACCCCTCGTATTTTAGCATATCGCTATAAATATTCTGGATATTGGTTTCAATGGCTTTTAATTTTTTGTTGATTTACTTAGCTTCGTCGGTTTTTCCGCAAACCTGACTGTTTTGCAAATCCAACGAAGGAGATAAACTCAACTTGGTAGAAAAGGGTTCATTTTTTCCGTTAATGGTAATCCTTGCCATAATGGGAATAGTTCCATCGGCTTTCGGATTTTTTCTTTTTAGGTAAAACAATACTGTGAATGTTGTTCTTTTGGTCTGTTTCATCACTCCATATTTTATAGTTACTAAATTAGTTTCTATTGAGTAACAATGAAAGATGAAATTTTACGCAAATTACTGAAATATAACCTCTTTAATGAAAAACTTTCTATACAAATCAAGTAACTGATAAGTAACTCAACTTTGTCATTTGAGGTCAAATCTCAGTAAATCACAGTCTGCAAGTTAAAGGTAAATAAACAATTAATCTCTTATTTTACAACTAATTATGATTTTTTTTTCATAATTTTGCTTTTTGACTAAATGTTTATTTTAAATTTTAGATAAAAGTGTTCTAAAGTTTACTTTATCATCTATAATTTTTCTTAGGTCTTCCACAGATACTCTTTCTTGTTTCATTGTATCTCTTTCTCTAAGAGTTACTGTATTATCATTAAGTGAATCATGGTCTACAGTAATGCAGAAAGGTGTACCTATGGCATCTTGTCTTCTGTAGCGCTTACCAATACTATCTTTTTCTTCAAAGATAACATTAAAGTCGTACTTTAATTCGTTGAAGATTTTTTCTGCAAATTCTGGCAGCCCGTCTTTTTTAACTAATGGCAAAATAGCCGCTTTTACAGGAGCTAGAGCTGGAGGTAAAGACAATACTGTTCTTGTAGAACCATCTTCTAAGGCCTCTTCTTTAAGAGAGCTAGAGAACACTGCTAGGAACATTCTATCTAATCCCACAGAAGTTTCTACCACATAAGGCACATAGCTTTCGCTTCTTTCTGGGTCAAAATATTGCAATTTTCTACCAGAGAATTTCTCGTGTGCAGAAAGGTCAAAGTCTGTTCTTGAGTGGATACCTTCCAACTCTTTAAATCCGAATGGGAACTTAAATTCTATGTCTGCTGCTGCATTAGCATAATGAGCTAGTTTTTCGTGGTCATGGAACTTGTAATTTTCCGTACCTAATCCAAGTGCCAAATGCCAATTAAGTCGTTTTTGTTTCCATTCTTCGTAGAATGACAATTCTGTCCCTGGAGCTACAAAAAATTGCATTTCCATTTGTTCAAACTCTCTCATACGGAAGATAAATTGCCTCGCTACAATTTCATTTCTAAACGCCTTTCCGATTTGAGCAATCCCAAAAGGTAGCTTATGTCTAGAAGTTTTCTGTACATTAGAGAAGTTTACGAAAATACCTTGTGCTGTCTCTGGTCTTAGGTAAAGCTCCATGGCGTTTTCTGCGGAAGCTCCTAGTTTAGTCCCAAACATTAGGTTAAACTGTCTTACTTCTGTCCAGTTTTTAGAGCCAGTATCAGGGTCTGCTATTTCTAGCTCTTCTATAAGGGCTTTAACATCAGCTAAATCATTATTATCAAGAGATTTAGCCATTCTAGTAAGAATACTTTTCTGTCTTTCTCTGTATTCTAGAACTCTAGGGTTGGTATTTACAAATTGTTCCTCGTCAAAATCAGCACCAAATCTTTTTTTTGTTTTGGCTATTTCTTTCTGCGCCTTATCTTCTAATTTTGCACAATAGTCTTCTATAAGCACATCGGCTCTAAATCTTTTCTTGGAATCTTTGTTGTCTATCAAAGGGTCGTTGAAAGAGTCCACGTGCCCAGAAGCTTTCCATGTAGTAGGATGCATTAGAATAGCAGAGTCTAACCCAACAATGTTTTCATTAAGTTGAGTCATGGCTTTCCACCAATATTGCTTAATATTATTTTTTAGTTCGGCACCATTTTGCCCATAATCATAAACAGCAGATAGTCCGTCGTATATTTCACTAGACGGAAAAATAAACCCATATTCTTTAGCGTGGGATACCACTTTCTTAAAATCGTCTTCTTGCTTAGCCATAATATTTAGAATATACCTGCAAAAATAACTTTTTTAATTTTAATTTTGAGGTAAAATCAAATTCTATTTGATAAAAATGGATTGATATTTAAAAATGGAAAATAGATTTGGCAATATTCCAAGCAGATTCAAAATGGAGCATATTCTGCTTAATTTCTATCTTTTCTAAATTCATAAAGTTGAAAAGCTGTTCTGTAGGCATATTTCCTACAAGGTCATCTTTAGCCATTGGGCAGCCTCCTATCCCTTTTATAGCTGAATCAAATCGTCTGCAGCCTTTATCATACGCAGCCTTTAGTTTAATGTAAGAATCTTCGTATCTGTTATGAAAATGAGCACCAAAGCTAATATCAGGGTGATTCGCAGGAATTTTATCAAATAAAAGTGTAATGCTTTCCGCAGTGGCTACCCCTGTGGTATCCGAAAGTAATATATTTCTGACTCCTATTTCCGAAAATCGGTTCGCCCAAAAGGCAACATCTTCCCATTTCCAATCTTCTCCGTATGGATTTCCGAATGCCATAGAAAAGTAGAGGTTAAGTGTTTTATTCTCAGATTTTACCATTTCTAAGATGGTTTCCACTTGATTGAATGCTTCCTCTTGATCTTTGTTGGTGTTTCTAAACTGAAAGGTTTCGGATATAGAAAAAGGAAATCCCAAAATGTCTACATTGGCATGAGAAAGTGCCTTTTCTGCCCCTGTTATGTTAGCTACAATAACGGATAGCTTGGTGTTTGATAAAGACTTATCTATATTATCCAGTACTTCCCCAGAGTCCGCCATTTGTGGAATGGCTTTAGGAGAAACAAAGCTACCACAGTCCAACACATCAAACCCTACCTCCATTAAGCTATTAAGGTAATTGATTTTTGTATCTGTTGGAATAAACTCACTCCAACCTTGCATGGCATCTCGTGGACATTCTGTTAGAAACATAATTTTGGTTTAGGAGATAAACTCTAGTTTCCAAATATAATAAAAACTTTTTAAAAGTAAATTTTATTTTAATATTTTGATAATCATTTGTTTATTGTATTTTAGAGTTGGGTTGACTTTCAAGATTACAATGGAATTTTGAAGATATATAATGGTTTTTGTCTGATAATATTTACCTTTGTGTATTATGTTTGAAGATTTTAAACCCACACTAAAAATCCTATTAAGATTTTTATTAGTTTATTTAGTCTTGCTGGGAGTTTATCAGTTTTATTTAAATACTCAAGAAGGTTTAGATGGCTTGTCAATACATATAGCCAACCAATGTACTTTGATACAGAATAACATAGGGTATCCATCACAAGCCATACCTCAACCAGAACATAATACTTTGTGGTATTATGTAGGTGGGGAGTATGTGTCTAGAATGGTGGAAGGTTGTAATGCTGTATCTGTAATAATACTTTTTATAGCATTTATTTTTGCATTTTATAGAGGTTTTAATACTTTTATTTTTGTTTTTGCAGGAGTTATATTTCTGTATATCATAAACATACTTAGGATTGTTGGAATAAATGTAGTGCTACTTGAATATCCATCTTATGGTAAAGCTGCCCATGATTATATATTCCCTGCGATTATTTACGGAAGTGTGGTTTTATTATGGATTATTTGGATTAAATTTTTTGTACTGAAAGATGAAGTTCAAAGGTAATCTTGTATTTGTTATACTCGGTATTATTGGTTTAATAGGGGTTCGTTTTTTAGAAGAAACTCTATTTTATGATCCTTTTTTAATCTATTTCAAAATGATGGATGGAGCCAAAGTATTCCCCGTTTTTCAGTGGGGAAAACTTGTTTTAGGACATCTTTTTAGGCTGATACTTAATCTACTTTTTTCGCTAATCATTGTTTATTTTCTTTTTAAAGATAAAACAAAGACAATGTTAGCTTGTGTTTTAATGTTATTAGTTTTTTTGATTACTTTCCCTATTTATCTCTATCTAGTTTATACAGAATTCGACTCAGGATTGCTTTTAGCTTTTTATGTTCGTAGGTTTGTTATTCAACCTATAATTTTATTGCTCATCATTCCAATGTTTTATTATATGGATGTGAAGAACAAGAATTAAATTACAAAACAAAAAGGCTTATCTAATTTATTACAGATAAGCCTTTTTTATAATTTATAAACTATTCTACATTTTCCACTCGTGTAATTTCAGGAACTTTTTCTTTAACTGTATTTTCTACGCCTAGCTTCATTGTGGAGAAACTTACAGGACACCCAGAGCAGTTACCTAGTAATTTCACATAGACTACAGTGTCTTCTATTTTGATGAGCTCTATATCTCCACCATCTTTATTAAGAAAAGGACGAATACTTTCTAAAGCATTTTCTACTCTTACTTCTATACTATTATTTTCCATCTTTATTTTAACTCTTTAAAAATATAATATGGTAATTAATTTTTTTGGGAACATCCTGCCATAGTAGTTATTTTAACGGCTTCTGTAGGAGGTAGATTTTTATTTCTTTCCACTAAGCTCTCTACCATTTTCTGAGTGGTTTCTGTATAGATTTCTGCAATTTTAGAACCATCTTGCAAAGCTGCTGGCCTTCCTACATCGCCAGCTTCTCTTATACTTTGGATTAGAGGAATTTCGCCCAGTACAGGTATGCCTAAATCTTCCGCCATATATTGTGCTCCTTGTTTACCAAAGATATAATACTTATTATCAGGCAATTCTTCTGGTGTGAAATAAGCCATATTCTCTATTAAACCTAAAACTGGAATATTGATACTTTCCATTTGGAACATTGCAATACCTTTCTTAACATCTGCAAGAGCAATATGTTGTGGGGTGCTTACAATAACAGCTCCTGTTACAGGTACTTCTTGTATGATAGAAAGATGAATATCTCCCGTTCCTGGAGGTAGGTCTATCAATAAGAAATCTAATTCGCCCCAAGCAGCATCTCTTAGCATTTGGTTGAGAGCTTTTGCAGCCATAGGTCCTCTCCATACTACCGCTTGATTAGCTCCAGAAAAATAACCGATGGATAACATTTTAACCCCATAATTTTCAATCGGCTTCATTAGGTTTCTGCCGTTTTCTTCAACAGAAATAGGTTTTTGCCCTTCGGTATCAAACATGGTAGGTACAGATGGGCCATAGATGTCTGCATCTAGTAAACCTACTTTAAAGCCCATTTTGACCAAAGATATTGCAAGGTTAGCAGCTACTGTAGACTTTCCTACACCTCCTTTTCCAGAGGCAATAGCGATGATGTTTTTTATGCCTGGGATTTCCTTACCTTTGATTTGATTAAGCTGAGCTTCCGAAGGTTCAGGAGAAACGATTTTCAACTTTAAAACAATCTCTTCCCCAAACTCAGATGCAAAAGCTTGTTTCATTGCTGCTTCTAGCTTTTTTTTCTCGTGCATTGCTGGAGAATGTGCCGTCATATCAATATAAACATCATTACCCATAACCTGAACATTATTCACCAAGTCATCTACCTCAACCTCTTTTAAAAAAGCTAATACTCTATCTTTTTTTATCATTATTTTCTTTTTAGGAATACAAATTTAAGGATTTATTTTTTGTAAGTGTTTTTCTTTTTATATGTTTTCTGTAGGTGCGTCTAGTTGTCCTTCCCATTTAGAGACAGCGGAAGTTGCTAGTGCATTACCCAGTACATTAGTCATACTTCTTCCCATATCACAAAAATGGTCTATTGGTAATATGAGAGCAATGCCCTCTGGTGGAATTCCGAACATAGAACAGGTAGCTACAATAATTACTAAACTAGCTCTAGGCACACCTGCAATACCTTTGGAAGTAAGCATAAGTACCAAAAGCATCGTGATTTGTTGCCCTATAGACATATCTACTCCATAAATCTGAGCAATAAAGATAGACGCAAAGGTCATATACATCATACTCCCATCCAAATTAAACGAATACCCTAAAGGTAGTATAAAGGAGACTATTCTATTGTTTGCTCCAAACTTTTCTAGTTCTTCTACAAGTTTCGGAAAAACAGCCTCTGAGCTTGTAGTTGAAAATGCAATAAGTAATGGTTCTTTGATTCTCTTTAATAAATCAAACAATCTGTTCCCAAGTATTAAATAACCAACGGCACATAGGACTAGCCAAAGGATACCCAATGCAAAGAAAAAGTCTCTTAAGTAAACTGCATAAACCATAAATATCTCAAAACCATTAGTAGCAACAACTGCGGCAATAGCACCTAGTACTCCCAATGGAGCTACCCACATAATGTAACCCACCATTTTAAGAATGGCATGAGCACAAATATCAAAAGCCTTTATAATTGGTTTAGAATGAGCTTCTCCTAACTGAGAAAGAGCCACCCCAAACATTATTGAAAATACTACGATTTGCAATACTTCATTAGTGGCAAAAGCTTCAAATAAACTTTTAGGAATAATATGCTTTACAAAATCTTCTAGTGAGAAGCCTTTACTGTTATTTACGATTTCTGCCGCCGCACTTGCATCTTGTACTGGGAGTTGAGTTACTTTACCTGGTTCTAGCCAATTTACAAATACAAGCCCTATCATTAGAGAAACTAAAGAAGCCGTTAAAAACCACAACATTGCTTTAGTACCTACTCTACCTATCATTTTTATATCACTCATTTTAGCAATACCCACTACCAAAGTGGTGAATACAAGCGGAGCAATAATCATCTGAACAAGTCTGATAAAAATGGTCCCTAGCAATTTTATGTTTTTGGAAAAGCCTTCTGCACTATCTGGATATTGCAAATGAACAAATCCGCCTAATCCGATTCCTATAATAAGCCCTAGTAATATTGCTATAAAAAGTTTATTTTGTCCTTTCATCTATAATGATTTTTTAGGTTGGAATGCAAATATAAACTTTTTTGGAGACTTAAATTAAAAACCCTTTCTCAGAAATATCTAAGAAAGGGTCATCAAATTATCTAGATTATTTTATCTAAGCTTTAAGGTATCTTGTGTAAGCGTAACCTTCTTCACCATCCTTAGTTTTTACTTTCCACCAATCGTTGGAAGTCATCTCTACTAAAGTTACAGCTTCTCCTTTTGCTGCTTTACCTACAACTTCAGCTTCCGTAGAAGGTTCTTTACGAAGGTTAAGATTAGAGCTTTCTGTGATTACAGTAAGGCTAGCTCCTACTTCTAAACCTTTTACTTGAACATCAATATTGATATCTGAAGCTGTGAAACTTGGGTCAATAGCACCAAGGGCATTCCATACTAAATCTTTAGCTGCTGTAGATTGTGTACTACCACTAATGTATAGAATTCCGTCTTGCTCTTTTACAGATAAGTCTTGTACTCCTGCGTTTTGTGCAGCAGCTACTACACTTGAATATTTATCAGTTAATGACATGGTATTTTAATTATTTTACGGTAAGTTGGTTATTGTATTTTCCTATTTTAAGAGCGTCTACAGACTCTTTTATCTTTCTAGCATCTGAAGAAGATACATTTCCTGTTAGTGTAAGCTCTCCATTTACATCTTCTACTTTCACGCTAGGGAAATCTTTAGTAGCATCTTTTACTTTTTGTAAAACTACGGCATCTACTTGATTTACTGTCACTGCAGGCTCTGGTGTTTCTATGGTAGTCATGTCGTGAACATCTTTAATACCAGGTATTGCTTTTAAAGACGCTATCATTTGGTCTTTTTCTGCTTGACTAGCAAATACACCGCTTAAATGAGCTTGCCCATCTTTTACCTCAACTGAAGCCTGAGGGTTTGCTTTAACTACTTCTGTAGCTTTGGTAGAAAGTTCTGCGTCGTTAGGTTTTTTCTTACACGAAACTGCCGTAAAAGACACTAAAATAGCTAATGCTGCTGTTTGAAAAATTTTTTTCATAAATTTTTAATGATTTTTAAAGTTTGTAAATTATAACAAATTTATACTTAGTTTTGCAAGTGTTATGCCAAAACGAAGATATAACTCCAAAGTTAGAAAAAAAAATAACATAAGCAAGAGAAATAAGAAAAAGATTTACAGGTGGCTGCTACTACTCGTAATGTCTGTAGCTCTTATTGGTACAGGTATTTATATCAAAAATAAAGTCTTTTTCTATTATGCTATGTATTTTAAAAAGCATCAGCATAAGAAACTAGAGAATTCCATTACAGAAACTAAACGAATAAATACTATCATTACTGAGTATCAGGATAAGGTATTTGGTATGGATATATCTCATTATCAAAGAAAAGAAGATATAGAGTGGGATAGCTTAAGCATTGCAAATGATGCTATAAATATTGATTTTATTGTGTTAAGAGCTACAATGGGAAATGGTTCTAAGGACAAACATTTTGAATATTTTTGGACTCAAACAAAAAAATATAATTATACAAGAGGAGCTTATCATTTTTATCGCCCAGATGAGGATCCTGTTTTACAAGCTAATAATTTTTTAGACCAAGTGAAGCTAGAAAAAGGAGATCTTCGTCCTGTGCTAGATATAGAAAAAATACCTAGGAAAAAATCTGTAAAACAGTATAAAGAAGACATAAAGACTTGGCTTAAAATAGTAGAAGAAGCCTACGGAACTAAACCTATTATCTATACCTATTATCATTTTTATAAAGACTATTTAAGAGGTGATTTTGAGGGTTATCCTCTATGGTTAGCTAATTACAATCATGTTTTAGTACCTTCGGAAGAAGATAATTGGTTGTTTTGGCAGTTTACAGAAAAAGGCATTGTAAAAGGCATCAATGTAAAAGTAGATCTCAATGTCTTCAACGGAAATTCTTGGGAGTTTGATAAAATGAAATTAGATTAGATTCAATCAAAAAAAGGAAGGTAACTCCACGGAGTTACCTTCCTTTTTTAATGAAAAACTATATTAGATTAGTGCGTTTTATTATAAGCTAATTCTTACACCCACATTTACAAATCTTGGCATACCTGGTCTATATCCTGAAGGGTTAAGAGAAGATAAATAAGTTTGGTTAAGTAAATTTTGAGCGTTAGTATAAACAGTTGCATTTCTATTTACTTTATAAGAAATAGAAACATCTAGTATGTTCATAGACGGAACTAGGTTAGCTTCTGGTATAGACCCTTGCCAAACCTTATTGCTAAAATCACCTCTGTATCTCCAGATAGCAGAAAGTCTAAAGTTTTTGATGTTAGCTCCTACTTCTATACTTAGTTGTTCTTTAGGAATAAATGGTAGAGCATCACCTTCTTTAATTGTTCCAAATACTTGAGATTGGAAATCTTTCTTAAAGGAAGAATCTACATAAGTATAATTTACAGAAACTGGGAAGTTAATTTCACTATCTTTTCCGCTGATGGTGTATCTTAACTGTGCTTCTATACCTCTTATCAATACTTCTCCTGCATTGTATAAATCGCCTTGTCCTGTGTTGCCACCCATAACATTGGTATCTGCACCTAGTAGGTTAGAATAATCGTTGATATAGCCTATCAATTCAGCGTCTACAAAGTTGTTATTAAATCTTGTTCCTAGTTCGTAGTTCCAGCTTCTTTCTTCTTTTTGTCCTTGCTGAATTCCTGGAGGCGAAAACCCTTTGTGAACACTACCGAATACTTTTAAACCATCATTTATTTTATAAAGTAAGGATAACCCTGGTATCCAAGACTCTACTTTGTTAATCGTAGTTTTTAAATCTTTACCCGTTCTATCTGCATCAGAACGCCCATAGTTTCTTTGTCTTAGAGTGATATTTTCATATCTTACCCCTGCAGTGGCAACAAGAGCTCCAAACTCTTGTTGATATTGAACATAAGATGCTGTAGCATTAGCATCTTCTATTCTATTGTCTTGAGAGCCTGCACTTCCTCGTTTTTTTAGTGCTAAACCTTGTGATGTAGAAAGATATTCATCATCTGCTTGAAAACGGTCTTGGCTGTCGTAGTGGTATCTTGCTCCAAAGCGAACCATACCTGTTTTTCCTAAATGATAATGCCCATTGAACTGAAGTCCTTGTGAAATATAGTCTCTATCATTATGTCTTATATAGATAGTATTATCTGCATTATAAGCTCCTTTTAAAGCTAACATTTCGTTAGAGTTATCAGCCATTTCTAAAGCATTAGAAAGCCCTACTTTGTTACCTCCAGCTTTAACATCATTCACTTTGTACCAATTTCTTGTAACCTCATTTCTATAAGCATCAAAATTTAAGTGAAGTTTTTTGCTAGGTTCTATCTGATAAGATAGCAAATATTGTCGCTGATTGATTTCTATATTATCTAACTCTGATGATAAGTAACGCTGGTAAGCATTTTTATTGAAGTCCTCTTTAGAAATTCCCATATAGGTTTCGTTAGAGTTTTGTCTAGAAGCCTGAAGCTTAAACTGAAGTTTATTAGGGATAGCCGCATCAGAATTATCGTACAACAATTTTATCATACCATCATTAAGTCTGAACCCCGTATTTTTACCATTCGGAAGTTCTTTAAACCCATCTGAGTTATTGGTGAAATATTCTACTAAATATCCGAATTTACCAATTTTATCTCCTACATGAGTATACACTTTATAGGTGTTGAAATTACCGTAAGAAGCATTTAAAAACCCTGAAAATTTATTAGGTACTTGAGTAGAAAGCATATTCATACTCCCTCCGATGGTATTGGGACCATACATAATTTGTCCACTACTTTTAAGAATTTCTACACCAGCCATTCTTCCCATGGTAGGGAAGTAGTAAGCCGCAGGTGCTACATAAGGCGCAGGTGCTGCTAAGACACCGTCTTCCATTAAATTGATAGACGAGCTCCTAAGCGAAGAAGCACCTCTAATAATAATGTTAGGACGCAATCCAAAACCTTCCTCTTCTACCACATGTATCCCTGTTTTACCCATAAGTACACGGTTAGCATCAGAGTAGTTATATTTCTGTAATTCTTTAGTGCCAATATAGGTAAAAGAACTTGCTTTTTCGTTCTTATCTTTATTGGTGAAAATAGTTTGAGATTGAATAACAACCTCATCTATATTTCTAGATTTTATAGAATCAGTTTCCTGAGCGAATGAAGCTACTGAAACTAACATTATAAGAGGTAAAAGTTGTTTTTTCATTATACTTTATTTAGAATTGTTAAAAGTTTTGACAAAGGTATAATATCTGAGTAATTACGCAAAATTTATTTAGGATAATTCTAAATAAAGAAAGTTTGTTGTATTTAATTTATTGAAAATCAATGATTTTTCAACTAATGATTTTTATCATATCTTTATATAACAAGATGGGGCTATCTCACAGAGATAGCCCCATCTTGTTATTTTTAAATAAAATTATTTTACTTCTTTGCAGTAGGTTGAGATAGTTTGTTTAAAGCATCTACTATCTGCATATCTATATTACCTATAGCTACAGGGCTAGCCACTTTACCATCTTTATCTATTACCACAGCACTCGGTAATTTAAATCCATAAATACCAAATTTATCAGCAACTTCAGAGTTCATACCGTTTTTAGCATACAAACTTTCCACTTTTAATCCTTTAAACATAGCGGCTTCAGTCTTTTTGAATTGGTCTTCAGTATCATCTAGATTTATCATTACCAAATTAACCTTACCTCCATATTGAGTTGCAAGTTGCTTTACAGAAGGAGTAAGACTTTCGGATACATAAGGATTCCAAGAAGCATAAAATACTAAAACGCTTGGTTTACCCTCATATTTAGATAAACTCACTTTTTCTCCTTTATTATTAACTAAATCAACGCTAGGAGCTTTCTGCCCAACTTCAATACCTTGTATAGCGAGTTTAACTTTTTCTAACTCTTTTTTTATTTGGCTGTCTTTAATAGACTTATTAACCACTTCCATTACTTGCTTAATTCTTGGGTGTTGAGGTTGCAAATCGTATTGTGTTGCAACGAAAGCAATTAGGTGGTCTTTCGTGTACTGGTCAATATCTTTCTTACCTTCTAGATATTTAACAAAGGCTTCTGTAGTAGAGATTTCTTTGTTTTGAAGCGTATTCATAAAGTTGGTAAAACCTTCTTGATTCTTAATGAGTAGGAAGCTTCTATAAGTAGGCAGAGTTTTTATCCATTTCTTCTCATCTCCTTTTAGACTATCTTGATATTTTGTAAATTCAGCCGAAGGCTTGAAACTAGGGTTTCCAGTAGCCGCACCATGCATAGCCGCATATTGTTCGGTAATCATTAGAAGGGTTACTTTCATCTCGCTTGATTTCCATTCTACCACTTCGGAGTCTGGTTTTGTTTTAGACTTAACCTCTTCTATTTTTTTATCTACATCTGTTTGTATTTTTTTAACTGCTGCAATGAACTCTTTTTCAGACTTAGACATAAGTTGCATATCTATTTTGCTCATGTAGTCCTCTATATAAGATTGCATTTGAGTAAGGAATTCATTGTTTTTTTCGCCATCTCCTAAGATTTTCATTTTTCTAGGAAATTCTGTAGCGTCAGCCGTAATTTTAATATTATCTCCTTTTTTAAGATAAATAAAATTCATCTGCCTTGCATAGGTTATTAGATAGATGCCGCCTTCCTCTATTTTTGGAGTTGCGGAAAAGTTGCCTTTAGCATCTACTCCTATATTCATAATAGGCAACGAACTGGCACTAGATACATTGATGAGTTCTATCCTATCCAAAGGAGAAGCATTTTTAAGCGTTCCCGAAATTTGAACTTCATTTTTAGAACAAGATACCATTAGAATGGCAAAAAGTACTAACAAAAGATATTTTTTCATAGATATAAATGATTATTTTTTACAATCACAAAGGTAGTTAATAAAACTCGGTTAAAAAATAAGTAAAGGAAATTAACATTCATTTTAACAGAATATTATCCTGATTAGTGATTGGGAATTTCAACAAAAAAGATTCACAAAAAGTAAATTAACTATTATTGTATTTGATTATTTTCATAAAATATATTTTTGTAACAATTAAGGATTTAATTTTATGTTTAAAAAATACATTTCCACTATAGCCCTATCGTTATTTGTACACATTGATGCACAAGTATATAAAAACGATTCGTTACGCGGAAGTTTTACTTATCTATTGAAGTCGAAACCTAATAATCTTTATCCTGAAACTCTTTATCAAGAGTTATTTTCTCTTCAAGTTAGTGATAATCGCTCATTTTTTATTAGTGAAAATTTACTAAAGTACGATTCTATTTTTACTAGTGAGATGAATACAGCTATCAGAGATGGTTCAAAATCTATTAATTTTAGTGGTAAGTCATTTCCAAAAACAAATTCTAAATTTCTAGTCGTACAAGAAAATGATAAAACTATTTTCTATGGAACTGTAGGAACTTCTGTTCTTGCTTACCAAGAACCTAAAATCAATAGTTGGAAATTAGTTGATGAAACAAAGATAGTTAACTCTTTTAGCTGTAAAAAAGCTGAGTTAAGATTTAAGGGTAGAGACTGGATTGCTTGGTACTCTACTGAAATTCCTTTCCCTTATGGACCTTATAAGTTTGGAGGGTTACCAGGTCTGATTATAAAAATGACGGACAAAAAAGAAGAGTATGATTTTGAGTTAGTAGAATCATTACCCGGTCGAGATTTAAAAGGAAAGGTAATAGGTATAAACAAAAAACGCTATGATAATTTTATATCTGTTACAAAGCAGGAGTTAGAGGTTGCGAAAGATAGTTTTAGGAAGAACTTATTACAATCAATGAAAAATGATGGTGTTGTTCTCTCACCTGAACAAACCACTGCATTGAGAGAAAAACAAAAAAGAGATAAGTTGGAAAAGAAAGGATACAATCCCATTGAGTTAGAAAATTAGTACATTATTGATAAAAATAAGTCTATTACATTGTAATAGACTTATTTTTTATAAACCTCTTCATCTAGTAGCTTTTGGAAATAATCTTGCAAAAGCTGTCTTTGTTTTTGGGTGAGTTGTGCTTCTGGGTGTTGTGCTACATAGCCTTTTAGTGGCATTTCGTGGCGTTTTATAGTTTCTATACTTCCTTCCAAAGCTCCTTTTTTTAGATACTCATTATAAGTATTCCACACGGAGAAGTTAAGGTGCTTTCTTCCTTCGTTAATATGGTGTTTTATGCTCCAAGATATAGGTGCAATGTAGGCATAGCTAGGGTATTTGGTTTCGTTGGAATGGCAGTCGTAACAAGCTTTTTTTAAAAGCACTTCTACCTCTTTAGGCGTATTTTCCATCCTTACGAAATTATCCTTTTCGTTTACTGGAGGGTTAGTGCGGTCTATTGGGATAAGTTGTATCAGTAACAGACCTAATACAGTCCACAAAGCTATTTTAAATATTTTTCTCATTAGTTTTCTTTCTAGTTGTTTTCGGTTGCTGATACTTCTTGCTTAGGAAGTTCCCAATCTTCTACCAAATCCCATAACTGTCTGGCTTCTATTTTCTTAGGGAAAACAAAGTAATCTTCGGCAGGGGTATTAGTCGTTAAGTCGGCAGTATCCCAAATGCCGTTACCGTTATTATCTACCAAAATTCTTATATAATAAGTATCAGGTTTTAATTCTGTAAATTTATGTTCCGCTTCGGTAGTTTTTCTACTAGATAATATTTTGTTTTGCTGGTCTAGAAGCTCTATCCAAAAGGGAGCAGACGGCTTATTTTTAATCCTTATTGTTACAGAACCATAGTTTTGGGGCGTGTCTGCCTCAAACTCAAAAACATAAGGCTTAACATTAGACTTATAGAAAGAATTTACGCTTTCCTTTGGAATAAACAGACGGTATTTTTTTTCTTTTTGAAAATCACTTTCAATAATGATGGTATTGGGTGAAGTTTCGGCTATTTTTGCTTTAAAAGGTTGTTGATGAGTAGAATCTACCTTTAGTTCCCATTGTTGGGTGTTGAGTTCTTTTAACTCCATATTAGCTGTAATCCTAAATGGGTGATTGGGCGGAAGTAAATGCCCCTCATTATTTTTAAGAGTAAATTCCTCCTTAGGATTGGTACGATAGAATATCTGAACGGTATCTTTTTTAACTTTGGTATCATAACTGAATTTAAGATTAGTCCCTTGGGTGGAGCTTAAATTTTCCTTTTGGGCATCAAACCAAACTCTTACAGAATCTGAAAACTTCTGATGAGAAACTTTATAATCTTGTACCAGACCTGTAATTTCCTTCACTTCTACTTTTTCGGGTTTCCCTTCAAAAAGGAGCAGGAGACCTCCGTCTATGGCTTTTATTTCTTTGTATTTTACTTCTTTTTTAGGTGGATAAAGCGTGAGTTTAAGCCCAGAAATACCTTTAGTAACATTAAGTTCATCTTTAATAAAACCTAGATTTTCTTTGCCTTTATCATATACAGAGTTCATATTCTCATCATCAAAAGTGATGACTTTATACTTGCCTTGAGCCAAATACTCCAACTCAAAATAGCCGTCTTTATCAGCTTTAGTAATGTAGTAAGGTTTTTCTCTAAAATTGATACTATCCGAAGCCTTATAAAGCCCCACTACTATATTAGATTTAGATTGAGCTTCACTGTTAGGAGTAGATAGAGCATTTTGTGCCGTTCCTGCAAGGTAGAGACTATCTAATTTTTCCCCAGTAGAAAAAGCAAAATTAAAATATGGCAAAATATTACCTTCGTTATTATCTACAATGGAATTACCAAAATTAAAACTGTAAGTGGTATTGGCTTGTAGAGTATCTCCCCACTGTATCAATACATATTTGTTGGCAAGATTAGAGGGGATAATCTTCTTTATATTTTTAATAGGAGGCGAAATAATGAGCTGCTTTTGAATATCTTTTAAATTAACATATTCATCAAAATCTAGTCTTAGCTCTCTTATAAGTACAGGCACTTTGGTTCTAGAACTATCTATATTAGCTCCTAAAAAACGAGGGGCTAAAGTGTCCTTATTGCCACCCACAGGAGCACCTACCCTGGCACAAGAGTGTACTATAAAACTAATAATAAGCAGAAAAAAAACTTTTTTCATTTTCTTTTATTTAGGCAAAAGTAAGGTTTTTAAACAAGATGAATGCTTAAAATATTTCTTCGTGAAAGTCTTCTATTTTAGAAACTTCCACAATTTTTATATTGTGTTTTTTCTTTGGTATTTTATTTTGTTTAGAAACAAATATCTTATGATAGCCTAATTTTTCGGCTTCGGAGATGCGTTTTTCTATTTGTGGCACAGGACGAATTTCTCCACTAAGACCAATTTCCCCAGCAAAACAATAATGCTCCGATACTGCAATATCCTCGTTGGAAGATAAGATAGCGGCAACTACAGCCAAATCTAGAGCGGGGTCGTCCGTTTTAATACCTCCAGTAATATTTAAAAATACATCTTTAGCCCCAAGTTGAAAGCCAGAACGTTTCTCCAAAACCGCCAAAAGCATATTGAGCCTTTTAGCATCAAAACCCGTAGAACTTCTCTGTGGTGTACCATACACCGCTGTACTTACGAGGGCTTGTATTTCTAGCAACATAGGGCGGTTACCTTCTAGCGTTACTGCCACCGCATTACCTGAAAACTCTTCGGATTTTTTGGTAATAAGCACTTCCGAAGGATTTTTAATTTCTTTCAATCCTGCTGAAATCATCTCATAAATACCAATCTCCGCAGTAGAACCAAAACGATTTTTATTTGCTCTTAAAAGTCTAAATAAGTGGTTTCTATCACCATCAAAATTAAGAACTACATCTACCATATGCTCCAACACTTTTGGTCCCGCTATTTGTCCATCTTTAGTAATATGTCCCACTAAAAAAACAGGCGTGTTAGTCGCTTTTGCAAATTTTATAACTTCCGAAGCACATTCTCTAATCTGAGACACTGTACCTGGGGAACTCTCCATCACCTGCGAATGTAAGGTTTGTATAGAGTCCACAATCATAAAATCGGGCTGAAGTTTTTTGGCTTCGTGTAAGATTTTCTCTATTGAAGTTTCAGTGTATAAAAAACAATTCGGATTTTGGAATTCCGTTAATCTATCTGCTCTCATTTTGATTTGAGAGGCACTTTCTTCCCCAGAAACATAGAGGATTTTTTTCTTCATTTTAAGGGCTAATTGCAACAGTAATGTAGATTTCCCTATACCTGGTTCGCCTCCGATAAGAGTTACCGAACCTAAAACAATACCGCCACCCAAAACTCTGTTAAGTTCTTCGCTTGGAGTTTTAATGCGTTGTTCAGCTTGTGTTTCTACTTCTATGATATTGATGAGGTGTTGCCTTCCAAAATCTCCTGCATAATTTTTAGAGGTTGTTTTTTCTGCAATCTCTTCCACTAAGGTATTCCATTGTCCACAATTTTGGCATTGCCCGTGCCATTTGGAATGTTGTGAACCACAATTCTGACAATAATATACTGTTTTTAATTTAGCCACTTCTGAATGTCTATTAAAAATGAAACCGCAATTTACAAAATAAATTTTCTTAAATTAGCACAGTGTAGAATATAAATCTAAAGTCAATAAAAATGGAAGCTTTTGTAAATTCAGAAATAAAAAATCATATTGCATATATTACTTTTGGAACGCCTAAAAGCAACTCTTTGCCAGGGCATATTTTAGAACAATTAGCTCAAACTATTTTATCCGAAGGAGCGAAAGAAGAAATAAAGGCAATATTACTTAAATCTCACGGAGAGAAAGCATTTTGTGCAGGTGCGAGCTTTGATGAGCTACTAGAAATTGATAATTTAGAATCTTCTAAAAGATTTTTTGGAGGTTTTGCTAAGGTACTAAATGCTATGAAGAATTGTGGCAAAATAGTAGTTGTAAGAGTTCAGGGTAAGGTTACAGGTGGCGGCGTGGGCATTGCTTGTGCGGCAGACTATTGTTTTGCTACAAAAGAGTCAGCTTTAGCACTTACAGAAATCAATTTAGGTATTGGTCCATTCGTTATTGGTCCATTTGTAGAGCGAAAGATAGGAAAATCACAGTTTTCTGCAATGTCTTTAGATACGGAGTTTAGAAGTGCCGAATGGGCGGAAAGAAATCACATCTACCATAACATTTCGGAAAATATAGCTTCTATGGACGAAAAACTAGATGCGTTTTTGAAACAGTTGTCAGAAAGGAGTGCAGATGCGTTGGCTCTCATTAAAAAAGTCTCTTGGGAAGGTACAGAGCATTTTGATAGTATTTTGCCTGACCGAATTTTAATGAGTGCAAGTCTAGTATTAAAGGCTACTGCAAAAGAAAATATACAAAAGATTAAAGCACGATTAGCTAAAAAATAAAAAAAGCTACCTGCCTAGGGTAGCTTTAAATTTACTATAAGAAAGGTTCTTTACATTCGTTGAACTCTTTTATAAGTCTTTTAAATACTTCATCTACCGAGATAATGTTGTCTATGAGGGCAGAAACTTGTCCTATTTCAAGTTCGCCTTCGTCTAAATCGCCTTCAAACATGCCTTTCTTGGCTCTTGCTCTACCTAGAGCTTGTTTTAGGGTTTCTGTATCCCTTCCATTTTCATAAAGTTTTTCTAGGTCGTGGAAGAATTTGTTTTTTAGCAATCTAACGGGAGCAAGTTCTTTCAAAGTAAGTTGAGTGTCTCCCTCTTTAGCCTCCACTATTTTTTGTTTAAATGCCTCATGAGAACTCGCCTCTGTTGTGGCTGCAAATCTAGAGCCGATTTGTACACCATCTGCTCCAAGTATCATGGCAGCTTTTATCTGTTGTCCTGTGGCGATGCCTCCTGCAGCAATAAGGGGAGTACTGATATGTTTTCTCACATTAGGGATAAGGCAGAAAGTGGTAGTCTCGTCTCTGCCGTTATGTCCACCAGCTTCAAATCCTTCAGCAACAACAGCATCTACACCAGCTTCTTCACATTTTATTGCAAATTTTAGAGAAGAAACCACGTGAGCTACTTTTATACCTTCTTTTTGTAAAGTTTCGGTGTAAGTTTTCGGATTTCCTGCTGAGGTAAATACGATTTTAATCTGCTCTTCCATAATAATATTGATGATTTCATCTAAGTTAGGATAAAGCATAGGAATATTAACGCCAAAAGGCTTATTGGTGGCTTTTTTGCATTTTTGGAGGTGTTCTCTTAAGACATCAGGGTACATACTTCCTGCACCAATCAGTCCGAGACCTCCTGCGTTAGAAACGGCAGAGGCTAACCGCCAACCGCTATGCCATACCATACCACCTTGTATAATAGGGTATTGTATATTGAAAAGTTTTGAAATTCTATTTTTCATATTTGAAAGTTAAGAACTATCGCAAAGATAATGAAAAAAGCTACTTCAATTGAAGTAGCTTTAGTTTTTAAAACCCGTTGTGCATTATGAAATGAAAAAAACAAGAGTTGTTTATTAGACTGAAAATCAGTATATTGTTTTTGCTATAAAACGATATAAATGAACAACATAGAGCAAATATATGAAAGAATTTTGGAAGTTTTAGGACTTTTTTCAGAAAATCAACTGATTAGTTATCAGAGAAGAACACCTAAAATGAGCGATTTAGAAGTCATAAGTCTTAATATTACTGCTGAATACTTGAGTATTGATAGCGAATTACAGTTCTTTAGAAAATTGCCAAACTCTCTGATAAACAAAATTGAAAGAAGTGTTTACAATAAGCGAAAACGAAGACTATCCCTACAAACAGAGCAAATTAGACAGCGTATTTCGATGGAGTTCAATGAGTTTGAAGATATTTTTATCGTTGATAGCATGCCAATGAAAGTTTGTGAAAACGCTCGTTCTACTCGTTCAAAAATTTGTAAAGAGCAATCCTATTCTTCACCAACATATGGTTATTGTGCTTCACAGAAATTATATTTCTATGGCTATAAACTACACGCAGTATGTTCTTTAAATGGTGTGATTAAGAATTTTGATATAAGCCCTGCATCCGTTCACGACATCCACTATTTAAAAGATAGTGGTGAGCAAATGCGAAACTGTACTTTAATTGGAGATAGAGGCTATTTATCAGCAAAAGTTCAAATAGATTTATTTAACTATGCTAATATTAAATTAGATACACCAATGAGAAGTAATCAGAAAGATTATATTCCTCAATTTTCATTGTACAAGAAAAAGCGAAAACGAATTGAGACATTTTTCTCTCAACTTTGCGACCAATTTATGATTAAAAGAAACTATGCTAAAACTTTTGAAGGCTTTAAAACAAGGATAATCAGTAAAATAACCGCCGCAACGGTTATTCAATATATCAATAAATTTATCTTCCAAAGAAAATTAAATCATCTAAAAATCAGTATTATTTAAAATGCACAACGAGTTTTTTAAAATAAAATGTTTAATCTGTTATTTTAAAGTAATGTTGTCTAGCTGCATAGTTGTAGTTACAGTAGTAGTACCAGCATATTCAAAGATGATGTAACCTTTTCCTGTAATAGGGATAGTAAATTCCCCACTGTTTACCCAATCTACTGCGTAGCCATTAACATTCCCTTTTGAGAAAGTAAATTTAGAAGTAATATCTACTAAGTCTGCTTTGTTTACTTCTCCACCAGGAGTGTATTTTGTTGTGTAATATACTTTAAGAGCTTCCCCAGTGTAGTAACCGTCTTTTGTCTGGAAAGAAAGTTTAGAAGTTCCTGTAAATTCAGCAGGAACAATAAAGTAAGCATTTACATTTGTATTAGACTTAAATGAACTTATTTGGATATAGTTGTTGCCACTAAAAGCTTTTTGCTCCCAGAAGCGGTTTTCAAGTACAGAGTAGTTGATGTACTTAGAGTCTGCAATTCTTTTGAAATTGGTAGCTGTAGTAACATTATCAAAAGTTTCTGCTATACTTTTGCTATATACAGGTGCATCACCGCCTAAAACATTTTTAGCACTTACAAATCTATCTTGTTCAAATTTAACATCGTTTAAATCACGGATGTAGAATTGCCATGTAGAGTTATATTTGCTAACAACTACTGTAATGTCTCCGCTCTTGGTAGGTAAAGTAGTTCCTGCGAAGCGTGCAAACCCACTGTTTCTAACGATTACAGAGTTGTCTTGTTTATCTACTAAAGTTCTATCAACGGTTTGGTTATTAACAGCGTCTGCGTAGGTTACCTTACCATCAGCTTCGGCAAACTGTACATTTTTAATAGTAACTAAAGTGTTAATATATTCATCTTTCATAGCATCTGCGATAGAGTTTACCACTCTAGGAGTAATAGTTTTAATATCCATGGTATTACCACCACAAACGCCAGTAATGAAGTTTCTCATGTTACCTTCTGGTATTTGCCCAGTAGGGTTTACATATCCTAATTTAACAACACCTCTGTCTATACCTACAGAAAGACCATTAGCTTTAACTCTTACATGAGATCCTACTGGATAGTCTGTGTATAGAAAAGTTTTATTGATAGCCACTTGGATACCTGCAGTAGGGTTTTCTGGGCTATCTTGTATGGTTAGTTGTTTGTAGAAGTTACCACCTTCGTCAGAAGAAACTACATATCCTTCAAAGATTACAGGAGCATCATTTGTTCCATTAGGAACAACATAATTACTCACGAAGTTAACAGGAGTTGGTGCTAATGCTTTAAAATCTTTAATGGTAATGTTAGCTTCAGCAAACTGATTGCTACATTGGATTGCAGGTGTATCGAATTTGTCGTCTTGCACGCAAGAAGTTAATGCTCCAAAACCAGATAAAGCTATTAACGAAATTTTTAAGTATGTTGTTGTTTTCATTTTTATTGTATTAAAATTGTTAAAAATAAAATTTAGAATCTTACCTGTAGGTTGATAAAATAGTTTCTACCTTGAGTAAAGAAATATCTAGGTGCAAAATTAGGATACTCTCTATCGTAGTCTCTTCTAAAGTCTGCAAAGTTTACATTTCTTGTCTGTTCAAAACCACCAGTAGCATATTTGGTATTGTCAAGCACATTGTTTACGGTAGCACTAACAAGCACATAATACTTACCTAACATCCAAGACTTACCAGCGTTGATATTGAAGAAGTAAGCTACAGGAAGTTTAACTTGAGCACTTACTCGTCTATATTCTTGCTCAGATATACCAGCGTATGGCGTTCCTGTTGCAGGGTTGTTAACAAAGAAATCGGAACGAATTAAAGGTGAAGGGTCAAGGAAGTTATTGCCAAGATAGTTCCAGTTAGCACCTACCCACCAGTATTTTGGAGAGCTATACTTTATTCCTAAAGAGTAAGCCTCTTGAGGAGTGCCTCCTTGTCTAAAGTTTTTAATGTAAGAAGTTCCGTAACTAGTGTATAACTTACCGTTAGGGAATAGCCCAACCGCATCTGAAGCAAAATATACTTCAGGATTGTTAGTATAAGTGTACTTACCGTAGTTTGCGATACCATTAACAGTAATTGTTGGGGTAACTTTAACCTCTACACCTAACTCTCCACCCATGTTTCTACGGTTTACATTAGACATTACTTGGGTTACAAATGCACTTCTAGCACTAGTCGCATTACCTTCGCTGTCTACACCATCTAGCTTGATTCCGTCAGCAAAGAAACGTTGTACATTAGTGTCATTTTGAGTGTCAATAAGGAATGCTGTTGCTCTCACTTTAACAAAAGGAGAGGATACCATGTAACTAATATCATTAGCAGCTACCACAGCACTTCTAATATTAGGTGCAATAGCACTGTTAGCTCTTGCATTGATGAATAAATTGTTTAGGTAAGGAGCTTGAGAATAGTAAGCACCGTTATACACTAAGAAATGTCTACCGTCTAACTTGTAGATTAATTGACCTTTTAAGCCGAAATTCCAGTAGTCTTGGTTTTCGGATTTTCCTAATGCATCTTTGTAAAGATAGTGGTTAAAATGCCCTTCTCTATTATTAGTGATGTAAGCCGCTAGGGCAGATACGAAAATATCAAAATTACCTGTGCTAAATTTCAAAGCAGGGTTTATCTTAGTTTCTTGTCTTCGGAAAGTGTAGTCATAACCTATTTTATCGCCTACTTTTTTATGAGTGTTTTCTTCTCCTTCGTTGAATAAACCTGAAAGTTTAGGTTGGTTAGTAGCAGCAAAAGGATCTCCGTTAAGAGCATATTGTGCTCCAAGTAAATCTTTTACTTCTCTGTATTGGTCTGATGAGTAATTTCTGTAAGAAGCGTTGATGAATAGCTGAGTCTTGTCAGAAAAATTATGAACAAAATGAGTTCCTACATTCCAAACTTTGTCATCATTAACATCATTAACTAGAAAATAAACCGCTTGTTCTCTATTTCTATTAGCGAGGTAAAGCTTATCCCAATTTATTTGAGTGTAATTTTGGTCATTACTTTCCCATCTGTTTTTGGTTATTTCTAGTTGAGCTATGTCGGAGTCGCTAGGGTTAGCTAATCCCGCAAAGTAGCTAGGAAGGTTTCTATAATATAGAGGTGATGGGTTCTGAGCGTTGTACCAATCTAGCCTAGAAGCCTTGTCTTTACCAAATTGGTAGGAAAGAGTAGTCCAAAGTTGAGACTTATTACTTATCTTCCAATAATCAGTAAGTTGCAATATTGGTTGAAATCCTTGTCTTACTCTTTCACTTCTTTTTTCGCCATCTTGCCAGCCCCAGTAAGCGTTGTAGTGTACGCCATTATAATCTATTACTTCTTGGGTATTAGGGCTAGCGGTACTTCTACGATACGGAGAACCTATTAAGTTTAAAGTAAGGGTATGTTTATCATTTACTTTTTTCTCAATTCCTAGGTAAGCTCCATAAGCATCATAAAAAGTACCTTCTTGTATACCTTCCTGTGCCCATCTTCTAGCTCCCATTATGGTAAAAGCCCAACCTTTTTTATTCATTCCAGAAGAATATCTTAAGGAAGTTCTGTTACGATAGTTTCTGTTGGTAAGAGATTGGGTAAATTGGAAACCTTTGCGGTATTCACTTGCTTTCATATTTTTGTAGACCACAGAGCCAATACCTCCAAAAGCGTATTCAGAAGGGGAATGGTTTACTGCAATTTCAGGGTATCTTGTAATTTCATTAAGACCGCCCCAGTTGCCATAATCTACATTACCATTATCAGCATTTTCCATAGAGATACCATTCATCATAACCTCACTTCTTCTACCATCTATACCCCTAGGTCTGAACCAATAGAAACCTAAATCAAAAGCAGCAATATTACTAAACACATCTCTAGAAGATTGTAATAGTCCTAATGTCGCTTGTGAGGAAGATTCGTCCATATTGCTATTGTCGTCCAGTAAAACTACTCCCAATTCTGAGTTTTTAAGGTTGGAAAATAGAGTAATAACTCCCAAATCTTTCCTTTTTTCGTTTTCAAAGACATCAAACTCTAGAACTTTTGTTTCATAATTAGGTTGGGTTACCACCATTTGGTAATGTCCTGGTTTTAAGTCTACAAATTGGAAATATCCAATTTTGTCTGCCTTTACATCGTCATTGGCTTCCCTTAGGTCAGCTACTGCGTTTTCGATGGGTTTTCCATCAGCATCTTTTACATATGCATAGACTGTAGTCTGTGCATAGTAGTAAGATGCGGGTAATAGGCAGAACATAGAGACTAATGATAATTTCTTAATCATAACATTCTTTTTTTCTTAATTTATCTTTTGAATAAAACGATTATTCAATCCACAAAATTAAGTCAATTTTTTGACAAGTTTTGATGAAATTAAGAATTTTTAACATCTGATATTTATCACGAGTATGTGAGATTGCTTTAGGGCAAGGGGTTTGTCCCTAATAATGTTTTATGTATTGTTAATTAAAATTAATTTTAACTTAGTGTTCACTTCAAAATCACTAATTTTGCTCAAAATTAGAATCTAGGTTTAAAAACTTATTTAAAAATAAATGAAAATGAAAAAGATATTTTCTCTCTTAACATTGGGACTTTTTTTAACCAGTTTTTCTCAAACAGGTAAGCTGAGAAGAATGGCAACGGTGGGTTTCTATAATGTGGAAAACCTTTGGGATACCATTCAGTCGGCAGATTATATAGATGGAACGCTGCCGCCTAATCACCCTCGTTTTCATAGAAGTGTGCCAATAGATTCGGTAAAGTATTTGGAGCGTGAGGACTATAAAGGGGAGTGGTCGGACTCTAAACTGGTAGGTAAAAAAGTGGTTCGTTTTCAGGGTTCTTCAGAAGAATTTACACCTAAGAGTGCCAAAAATTACAACACGAGTATTTATAATCAAAAATTAACCAACGCTGCTAGAGTTATTTCCGAGTTAGGAGCTTCGGTTACCAAGACAGCTCCAGTAGTAGTGGGACTTCT
This sequence comes from Riemerella anatipestifer, assembly GCF_035666175.1. NCBI lineage: Bacteria > Pseudomonadati > Bacteroidota > Flavobacteriia > Flavobacteriales > Weeksellaceae > Riemerella > Riemerella anatipestifer. The sequence continues at coordinate 2,107,944 of NZ_CP142016.1, forward strand.
TGAGGTGGAGAACCGTCAGGTAGTGGAAGATTTGGTAAAACAACCTGCGTTAAAAAGATACGATTACGGAGTAATTCATTATAACTCTTATGATTATAGAGGTATAGATGTGGCTCTCATTTATCAGAAAAGAAGATTTAGCCCTACTTACAGCACTAAAAAAGAACTCAAAATATACAATGAAGAGGGTAGAAGAGAGTATACTCGTGATTTGTTAGTGGTTTCAGGATATTTAGATGGCGAAAAGGTTGCTTTTTTTGTTAATCACTGGCCATCTAGGAGAGGTGGTGAAGCAGTTTCTCTTCCTAAGAGGAATGCTGCCGCTCAGCTGCTAAGAGAACAGATGGATAGCGTAAGAGCTCTAGATGCTAATACCAAACTAATAGCAATGGGTGACTTTAATGATGACCCTATTAGTAGTAGTTTTAAAAATTATTTAAAAACGGTAGGGAGTGCTAAAGAACTTAGCCCAGAGTATCCTTATTTAAACTTGATGTACCCGCTATTTAAGAAAGGGGTGGCATCTTTGGCATATCGTGATGCTCCCAACTTGTTCGACCAAATAATTGTTTCAGAAAATTTAATCAACCCAAAAGATGCTTCTTATTCTATTTTTAGAACAGAAGTTTATGCACCTGCTTACCTTATCAATAAAGAAGGTAGCTTTAAAGGGTATCCGTTCCGTTCTTGGAATGGGGATAAATTCACGGGAGGATATAGTGACCACTTCCCAGTATTTACTATATTGTCCAAGGAAGTTAATTAGAAAGTTTATAACATATTGCGAAGGAGGTTGTCTTAGTTTAGGGCAACCTCTTTTTTGTTTTCATAAAAACTATTATCTTTAAGGACTAAAAAAATAGGAAACCTATGGATTTGCAATTCAACAAAAATGAAGACCTTAACCGATTGAAGCTTTCAGAAATCAATCAGTTATTAGCTAAAATAAAGAAAGGAGGAGGAGAGAAACGCTTAGAAAAACTCAGAAGTGAGGGTAAAATGACGGCTAGAGAGCGTATAGATTACCTCTTAGATGATAATAAAGATAGTATAGAGATAGGGGCGTTTGCAGGGTTTGAAATGTATGAAGAGCATGGTGGCTGCCCTAGTGCTGGTGTGGTGGTTAAGATAGGATATGTTTCTGGTAAGCAATGTATTGTGGTAGCTAATGATGCTTCGGTAAAGGCTGGGGCGTGGTTTCCAATTACGGGTAAGAAAAATCTTAGAGCTCAAGAAATTGCGATGGAAAACCGTTTGCCTATTATCTATTTGGTAGATTCGGCAGGAGTTTATCTGCCTATGCAAGACGAAATTTTTCCTGATAAAGAGCATTTCGGAAGGATATTTAGAAATAATGCCAAAATGAGTGCTATGGGGATTATTCAAATCTCTGCAGTGATGGGAAGTTGTGTTGCAGGAGGAGCGTATTTACCTATTATGAGTGATGAAGCGATGATTGTAGATAAAACAGGTTCTATATTTTTAGCGGGAAGTTATCTAGTAAAAGCAGCGATAGGAGAAAGTATAGACAACGAAACTTTGGGGGGAGCTACTACGCATTGTTCTATTTCTGGAGTTACCGACTATAAAGCTAAAGATGATAAAGATGCTTTGGATAGAATTAAAAACATAATGAAATCTATCGGAGATTTTGAAAAGGCAGGGTTTGACCGAACGGAAAGCTTTTTGCCAAAAGAAAGTCCTGAAAATATATTTGGTATTATACCTGCAGCTAGATCAGAACAATACGATACTTATGAAATTATAAAATGTCTAGTAGATAAATCGGAGTATGAGGAGTATAAGCCAGATTATGGTAAATCTATTATATGTGCTACGGCAAGAATAGATGGTTGGAGTGTAGGGATTGTAGCTAACCAAAGGAAATTGGTAAAAAGTGGTAAGGGAGAAATGCAGTTCGGAGGTGTTATCTATTCTGATTCTGCGGACAAAGCAACCCGATTTATTGCCAATTGTAACCAAAGGAAAATTCCATTGGTATTTTTGCAAGATGTAACAGGTTTTATGGTAGGGTCTAAATCAGAGCACGGTGGTATTATAAAAGATGGTGCTAAAATGGTAAATGCGGTGTCTAATTCTGTGGTGCCTAAGTTTACCATTATTACAGGTAACTCGTATGGAGCAGGTAACTATGCGATGTGCGGTAAGGCTTACGATCCTCGTCTTATCGTGGCTTGGCCTTGGGCAGACCTTGCGGTAATGGGTGGGGCTCAAGCGGCTAAAGTATTAGCACAAATACAAGAAGCTACACTTAGAAAGAAAGGTAAGGAAATTACCGAAGAAGACCGAAACGAAATTTTACAAGAAATATCTAAAAAATATCAAAAACAAACTGAAGCTACTTATGCAGCTGCAAGGTTGTGGACAGATGCCATCATTAGTCCGTTAGATACTAGAAAATGGATTTCTATGGGGATAGAAGCGGCTAATCATTCGCCTATTACAGAGAAATTTAATTTAGGTGTTATTCAGGTGTAATGAATAAGGAAAAGAAAAAGCTATTTAGAAAAGTAAATACAACTACCTACGGTGTTCGTCATAACTTTGGACAAGATTATAATAGAAGAGATGAAAGTCAACAAGGTGGTAAAGGAAAAATGAAGAGAGGTGTAGAAAGGGGATTAGACTATACGCCGCTCTTTAGATTTTTGCTATCAAAAGTAGGTTCAGATTGGAACAGTGTCTTTAATGAGGCTAAATCACGACTTGATAAAACTGAACCTATCTTTTGGATGGTGGCACTAACGGAGAATGAAAAGCAAGATTTTGTGAGGACAGGAGAGTCTAGTTATTTCTCGGGCTTATTTGTTGATGAAAACAATATTTTGCAAGAATGTACGCCCGAATTAAATAAATCTAATATGCAAAAATTTTGCAATTGTTGTACTCATACTTGTTAATGGTGAGGTGTACTGAATTCATTACTAGATAATTAAGTAATATTTTGTTTGGTTGAATTGATTTTTTGCTTAATTTGGTATCCTGTATCAGTTTGTTTATCAAAGTGAAAAAGCAAATTCTTTTTAGCCTCTTTATAAGTTTTTCATTAGGTGTCTTTTTGCAAGACCTTAATGGGTTCTCGTGGCAACAGCTCAATCTTATAGCTACATTAGGAGTTATTAGCCTTGGGTTAATTTGGTTAAAAGTGGATTGGTTAGTTCGGGGCAGAATATGGTTACTTAATATCTTTTTTCTTTGTTTTGGGGTATTTACTCATTACCTTAATTCGGAAAAATCAGTTTTGCCGAGTGTTTCTAAAAAGGAAGAACTTGTTTTTAAAATTGAACAAAAGCTAAATTCAACGGCTAAAAATAAACGCTATGAAATAACAGCATTTCATCAAAATCAACCTTTTAAAGCAGTTTTATCTGCGCCAAAAGATTTGGAAGAATTGGATTATAAGCACTACTATCAATCTCAACTTAGTTTATATCCGTTGGAGTCTTCCAAGAATAATTACCAGTTTGATTATGCCAAATATCAAGCGAGGAAAGCTGTTTATTATAAGGCTTATGCCAAAGATTTACACAAAGCGCCAAAATCAGAGCTTACTTTCTCCGAAAAAATGAAACAATGGCGACTGGAACTCCTTAGCAATATAGATAAAAACGAAAAACTTTCACAACAAACTAGAGCTTTCCTAAAAGGAATTGTTTTAGCTGATAGAACGGAGGTAGATGCGGAAACTAATACTAATTTTAGGAGAAGTGGTTTAACGCATGTTTTAGCCATTTCTGGGTCGCATATTGCAATTATCTTTGGGGTTATCTATATGCTACTGAGTTTGACTGTGCCAGCAAAATTTAGGACAGGTGTAATATTGTTTAGTTTGGTGTTAATTTGGGTTTTTGCTTGGTTTATCGGTTGGGGGAGTTCTGTTGTTAGGTCTTGTATTATGCTCACTGTTTATTTTGGTTTTGTTCTTTTGCAAAGAAAACCTCAAGTTTTAGACGCTTTAGCCTTAGCAGGGCTGGGTATTCTGATGGTAGATACACAAGAACTATTTTCAGTAGGGTTTCAGTTGAGTTTTTCTGCGGTGTTGGGGATTTATTGGTTTAATAAACCTATCATTCGTCTTTTTCCAAATCCTAGAAACAAAATTCAAAAACTATTACTTTATACTTTTACAATGTCTACAGCGGCACAGCTTGGGACTATGCCTATTGTGATTTATTATTTCCACCAGTATTCGGCGTGGTCTATTTTGGCTAATCTTGTAGTACTTCCTTTAATGGAATTTGTGATTATACTATCGTTTTTAATGACAATCGTTTTTGGTTTAGGAGTTTATTGGAGTTGGTTATCTTTTGCTTATGATTGGCTAATTAAAGCCTTGCTATGGCTGATAGGCTTCTTTGGTAAAATAGAGTTAGGGTATTTTCAAGATATACCGTTGAGTGTTTGGGAGATGGGAGTTTTGGCGGTAAGGCTTTATTTTCTAAGAGAAATATTGGTTCGGTTTAGATGGAGAGGTTTTATGAAGTTGATGTTTTCTGTACTTTTATTTTTCGGGATTAAAATGGGGCTAGATGTTAGAGCTTATCACGATAAAGAAGCGAGGTGGCATAACCATTATCACACTAAGGTATTTTCTGTTTTGGATAAAGGAAAAGTGTATTTTTGGGTGTCAGATAAAGACAATTTAGAAGTGTTAGAAAGTTATCTCATAAAACCTTATGTGATTTCTAAAAGAGCTGAAAGCTATAAAGTAAAGATGATGTCTGAAGAAATAAATGAGGTTATTTTTAATGGAAAAAGATATCCGTCCCAATAGTCTTTATGGTGTGTTAAATATTTTATTTAGAAAGATTATAAACTATGTATTTCTGATGTTTCTCATTTTTAAGAAACTTAACATTTTTTTAACTTTGTGAAAATTTAAAATAATAAACTCAATATGGCAGGTTTAACAAGTTCTACGATTGGTAGAAAGTATGCAATGGCACTATCAGCAATATTTTTGTTAGTGTTTTTAGTGATGCACCTTTCGGTTAATATGCTTTCCGTTTTTAGCGAGAGTGCGTTTAACCAAGCGTCTTATTTTATGGGATACAATCCTTTTGTACAATTTTTAATGCAGCCAATTTTGATTTTTGCTGTGTTTTTTCATTTTGTGATGGGGTTTGTATTAGAGGCTAAAAATAACAAAGCCAGACCTGTGAAATACGCAGTGAATGGTGCTAAGGCTAACTCTTCGTGGATGTCTAGAAATATGATTATTTCTGGAGCAGTTATTTTGGCATTTTTAGCACTTCATATGTATGATTTTTGGGTGCATGAGATGACTTACAAGTACATTCCTGGAGAAGGAGACCCTAGTGATGTTGCTCGTTTTTGGGAAGAATTACACGAGAAGTTTTCTAATCCTATTAGAGTGGCTTTTTATGTGGTTTCTTTTGTGCTTTTAGGGTTACACTTAGCACACGGTTTCCAATCTTCGTTCCAATCTATAGGTGCTAGACACCCTAAGTATACACCTTGTATTATGGCTTTAGGGAAGTGGTATTCTATCCTTATCCCACTAGGTTTTATATTTGTGGCAGTATTTCATTTCGTAACTCAATAAAATTTAGATTTTAAGTTCTTATCATAATTTAAAATTTAAATCATTTAATTTAAAATATCTAAAAATGAGTATATTAGATTCTAAAATTCCAGCAGGTCCATTAGCGGACAAGTGGAAAAATCATAAAAATCACATGAACCTAGTAGCCCCTAACAACCGTGATAAGATAGATGTTATCGTGGTAGGAACAGGGTTGGCAGGTGGTTCTGCTGCTGCTACTTTAGCAGAGCAGGGGTATAATGTGAAAGCATTTTGTTATCAAGATTCTCCTAGAAGAGCTCACTCTATTGCGGCTCAAGGAGGTATTAACGCTGCTAAAAACTATCAGGGAGATGGAGATTCTATCTACCGATTATTCTACGATACTATTAAAGGGGGAGACTACCGTGCTAGAGAGGCTAATGTTTATCGTCTAGCGGAAGTTTCAGCTAATATTATAGACCAATGTGTTTCTCAAGGGGTTCCTTTTGGAAGAGATTACGGAGGTCAGTTAGATAACCGTTCTTTCGGTGGGGTTCAAGTAAAGAGAACTTTCTATGCTAAAGGACAAACAGGTCAGCAGCTTCTATTAGGAGCTTATTCTGCGATGAGTCGTCAGATAGGTAAGGGTAGAATTAAAATGTACAACCGTCATGAAATGATGGAGTTGGTAATTGTTGACGGAAAGGCAAGAGGAATTATTGCAAGAAACTTAGTAACTGGAGAGATAGAAAGACACTCTGCACACGCAGTAGTCATTGCTACTGGAGGTTATGGTAATGTTTATTTCCTTTCTACAAATGCTATGGGGTCTAATTGTTCTGCAGCTTGGAAAATCCATAAGAAAGGAGCTTACTTTGCAAACCCTTGTTTCGTTCAGATACACCCTACTTGTATTCCTGTTCACGGGACACAGCAATCTAAATTGACGTTGATGTCTGAGTCTTTAAGAAACTCTGGTAGAATATGGGTTCCTAAAAAGATAGAAGATGCTGTAGCCATCAGAGAAGGTAAACTAAGACCTGAAAATATCAAAGAAGAAGATAGAGATTATTATTTGGAGAGAAGATATCCAGCGTTTGGTAACTTAGTGCCTCGTGATGTGGCTTCTAGAGCGGCTAAAGAGCGTTGTGATGCTGGTTTTGGTATCGAAAATAACGAAACTAAAGAAGGTGTTTACCTAGACTTCTCTACCGAAATCATAAAGAAAGGTAAGGAAGCGGCTTTAGAAAGAAATCTCCATAATCCTACAGAGCAACAAATCTACGATTTAGGTAAAGCTTGGGTAGAAGAAAAGTACGGAAACTTATTCCAAATGTATGAAAAAATTACAGCGGATAACCCGTACAAAACACCAATGAAGATTTATCCAGCGGTGCACTATTCTATGGGTGGCGTTTGGGTAGATTATAACTTAATGTCTACAATACCAGGTTGTTTCGTGATTGGAGAGGCTAACTTCTCAGACCACGGTGCTAATAGACTTGGAGCTTCTGCTCTAATGCAAGGTTTAGCGGATGGGTACTTCGTATTGCCTTATACAATTGCAGATTATCTTTCTGCGGATATTAGAACGGGGCAAATTCCTACAGATACACCAGCTTTTGAACAAGCAGAGAAAGAGATACAAGAGAAAGTTAATTTCTTCATCAATAATAACGGAACTCACTCTGTAGATTATTTCCACAAAAAATTAGGAAATGTAATGTGGAACAAGGTGGGTATGGCTAGAAACGAGCAAGGTTTGAAGGAAGCTATCCAAGAAATTGAAGAAATTAGAAAAGATTTCTGGCAAAATGTAAGAGTTCCAGGTGAAGCTAACGGTATGAATCCTGAACTAGAAAAGGCATTCCGTGTAGCAGATTTCTTAGAGCTAGGTCAGCTTATGGCAATGGATGCACTTAACAGAAATGAATCTTGCGGAGGACACTTCCGTGAAGAATACTCTACTCCAGACGGAGAAGCACAGAGAGATGATGAGAACTATAAGTATGCCGCAGTTTGGGAATACAAAGGAGAAGACATCAATCAGGAAGTCTTACACAAAGAAGAACTGGTTTACGAGAATATAGAAGTGAAAACAAGAAGTTATAAATAATCTCCAATAAAAACGATAATAAAATGAGTGCAAAAAAAGGATTAAACCTGACTCTAAAAATTTGGAGACAGAAAAATAATAAATCAAAAGGGCAATTTGAAACTTATAAGATTTCTGATGTTTCTCCTGATTCGTCATTCTTGGAGATGTTAGATATGCTCAATGAAAATTTAGTAAACGAAGGTAAAGAGCCTGTTGCTTTTGACCACGACTGCCGTGAGGGTATTTGCGGTATGTGTTCGTTATACATCAATGGTAGAGCTCATGGTCCTGATACAGGGATTACTACCTGCCAGTTACACATGAGAATGTTTAAAGATGGTGAAACTATTCATATAGAGCCATGGAGAAGTGCTGCTTTCCCAGTAATTAAAGACTTGGTAGTAGATAGAAGTGCCTTTGATAGAATTATGGCTGCAGGAGGATTTATCTCTGTAAATACTTCTGGTAACACTACTGATGCTAACAGTATCCCTGTGCCTAAAGAAGATGCAGATAAAGCAATGGATGCAGCGGCTTGTATAGGATGTGGTGCTTGTGTGGCAACGTGTAAAAACGGTTCTGCAATGCTATTTGTGGGAGCTAAAGTATCTCAGTATGCACTATTGCCACAAGGTAGAGTAGAGGCTAAGAGAAGAGTTCTTAAAATGGTAGCAGCTATGGACGAGGAAGGCTTTGGTAACTGTTCTAACACTGGAGCTTGTGAAGTAGAATGTCCTAAAGGAATTTCTCTTGAAAACATTGCAAGAATGAACAGAGAGTTCTTATGTGCAACACTATCTAGTGCAGAATAAGACTTACAGTTTATTAGAATAAAATAAAATCGCTTTTTGTTATGAAAAGCGATTTTTTTATGAGGTTATCTATTATATTTGTTCTGTGGAGCAGTTTTACAGAAAAATCATACATATAGATATGGACGCTTTCTATGCCTCGGTGGAGCAACGAGATTTCCCTGAGCTTGAAGGGAAACCAGTGGTGGTAGGAGGAGGGCATAGAGGAGTTGTGGCGGCTGCAAGTTACGAAGCGAGAAAATACGGTGTGAGGTCAGCGATGTCTAGTGTTGTAGCAAAGAAAAAATGCCCACAGATAATTTTTGTTAAACCTAGATTTCATAGGTATAAAGAAATTTCTGAACAAATAAGAGCCATCTTTTTTGAATATACCGATTTGGTAGAGCCTCTTTCACTAGACGAGGCATATTTAGATGTCACCCATAACAAAAAGGGCATAGATTCGGCTAATCTAATAGCTAAAGAAATAAGACGAAAGATATTTGAAACTACTGGACTTACAGCCTCGGCGGGGATTTCGGTAAATAAATTTTTGGCTAAGGTAGCCTCCGACATCAATAAACCTAACGGACAGAAAACAATTCACCCAACTAAAGTGCTTTCCTTCTTAGAAAATCTTCCCATAGAACGGTTTTATGGGATAGGAAATGTAACGGCAAACAAAATGTACCAACTAGGAATTTACAAAGGCAAAGATTTAAAAGAAAAATCTCTAGAATATTTGGTAACTCACTTTGGAAAAATGGGAGGGCGTTATTATGATATTGTCAGGGGTGTACATAGAAGCGAAGTTAAACCTCATAGGATTGCCAAAAGTGTAGGGGTAGAACATACTTATGCAGACGATATTGATACCGAGAAGGATATAGATAAGCAATTGATGAGATTAGCCCAAGAATTATACAGAAGGATAGAGAAAAAGAAAGTTAAAGGTAAATCATTGACTCTTAAAATAAAGTATAAAGATTTTTCACTTTTTACGCGTTCCAAAACTCAAGATTTGTATTTTGAAACAGAGGAAGAAATATACCAAATTGCTCGCTTTTTGTGGAGTCTTCGTCCTTATGATAAAGCGATTCGGCTTTTAGGGTTATCCTTGTCTAGTTTGAATACGCCGTCTCAGAAAAAAGTTTATGTGCAACTCAAAATTCCATTTAATGATTTGTAATTCAGTTGATTGTTTATATTGATTAGAAGAGGTGATGAATAAGATATTATTGTAGTCTAATTCTTTTTTGTATTTTTGGGGTAAATTATATTAACAATGGCAAAGACTGAAACAACAAGTCCTAACGATGATAAAAAGAAGGCATTAGCAGCCGTATTAGAAAAACTAGATAAAACCTACGGTAAAGGTACCGTTATGAAACTAGGTGATGGTACGGTAGACCATAATATAGAGGTGATTCCGTCAGGTTCTTTAGGGCTAGATTTAGCTTTAGGGGTAGGCGGTTATCCTAAGGGGAGAATAGTAGAAATCTACGGTCCAGAATCTTCTGGTAAAACTACATTAACGCTTCACGCAATTGCGGAAGCTCAAAAAGCAGGGGGAACAGCAGCATTTATAGATGCAGAACATGCTTTTGATATGCACTATGCCGAAAAATTAGGCATCAATCTAGAAGAGCTTATTGTGTCTCAACCAGATAATGGAGAGCAGGCGTTAGAAATTGCAGATAGCCTTATCCGTTCTGGAGGTGTGGATATTGTGGTGGTAGACTCTGTGGCAGCACTTACGCCTAAAGCAGAGATTGATGGAGATATGGGGGATTCTAAAATGGGGCTTCACGCAAGACTAATGTCTCAAGCACTTAGAAAATTAACTTCTTCTATTTCTAAAACAAAATGTACTGTAATTTTCATCAACCAGTTGAGAGATAAAATTGGAGTAATGTTTGGTAGTCTTGAAACAACAACGGGAGGTAACGCTCTTAAATTCTATGCTTCGGTAAGGATAGATATCAGACGTTCGTTGAGTGATACAGGTAAAATTAAAGACAAATCTGGCGAAGTTATAGGAAACCGAACTAAAGTAAAAGTGGTTAAAAACAAAGTAGCTCCACCATTTAAGAGTGCTGAGTTTGATATTATGTATGGGGAAGGTGTGTCTAAAGTTGGTGAGATTTTAGATGTGGCTACAGATTTAGATATTATCCAAAAGAGTGGTTCTTGGTTCAGTTATCAGGATACAAAGCTAGGGCAGGGGCGTGATACGGTGAAAGACCTCATTAAGGATAATCCTGAACTTGCAGAAGAGCTAGAAGCAAAAATCAGAGAAAAATTACAAGCTAAGTAGTATTAAATTAAAATAAAGCTAAAAACTCCGGTAGTAAAATCATCGGAGTTTTTTTATGTTTGATGAGGACTTTATTTAGGATAAATCTTTCATTAAGATTGTCCACATCGTTCATTTATTATAACTTTGCACAAACCTAAACTAATGAGTAAAAAAAATACTAAATACATCTTTGTTACAGGAGGTGTTACATCTTCACTAGGAAAGGGCATTATATCTGCATCACTAGGCTTATTACTAAAATCCAGAGGCTTTAAAGTAACTATTCAAAAGTTAGACCCTTACATCAATATAGATCCAGGTACTCTTAACCCTTATGAACACGGCGAGTGCTATGTAACCGAAGATGGTGCAGAAACCGATTTAGATTTGGGACATTATGAGAGATTTTTGGACGCACCAACTTCTCAAAATAACAATGTAACTACGGGACGTATTTACCAAACCGTTATAGAGAAAGAGAGAAAGGGAGATTTCTTGGGCAAAACAGTGCAAGTAATTCCGCATATTACCAATGAAATTAAACGCAGAATTAAAATCCTTGCTCAAAAGAACTACGATATTATTATCACCGAAATAGGTGGTACTGTGGGAGATATAGAGTCTTTGCCCTACATAGAGTCTGTAAGACAGCTCAAGTGGGAGTTAGGAGAACATAATTCAATGGTAATCCATTTAACGCTTTTGCCTTATTTAGCAGCGAGTGGTGAACTTAAAACTAAACCTTCCCAACATTCCGTGAGACAGCTTATGGAAAGTGGTATTCAGGCAGATGTGCTGGTATGTCGTTCGGAGCATAAAATCCCGAAAGATGTTCGTGCTAAGCTAGCTCAATTTTGTAATGTGCCTAGCGATAATGTGATAGAGTGTATGGATGCTGAAACCATCTATCAAGTTCCAATAGAACTACAGAAACAAAAATTTGATGAGGTGGTTCTAAAAGCTCTAGACCTTAAAAACGATACTGAGGCTGATTTAAAAAGTTGGAAAACATTTTTAAAGAAATATAAAAATCCTAAAAAATCAGTAGAGATAGCATTAGTAGGTAAGTATGTGTCTTTACAAGATTCTTATAAATCTATAGCGGAAGCATTTATACACGCTGGAGCAGATTTGGAGACGGAAGTTAATATCCGTTGGGTATACAGTGGAGATTTAGAGGAAGGAGAGGTTTCAGAAATCCTTAAAGGGGTAGATGCTATGCTGATAGCTCCTGGGTTTGGAGATAGAGGTATAGAAGGTAAAATTCTTGCAGCCCAATATGCAAGAGAACATAAAATTCCTCTTCTAGGAATTTGTTTAGGAATGCAGATTATGACGATTGAATTTGCTAGAAATGTACTGGGCTACGAAAAGGCTAACTCTATGGAGTTTGATACTACTACGGCTTACCCTGTGATTTCCCTAATGGAAGAACAAAAGAATGTAGTGGAAAAAGGTGGTACGATGAGACTTGGAGCTTGGAAATGTACACTTAAATCAGGTTATAAATTGGCGGAGATTTATGATAGCAAAAACATTTCAGAGCGTCATCGTCATCGTTATGAGTTCAATAGTGAATTTAAAAAAGACTATGAAGACAAAGGTCTAGTTCCTACAGGATTCAATCCAGATACAGGCTTAGTGGAAGCATTAGAACTTAACGGGCATCCGTTCTATGTTGGAGTGCAGTATCACCCAGAGTATAAGAGTACTGTAGCAACACCGCACCCATTGTTTAAAGCTTTGGTAAAAGCCGCGGTTGAACATAAAGGGAAGTAATTAAATTAAAAAAACTTAAATTCGCAGTCTGAAAAAAAGGAACATTCCTTTAGTAAAATTTCTAACTGAAAAATATATTTATTGATGATGCAACAGAATAATGGATTAGACAAAAATCAGTTAATTGGTTTTGTGGTATTTACTCTATTTTTATTAGGAGTAATGCTATACTTTCAAAAGCAACAGACTGAGCAGGAGCAACAACAGGTTGCCACAGAGCAGAAGGCGGGAGCTACTAATAATATTGTAAAAGCAACCAATCTTCCTGTTAAAGCTAACGAAATACAAAAAGTAAGTCTTAAAAATGATAAAATCTCGGTAGAGTTTAGTGGACTTGGAGGTCAGATTTCCTCTCTATTGATGAATAATTATAAAGCTTACAATAAGAAAACTAACCAAAATGACTTGCCATTATATCTTATAGAGCGTAATAATTCTTCGTATGGTTTTAAATTTAAAGATAAATCAGGCAAAGAAATTAATACCAAAGATTTGGTGTTTACGCCTCAAGTTAATGGGAATACAGTAACTATGACGAGTGCTTTAAACGGTGGTGCTGTTGTACAGTTTATTTATACTTTAAAAGATTATCAGGTTGATTTTCAAGTGGCGACTAAAGGGTTGTCGTCTATCGTTTCTGGAGGTAAAGCAAGTTTTGTTTGGAATTACACACCTAAAGAACAGGAAAAAGGTAGAGCTCAGGAGCAACAGCATACAGAATTTGTTTATGCTTTTAATAACTATAAAAGCACTGACTATGATGCTAGAACTTCTATGGACGAAACCAAAGAAGTTTTAAATTGGTTAGCGGTTAAACAGCAGTTTTTTACACCTATTATAGAAGCCAAAAACGGGTTTAAAAACTCCACAGGACATCAGGATATGATTGAGGAAGGGGAATATCTTAAGAAATTTGATTTCAACGGAGAGTTGGAAATTACAGGAGGAGAATTTAATCAAAGTTTTTCGTGGTACTTTTTGCCGTTGGATTTAAAATTATTAAAGACTTTTGATAAGAACTTTGATGAAATTATTCCGCTGGGGTGGTCTTTTATAGGAACAATGAACCGTTGGATATTTATCCCGATGTATAATATGATTTCATCTTGGGGAATAGCTGCTGGTTGGGTAATTTTCCTAATGACGATTTTGGTTAAAGTGGTACTTTCTCCAATTATGTACAAACAACATAAGTTGAGTGCAATGATGAAAGTGATTCGTCCTGAAATAGAGGAAGTAAATGCCAAACTCAAAGACGCCGATCCAATGAAGAAGCAACAAGCAGTGATGGAGGTGTATAGAAAGGCTGGTGTTAATCAGTTAGCAGGGTGTTTACCAGCATTGTTACAAATTCCTATATTCTATGCACTATTCCGTTTCTTCCCTAATATGTTAGATTTAAGAGGGAAAGGCTTTTGGTTTGCAACCGATTTAACAGCTTATGATGATTTAATAAAGTTGCCATTCCATATTCCATTTTTGGGAGAGCATATTAGTATTTTTGCTTTGGCTTGTACAGCAGTATTATTGATATATACAGTGATGACGGCAGGTAATATGCAACAACCAACGCAGGAAGGTATGCCTAATATGAAGCCTTTGATGTATATTTTCCCAGTAATGTTCTTATTCTTCTTGAACTCTGCGGCATCAGGATTATCTTGGTATTACTTTGTGTCTAATGGTATCAATATTATCATTATCCTAGTGATTAAGTACTGGATTTTAGATGAAAAAACAATCCATGCACAGATTCAAGCCAACAAAGCGAAGCCTAAAAAGGAAGGAAAGTTCCAAAAAAGGATGCGTGAAATGATGGAAAAAGCTCAAGAACAACAAAGATTGCAGGAGCAACAGAGAGCTAAACGCAAGTAAAAGTAAATTTAGAAATAGTATAAATAACCTCAAAATCATCGATTTTGAGGTTATTTTTTTGTTAACAAATTGTTAAATAAAAAATATGATTTTTATCATATGTTTAATTATAGTCTAATCTGAAAGATTTTCGGTGATATATGGTAGGACCTAGTTTATTAAGCGCCTCTCGGTGTTGTTTAGTAGCATAGCCAAAGTTCTTATTCCAGCCATATTCAGGATACTCTTCATGGAGTTTAATCATAATATGATCTCTATAATTTTTGGCTAAAATAGAAGCTGCAGCAATAGATAAAACCTTAGAATCCCCTTTTATAATACACTCGTGTGGTGTAAAAGGATAGGGTTTAAACCTATTGCCATCTACTAAAATAAGTTCTGGGCGAATGGCTAGTTTGTCCAAAGCAAGATGCATAGCGTGTATACTTGCATTTAGAATATTATGTTCATCAATAAAAGCAGGAGAGAGTTCTGCTATAGCGTAATCTAAAGCATTATTTTTAATATACAAATCAAGTTCATTTCTTGTTTTAAAACTAAGTTTTTTGGAGTCATTGATGAGGTTTTGCTCAAAATTTTCATCTAAAATAACAGCTGCTGCAACCACAGGACCACATAGACATCCTCTCCCAGCTTCATCGCAGCCCGCTTCTATATAATTTTTAGTCCATTTTTTTGCTAATTTCATAAAATTTAATTAAATGTAAAATATGTAATTGTTGATTATACAAAATTAAACTTTTTTTTAAGAAATTTTAACTTACTTATTGTGTATGTTAAGATAATGTTATAAAATTGTTCAGTGAAAAATTTATTTTGATATGAAGAAATTAACAACAAGCGTTTTAGCTGTAGTTCTTACTTCATCTTTTGTAACAGTAGATGCACAGAAGGTAAAGAAAGACTCTGCTAAAACTACCGAAATTGAAGGAGTGGTAATGACTGCTCTGGGGATTAAAAGAGAGAAAAAAGCTATAGGCTACGCGGCTCAAGAAGTAAAAGGCGATGTGATTTCTAGTGCAAATCAACAGAATGCTTTAAGTGCATTATCTGGAAATGTAGCAGGGGTACAAGTAACAGCACCTTCTTCTATGGGAGGTTCTTCTAGAATTTTGGTAAGAGGAGCTGGTTCTGTAACAGGAGATAATAGACCTTTAATTGTGGTAGATGGTGTTCCTTTAGATAATGGAAATTACAATAGCTCTAACGCGCAGAGAGGTGCTGGAGGGAGAGACTATGGTGATGCTACTGCAGATATCAACCCTGATGATATAGAAAGTGTAACTGTTCTAAAAGGTGGACCTGCAGCTGCCTTGTATGGAAATAGAGGGGGTAATGGGGTTATTTTGTATACTACGAAATCCGCAAAAAGAGGAAGAACAGAACTTAATTTCAAAACTGGTATTTCTGTTGAGAAAATTTATCTGTACCCTAATCTCCAAAAACTTTATGGTGGAGGATCTTCGGATACTTTTGAAAAGGTAAATATCAATGGTGTAGATTACAATATTGCAGACTACGCTACTGATGAAAGCTGGGGGCCAAAATATGATGCAAACTTAATGTATTTGCCTTGGTATGCGTTTGACCCAGAATTTAAGAGTGATTACCTAAAATTAGTACCTTGGGTTTCTCCTAAACATGATGTAGATTCATTCTTTAAAACAGGGGTGACTTACTCTAATTCCTTTTCCGTATCAAAATCCTTTAGCGATACTAATGTTAGATTATCTTATTCTAATAACAAAACGGAAGGGATAGTTCCTAATTCTGAATTGAAGAAAAATAATCTTAGTTTTAATTTTAATTCCAAACTATCTGATGATTTAAAAGTAGATGGTGGTTTGAATTATGTACTAACAGAAGGATATAATAGACCAGAACAAGGATATAGCGGTAATTCCGTAGGACAAAAGTTCTTCCAATGGGGGCAACGTCAGCTTGATATGTCTAAGTTAAGAGATTATAAATTAGCTAATGGTACCCAAAGAAGCTGGAATAGATCCTCTTGGGATAATGCTAGACCTGAGTATTCTGATAACCCTTATTGGATTATAAATGAAAATATCTCTACCGATAAGCGTCATCGTTTCTTTGGAAACGTGGGGCTTACTTACAATATTACGGATAAATTATATTTTGTAGGTAAGGCATATGGGGATATGTATACACTTAGAGTAACAGATAGAGTAGCTGTTGGTTCAAAAGAGGAACCTTTTTTCTCTGATATACAAAGAACGCTTTCAGACTATATTTATGAGGGAAGATTACATTTTGATACAAAATTTGCTTCTGATTTTAGTTTAAATTCTTTTATTGGAGCATCAAGAAGAAATGCAAGATATAACTCTGTTTCTGGAACTACTGTAGGTGGATTAGTTCAGGCGAATTATTATTCTTTGGCTAATAGTGTTGAAGTACCGAGAGCTAATAATTATGAATCTTGGAGAAGAACTAATAGTGTATTTGGATTAGTTTCATTAGGGTTTAAAGATATGCTTTTCGTGGAAGCTACTGGTAGAAATGACTGGTTCTCTACTACTAAAGCTCCCGTATTCTATCCATCTATAACAGGAAGTTTCGTGTTCTCTTCATTGTTTAAATCAAGCTGGTTATCTTATGGTAAAATAAGAGCGGGTTGGGCAAAAGCAGGAAATGATACAGACCCTTATAGATTAGAAACTTATGCTGATGTAAGAACTACCTTCCAAGGTAGTCCGAGATATTCTAATCCGAATACATTTAATGATCCTAACTTAAAACCAGAGGTAAAAGTTACAAAAGAAGTAGGGATTGAAATGAGATTATTGAAAAATAGAATAGGATTTGATGTGACGCTTTATGATGCTATTACAGACGATCTCATTACCCCGTTGGCAGTAGATCCAGCAACAGGTTTTGCTTATAAATTCATCAATGGTGGTAGAATGCAGAATAAAGGTATAGAAGCAAGTGTTACAGTTACCCCTATAAAGAGTAGTAACTTCTCTTGGGATATAACTTGGAATTTTGCTAAAAACAACAACAAATTACTAAGTCTATATGAAGATGTTAAGAATTACCAGATTACAACTGCTCCGTTTAGAGCTAAGTTGTATGCTGTAGTAGGAGAAACTTTTGGACAAATTTGGGGAACAGACTATACCTACGATGCCAACGGAAACAAAATTATCAGAGCTGATGGTCTTTATAAAGAATCTAATATAAAATCTTTAGGATCTGTAATTCCAGATTACAATATGGGGTTCAGAAACAATTTCAGATATAAGAACTTTAATCTATCTTTCTTAGTTGATATTCAAAAAGGAGGTAAGTATTTTTCTACTTCCCATATGTGGGGAATGTATTCTGGTATGTTAGAAGAATCTGCTGCTAATGGAATTAGAGAAAACGGAATAGTTCTTAAGGGTGTCTTGGAAGATGGCTCTGTAAATACTAAGAATGTAACAGCTGAGACTTATGCAAAGGCATTCTATAATACGGTAGATGCACAGAACGTATTTGATGCTAGTTATATTAAGCTCAGAGATGTTACTCTTTCCTATGATCTTCCTAAAAATGTTATTGGTCCATTTAAAGGAGTTACTGTTGGAGCTTTTGCAAGAAATCTATTCGCTTGGGGCTTAGATTGGAAAGGTATGGATCCAGAGATGGCTTCTTATGGTAGTGGTAATGTACAAGGTATAGAAGGAGGTTCCCTACCATCTACGAGAACTTATGGTGTTAATTTACAAGTTAAATTTTAATTAAGAACAAAAAATGAAAAAGATAATTTTAGCGATCATTACGCTTTCAGTAATACCTATTACAAATAGCTGTAGACAGGATTTTGAAGCAATTAATACAAGTCCTAACAGTCCGCAGTCTTCTCTATCTTATGCTCTATTTAATAGTGCAAATAAGGAACTAATGGATGGAATGAGAGGTGGTTTTCCATCAGGAAGAGTAGCTCTACCTTGGGTACAATATTCTGCTCAAAGAAACTATACGGAAGAAGATAAATTTCAATATCGTCTTACTAGTGGAGATGCTTTCTGGAATACATTCTACTTAACGGCTCAGGATTACAAAAACATCATTACCTTAAATGAAGATCCTAAAACTAAGGACGAAATGTCCCAATATGGTTCTAATAAAAACCAAATAGCAGCTGCAAGGATTATGCTATCCTATGTATTCTCTAATTTGGTGGATCGTTTTGGTGATGTCCCTTATTATTCTTATGGGAATAAAGATACAGATTTTCAGGCTTTAGATATAAATAATGTAACACCAAAATTTGCATCACAAGAGAAAATCTATGCTGATATTCTAAAGGAATTAAAAGAAGCATCAGAAATGATTGATCTTAACAACCCTGTATTCAATCAAGGAGATGTATTATTTGGTTCACCAGAAAAAATGAAAAAATTTGCAAATTCATTAAGGTTAAGAATTGCTAATAGAGTAAAAGGAGTGGTATCAGGTGCAGATGGACATATTAGGGATGCAATCGCAAGTGGAGTAATGGAATCTAATGACGATAGCGTAGGTTTGAAGTACGAGAACAATAAAACTAATCCTTCGCCTATGTATAGTGCTTTTTTTGTGGATAATAGGGCTGATTTTGGTGTGTCAAATACCTTTGTAGAATTACTAAAAGGAGAAAGAGGAAATTTTGGTTTAGACCCGAGATTACAAAAATACGCTGCTCCAAACAATGTGAGAATTGAGGCGGTAGGTGCTAACTCTTATGCAGAATCTGATGATTTAAGTCTTTATAAAGGTATGCCATACGGACTCCCAGCAAACGGTTGGACTGCTTCTCAGAGAAGTTCTTCATCGTTTTTTAGCTCTAATGTTCTAAAGGCGGATTATACAGAAATGCTTATGGAATATTCAGAAGTTTGTTTCATTCTTTCAGAAGTAAATGGCTGGGATAATGATTGGTATAAAAAAGGAGTGAAAGCTTCTATGGATAAGTGGGGAGTTACTTCAGCTAAATCTACTGCGTTCGTGGCATCTTTACCAGTTGCAAATAAAGCTAATGTGTTGAACCAAAAGTATATAGCTCTATATATGCAGCCACAAGAAGCTTGGAGTGAATATAGAAGAACAGGATACCCTGACACTCTTCTAAAAGTAGGCGAATCTCATGCTCTAAATGCTCCATATAAAACGAAAGTAAATGGTGTAGAAACTACTTATACATCTTATACTTTTAATTCTCTAGTACCTGGACTTACGGACTTGCCAGCGAGGTTATACTATCCAGCACAGCCTCAAACTCTAAATACAGAGAATTATAAAGCGGCCTCTACTGCAATAGGTGGAGATAAAATGGATACTAAGCTAATTTGGGATAAAAACTAAATAAGTTCTTTTCACATTCATAAAAACCACCTTTCGGGGTGGTTTTTTATTTGTGTATATTTGCAGAGTTAAAACAAACAAGTAATGGATATTAAAGAATATATAAAAGAAAGTATTGCTCAAGTTGTAGAGTCTGTATATGGGCTCCAAAATATAACTTTGGAAGTACAAGAAAATAAAACAGATTTTGAGGGAGATTTTACGGTAGTGATATTTCCTTTGGTTAAACAGCTTAAGAAGAGCCCAGATGCATTAGGGCAAGAGATAGGCGAGGCTTTAATAAATTCTAGTGATTTTGTAGAAGGCTTTAATGTAGTTAAAGGTTTTCTTAATCTTAAAGTCAAAAATAAATATTTCATAGAAAGTTTTAAAGCAGAAGAGCGAAACTTTGGAACAGTTACATCGAAGAACCAAACGGTAATGGTGGAGTATTCTTCCCCTAATACTAATAAACCACTCCATTTAGGGCATATTAGAAATATTCTTTTGGGTTATTCAGTCGCTCAAATATTGAAAGAAGCAGGATATGAAGTTATCAAAACTCAAATTGTTAATGATAGAGGAATCCATATTTGTAAGTCTATGTTGGCGTGGGAAAAGTTTGGTAATGGCGAGACTCCTGCTGATTCAGGATTGAAAGGAGATAAACTAGTAGGGAATTACTATGTTAAATTTGACCAAGAATACAAGAAAGAAATCCAACATCTTGTAGAAGATGGCTTAGGAGAAGACGAAGCTAAAAAGCAAGCTCCAATTTTTGTGGAAGCACAAAAGATGCTTCTAGATTGGGAGCAAGAAAATCCTCAGGTGCGTGAGTTGTGGCAGAAGATGAACCAATGGGTTTACGATGGTTTTGGAGAAACATATAAAAGATTAGGCGTTGATTTTGACCAAATCCAATATGAGAGTAATACCTATATATTAGGAAAAGATTTGATACAAGAAGGACTTGCTAAAGGAGTACTGTATCAGAAAGAGGACGGCTCAGTATGGTGTGATTTATCTGACGAAGGTTTAGACCAAAAGCTATTATTGCGTAGTGACGGTACTTCTGTGTATATGACGCAGGATTTAGGAACAGCGGTGGAACGCTTCAAACAAAACGATATACAAAAACTGATTTACACCGTAGGAAACGAGCAAGACTATCACTTCCAAGTGCTATTTAAAATCTTGAAAAAACTAGGCTACGATTGGGCAGAGCATCTGTACCACCTTTCTTATGGAATGGTGGAATTGCCACATGGAAAGATGAAATCAAGAGAGGGAACAGTGGTAGATGCAGACGATTTAATGCAGGAAATGTACCTCACGGCTAAAGAAAAAGCTCAGGAACTAGGGAAGCTGGAACACTTGCCAGAAGAAGATAAGGAGCGTTCTTACGAGATTGTAGGACAGGGAGCTCTTAAGTACTATATGCTTAAAGTGGATCCTAAGAAGAAGATGTTGTTTAATCCAGAGGAGAGTATAGACTTTAATGGTAATACAGGACCATTTATCCAATATACTTATGCGAGAATCCAATCGTTGTTAGAGAAAGCAGGTTATGAACCACAGGATTTAGCAGATGATATAGAAATCAATGCTTATGAAAAAGAGCTTATAACGCATTTGGGTAACTTTAAAACAGTAGTTTCTAAGGCGGCAGAGACGCTTAGTCCAGCACAATTGGCTAATTATATTTATGATTTAGTAAAGTCGTATAACTCTTTTTATCAGAATAATCCTATCCTTAATCAGGAAGATGCAGCGGTTAAAAACTTGCGTTTGAAATTGTCTGCTCTTACTGCGAAAACCATTAAGAGAGGTTTAGAATTACTAGGCATTGGTGTGGTAAATAGAATGTAAATAAGGATTAAAACTAATAATAAAGCCTCACAAATTTGTGAGGCTTTTGTTTTTTAGGCATTCTCTAAAAACTGTTCAAAAGAAGAACTGACCGATACTGTACCGTCTGCTTCTATTTTATTGAGCTTTAATGTTTCTATTTTATTGACGGAACTTTGGTCAAAAGGTTTCTTTACCCTTACATAATTTTCCGTAAAACCGAACATCATACCGTCTTTATTTTCGTGTTCCCAAAGGATAGGCAATGTTTTTCCAAGTTGAGACTGATAAAAAGCCATCTTTTTCTTCTCGGATAGAATCCTAAGCATTTTGTTTCTCTTTTTTCTTTCGGAGATAGGCACTACGCCGTCCATTGCTACGGCTTCGGTATTCTCCCTTTCAGAATAAGTAAAAATGTGGAGGTAAGAGATAGGCAACTCATTTAGGAAATGGTAGGTCTCTAAAAAACGCTCTTCCGTTTCTCCAGGGAAGCCCACTATTACATCTACCCCGATAGCAGCGTTAGGCATTACAGATTTTATGGTGTCTATTCTATCTCTGTACAGCTTAGTGAGGTAGCGGCGTTTCATTCTTTTGAGGAGCTCATCACTACCAGATTGCAACGGAATATGAAAATGAGGCACAAACCTTTTACTTTGGGCAACCAGTTCTATACTTTCATTTTTTAATAAGTTGGGTTCTATAGACGAAATTCTAATACGTTCAATCCCTTCCACTTTGTCCAACTCTGTGATGAGGTCTAGAAAAGTATGCTCGTGTTTCTTATTACCAAATTCTCCTTTGCCATAATCACCAATATTTACTCCTGTTAAAACAATTTCCTTGATGTCTTTAGCCGCAATTTCTTGAGCGTTTTTAATCACATTCTCTATAGTGTCAGACCTAGAAATACCTCGTGCTAGAGGTATGGTGCAGTAAGTACACTTATAGTCGCAGCCGTCTTGTACCTTTAGAAAGGCTCTCGTGCGGTCTCCTATGGAATAAGAACCAATGAAAAAATCGGCTTCTTCTATTTCGCAAGAATGAACGATACCCTTGTTGTGAGTTTTTTCTAAATCTTCTAAATAGCTTAAAATATTGAACTTCTCCTTGGCTCCCAATACCAAATCGACACCCTCTATTTTAGAAATTTCTTCGGGCTTTAGCTGAGCGTAACAACCTACAATCACCACCAATCCTTCGGGGTTGGCTTTCATAGCTCGCTTTACATGTATTTTGCACTCACGGTCGGCATTTTCTGTTACCGAACAGGTATTGATTACATAGACATCGGCTCTGTCATCAAAGCTTACTTTCTGGTAACCCGCATCAGACAGTTGTCTGGCGATGGTGGAAGTTTCAGCGAAATTAAGTTTACAGCCTAAAGTATGGTAAGCCGCTGTTTTAGAATTAGTACTCATGACAAAAATTAAGTCTGCAAATTTAGTGATTTTTATATAGATAAAAACTATCCGTAGCTGGGATACTTTAAGAGAGTAGAGAGGTTTTAACTTGAGATGTGGTAAATTTTTTAGAGAATAAAATCTCTCTAAAAACTTGTGTACTTTAACAAAAGGTTATAAGTTTGCTTCATATTTATGCTGCACCATATCAATTACATACAAGAAAATGCAAAAAAACTACACAAAAATTTGGTACTTCCAAATAATTGTGTAAACACACACACACACATACACACACACACAACAAGTAGTTTCGTGGGTATGTGTCCGATTATTTAGAAAATTACTTAGACTTTTATCGTTAAAACAAAATATTATTCCGCTAACTTTTGTTGGGGGCTTTTCGTGTTTATACTATTCTAATTTTAGCTTTCATCAATATCTACTAAAAGCACCATTGTTTTGTCTTAAAACATGGTCGTTCTTGTTGGGTGCTTTTAGTGTTCAGAAAGGGAGCTTTTGCTTTCTTTCTGCTTTAGCCTTTCCTCTCGTTTTGTGTGTGTTTAGAGAGGGAAGGCGTTTTTTAAGGTTAGAGGTTAGATATGAGAGATTAGATTTTAGATAACCATTGAACATTAACAATTAACCATTAAATACTAGAATTTATGCCAATTAAGTACAAAGTCATTCAGAAAGGGCAACCAGGAGTTGCTGGTGGAGGCGAGAAAAAATATTATGCCTCTGCCAATGTAGTCAGCGAAAAAACTTTAGCAGGTCTGACTAAAGACATTGAGAAAATTTCAACAGTAAGCGGAGCGGACATCAGAGCGGTGTTTTACGCTTTGGTAGATGTGATGCAGTCTTCTCCAGCCGAAGGGCAGATTATCCGTTTAGGCGAACTGGGTAGTATGCGAGTGAGCATCAGTAGCGAGGGTAAAGCTAAGGAAGAGGAAGTAACCTCAGCAGCTATTAAAAATGCAAAGGTGATATTTACCCCAGGTTCTGACCTAAAAAAGATGCTGGCAACGCTAAGCTACGAAAAGCTCTAGCAGAGGGTAATAAAACCGCACGCGTGAAAAAAAAATCCGCAGGCGTGCGGTTGGGCAACCACAGGCGTGCAAATTTAAACGAGACGCTTGCGGTTTTAAGCCTAAAGGAAATCAAGTAAAAAACGGTTACGAGAAAATAAATTATTAACAACTTTAAAATTAAATTTTATGAAAACAGCAGCTACAAAATTAAGTGTACTTGCCTTTTTAGGTTTAGGATTAGCAGCTTACGGACAAAGTGGAAAAGTAGGGGTTAATACCTCCTCACCTAGAGCTACTTTAGATGTTCACCCTAGTGCTACTAACAGTCAAGATAACTCCAAGACTAACGAGGGTATTTTAGCTCCGAAATTAAGTAAAACTCGTGTGGCAAGTATTGAGGCTCCCGTAGAAGGAACTTTAGTCTATGTAATAGATGACGCTACTAAGGTCAATGGGACTATAAATGCCTACACAGGTGCAGACTCTAAAGTAGCTAAAATTACAGAAAAAGGTTATTACTAACCCGTTGTGCATTATGAAATGAAAAAAACAAGAGTTGTTTATTAGACTGAAAATCAGTATATTGTTTTTGCTATAAAACGATATAAATGAACAACATAGAGCAAATATATGAAAGAATTTTGGAAGTTTTAGGACTTTTTTCAGAAAATCAACTGATTAGTTATCAGAGAAGAACACCTAAAATGAGCGATTTAGAAGTCATAAGTCTTAATATTACTGCTGAATACTTGAGTATTGATAGCGAATTACAGTTATTTAGAAAATTGCCAAACTCTCTGATAAACAAAATTGAAAGAAGTGTTTACAATAAGCGAAAACGAAGACTATCCCTACAAACAGAGCAAATTAGACAACGTATTTCGATGGAGTTCAATGAGTTTGAAGATATTTTTATCGTTGATAGCATGCCAATGAAAGTTTGTGAAAACGCTCGTTCTACTCGTTCAAAAATTTGTAAAGAGCAATCCTATTCTTCACCAACATATGGTTATTGTGCTTCACAGAAATTATATTTCTATGGCTATAAACTACACGCAGTATGTTCTTTAAATGGTGTGATTAAGAATTTTGATATAAGCCCTGCATCCGTTCACGACATCCACTATTTAAAAGATATTGGTGAGCAAATGCGAAACTGTACTTTAATTGGAGATAGAGGCTATTTATCAGCAAAAGTTCAAATAGATTTATTTAACTATGCTAATATTAAATTAGATACACCAATGAGAAGTAATCAGAAAGATTATATTCCTCAATTTTCATTGTACAAGAAAAAGCGAAAACGAATTGAGACATTTTTCTCTCAACTTTGCGACCAATTTATGATTAAAAGAAACTATGCTAAAACTTTTGAAGGCTTTAAAACAAGGATAATCAGTAAAATAACCGCCGCAACGGTTATTCAATATATCAATAAATTTATCTTCCAAAGAAAATTAAATCATCTAAAAATCAGTATTATTTAAAATGCACAACGAGTTATTACTATTACAATGGTACGGAGTGGGTGAAAAGTGCATCAGGAAGCCTAGACCAAGAGTGGATACATAATGGCATAGATGCTATTTATGCGAAAAAAGCAAAAGGTAATAACCCTTCTAACATTTTTGAAATATTAGATAATGGCAAGGTTTATATTAATCAGGGAGGAGTCGATTGGACTACACTTGTAAATGATAGCGGGCAGCCTACTTTATCCGCAAATCCAAGAGGAAATAATCTTAACTCTGTTTTTCAAAGTAGTGACATACTCCCTTTAAACACTTTAGGAATTGATTATAACAATAGTGGTGGAAGGGGTTATGTTTTTAATTCATTGACTTCTATATTGAAAGAGAATCATACTACCTCTTCTGATGGAGTGAGTAATTTAAAATCCTACACAGGGTCGTCATATAGTTTGATTAATAACGATTTAACTTCCCGTATACTTAGTCAATCTGCAGTTTTTTTCTCATCTTCAATGGGTAGAAGTTCAACAGGGCGTATTGATGAGTTAAGAGGTGTTCTTGCTCAAGCAAGTAATAATTC
Source organism: Riemerella anatipestifer (assembly GCF_035666175.1). Taxonomy (NCBI): domain Bacteria; kingdom Pseudomonadati; phylum Bacteroidota; class Flavobacteriia; order Flavobacteriales; family Weeksellaceae; genus Riemerella; species Riemerella anatipestifer. Next base: position 2,133,999 of record NZ_CP142016.1, read on the forward strand.
TTCTGGACATGGATATGTTATATCAGGTGTTCATTCAGATGCTAGTGTTGGTGGAGAAGTAGGTGCTACCGCAAGAGAATTGAGAGGGGTGTATGGTGCAGGTTATCAGCAATATAATGCTAGTGCAGATATTATTAAAGGAGGTCATTTTTATGGTCTTTCTCGATGGACATCTAACCCAACCGAACAAATTATAGGTGTATATGCTGAAGCTTCAAACAGTAAAGAGAAAGGTCTATACCCTGGTCAAATTGAAGGTACTGCCAATGTAACTAATAGAATGGCAGGAGGGGTTTTTCTATCTACAGCTAGAGCAAATGCAACTTATAATAGTATTTTTGGAACTCATACAGTTAATATCGTTGAGAATGATGCAACTGTGTCAACAGGAATGATAGCTTCGCTTAATAGGAATGAAATTAAAAACACTACCCCTCACAATTTTGTTTTTGGAGGAATGTTTGAAAATGTTTTAGCAGGTACTGGTGTCGTGACTAATTTGTCGGGAGTAGTTTCAAGGTTGTTGTCGCAGAAAGTTAATCAATCGGTTGGTGCTTATATGGCATTTCGTTCGGATCTTGGATCTACAGGAGCTATAAATTTACAAGGATCAATAGATAATTATTATGATTTTTATACATCATCAGCACCTACTCAAGCGAAAAATAAGTATGGCTTTTATATACAAGGAGATAACAAAATAAATTTTTTAGAAGGTTCTCTAGGTGTTGGAACTGCAGCTCCAACCGAAAAACTAGAAGTTGCGGGTAATGTAAAAGCTACAGGCTTTATAGGAGCTAATGCCGCTATCTTCCCAGACTATGTATTCCAAAAGTATTATACAGGTACTTCTAGTCTCAAGGCAGACTATAGCTTTAAAACCCTTAGCCAAGTAGAAGATTTTGTAAAGACCAATGGGCATTTGCCAGGATATAAGTCCGCCGCAGAAATTAAAAAGCAAGGTTATATAGACCTTATGGCAACTCAGCTTACCAATGTAGAGAAGATAGAAGAGCTTTACTTACACCTTTTAGAAAAAGACAAAGAAGTAAAAGCACTCAAAGCAGAAATTACAGAGCTTAAATCTTTAGTAAAAGACCTATTGGCTAAGTAACTTTATAGGTTCAAAACCAAAATTCCCTCCAAATGGAGGGAATTTTATTATTGTAAAAAGGTTAGTGTTAACTGCCTTTTTTTGCCTTTATCATCATTTCTAGGGCGTCCCACATTTCGGCAGGGATTTGTTCTAACATATTAAATTCCCCAGCACCTTGTAGCCATTCGCCACCGTCTATGGTAATTACTTCTCCATTGATGTAAGCCGAGAAATCAGAAACCAAATAAGCCGCAAGGTTTGCCAACTCTTGATGTTCGCCTACTCTTCGTAGAGGAACTTTTTTTCTCATGTCAAACTTCTCAGCAAGATCTCCTGGTAGTAAGCGTTCCCATGCTCCTTTGGTAGGGAAAGGTCCTGGTGCTATCGCGTTAAATCTAATGCCATATTTTGCCCATTCCACAGCAAGGCTTCTTGTCATTGCCAATACACCTGCCTTTGCACAAGCCGAAGGTACTACATAGCCAGAGCCTGTCCAAGAATAAGTGGTAACAATATTAAGTACAGTTCCTTTTTGTTTTTCTTCAATCCAATGCTTGCCAATAGATAGAGTACAGTTTTTAGTTCCTTTTAATACAATATCAATAATGACATCAAAGGCGTTGGCAGATAACCTTTCGGTAGGCGAGATAAAGTTCCCCGCAGCATTATTTACTAAAATATCTATCTTTCCAAAAGTTTTTAGGACTTCCGTTTTCATTGCTTCTACTTCATCGTAATTTCTAACATCACAAGAGAGTGGCAATACTGTACCGCCAGTAGCTTTTTCTAGTTCTGTAGCTGTGTTTTTTAGTTTGTCTAAATCTCTAGAAGTAATGACCACTTTAGCCCCTAATTCTAAGAAATATTTTGACATGGCTTTTCCTAATCCGCTACCACCACCTGTTACAATGGCTACTTTATCTTTAAGAGCATTCTCTTTGAGCATAGAATCTGTATAGTTCATTTTGAATTAAATTTAGGTCTAAAGTTAAATAAAATCTTTTAGAGTAAAGGACAAAAAAAGCCGAAACAATTATGTTTCGACTTCTTTTGCCTTAAGCGGAGGATTAGTCTAGTATCCAAAGATTTCTTCCAAACTTAGCTTTTTAAGTTCGCCTAATTTCTTCATATCTTCTTCTTTAACCTTATCTTTAGATGCTACAATAGCATAGGTGTAAGGTTGGTTAGCAAGATAATTTTGATGGAAATTTTTTAAATCTGCAAAGTTGATTTTATCAACAGTTTGGTAGATAACTTTTCTAATATCCTCTTTTAATCCTAGTCTTTGAGTTTCCAAATAATTAAAGATGATACCGTCTTGTGTAATGCGTTCGGTTTCTATATCTTTTTTGGTTTGTCCTTTAGCTAGGTTAAGGTTTTCTGGAAGTTCTGGGAGCTTGTTAAGTAGCTCGTTCATAGAAGCGGTTGCCTCGTTGAACTTGTCTGACTGGCTACCTACATATCCTAATAAAGTGTACTTCTCTTCTTTTTTGCTTGGCTGAACATAGTAAGCAAAGGTGCTGTAAGCTAAAGCCTTACTCTCTCTAATGGTTTGGAATACAATGGCACCCATACCACCACCAAAGTAATTATTGAATACCTTTACCAAGGCGGTTTTGTTAGGGTCGTAGAGGTCTGTATTTCTAATCCATCTAGTCTCAGCTTGAACCATATCATAATCAGCAAATAAAACTTGATTTTTATCCTGTTTTACTTGTGTAAATACCTTTGCAGGGTTTGGTTTTGCCAAAGTGCTTGGCATCTTATGGAGTTTACTCAATTTGTTTACAAGTACATTTAGTTTTTCAGGACCGTAGTAAATAATGGTTTGCTCGTAGCTGTTGAGTTGTTTAATTCTCGCCACAAGTTCATCAGCGGTGATTTTGTTAAGCTCATCGTCTGAAAGCACATAGTTGAATTTGTTGTCCGCTCCATAAGTAGCATAGCTAGTAAGCCCTTGTAAGATAGCATTTTTGTTAAGTTTAGCATCTTTTCTCCCTTTCATAAGCCTCGCTTTTAGGTTAGTAAGAGCAGTTTCGTCAGGTTTAGCATTAAGAACTAAATCTTCATATAGGCTTACCGCTTGGTCAAAATTTTCTTGTAAACCTTCTATTGTAACGGTGGTGTATTCCTCTCCTGTAGATACTTTAAAGCTACTAGCGATTTTGTAAAACTCTTTAGAAATAGCTTCGGAAGATTTCTTATCTGTTCCTAAAAATTGAATGTATTGTGAAGCGATAGATTGCTTTAAATCGTTAAGACTTCCTATCTTATAACGATACATCAATCTGAAAAGACTATTGTCTTGATTAGGTACATAAAGCACTTCTGCTTGTGCAAGTTTAGATTTTTTAAGGTCTTTGTTGTAGTCTAAAAATACAGGTTTAGAACTATTGCTCGGCATAGAAGCAACTATCTTCACAAAATCACTTTGTTTATCAGCATTAGTTTCTACTGGAGTGATTTCAGGCTTTTCTATCTTGATGCTTTCAGGTTTTTCTCCTTTTCTTTTAAGTACTGCAACATAGTTATTTCCTAAATATTTGTTAGCGAAATCTACCACCTGCTGTTTTGTGATTTTAGAAAGATTGTTAACATAAGCCACTTGGTCTTTCCAATCTAGTTCGGAAGTGAAGGCGTCCATTAGAACGCTAGCACGGTCGCCGTAGTTTTCAGAATCTTTGATTTTCATCTTCTTCATATTATTTACGATAGAAGTGATGAGTTGGTCATCAAAGTTTCCTTTTTTCAAATTATCGATTTCGTTAAGTACCAAATCTTTTACTTCTTCTAAAGATTGTCCAGAGGTAGGTTTAGCACTAATGTAAAGTACACCGTGGTCTATAAGCAAAAAAGAGAACGCTCCTGCGGAAAGAAGTTTTTGTTTTTTTACAAGGTTGAGGTCTAGTAATCCCGCTTTACCATTGGTTAAAATCTGTCCTACCAAATCAGCTAACAGAACATCTTTATCTTTATTGCCTGGAAGGCGGAAGCCCATAGTAAGACCTTCTGCATCAGGACCTACAATTTCTTTAATAATAGGTTGATTGGTAGGTGTTTCTGGAGAGAATGTGTATTTAGGCACAGGGCTGTATTTCATATAACCAAAACTTTGGTCTATTTTCTTAATCACTTCGTCTGGATTAAAATCTCCCGACATAATGATGCCCATATTGTTAGGCACATAGTAAGTGTTAAAGTATTTTCTAATCTCTACTAAAGAAGGGTTTTTAAGGTGTTCCACAGTACCGATAGTGGTTTGCTTACCGTAGTTGTGGTTTTTAAATAAGTTAGCGAAAAGAGTTTCAAAAACTTTACTGCCATCGCTGTCTAGACTTCGGTTTTTCTCTTCATAAACAGCTTCCAACTCAGTATGGAATATCCTTAAAATAGGGTTTCTAAATCTTTCCGCTTGTACCTTTAAATATTTGTCCAATGAACTGCTAGGTACATCATCTGTGTAAACCGTCTGTTCAAAACTTGTAAAGGCATTTGTGTTTTGAGCTCCCATAGCAGACATCATTTTGTCGTACTCGTTGGCAATGGCAAACTTGGCAGCTACTCCAGAAATAGAGTCTATTTTTCGGTAGATGGCTTTTCTTTTAACCTCATCAGTTGTTTTATTGTACTGTTCGTACAACGCATCTATTTTATCAAGCTCTACTTTTTCTTTCGTCCAATCTAACGAACCGTATTTATCAGTACCCTTAAACATCATATGCTCTAGGTAATGAGCTAGGCCTGTGTTGGTAGCAGGGTCTGTTTTACTTCCCGCTTTTATCGCAATGTAGCATTGAATTCTAGGGTCTTTAGGCGTAGGGCTAAGAATTACAGTCAGTCCGTTTTTTAGAGTGTAGAAACGGGCTTTCATTGGGTCGCTGGTAACATACTTGTAGTCGTATCCAGCAGACGAAGCACTTTTCCATTCGTAATTTTGGGCAAATATCCCTAACGATAGGAAAAGCATCAAGAGGATAAATGATTTTTTCAATCTCATAATGAATAATTTAGTTTTATTGTTTTTTTATTAAAGTTTAGTTTCTATCAAATAAAAGTCTTTCTCCGTGTTTAGTAGAGGAAACTTCTCCATTGTGATAAGCTAAATGCCCATTAACAAAGGTATGAGTGATTTTGGAATGAAAAGTTTCGCCTTCTAACGGACTCCAACCACAATGATAAAGTATATTTTCTTTGGAAACTGTTTGTTCAGCGTTTAAATCTACCAAGACTAAATCTGCCTTATAGCCCTCTCTTATAAAGCCTCTCTTTTCTATTTGGAAAATGATGGCTGGATTGTGGCACATCTTCTCCACAATGGTTTCTAGACTTACCTTTCCTTTTTTATGGTACTCTAACATCGTTTGCAAAGAGTGCTGTACAAGAGGTGCTCCCGAAGGACATTGTGTGTAAGGTTTTTGTTTTTCGTCTAAGGTGTGTGGGGCGTGGTCTGTTGCTATCACATCTATTCTACCATCGAGCAGCGCTTCCCATAAGCCGTCTTTATCTTGTTTAGTTTTAACGGCAGGATTCCATTTGATAAGACTACCTTTAGTTTCATAGTCTTCATTAGTAAAATGAAGATGATGTACACAAACTTCTGAAGTTATTTTTTTGTCTTTTAGAGGAGTCATATTATCTAATAATATGGTCTCTTTAGCGGTTGATAAATGGTAAATATGCAGTCTTGCACCTGTTTTTTGAGCGAGTTCTACGGCTTTAGCTGATGAAATAAAACAAGCCTCTTCGCTCCTGATGAGATGGTGGTATTTTACAGGAATATCATCGCCAAATTTGGTTTTGTAGTCTTCTGTATTTTTACGAATGGTAGTTTCGTCTTCACAATGTACACAAATAGGCATCTTAACTTTGGAGAAAATTTCTTCTAAAATTTCTGGATTATCCACCAGCATATTTCCTGTAGAAGAACCTAAGAAAAGTTTTATAGCAGCTACATTTTTAGGATTAGTTTTTAGGACTTCGTCTAAATTGTCATTGGTTCCACCCATAGAAAAAGAGTAGTTGGCGTGAGAAGTTTGCGAAGCTATCTGATATTTATTTTCTAAAAGTTCTTGTGTAATCGCATTAGGAACGGTGTTGGGTTGTTCTATAAAACTCGTAACGCCTCCAGCAACGGCAGCACAGCTTTCAGTTTCAATAGTTCCTTTGTGGGTAAGCCCTGGTTCTCTAAAGTGGACTTGGTCGTCTATTACCCCAGGTAGAAGGTGTAACCCTTTAGTATCTATGATTTGGTAGGCTTCGGTTTCTGATATTGAGGGGGTTATCTTAGTGATTAAACTATTCTCTATAAGAATATCTGATTGAAAAATTTGGTTTTCATTAACGATTTGAGCGTTTTTAATGAGTACTTTCATTTTGGTAAAATTACTTTTTAGGATTCATTAGAGCGTAAATTTATTTATTATTTTATAAATAAACAAAGTATGAACTTAACTTGTTGAAAAAACATAATTACTTTGTTTATCTTTGCTGAGAATTATGGATAAATCACAAAAAATAAAAGTATTATTTAGGCTTAGATCTTTAGAGATGGGAGGTGTGCCACGAGTGGTTTTGGACTTGTTGAGAAACCTTCCTAAGGATAAGTTTGATTTGGCTTTGATGCTTAATTTGTATCAAGGCGAATTGGTCTCCGAAATACCTAAAGATATTAGGCTTATCGTTGTGGAAAAAGGGAGAGAGCAGATGTCTCGAAATGCTTTTGTTCAAAAAATACAACTGGGACTAAGGCGACTGAAACTAGGGTTTTACGATAAATTTCCGGGTTTGTTGTATGCATCTAAAGTAAAGGAAGAATACGATATAGAGGTATCGCCAGGCTATGCAGAATTTGAGATGGTGCTCAACTCACCTAATAAAAAATCCAAAAAAGTAGGGTGGTTTCACACTGATGTTAGCTATGATAAAGATGAGGCAAGGGTAAAAAAACGTATTGATTTGATGAAAAAGTTTGATTGGATGATTTTTGGGGCAGCACAAACTAGACAGGTGATAGAAGATTTGTATGGGGTAACTTACCCAAAAAGTTCAGTTATTTATAATGTTATTAAAATCAATGAAGCGAGAGAAAAAGCAGAGGCTTTTAAATTAGATTTTGATGTCCGTCCGTGCTTTACCTCAATTGGAAGATTGCATAGCAGAAAGGGTTATCATACTTTAATAAAAGTTCATAAACGATTGATAGACGAGGGATTATTGCATTCTATTGCCGTTATAGGTGGAGGAAATGAAATGGAAAATCTGAAAAATCAAGCTAAAGAACTATCCGTAGAAAAAACTTTTTTACTTTTGGATACTCAAAAAAATCCTTGGCCTTATGTTAAAGCATCGGATTATTTTGTGCTACCGTCTCAATCGGAGAGTTATCCACTGACGATAGGCGAAGTTATGGCATTGGGGAAGCCAATCATTTCCACTAATGTAGGAGGCATACCAGAGATGATAGACGATGGGAAAGACGGTGTTTTAGTTAATTATGATGAAAATGAACTCTTTGAAGCGATGAAATCATTCCTTACCAATCCAGAATTGGTGGAGAGAATTAAAAAAGGAACTTTAGGTGCTGATGAAAAGTTTGATGAGAAAAAGATATATGCTCAAGTTACGGAAGTGTTTGAGAGATTGGTAGTTACTAAGTAAATGTAATTAAAAATGAACAACGATATAAAAATTACGATAGTTACGCCAACCTATAACCGAGCTCACACTTTGCCACGGGTGTTTAACTCTTTAAAAAAGCAGAGTTTTTTAGGTTTTAAGTGGTTGATTATGGATGATGGCTCCACCGATAACACTAAGGAAGTGGTGGAAGGATTTAAGGAGGAAAGTCCATTTGAGATAGAGTATTGTTATCAGCCTAATCAGCATAAATTTTTAACGGTGTTAGATGGTATAAAGAAGGTTACTACACCTTATCACATGGTGGTAGACTCTGATGATTCTTATCCTAGTGAAGCTTTGGAAATTCTTCTTAATGAGGTGGAAGGCATTAACAATCCTGACGATTATATTGGTGTTATGGGACTTTCCGTAGATGAAAATGGAGAAATAGTGGGTGATGAGTATCCTCATGGCGGATTTGACGGAAGTATTTTCGATATGCGTTATAAGTACAAGGTTAGAGGAGATAAATTTGGAATTTTTATTACACCAACTTACCATCGCCAAATCCTTGGGAAGAATTATAGCTCCTACAAAGGGAAAGGTTACATTCCACAATCGGTAATTTTTAATGAATATGATGCTAAAGGAATTAAAACAAGGTTTGTTAATAAAGTGGTGAGGGTGTATCATAAAGATGAAGATGACGCTGCCTCTGTTTCCAACACTAGATGGACGGGAAAGAATGTTTATGGTTTAAAGGAAGGACATTTGTCTTTTCTCAACAGCTATGGGGGTGGGTTATTGGCGTATCCTAAAGCATTACTAAGGAATATTGTAGGCTATCAGTACTATTCATTTAAAAATGGCAACTCCCTTAGAAATATTTTGATGGATATTCAACCGTCTTTGATAAAGGTGTTAAGTTGGGGACTTTTACCCTTTAGTTTTTTGTATCATAAAGTGAGATAATTATGGAAGGGAAAGATAAAAAGGTACTATTGGTATACTACAAACTATTTAAACCGGGTGGCGTGGCTAAGGTAATGACCACTTTGGCCAATGAGCTTGTGGCGGAAGGGTATAAGGTAGAAATTCTATTGTTGATGTCGCCCAGACCTAATTTTTATCCATTAAATGAAAATGTCAAAATACATCATATAGATACTTTTTCACATTGGGCTTGGAAAATATGTGAATTTAATGTAAAGTGGCTTAGATTTATTCCTAAAATACAGAACATCAATGCCTATATTTATCATATAGGGGTTTATTTAATGTTAAAAAATTGGTTAGGAAAGAATCATCAGAATTACGATACTATTATCTCTTGTTGGTATAAGTTGTCTTCTTTTATTTCTTTGTGGAGCGGGGTGAGAGAGAGAACTATAGCATGGGAGCATACAGATTTTAATACAGGTGGTTTTTTTTATAAGGGATTTCTGAGAAGGGTTTTTTATAAGAATTTGAAGCAAGTGGTTGTTATTAACCGACCGTCTATGTTACATTATGAACAATTTAATAAGACCAGTTGTATTGCCAATATTATAGGAGAACCTTTTGATAGTAAGAAAAAAATTGGCTTTCAGGAGAAGTTTAATTTGATATCGTATGTGGGTAGGTTAGATAGAGATAAAAATGTTGCTGAATTATTGGAGATCTTATCTCAAGTTAATCTTCATTCGGATTGGAAATTACAAATTGTAGGGGAAGGAGATAAACGAGAAGAGCTAGAAAAATTAGTGAAGAGTAATAATTTAGAGAACAAAGTTTCTTTTTTAGGCAATAGAACGGTGAATGAAATAGAAAGTTTGTTAGAAAGGTCTAAAGTTTTTGTGTTTACTTCCTTGAAAGAAGGTTTGCCTACTGTTTTATTAGAAGCCATGTTTTGTTCAAATGTTTTAGTGGCTTATGATTGTAATTATGGACCGTCAGATATTATCAATAAGAATAATGGTTTTTTAATTCCGCTTAGAAATAAAGATTTATTCAGAGAAAAGCTACAGTATCTATTAGATAGTCCGGCGGATTTAGAGCGTTTATCACACTCCTCCTACAGGGAGGCACAAAAATGGAAAAAAGATAAAATTTTAGAACAATGGAAGAAGATTTTATAAAACTATCAATTATAATCCCAGTATATAATACTCCGGTAAAATACTTGCAAGAATGTTTAGAAAGCATTAGAAATGCTAATATCAATTATAAGTATGAAGTATTAATTATTGATGATGGTTCTACGAATGGAGAAATAATTTCTTTCTTTAGAAACTATAAGCAAGATAATATTGTTACAATTTTATTTCAAGAAAATAAAGGACCATCTTCTGCAAGAAATACAGCAATAAAATCAGTAAAAGGGGAGTATATACTTTTTTTAGATTCAGACCTTGTTACTACCAGAAATTAATAAGGTAATTAAGTTTTTGAATGAAAATTCAAATTATGATGTGGTTTACTGTGACTTGAAAACTTTTGGAGCGTTTACCTATAGTTCAAAAAAAGGCAATTTTTCCAAATTTAAGTTGATGTGTATTGGTAATTTGATGGCTGTAACTAGTCTTTTTAGAAAGAAAGTTTTTGATAAGGTGGGAGGGTTTAATGAGGGTTTGTTTTATGCAGAGGATTGGGATTTTTGGATTAGGATAGCAAGTGCAGGATTTAGGTTTAAATATCTTCCAGAGCCTTTCTTTTTATATAGAAAAATGAATGATGGAGTGTCTCTTTCACAACAAAATTATAATAAAAGAGAAGAAATAAAAAGTTTTATTAAATCTCAATTTGATCCACATAAGGAGATTACAATAGAAGAAGTTAATCTATATGTTTTAAATAACTTTAGAGATAACAAGAAACATATCTGTAAACTTTTAATAATTTTATTTTTTCCTTGGTTATTCAAAGTTTTAAAGAAAAAAGGAATTTATAAAAATGATATTGTAGTAGATTAATTATGCTTTTTAACTCAATAGAATTTGCGATATTTTTACCAATAGTTTTTATACTTTATTGGTTTGTATTTCATAAAAATATAAAGCTACAAAACTTCTTTATAGTAGTTGTAAGTTATATTTTTTATGGTTGGTGGGATTGGCGTTTTCTTTTTCTTATTCTGTTTAGTACAGTGTTGGACTATTCTTTAGGAAGATTACTGGCTTTAGATGAGAAGCCTAAAAAACGAAAGATGTATCTTACCATTAGTGTGATACTCAATTTGGGATTTTTAGGATTTTTTAAGTATTGTAACTTTTTTATAGATAACTTTATAGCAGCATTTACTTTTTTTGGACAAAAACCATCTATTCATACACTTAATATTTTGCTTCCTGTGGGGATTAGTTTTTATACTTTCCAAACATTAAGCTATACTATAGATGTGTATAAGAAGAAACTAGAACCAACCAAAGATTTCATTGCATTTAGTGCCTTTGTGAGCTTTTTCCCGCAGTTGGTAGCGGGACCTATTGAGAGGGCCACACACCTATTGCCTCAATTTTATAAAAAGAGAGAATTTGACTACACTAAGGCGGTGGACGGTATGCGTCAAATCCTTTGGGGGCTTTTTAAGAAAATGGTAATAGCGGATAACTGTGCGGTTTATGCTAATCAGATTTTTGCGAGTTCAGATACCTCTTCGGGAAGTACGTTAGTGCTTGGAGCTCTATTTTTCACCTTTCAAATTTATGGAGATTTTTCTGGTTATTCGGATATTGCCATAGGTACCTCTCGTTTATTTGGGTTTGATTTGATGAAGAACTTCGCTTATCCTTACTTTTCTCGTGATGTAGCAGAATTTTGGAGACGTTGGCATATTTCTCTTTCCACTTGGTTTAGGGATTATCTATATATTCCTTTGGGTGGGAGCAAGGGCGGAAATTGGATGAGAATTAGAAATACTTTCATTATTTTCTTGGTGAGTGGGTTTTGGCACGGAGCCAACTGGACCTTTATTGTTTGGGGATTTCTAAATGCCCTTTTCATAATGCCATCCATTGTACTGAAAACAAATAGAAATAATATAGAAGTGGTGGCTCATGATAAAGTACTCCCTTCTTTAAGGGATGTTTTTAATATGCTTACTACCTTTGGATTGATGGTTTTTGCGTGGATTTTTTTCAGAGCAGAAAGTATGGCTTATGCTGTTTCTTATATTACTAACATATTTCAACCATCATTATTCAGTTTTCCTAGTCTTAATAAGGCGGCATTAGCTACTCTGATTCTAGTTGGCTTTTTATTGATAATGGAATGGCAAGGACGAAGAGGAGAGTTTGCATTAGAAAAATTCTTAACAAACGAAATAAAAGTAGGAATAAAGTATCCACAAAAGCTCACTAATATTGTCTTTTTTAAAATAGGGGGGGGGTAATTTACTGATTGTGAGGTGGTTATTTTATTCTTTTCTCCTTCTTTTAATCGGTCTATTTATGCAGACTAACGAGACACCATTTATTTATTTTCAGTTTTAATAGATATGAAATCATTTATAAAAAAGATTATATTTTTCTCCGTTTTTGGAAGTGTGTTCTATGTAGTAGTTTTGCCAATATGGAGCCAGATAATGCCACCATTTATGGCTAAGAATGTGAGAAACTGTGTGGGGTGCTATGGTCATTTGTTTTCCAGAACCAGAGATGTTGGCAATCTAGAAAAAAGTCCAGATATTTTATTTTTAGGGTCATCACACGCTTATCGAGGTTTTGATACTAGGGTATTTAGTAAAAATGGTATTTCTTCATTTAATTTAGGTTCTAGTTCGCAATCACCTATTAACACGCAGGTGTTACTCAAGCAATATTTGGATAGGATAAAACCTAAAATGATAGTTTACGAAGTGTATGCAGGAACGCTTTCGGCTGATGGTGTAGAGTCTTCTTTGGATATGTTAAGTAACAATAAAATAGATGTTAATGCTATTGAAATGGTACGGCGTACTAGGCACTTAGCAGTTTTTAATACAGCTATTTATGGTTTATATAGACAAATATTAGGTTTAAATAAAACATTTTCTGAACCAAGTATACAGAATGATGATGTTTATGTGCAGGGAGGTGGTTTTGTGGAAACAAAGTTTAGAAAAAATCCAATGCTAGAAGAAGCAAAAGGCAAGTGGGAACTTAACCCTAAACAAATTGAGGCTCTGAAGGAAAACTTAGACTATATTAAGAAAAGAAATATACCCTATATTTTAGTTCAAGCCCCTATTACCAAAAAACTTTATGAGTCTAAAACGAATAACAAATCGGTGGATAGTCTTCTATCAACTATGGGGACTTATAAGAATTTTTATGGCGAATTACCTTTAAACGATACCATAGACTTTTACGATAGTAATCATCTTAACCAAGAGGCGGTCGTTAAGTTTAACGAAAGTTTTATTACTTATTTAAAAACCTTAAAAAGATAGATATGAGTGATAAAAAAAAGAAACTTCTCATTCGTATAGGTTCATTGAGACATGGTGGAGCGGAGAAGGTACTGGTAACTTTTCTTAAAAACCTTCCGCCAGATAAGTATGAGGTGGACTTGTTACTCAATTTATACTCGGGGAAATATCTATCGGAAGTTCCTAGCTGGGTTAATATTTTGTATCTAAACAAAGGAGAAATGATAACCACTAATCGTTTGCAGGATATTCCTCAAAAAGCGTTTAGAGTTATTTATCAAGGAATACTAAAAAAGTTTCCAAAGTTACTTTATCATTTTATTCTCAAAGGTAAAAAGTACGATGTTGAATTAGCTGCCATACACGGTTTTAGAGATGAGGTGTTAAATTCGCCGTTGAAACAATCTAAGAAAATCATCTGGATACATAACGATTTAAGAAAAACCGAATTTCACAACTATACAGATGCTGAAATTAGAAAGTTTTTTGGATATGATAAGATTATGGTCATATCTGAATATATACGGAAAGACTTTGAAAGCCTAGCTCAAAGTGAGGCGGAAAAAAATAAAATTGTTAGGATTTATAATCCACTTGACACGCAGGAAATTCTTAATAAAAGTAAGGTAGAAGAGTTGCCCAAACCGATGCTTCCAACTTTTGTATCCGTTGGTACGGTGTTTCCACAAAAGGGGTTTGATAGACTTCTCAAAGTACACAAAAGGCTCTTAGACGAGGGTTTGCCACATCGTGTACAAATTATAGGAGATGGCTATGATTTTGATAATATTCAAAATCTCAAAACAGAACTTGTGATAGATGATACAGTAGATATGTTAGGCTTTACAGATAACCCATATCCGTATTTCAAAAATGCCGATTTCTATATTTTAAGTTCGAGGTACGAGGGCTATCCTACCGTGTTGTTTGAAGCGATTACTTTGAGAAAGAATATTATCGCAACAGATGTTTCTGGGGTTAGAGAGATGCTCTTAGATGGAGAGCTAGGATTTATTGTAGATAATTCAGAAGAAGGTATTTACCAAGGAATGAAAAAGGCACTTACCAATCCACAGTATTTTCAAACCTATCAAGAAAAACTAAAAGATTACCAAATGCCATTCAATCTTACCAATTCTGTGGAGAAGATAATGCAAATCTTAGATAGTTAGAGCCGCTTTTTTTATTAGGGCGTGCCCCTAGTCCTTGCAGTGGCTTAGGCTCGGGTCGGTCTTCGGGCAGTCGCTATCTTATAAAATCGAAGGCTGATTCCTTTCATTTTTTATAAGATGAGCTCCCACAATGCCTTTCGCCCTCACGCACGGTCTGGATATTATAGAGATATTTCTCTATCTTTGCCATAAGTTTATCAAGCGGACTTAGATGAATTACACTACTATACAAAAAGACTTCTACCGAGAGAGTGGAAAGTGGCTTTCTGGGATTCAGATTTTGAAAAAATGCTTCAGCCCTAATCTGCATTATATTTATTGGTTTCGTAAAGCACAGAAATATAGAAGTACTCCTTTTTTAGGGTTTATTGTACGATTTATTCTTAGGCACTATCAAATAAAATATGGTTTTCAGATTTATCCTGAAACTCAAATAGGCGAAGGTTTTTATTTGGGACATTGGGGAGCGGTGGTTATCAATCCGAAAACCATTATTGGTAAAAATTGCAATATAGCACAAGGGGTTACCATAGGTCAGCAGAACCGAGGCAAAAAGCAGGGCGTGCCTACCATTGGAGATGAAGTTTGGATTGGGGCTAATGCTGTAATTGTGGGTGGGATAACTATAGGGAATAACGTCCTTATAGCCCCTAATGCGTATGTGAATACCGATGTATCTAGTGGTTCTGTAGTTATGGGGAATCCAGCACAAATTATCCCTAACGACCAAGCAACGGAGGGTTATATTAACCATAAAGTTTAATTATAAAAAGTGTTAAAAAATACTTTAATTGGTTCAAAAACATTATATTTGCATAATTCTTGATACCCTAGGGTGTTGACGATAGTTTGAAAATTATTCAAAACGAGGAGACTAATTTTAAAATTTATATATTATGCCAAATTCGTATGAAGTAATTTTCGAAAACAACAAAAAGTGGGTAGAAAGTAAACTGGGTGGAGATGCTGATTTTTTCAAAAATTTAGCTAAAAATCAAACTCCAGATTTTCTTTACATTGGATGTTCGGATAGTAGAGCAACAGCAGAGGAGTTAATGGGAGCTCAGCCGGGCGAAGTGTTTGTTCACAGAAATATAGCTAATGTGGTAAATACTTTAGATATGAGTTCTACAGCAGTTATACAATATGCCGTAGAACATCTTAAAGTAAAGCACATTGTGGTATGTGGGCATTATAACTGTGGAGGTGTAAAAGCTGCTATGTCTTCTCAGGATTTAGGATTGCTTAATCCTTGGTTGAGAACTATTAGAGATGTTTACAGGTTACACCAAGCGGAGCTAGACGCTATCGAAGACGAACATAAGCGTTTCGATAGATTGGTAGAGCTGAATGTTCAGGAGCAATGCATCAATGTAATTAAAATGGCGTGTGTGCAAGAAAGATACATTTTAGAGGAGTTTCCTATTGTACACGGGTGGGTGTTTGATTTAAGAACTGGTAAGTTGATAGATTTGAATCTTGATTTTGCTAAGATGCTTAAAGATATTCAAAAAATCTACAATCTAACAGATTCTGATTGGGTAATGAGTAGAAGAAATAACAAAAATCTAAACCCTTAAAAGTTTTTTAGATGAGGTTTAAAAGTATTTTATTGTTGATGATTTTCCTAAACTTTATGGCGTTACCAAGTATCGCCAAGATGTTTGGTGAAGACATTTCAATAGTTACTTTTACAATCTCTGAAGAAGAAACACAGTCTGGAGAAACCATTTCGTTTTCGGAGAAAATGATTTCGGAAGTTATGAGTTTGCAGGATTTTTCCTTGTTGTCTAGCTATAAATACGCCAGTAGAGTGTTTATAAGTTCTGATGATGCAGCTCTTCTCTCACCGTTCTTATCGGTGCATTATACGCCTCCAGAAGCATAATATTACTACTATCTCTTCTTATCTGAGGAGGTTCAGCTTGATATTTTATCAATTTTTAGTCGTTTGAAATAACGGTAAATTCTCTTAGAGAGGTTATTGGTTATTGTAGAAACGAGAGTTCTAATTATTTCAATATTTAAAATGAAAAAGACATCTTTATTAGGAGGTTTTAAAGAAAACTTTCCTTCAGGACTTGTGGTATTCTTGGTAGCATTACCATTGTGTTTAGGAATTGCATTAGCATCTGGAGCACCGCCGCTTTCTGGTATTATTTCTGGTATTATAGGTGGTATTGTGGTAGGTTATATTAGTAATTCGCATATATCAGTATCAGGACCTGCTGCTGGTTTAACAGCGATTATCCTTACAGCTATTACAGATTTAGGAGCGTTTGAGCTTTTTCTTTGCGCGGGTATTATAGCAGGTGTAATACAGTTGATTTTAGGATTTGTGCGTGCAGGTAGTATTTCTAATTATTTCCCTACTAATGTGATAGAAGGTATGCTTGCTGGTATTGGAGTTATCATTATTATGAAACAAATCCCGCACGCTTTAGGATATGATAGTGATTTTGAAGGAAATGAAACCATTTTTGACAACGGCTATAATCTTGATTCTATATCTAGCTATCTTCAAAATCTTAGCTCATCGGTGCATATGGGGGCAATTATAGTAACATTAGTTTCTCTTGCGATTCTTTTGTTGTGGGACAATGTGGCAGCACTTAGAAAACTTAAAATGTTACCAGGAGCATTAGTGGCGGTAGCGGTAGGTATTTTATTAAATGAGTTTTTCAAGGCTAGTGGAAGCTCTTTAGCGATAAGTGAAGAACATTTAGTTAATCTGCCAGTACCTCAATCTGCTGAAGATTTTAAAAATATGATTGTATTGCCTGATTTTTCAGGATTTACTAACCCCCAAATTTGGGTAGTGGGGGCTACTATAGCTATTGTAGCTTCTATAGAAACATTATTGTGTATTGAAGCAGCAGATAGATTAGATAATAAAAGAAGAATTACAGATACCAACTTAGAGCTTAGAGCTCAAGGGATAGGTAATATGGTGAGTGCTTTCATTGGAGGGCTTCCAATGACTTCAGTAGTAGTTCGTTCTTCTGCTAATGCCAATGCGGGAGCTACATCTAAAGTTTCGGCTATTATACATGGCGTATTGTTGTTAGTTTGTGCAGTATCTATACCTGTTATCCTTAATAAGATACCTTTGGCTACTTTAGCAGCAGTACTTCTTTTAGTAGGATATAAATTAGCAAAACCATCTACAATTGCTCATTTTTGGCACAAAGGGAAGTATCAATTCATTCCTTTCATAGCTACGGTAGTTGCAGTTGTGGCTACAGACTTACTGAAAGGAGTGGGAGTAGGTATGGCGATTTCTATATTCTATATTTTACAAGGGAATATGAAAAGAGCGTACTACTTTAGCCGTGAAGAGTTAGACGAAGCTGATGAAATTACCATAAGATTAGCAGAAGAGGTTTCGTTCCTTAACAAAGCGGCAATCAAGAAGACTTTAAAAAATATAAAACCAAACTCTAAAGTAACTATAGATGCTAGAAATACCTCTTATATTACTACAGATGTATTAGAGTTAATACAAGACTTTGCTAATGTAAGAGCTAAGGAGGAAGATATAGAAGTAGTGTTACTAGGGTTTAGAACATCTTATAAAGATTATGAAAAAGACCAACATTCTCATATAGAGCTTGGTCATGGTAAAGCAATTTAATTTCATTTTATAAGTTTTTCACTAGAGGTTGGGCGTCAGTTTATAAAGCTGAAGCCCAACTTTTATTTTTAATTGTCCTTAAACATAAATCTTGTATCTTTGGGGGCTTTTTTATCTATGAAGAAAATATTAGGGGGGATTTCGTTGTGTTGGTTTAGTTTAACCTTTTATATGGTGGTTACGCTAGTTTTGGTGTTGTTGGTAAAACCCGATGGCTTTTTTCTTATACCAATATTAGAAGGGAGATTTTATTTTTTTGCAGTGTTTTTAGCGGCTTTATTTTTTGATAATCAACTGAAAAACTATCCAAAAATAAAAGTACTGGTAAGCTGGTTGCTAGCCTATGCCTTTTTAGGTATGGTTTATAAGGAGACGGCACAACTCAATCTTATGTTTTTTGATAAAATAGATAGTTGGCTAGTTGAGATAGACCACCTTTTGTTTGGCTTTCAGCCTTCGCTAGAGTTTTCTAAGGTTTTTGATTATCCTTGGTTTAGTGAACTGATGTTCTTAGGGTATTTCTTCTATTACCTAATGCCTCTCATTGTGATGGGAATGCTTTTTAAGTACAAGCCTAATCTATTGGAGTTTTTTGGTTCTTTATTGATAACAGCTTTTGTTATCTATTACACTATTTTTATTTTTGTTCCAGCGGAAGGGCCACAGTTTTATTTCCCATATCCTAGCAATACGGTAGAAGCTTATGGTCTTTTTGGAATGGCAGTAAAACAAATCCAATTGATGGGCGAAGCTCCTACGGCGGCATTTCCTAGCTCTCATGTGGGCGTAAGTGTAGTAGTTCTGATTTGGCTATTTAAACATTACAGAAAATTATTTTTCTTAATATTTCTATTTACATTTATTCTTGTTTTCTCTACGGTGTATATCAAAGCACATTATGCGGTAGATGTTTTGGCGGGAGGAGTTACAGGAGTATTGGTTTACTTGCTTAGTTCAAGTATGACTTTATTTTTTATAAAAAAACGAAAACGATGGAAATCACTATAAAACAAGTAGAAGGGGCTAAAGAGCTTCGTGCTTTTATCTACCTTCCAGAGAAGATACACCATAATCATCAGGAGTGGCTACCGCCTCTCTACATAGATGAAGAGAAGTTTTTTAATCCTAAGAGAAACCCCGCATTTCAGCATAACGACACCATTCTATTATTAGCTTACCAAAATGGAAAAGCAGTTGGTAGAATTATGGGGATTATACCACATGAGTATAACAAAAAACAAAACCTTAAAACAGCAAGATTTAGCTATTTTGAATGTTATGAGGACGAAGCCGTATTCTCGACGTTATTAAAAGAGGTAGAGCAATGGGCGAAGTCTAAAGGTTGCGAAGAGCTTATTGGACCGATGGGATTTTCCGACAAAGAGCCTCAAGGGTTTCTTACCAAAGGATTCTCTGAACCTACGATGATGATTACCAACTCTAGCTTTGAGTATATGTCTAGAATGATTTTGGCTTCGGGGTACAGTTCTTTTGTGGAGTTGTGTCAATATGATGTTCCGCTAACTTCTAAAATTACCGAACGCTACGAGGCTTTTACGGAAAGAATACAAAGCAGAATGAACATCACGGTACATCAGTTCACTTCTACGAAACAGGTGAAGCCTTTTGTGAAGTCGGTGTTTAACCTTATCAATGCTACTTATCAAGAAATCTATGGCTTTACTTCTATTTCAGAGGAAGAAATGGACGAGTTTGCCAACCGTTTTCTCCCATTATTAAATCCTAAGTTAATTAAAATTATTAGCGATGGTTCGGGGAGGGTAGTGGCGTTTGTGATAGCGATGGCAGACCTAAGCCAAGGGATTAAAAAGGCTAAAGGGAGACTGTTGCCATTGGGTTGGTTCCATATTTTGAGAGCGTCTAAAACATCTAAACGATTGGTGCTATTGTTAGGCGGTATTGCACCAGATTATCAAAACAAAGGTCTAGATGCGGTTTTGGCAACGCACCTTTTTGGTTCTGCAATTAAGCTAGGCTTTAGATCGGTAGATAGCCACTTAATTATGAGAGAAAACCACAAGATGCGTGCAGAGATAGAGCGTTTGCCTAACCACAGAATGTACAAGGAGTACACTATCTATAAAAAGGAAATTTAGCGAAGCGGATTACTTTCCATTAAAGCCTGTCATCGCATTTTGGATACCTGCGAAAACAAAAGCTAAAGAAGCCTTAGTAAATTGCTCTAGGCGTTCTGGGAGTTTGCTTTGTTCTTCCTCGGTCCATTTGCCGAGTACATAGTCCACTTGTTTACCTTCGGAGAAATTGGCAGAAATACCAAACCTTAATCTTGGGTAGTTTTGCGTTTGTAGGAGTTCTTGGATATTTTTTAGTCCATTATGTCCTGCGTCTGAGCCTTTCATTTTCATTCTAAGCGTACCGAAAGGCAAGGCTAAATCATCGGTGATGACAAGCAAATTTTCTAGCGGAATGTTCTCTTTTTTTAGCCAAAACTTCACGGCGTTACCGCTTAAATTCATATAGGTGTCGGGTTTTAGTAATATTACTTTTCTGCCCTTATATTTACCCTCTGCTACCCAGCCAAAGTTAGCTGTTTTAAAAGGAGCCTCTATGCTTTCTGCAATTTTTTCTACAACTTTAAAGCCTACATTGTGGCGAGTTTCTGTGTACTCGTCTCCTTTGTTGCCCAGCCCTACGATAAGGTATTTCATGGTTTTACTTTATTTTTAATGCGGTGCAAATTTAGAGTAATAATTGGTTTTAAAAAAGTTTTACTATCTAAGAAAGCTTTTATGAGAAGCAACAAAAAATCCCTCCAGTAGATTTGGAGGGATAAAAAAATTACTTAGACAATAGTGCTTCTATTTTAGATAACCTTTCTTTGAGTTCTTTAATTTCGGCATCTTTAGCTTTTAGGGCTTTGTCTTGCTCTATGCTGTGTAAATAGAGTTCTTCTATCTTCTCTACATTGGTGAGCTGGGTAGCCATAAGGTCTATATAACCTTGTTTTTTAATTTCTGCGGCGGACTTATACCCTGGCAAATGTCCATTAGTCTTTACAAAATCTTCTACTTGGCTTAGGGTTTTAAAGCTATAATCTGCCTTTAGGCTAGAAGTACCTGTATAATACTTTTGGAACACATAGTCTGGGAAGATAGCGGCATTAGTACCTACAAAACCCGTGGCTTTTACATTACCTGCAACTTCTAGTTTTTCGGTAGGAGCTGTAACGCCTATACCTGTTTTACCTTCTATATAATTTGTTTTTTCAGAACCATTGATATAAATACCATACTGATTGGTCGCATTTCTTACATTTCCAGTAGCATAAAAATCATACGAATTAGTTATTGTTCCTGAATAAGTTGAAGTATCACTTCTTGAAAAAAAGCCATAAGAATCAATTATATTACCTGACCCTTTAAGACTTCTAACTGAATAAACTCCTATAAGTTGCTCAATAGGGGCAATATTTTGTTCTAGAGTAGAAAAAAGAGATAAACTTCCATAGGCATTTTTAATAGAACCTGCTGGTTTTTGAATGCTCGTAGCAATGCCGGCTCCACGAATGTCTCTTGTATTTTCTCCTCCTACATCAAAAGTTCTTGCAGCTATAGAGGTTAACTCAAGAGTGTTTCCATTATCTAGCTTCTCCGCGGTAAAACTACCAGTTCGTACAAGCCTTACAGGGATAGAAGTATCTGTAGGAATGATAAGCCTGTGATTTTGTCCTACGAAATTCCCATTAGTTCCGGTGTTACCTTCAATCTTATCAACATTATATATGTAATGTTCCCCCCAGCCTGATATATCTCCATAAATATCATTAGATGTAGGAGAGGAAGAAGAATTTAAAAATATGAAATTACCACTAAGTTCTGAAATGTTTTTAGTCTGTATTTGATTTGTTACACTATTATAATCTTGAAATATAGATTGAGTCTTAGGGTATTTTTGGTAGCTTCCAGTAGGAGTATATTGTACAATATCCTTAATCTCAGAATCTATAAGTCTAATGTTTCCGCTGTTTTGTTTTTGCCAAATATCATCATTGTTTCCTGTACTCTTTACCCACTCTGTACCATTGTAATAGTAATAACCCTTTTCTGTGATTTTAGCTACTTTGGTATCATTACCTGTATAATTGCTTATAGCCCCATTGGTCTTAGTAGAGTCATCTATTACATACACTAGAGTTCCTTCTACAGGAGCTTCGATACTTGCCACACGAGTTTTACTTAATTGGGGAGCTAAAATCCCTTCGTTAGTCTTGGCGTTATCTTGGCTATTGGTTGCATTGGGCTGAACATCTAAAGTAGCTCTAGGTAAGGAGATATTAACCCCTACTTTACCACTTTGCCCATAAACTGCTAAGCCTAAACCTAAAAAGGCGAGTACACTTAATTTTGTAGCTGTTGTTTTCATAATATTTAATTTTAAAAATTGTTAATGATTTTGTTTAATTTTTTCTTTGTTGTTCTTTGGGTTAAAAATTCCCTAGCGTGGCGTTTAGAATTTCCTAACTAGGGAATTAAGAT
The DNA here is from genome assembly GCF_035666175.1 of Riemerella anatipestifer. NCBI lineage: Bacteria > Pseudomonadati > Bacteroidota > Flavobacteriia > Flavobacteriales > Weeksellaceae > Riemerella > Riemerella anatipestifer. The sequence continues at coordinate 2,156,422 of NZ_CP142016.1, forward strand.
TTCCTAGCTAGGAAATTTTTTGTGGGTGGCTAGGCTTTCTCAAATTTCAGCGTTTGTAGCATCTTTTTAAGGTCAGACCCCGGGGTAAATAGTACTTTTGTGTTTCTAATCGCTGCCGAAGTTACTTCCTCTTCCTTAGCTTTGCCCTCACTGCTAAGGCTCACTCTCATACTGCCGAGTTCGCCTAGTCTTACAATTCGTCCTTCTGATAATGAGGTTTGCATCACATCTACGAGGGCGTAAAGCACCGCTCTAATGTCTGCTCCACTTACGGTGGAAATCTTCTCGATGTCTTTGGTAAGACCTTCTAGAGTCTTCTCTCCTTGATACACAGGCGATGCATAGAATTTTTTGTCGCCTCCACCCGCCACACCTGGCTGGGCTTTCTGAATAGTTTTGTACTTAATTGACATAATCTAGTATTTAATGGTTAATTGTTAATGTTCAATGGTTATCTAAAATCTAATCTCTCATATCTAACTTCTAACCTTAAAAAACGCCTTTCCCCTCTAAACACACACAAAACGAGAGGAAAGGCTAAAACAGAAAGAGCAGAACGCTTCTTCTGAACACTAAAAGCACCCAACAAGAACGACCATGTTTTAAGACAAAACAATGGTGCTTTTAGTAGATATTGATGAAAGCTAAAATTGGAATGGTCTAAACACAAAAAGCCCCCAATAAAAATTGGTGGAACTCTATTTATAATTAACAATAAAGGTTGAAATAATTTTCTAGATAATATAGCACATACCCACGAAACTACCTGTGTGTGTTTACGAAATTATTTGGAACAGCCAAATAATTCTGTAACTTTTTCACATTTTCTTGTATGTCGTTGATAGTGTATTGCATAAAGAAGAGACAAATGTATAAGCTATTTTTTAGATATGCAAATTTTATAAGGTGATAATTTAGAGGATAGAAGGTTTGTGAGGTTTAATAAAAAAATATATCTTTGCAGTTCATTTTGAGTGATATACACTTCTGAAATATAAAATAAGAATACAAAACTCTTATCCTTAGGGATTTAGGGTTTTGTTCTGTTGTATTTCAAGGTATTATCTATCTAATGAGAAAATTGAAAATATTTTGCACTACGCCGTGAAAAGATATACCGGAGTTGCAGTTAGAAAGTTTTTTAGGAAATGATGCCTGAATAGCTTTCTGATATTTTTAAAAAGAGTAACAAAATATTTTTAAACCAACAATCTTCTAAAAGTTTTATGAGTAAATCAAAGACGACACAAAAAGCTCAGGGAAATCAAAGAATTAATTTCTCGTCGGCTAAAGGAAGAGTGGAGACGCCAGACTTTTTGGATATCCAAATTCAATCCTTTAAGGAGTTCTTTCAGCTAGACACACTTCCGGAGCAGAGAGTGAACGAAGGACTTTACAAAACCTTCCAAGAAAATTTCCCAATTACAGATTCTAGAAACCAGTTTGTACTAGAGTTTTTAGATTACTTAGTAGATTCTCCTCGCTATTCTATAGATGAGTGTGTAGAGAGAGGGCTTACTTATTCTGTGCCATTAAAGGCAAGATTAAAATTATACTGTACAGACCCAGAGTACGATGATTTCCAAACGGTAATCCAAGATGTATATCTAGGTACAGTACCTTATATGACGCCTAGTGGTTCATTTATCATCAATGGTGCAGAGCGTGTGGTAGTAACACAGTTGCATAGATCTCCAGGGGTATTCTTCGGGCAGACTTACCACGCTAATGGTACTAAATTATACTATTCTAGAATTATCCCATTTAAAGGGTCTTGGATGGAATTTACTACGGATATCAACAGCGTAATGTACGCTTATATAGACCGTAAGAAAAAATTACCATTAACCACTTTACTTAGAGCTATCGGTTACGAGTCTGATAAGGAAATTCTTCAGATATTCGACTTGGCGGAAGAGGTTAAAGTGTCTAAAGCGGCTCTTAAAAAAGTAGAAGGTAGAACTTTAGCAGCTAGAGTTCTTAATACTTGGTTTGAAGATTTCGTAGATGAAGATACAGGTGAGGTAGTTTCTGTAGAAAGAAACGAAATTATCTTAGATAGAGAAACCGTTCTTGAAAAAGAACATTTAGATTTGATTTTGGAGGCTGGTGTTAAAACCATTTTAATCCACAATGAAAACACTAAGGAGTTCTCCATCATTCAAAATACATTACAAAAAGACCCTACCAACTCAGAAAAAGAAGCGGTAGAGTACATCTATCGTCAGTTGAGAAACGCAGATCCACCTGATGAAGAAACTGCAAGAGGAATTATAGAAAAGTTATTCTTCTCGGAGCAGAGATATTCTTTAGGAGAGGTAGGTCGTTACAGATTGAACAAAAAGCTAGGTCTTAGCGTAGACGAAAGTGTAGAGGTACTTACTAAAGAGGACATCATTAGTATTGTAAAACACTTAATAGAGTTGGCTAACTCTAAAGCAGAGGTAGATGATATAGACCACCTTTCTAACAGAAGAATTAGAACGGTAGGAGAGCAGTTGGCAGGTCAGTTTGGAGTAGGTCTTTCTAGAATTGCAAGAACAATCCGTGAGAGAATGAATGTTCGTGATAACGAATTGTTTAGTCCAACAGATTTAGTTAACGCTAAAACATTAACATCGGTAATTAACTCGTTCTTTGGAACTAACCAGCTTTCTCAGTTTATGGATCAAACCAATCCACTTTCTGAGATTACACATAAGAGAAGATTATCAGCTTTAGGACCTGGTGGTCTTTCTAGAGAAAGAGCAGGTTTTGAGGTTCGAGATGTTCACCATACACACTACGGAAGAATTTGTCCAATTGAGACGCCGGAAGGACCGAACATTGGTTTGATTTCTTCTTTAGGTATTTATGCTAAAATCAATAATTTAGGTTTCATAGAAACGCCTTATCGTAAGGTAGAAAATGGTAAAGTAGATTTAGATGCGGCACCTATATATCTTAACGCAGAAGATGAGGAAGCTAAAATTATTGCTCAAGCGAACGTAGAGCTTGCTGATGATGGTAAGTTTGAAACAGAGAGAATTATTGCTCGTTTAGATGGAGATTACCCAGTGGTAGAACCAGAGCAAGTAGATTTAATAGATGTAGCTCCTAACCAGATTTCTGGTATTTCGGCATCACTTATTCCTTTCCTAGAACACGATGATGCTAACCGTGCCTTGATGGGATCTAACATGATGCGTCAGGCAGTACCATTATTAAAACCTCAAGCACCTATCGTAGGTACAGGTTTAGAAAAGCAAGTGGCTAGAGACTCTAGAATTTTAATCAATGCTGAAGGAACTGGTGTTGTAGAGTATGTAGATGCGGAGAGAATTGTTATAAAATATGATAGAACTGAAGATGAAGATATTGTAAGCTTCGAATCAGCTACTAAAACCTATCATTTAACTAAGTTCAGAAAAACCAACCAATCTACTACTATTACTCTTAAACCTATTGTAAGAGTAGGAGATACAGTAGAAAAAGGACAAGTACTTTGTGATGGTTACGCAACAGAAAACGGAGAGTTAGCATTAGGTAGAAACTTAGTGGTAGCGTTCATGCCTTGGAAAGGGTATAACTTCGAGGATGCGATTGTAATCAACGAAAAAGTAGTTCGTGAGGACTGGTTTACTTCTATCCACGTAGATGAGTATTCTTTAGAGGTAAGAGATACCAAACTAGGTATGGAGGAGCTTACAGCAGATATTCCTAATATCTCTGAAGATGCTACAAAAGACCTAGATGAAAACGGTATGATAAGAATCGGAGCAGAGGTAAAACCTGGTGATATTCTTATCGGTAAAATCACACCTAAAGGAGAGTCTGACCCTACTCCAGAAGAGAAGTTATTAAGAGCTATCTTCGGTGATAAAGCAGGAGATGTAAAAGACGCTTCTTTAAAGGCAGATTCTTCATTAAGAGGGGTAGTGATAGACAAAAAGCTATTCTCTAGAAATATTAAGGATAAGAAGAAGAGAACAGAAGAGAAAATCAAGCTAGAAGAAATAGAAAACCAATATAAAACTAAGTTCAATGAGCTTAGAGCGGTTCTTTTAGATAAATTAAACACTATTGTTAATGGTAAAACATCTCAAGGAGTTAAAAACGACTTAGGAGAAGAAATCATTGGTAAAGGTGCTAAGTTCTCTATGAAACTACTTCAGTCAGTAGAAGATTATGTAAATGTAAGTGGTTCTGACTGGACAGTAGATACAGATAAAAACGAGTTAATTAAGCAATTAATTCACAACTATAAGATTAAGTACAACGATTTACAAGGAGTTAAAAACCGTGAGAAATACGCTATTTCAATCGGAGACGAGCTTCCTTCAGGAATAATTAAGTTGGCTAAAGTTTACATCGCTAAGAAGAGAAAGTTAAATGTAGGAGATAAGATGGCAGGACGTCACGGTAACAAAGGTATCGTATCTAGAATCGTTCGTGAGGAAGATATGCCTTTCTTAGAAGACGGTACGCCAGTAGACATCGTACTTAACCCGCTAGGGGTACCTTCTCGTATGAACATCGGTCAGATTTACGAAACGGTACTTGGTTGGGCAGGTAAGCAATTAGGCTTGAAGTTCGCTACGCCTATTTTTGACGGTGCTAAACTAGACCAAATTACAGAGTACACCGAAAAAGCAGGGCTACCTATCTACGGAAACACTTATCTGTATGATGGTGGTACAGGGGAGAGATTTACTCAGCCAGCTACTGTAGGTGTGATTTATATGTTGAAACTTGGTCACATGGTAGATGATAAGATGCATGCTCGTTCTATTGGACCTTACTCTCTCATCACGCAGCAGCCATTAGGAGGTAAAGCTCAGTTTGGTGGTCAGCGTTTCGGAGAGATGGAGGTTTGGGCACTAGAAGCATTTGGTGCGTCTAACATCTTGAGAGAAATCCTAACAGTGAAGTCAGATGATGTGATTGGTAGAGCTAAAACTTACGAAGCTATTGCGAAAGGAGAGGCAATGCCAGAACCGGGTATTCCAGAATCCTTCAATGTATTGCTTCATGAGTTACAAGGTTTAGGATTAGATGTAAGGTTAGAGGAATAATAGACACGAGATATGAGATACAAGATAAAAGAATACCATCTTCTCTTGGTTCTCGGTTCTCTTAATCTTTAAAAGAAACAAAATGTCAAATAAAAATAAAACAAGTAGATTTAATAAAATCTCGATAGGTTTAGCTTCACCAGAGTCTATTTTACAAGATTCAAGAGGAGAAGTATTAAAACCAGAAACCATTAACTATAGAACGCACAAACCTGAAAGAGACGGGCTTTTCTGTGAGAAAATATTCGGTCCTGTAAAGGATTACGAGTGTGCTTGTGGAAAATATAAGCGTATTCGTTATAAAGGCATTGTCTGCGACCGATGCGGTGTAGAAGTAACGGAGAAAAAAGTGCGTAGAGAGCGTATAGGGCACATCAACTTGGTAGTTCCTGTAGCTCATATTTGGTACTTCCGTTCTTTACCAAATAAGATAGGTTATCTTCTAGGATTGCCATCTAAGAAACTAGATATGATTATCTACTACGAAAGATATGTGGTAATTCAGCAAGGTATCGCTAAAAGATTAGACGGTTCTGATTTCGAGGAAATGGAATTTTTAACCGAGGAAGAATATTTAGATATTTTAGATACACTTCCTACGGAAAATCAATACTTAGATGACTCTGACCCTAATAAGTTTATCGCTAAAATGGGAGCTGAGGCTGTGGAAGAATTGTTAAAGAGAATAGATTTAGATGCTCTTTCTTATGATTTAAGACACAAAGCACACAACGAGACATCTAAGCAAAGAAGAACAGAAGCACTAAAAAGATTATCAGTAGTAGAAGCTCTTAGAGATGCTAATACGAGAATGATTAACCGCCCAGAGTGGATGGTAATGCGTGTACTTCCTGTAATACCACCAGAGTTAAGACCATTAGTGCCACTAGATGGTGGGCGTTTTGCGACATCAGACCTTAACGACCTTTATAGAAGAGTAATTATCAGAAACAATCGTCTTAAGAGACTTCTAGAAATTAAAGCTCCTGAAGTTATCTTAAGAAACGAGAAGCGTATGCTTCAAGAAGCGGTAGATTCTTTATTTGATAATACAAGAAAATCTTCTGCAGTTAAATCTGAGTCTAACAGACCATTAAAATCTCTTTCTGATTCATTAAAAGGTAAGCAAGGGCGTTTCCGTCAGAACTTACTTGGTAAAAGGGTAGACTACTCTGCTCGTTCGGTAATTGTGGTAGGTCCTACTTTACAACTACACGAGTGTGGTATCCCTAAAGATATGGCGGCAGAGCTTTATAAGCCGTTCATCATCAGAAAACTAATCGAAAGAGGTATCGTAAAAACAGTAAAATCTGCGAAAAGAATTATAGATAGAAAAGAACCTGTGGTGTATGACATTCTAGAAAATGTAATGAAAGGTCACCCAGTACTTCTTAACCGTGCCCCTACACTTCACCGTTTAGGTATTCAGGCATTCCAACCTAAAATGATTGAAGGTAAAGCGATACAACTACACCCATTGGTAACTACGGCATTCAATGCCGACTTTGATGGTGACCAGATGGCGGTACACTTACCTTTAGGTCCAGAAGCTATTTTAGAGGCTCAACTTTTAATGTTAGGTTCTCAGAATATCTTGAACCCTGCTAATGGTTCTCCAATTACGGTACCTTCTCAGGACATGGTACTTGGGCTTTATTTTATGACTAAAGAAGCTCATTCTACGGAGGATTATAAAGTGAAGGGAGAAGGTTTAACTTTCTACTCTCCAGAGGAAGTAGAAATTGCCTACAACGAAGGACAAGTAACGCTTAATGCTAAAGTTAAGTGTAAACTTCCTGTGAAGAATGAAAACGGAGAATTAGTAACTAAACTGATTGAAACTACTGTTGGTAGAATTTTATTCAATCAGATAGTACCTGAACAAATAGGATTCATCAATGAACTTTTAACGAAAAAATCGTTAAGAAATGTAATTGGTAGAATCTTAGCAGAAACTGATTTCCCAACTACAGTTCAGTTCTTGGATAGAATGAAAGACTTAGGATACTCTAACGCATTTAAAGGAGGTCTATCGTTCAGCTTAGCTGATATTGTGGTGCCAGAAGAGAAGAAACAAATGATAGCTTCGGCGGTAGAAAGTGTAGATGATATTAAGGCTAACTATAATATGGGTCTTATCACTGATACTGAGCGTTATAACCAAGTAATTGATGTTTGGACAAATACTAACGCTAACCTTACCGAAATGATTATGCAGAGAATGAAGACCGACCAAGGTGGTTTCAATTCTGTATATATGATGCTAGATTCTGGTGCGAGGGGTTCTAAAGAGCAGATTCGTCAGTTATCAGGTATGCGTGGTCTAATGGCAAAACCTCAAAAAGCAGGTTCAGTAGGTGCAGAGATTATCGAAAACCCTATTGTAGCTAACTTTAAAGAGGGGCTTTCTATCCTTGAGTACTTTATCTCTACTCACGGTGCTCGTAAAGGTCTTGCGGATACGGCGCTTAAAACGGCGGATGCTGGTTACTTAACGAGAAGGTTGGTAGATGTAGCTCAAGACGTTATCATTACTGAAGACGATTGTGGTACTCTAAGAGGTGTGGAAGTAACGCCACTTAAAAAGAATGATGAAATAGTAGAGAAATTATCTGAAAGAATTTTAGGTAGAATTTCTTTACATGATATATATGACCCAGAAACAGACGAGTTAATCGTAGAAGCTGATGTTCTTATAGATGAAGAATTAGCTAAGAAGATAGAAGAGGCTGGTATAGAGTCTGTGGAGGTTCGTTCACCTTTAACTTGTGAATCTAAGAGAGGTATCTGTGCTAAATGTTACGGTAGAAACTTAGCTACAGGTAAGATGATTCATATGGGAGAAGCTGTGGGTGTTATTGCAGCACAGTCCATCGGGGAACCTGGTACACAGCTTACCTTGAGAACCTTCCACCAAGGGGGAACAGCGGGTAACGTTTCCGAAAATCCATCTATCGTAGCTAAGAGAGATGGTATCGTAGAAATGGACGAAATTAGAACGGTAACTTCTGAAGATGAAGAAGGAAACCAAGCTGAAATCGTGGTGTCTCGTTCTACCGAATTCCGTTTGGTAGCAGATAATGCTAGCAGAACACCTATAATGGTAGCAAACTTACCTTACGGTTCAATACTTTCTGTAAAACCAGGGGATAAAGTGAAGAAAGGAGACCTTATAGCAAGATGGGATCCGTATAATGCGGTAATCATTGCTGAAACTTCTGGTAAGGTAGAGTACGAAGATATTATCAAAGGCGTGTCTTTCCAATTAGAAATTGACGAACAGACAGGCTTTGAAGAAAAGGTAATCTCTGAATCTAGAAACAAAAAAGCGGTACCTACCCTTAGAGTGGTAGATTCTAAAGGAGTAGAGCAAAAATCTTACAACTTACCTGTGGGAGCTCACTTAATGGTAAATGATGGAGAGAAGATTAAAGCTGGTAAGATTTTAATTAAAATCCCAAGAAAATCTGCAAAAGCAGGGGATATCACGGGAGGTCTTCCTAGAGTAACGGAACTTTTCGAAGCTAGAAATCCTTCTAATCCTGCGGTAGTAACAGAAATTGACGGGGTAGTATCTTACGGAAAAATCAAGAGAGGTAACCGTGAGCTTATCGTAGAGTCTAAATCAGGAGAAATTAAGAAATACTTGGTGAAGTTATCTAACCAAATCTTAGTTCAAGAAAACGACTTCGTAAGAGCAGGTTCTCCATTGTCAGATGGTTCAGTAACGCCTAATGATATTTTAGCAATTAAAGGTCCTACAGCGGTACAAGAATATTTGGTAAACGAAATCCAAGAGGTATACCGTCTACAAGGGGTGAAGATTGATGACAAGCACTTTGAAATCATCGTTCGCCAAATGATGACGAAAGTAGAGATTGTAGATGGTGGAGATACTCAGTTCTTAGAAGGTAGTCTAGAACATAAGCAAGACTTTATCGAAGAGAACGAAAGAGTGTTTGGTATGAAGGTAGTTACCGATCCAGGAGACTCTCAAGAGCTTAAAGCAGGTCAGATGATTACAGCGAGAGAATTAAGAGACGAAAACTCTAAGCTTAAGAGAGAAGACTTAAAACTGGTAGAAGTTCGTGAAGCACTTACGGCTACAGCACACCCTGTTTTACAAGGTATCACAAGAGCGGCTCTACAAACTAAGTCATTTATGTCTGCGGCATCTTTCCAAGAAACTACTAAGGTACTTAACGAAGCAGCGGTATCAGGTAAAGTAGATGAGTTGAATGGTCTTAAAGAAAATGTAATTGTAGGACATAGAATTCCTGCAGGAACGGGGCTTAAAGATTATCAGAACTTTATCGTAGGTTCTAATAAAGAGTTTGAAGATTTAAATTAATTTGAAGAAAAAATTGTTTGAAAGGTAGAAGATATTTGTTATCTTTATACCTTTCAAACTAAATAATAACTAAATAATAATTTTATGGACAACAATCAAAACCAAGATCCAAACAACATTAACATTGAACTTAACGAAATGGTAGCAGCTGGTGTATATGCTAACTTAGCTTTGGTAAACCACTCTCCATCTGAGTTTGTTTTAGATTTCATTCAGTTAATGCCAGGTGTTCAACAAGCTAAAGTAAGATCTAGGGTAATTTTAGCACCATTACATGCTAAAAGAGTTCTAAATGCTTTACAGCAAAATATTGCTAACTATGAGCAACAGTTTGGAGAAATTAAAGAGGTTGAACCTTTTGTATTAGGTGGGAATAATACGCCTCAAGCGTAATAAGTATTTACCTTTAAAATAATTAGAGTCTTATCTCAAATAAAAAGGTAAGACTTTTTTGATTGAAAAATAGAGATATGAATAAATTAACCGTTTTTATCACTTTTTTATTAGTAACAAAAGCTATTGCACAGAATGTAGAAAAAGAAAAGGTTGTAGACAGTGTTGTCATAAGTGCAAGGCAAAAAGTAAAACAAGAAAGAAAGGAATTCTTTAAACAAGCTCAATCTACGGAGATTATATCCGCTTATGAGGTGGAAAGGAATAATCCTCATTTTATAGAGCAATCACTAGGAACAATGGCTGGTGTTCAGGTAGAAAAAAGAACTCAGTTTGGAGGACAAAGAATTGTTCTGAGAGGTTATGGTAACGATCAGAAATTCAATAACTGGGGTGTGAAGTTCTACCTCAATTCGGCTCCAATTACCAATGCTGACGGCGTTACTATTTTAGAAGATATAGATTTTTCTCTTATCAATAATATTGAAGTCGTTAAAGGTCCTGCCTCTACACTTTATGGTGGAGGTACAGGTGGAGCCGTGAGGTTCTATATGCGTCCAGAAACTAAAAAAGGGACTCATTTATCAGAGTCTTTGGCTTTTGGTTCGTTTGGTTTGTTTCAGTCTAATACCAAGGTAGAAACTGTAACGGATAACGCAAATATTATGTTTAACTATGGGCATATAGGGAGTGATGGCTACCGTCCTAGAGGCAATACTAGGAAAAATAACTATGCTTTTATGGGAAACTTTAAGTTGGCTCAAGCCCATAGTTTAATGGTGTATGCGAGTCATAATAATTCCTATGAAGGCGTTACAGGACAAATTTCTCTTCAAGATTATTATGATGGTAAAGACCCTGGCAATGCAGCCTATGCAAGAAAAAATGCAGCAAACCATTTCATAGCCACTAGAACTATTATAGGACATCAATGGAAAATCAATCCTAATGTTACCTATAATACCTCATTATTTTATCATCATTTAGATACTAAGCGAACGGCTGCAGGAGCGGCAGAAAACTCTCAACAACCAAGCTATGGTGTGAGGTCTGAGCTAAAATGGAATTATCCTATTTCTGAAGATTTTAAAAATGAAATGGAAGCAGGTGGAGAATATCTTATTTCTAGAGCTTTAATCTCTAATTATCGTTTTGATGGCAGTTTGGATAAACCAGATTTACAGACTCGACCATTATCTAAAAGAGGTACTTATTTTAAGTATGATAATTATAATTTTTCGGTATTTCTTACCAATAGATTAACCTATCAACCTTTAGACTTATCTCTTCTTTTGGGTGTGAGTGGTAATAAGCAAGGTTATGATAGAACAGATTTGTTGGCTTATCCAGGTTTATTAGATGGTTACAAACAAGATACCTCTTTCAAAAAAGATTTTTCTATGGTTTTAACGCCTCATATAGCGTTACAAAAAAAATGGAAAAATCAATTATTTAATTTAAGCTATAGTGAGGGTTATAACGCACCTACAGCTTCCACAGCATTTGTTTCTGCTACAGGAAAAACTAATGATTTACTCAAAGCAGAGCGTGCTAAAATGTGGGATTTTTCAGTACACGGATTGTTAGGAAAAACGAAATTTGATTATCAAATATCCTTGTTTGATATCAGAGTTCAAGATAAGCTAACACAGCTTTGGGCTAGCGATGGTGCTGGAGATATGTACTCTTACTGGGGGAATACAGGGAATCAGTTCAATAGAGGACTAGAGTTGAGTCTAGGCTACTCTTATACATCTAATAATTTTATAAATAAAGTGTTACCGTATTTTAATCTTTCTAAATATGATTTTAAATATCAGTCTTTTAGTATGTTAGGAGAAGATTATTCAGGTAAAAAGGTGGTAGGCATACCTTCGGTAAAATATTCTTTAGGGTTGGATTTTGATACGCGTTTTGGACTTTATGTTAGAAATACATTTAATTATTTAAGCGATGTTTATACTGATTTTGCCAACGAAATCAATGTAAAAGGTTTTCATCAGTACAATGCCAAGATAGGTTATAAAAAGGAGTTTGGGAAATGGAGTTTAGACGCTTATGTGGCAGGGAATAATTTAACGAATAGAGTCAACTATGCCTTTCTATTTGTAGGGAATGCGATAGGCGACACTGATTTAGGTAATGGCTATCCTGTTGGGGTAACTACAGATGTTAATCCAGGACCTGCGAGAGCTTATTTCTTCGGAGGGACTACCATTAAGTATAGCTTTTAGTAGAATATTCCATATTATTTTTAGAACCGTTTTAGAAGGGAAATGCCCGACTGAAACGGTTTTTTTATGCTATCTTTGCACTCAATTTCAATTTTCTAGAGAATGAATTACATCACTGCTGAAAATCTTACCAAATCTTACGGAATTAAAACTCTATTTCAAGATATTTCTTTTAACATCAATGAAGGAGATAAAATTGCCATTGTTGCCAAAAATGGAAGTGGGAAATCTACCCTTCTAAAAATTATTTTAGGAAAAGAAATTCCAGATAGCGGTTCGGTATTGGTAAATAAAGATATACAAGTGGTGCTTTTTGACCAAGAAATTACTTTCGATGCGGAGGATACCGTGGAAGAATTTATGATGAAGCTAGATTCAGACCCTATAAATGCTGTTAGAAATTACCATCTGTCTTTACAATCTACAGATACAGCGTTTATTGAGAAGGCTCTCGCAGATATGGAAATTCATAAAGCTTGGGATTTAGAAAATGAAATGAAACAAATCCTCTTTCAGCTCAAAATTACAGACCTTAATGCCAAAATGGGAACATTGTCAGGAGGGCAAGTAAAGAGAGTTGCATTGGCAAAATTGCTTACAGAAACTAGGGCTGAACATAAACATACGCTTCTAATTATGGACGAGCCTACCAACCATTTAGATGTGGATATGGTGGAGTGGCTGGAAAATTATCTTTCCAAAGCGAGGATTACTCTTTTATTAGTAACGCACGATAGATACTTTTTAGATAGTGTTTGCGATATAATTTGGGAGATGGAAGACCAGCAACTATACATACATCAAGGGAGCTATGCGACTTATCTAGAAAATAAAATGATTAGGGAAGAAAACTTGCAATCTACCATAGATAAAGCCAATAATCTTTACCGAAAAGAATTGGAATGGATGAGAAGGCAGCCCAAAGCACGAACTACAAAATCTAAAAGTAGAATAGAAGCTTTCTACGAAACAGAAAAGGTCGCTAAGACAGATACTCGAAAAGACAGTTTGGAGCTAGACTTTAAAATGGAACGCTTGGGTAAAAAGATTCTTGAGCTTAGAAATATCAACAAAAAGTATGATGATAAAGTGATATTAAGGGATTTTTCTTATCAGTTTCAACGAGGCGAAAAGGTAGGGATTGTGGGGCAAAATGGAGTGGGTAAATCCACATTACTTAATATTATCCAAGGGTTAGAAAACTATGATAGTGGAGAGATAGAAACAGGAGAAACCATAAAATTTGGTTATTTTTCTCAAAAAGGACTTACCTATAAGGAAGACGAAAGAGTAATTGATTTTATTAAAGAAATATCCGAAAACTTTCCATTAGCCAATGGTAGAACTATTTCTGCGTCGCAATTTTTACGATTATTTTTATTTGATGACCAAGCTCAGTACTCACCCATTTCTAAACTTTCTGGAGGAGAGAAGAGAAGGTTACATTTAATGTATGTGTTGTATCAAAACCCTAACTTTTTAATTTTTGATGAACCTACCAATGATTTGGATTTACCTACCTTAAGCGTTTTGGAAAACTTTTTACAAAACTTTCAAGGTACATTAGCTATAGTATCTCACGATAGATACTTTATGGATAGAGTGGTAGATCATGTTTTGGCATTTGAGGGAGATGGTAAAGTAAGAGATTTTACAGGCAACTTTACGGAATATAGAACCGCTAAAGATTTAGAGCTAAAACAAAATAATAAAGAAAAAGAAAAGGTGGAAATTCCTCAGACAGAAAGAAAAGAGCCTTTACCTAAGAAAAAACTATCTTTTAAAGAACAGAGAGAGCTAGAAGAAATAGAAAAACAATTGCCAAAGCTAGAGGAAGAAAGAGAGACTATACTTGCACAACTCAATGGAGAGACAGATTATGAGAAAGTGGCTAGTCTATCAGAGTTGTTAGAAAAAAACGCCAAAGAGTTAGAGAGAATGGAGATGAGATGGCTAGAATTACAAGAAATATTGTCATAAGAGGTTTTTTGGTATAATTATTGCTCTTAGCATAAGAAATTAATTTAAACTATATTTATGAAAAAATTATTTTTAGGAGCTGTGGTATTTGCAGCAGGATTGTTTGGTACAGCTAACGCACAGATTCAAGAAGGAAACTGGATGGTAGGTGGTCAGGTAGCTAAAATGAGATTTACCAATGGAGTAAATTTAAATCTGACGCCTCAAGTGGGTTACTTTGTGAAAGACAATTGGGCTGTAGGTGCACAGGTAGGTTTAGATGTTGCTAGTGCAGGAGGAGGTACTGGTACTACCACTAATTGGACATTGGGTGGATTTACAAGATATTACTTCGGAAGTAATGAGATTGAAAGCTTACTTAAAAATGGTAGATTCTTCGCAGAAGGTACTGTAGGTTTCGGTGGAATCAATAACAGTGCTGGAAGTACAACTAATGGTGTTAACTTAGGTGTAGGAGCTGGTTACTCTTATTTTATTACTAAAAATGTAAGTTTAGATGCTTTATTAAAATTTGATACCGTAACAGGTGGTGGTAATACAGCAGGTAACGGAAACCTAGGACTTAATGTAGGATTCCAAATTTTCTTACCAACTTCTAAAGTAAAAGCGGCTTTAAAAGATCAATAGTAGAATTCTAAATCTAAAAGATAGAGCGAGAGGATATTTATTATCTTCTCGCTTTTCATATTATTGAATAAAAAATAGAGAAACTTACTAGGTCTATTGTTAAAAAATACCGAAATTTGTATCATAATAAAAGTAAGAAATAAGATGTTTACAGTATTATCAGAAGAGTTTTCATTAGTTACAGAATGGATTAACGATTTAAGAAATGTTTCCGTACAAACGGACAGAATGAAGTTTCGTCGGAATATGGAAAGAGTAGGCGAAATAGCCGCTTTTGAAATTAGTAAACATTTACCTTATAAAGAAGTAGAGATTACCACACCACTAGATAAAATTGTTTCAAGAGAAATAGAAACTCAACCTGTTATTACAACTATTTTGAGAGCGGGTGTGCCTCTGTTTCAAGGCGTGCTAAATTATTTTGATAAAGCAGATTGTGGTTTTGTAGCAGCGTATAGAAAGCACGATGCTAATGACTATTTTAGTATAAAACAAGATTATCTTACTTGTCCTAATATTGAGGGGCGACCACTTATTGTGGCAGACCCAATGCTAGCTACAGGAGCTTCGCTAATCGAAGCTATTAAAGATTTACTTACTAATGGTAATCCTTCACAAATTCATATAGTAGCCGCTATAGCGAGCAAAGAAGGCGTAGAAACTCTTCAAAAAGCATATCCAGAAGCCTATATTTGGGTAGGTGCAGTGGATGAAAAACTGACGGACAAAGGCTACATTACTCCAGGATTAGGAGATGCTGGGGATTTAAGTTACGGAGAAAAATTACAACGATAGGGTTGATTACAAATTTTTAAAAATCTTAACTGATAAAACTTCTGTGTATGAGCTTTTTTCATATGTGGAAGTTTTTTTATCTTTGGGAATAATAAACTTACTTTATGTACAAATTAATAGATGTAGATAACCATTTTGAAGGAAAGCTTCAAATCGCATATATCAATCAGCCAGAATCGTTTAATAGTCTTAATAAGGTTGTTTTAGAAGAGCTATTACACTTTATAAAAGCTTGTGATGCAGATTCTAGTGTACGCTGTATTGCAATTAGCGGTAAAGGTAAGGCGTTTTGTTCTGGTCAGAATTTAAAGGAAGCTTTAGATTATAAAGCAGAAGCCAATGAAGAACGCTTTATCCAAAGGATTGTGATAGATTATTATAATCCGTTAGTGAAGGCTATTGTTTATGCTAAAAAACCAGTAATTGCATTGGTTAATGGTCCTGCAGTTGGTGCAGGAGCAATGTTGGCTCTTATTTGTGATTTTGCAGTGGCATCAGAGTCAGCGTATTTTTCCCTAGCTTTTTCTAATATAGGACTAGTGCCAGATACAGCGGGTACGTATTATTTACCTAAACTTTTAGGGCGTTCCTTAGCGAGTTATTTGGCATTTACAGGGAAGAAATTATCAGCTAAAGAGTCTTTAGAAAGAGGTTTGGTGGCAGATGTTTTTTCAGATGTTACTTTTTCGGAACAATCTTTACAAGTCCTAGAACATATTACTCATCAACCTACTGTAGCATTGGGGCTTACAAAAAAAGCCTTTAATAAATCTTATCAGAATAGTCTATCGGAGCAGTTAGATTTGGAGAGTATTCTCCAGCAAGATGCTGCAGAAACTTGGGATTTTCAAGAGGGGATAGCCGCTTTTTTAGAAAAAAGAAAACCTCAGTATAAAGGTAAGTAAGCATTAAAATTTTTCAATTCATCTTTTATAAGTATATGGTATTATCTATGACAGGCTTTGGGAGAGCCGAAGGTACTTTTGAGAATAAAAAAATAAGTATAGATATTAAATCTGTTAATAGTAAAGGGTTAGATATTAGTCTTAGAATGCCCTCGATATATAGAGGAAAAGAATTTCTGATTAAAAAGATAATTTCGGAAACCATTTTGAGAGGGAAGGTTGATTGTTGCATTAGTATAGAAAGCTTGGTTCAAGAGAGCCAATTGGTACTAAATAAAGAGATAATTCAAAATTATATTACTCAATTTAAAGAGATTGTTTCAGAAGATACGCCAGACTTTGAACTTCTAAAAATGGTGATGAGGTTGCCTGATGCTACAACTTACAATACGGAGGAAATTTCGGATGAAGAATGGGTTTTTATAGAACAATTGTTGTTAGAAGCCATCAATAACTTTACAGAATTTAGAAAAACCGAAGGACAGTCTTTGCAAGAAGAATTACAAAAAAATATTACCAATATTGGTCTGAATTTAGAAAAAGTAACACCATTTGAGGCAGAACGATTGGTTGGTATTAAAGAAAAATATCAGAAAGCGTTGCAAGATTTTGAGAATGTAGACGAGACTAGATTCTACCAAGAGATGGCTTATTATACCGAAAAGTTAGATGTTTCAGAAGAAAAAGTAAGGTTGGCTCAGCATCTTAAATACTATCAAGATACGATGCTTCAAGATGAATTTAATGGTAAGAAATTAGGTTTTATAGCCCAGGAGATAGGGCGAGAAATCAATACATTAGGTTCTAAAGCTAACCACGCAGAAATTCAGAAATTGGTAGTATTGATGAAAGACGATTTGGAAAAAATTAAAGAGCAAACGCTTAATGTATTGTAAACGATAATAAAAAGGTAAAACATTGGATAAAGTTATTATATTTTCGGCACCATCGGGGAGTGGTAAAACCACATTGGTAAAGTATTGTTTAGAGAAATTTTCCAATTTGGAGTTTTCTATATCTGCTACGACAAGACAGCCGAGAGGTGCAGAGCAAGATGGTAAAGATTATCATTTTTTAAGTTTAGAAAAGTTTAAACAACTGATTTCAGAAGAGGCTTTTGTGGAGTACGAAGAAGTCTATACGGATAAATTTTATGGCACATTAAAATCGGAAGTAGAGCGTATTTGGAAATCGGGCAAAACAGTTATTTTTGATGTAGATGTAGTGGGAGGTGTTAATCTTAAAAATATTTTTGGAGAAAAAGCTCTTTCTATATTCATTGCACCGCCAAGTATTGAGGAGCTAAAAAACAGACTTATTTCTAGAGGAACTGATGATGAGGCAACTATTAAAATCAGAGTAGATAAAGCTGCGGAAGAACTTTCTTATCAAGATAAATTTGACAAAATTATCATTAACGATGATTTATCCGTAGCTCAGAAAGAAGTAGAACAAGTGATTCATCAATTTTTAAACTAATGGAAGAAAATAAAAAAAATACCAAGACTAATCTACCAGTTCCAGATTTTTTTAAATATCAAGAGTTTCAGATGCCAGCAGACGACCGTTTAGAAGAAGAAATATTGAGGCTGAAACAGGAAAAACAAATCCCAATATTAGCTCATAGTTTATACGGGGTAGTATTTTTAAAAAAAGTATCAGACGCTTCGGGCAATCTTTTAGAAATAGCAAAAAAAATAGAAGAAAGAAAATGGACAAAAGTTCTATTTTCAGGGACGATGTTCCAAGCAGGGGTTCTTAAAGGTCTATTCCCAAATACTACTTTTTGGATTCCTAAGGAAGTGAGTAAAGATACTTCGGAAGAAGATTTTTATGATATTCTAAGAGAGGTTTACCTTAGTCTTAAGTATGAATATCCAATTGTGGAATTAGAAGACGATTCTCTTTTGGTAGATTATCAAAAATAAAATATTTTATGAGGTCAAAAATTATTTTAGAGGATATTAAAATCTATGCCTACCATGGGGTCTTGCCAGAAGAAAATATTGTAGGTACTTACTACTTAGTTAATTTGGAGTGTGATGTGGATTTATGGAGTGCGGCTCAAACAGATAATTTGGAAGATACCATCAGCTATGCGGAGCTTAATGATATAGTACATCAGGAGATGAATGTTAACTCCAAATTGTTGGAGCATGTGGCAGGACGAATTATTAAAACTATTTTGGCTAAATATCCTCAGATTACGCATATTAAGGTTAAAATTACCAAGCAAGCACCACCTATGAGAGGAGAAGTTCAAGGGGCTAGTGTGGTATTAGAGAAAGATAATAAATAATAAAGTTCTTTAAATCATAGGATTAAAATACTTTGTTTGAAAAACTCCATAAAATTTTGAACATATAATATAATTAAGTTATTTTTGAAGAAAAATAAAATATACAAAATGAATACACCAGCAGAACTAAAGTACACTAAAGACCACGAATGGGTAAAAATTGAAGGTAACATAGCTACAGTCGGCATTACAGATTTTGCACAGTCTGAGCTAGGGGATATTGTTTTCGTAGATGTAGATACTGTAGATGAAACTTTGAATTCAGGTGAGGTCTTCGGTAGCGTAGAAGCGGTTAAAACTGTTTCAGACCTTTACTTACCATTAGCAGGAAAAGTAGTGGAGTTCAACGAAGCGTTAGAAGATGAGCCAGAATTGGTAAACACAGACCCTTACGGAAAAGGTTGGATTATAAAACTAGAAATTGCAGAAGGCGTAGACCAATCAGAATTATTATCTTCTGAACAATATCAAGAAGTCATTGGTTAAAAAATACCACCATATTATAAAAATAGTAATGCCCATTTATTGGGCATTACTTACTTATGTTCTTCTCAAACCTGTTGGAGAGCATAAAGACTATTGGTTCCTATTTCAAGGGATAGATAAAGTAGTTCATTTTAGTATATTTTTCGTGTTAGGCTTTCTATTTCGTTGGGCATATCCCAAAGCTAGTGTTTATGCCTACTATTTTATCCTTGTTGCTTACGCTATTCTTACAGAAATTTTTCAGCAAGTTATGGCACTTGGGCGTTCTGCTGAGTGGCTAGACCTTTTAGCAGATACTATAGGCTTGGTGCTAGCTTATTATATATATACTAAAGCTACAAGAAAGTAAAATTTTAAAATAATAAATAGAGAAATTCTTTAAGCTCGGTGAGGTGGTCATCGGGCTTTTTTTGAACGTTAAAATAAAAAACAAAACGACATATTTTGACGATATAAAGTAGTAATATTGCAGATATATAGGATTTTAGCCTGCGTATATAGGTCTGTTTAATAATAAATATTATCTTTGTGCAAACATAAGATAATTATGAAAAGATAATAATTAAAACGACATATAGAGCATAAGATGCTTACCATTATTTCATTCGGTTAAATCTGGTACATTTAAACAAAGAGATGAAGTATAATGGGCAAAGGCATGGTTGCTCCCTTTCACAGGGACGCAGGCTGTTTTTTCCTATTTTCATCTCAGGTTTACCAGAACCCAACCGAATAATATGGACAAAAGCAAGTGCTGTGTCCTTTTTGTTTTCATCAAAACCAATAAAAAAATAAGATTATGGCAACTCGTTGTGCATTTTAAATAATACTGATTTTTAGATGATTTAATTTTCTTTGGAAGATAAATTTATTGATATATTGAATAACCGTTGCGGCGGTTATTTTACTGATTATCCTTGTTTTAAAGCCTTCAAAAGTTTTAGCATAGTTTCTTTTAATCATAAATTGGTCGCAAAGTTGAGAGAAAAATGTCTCAATTCGTTTTCGCTTTTTCTTGTACAATGAAAATTGAGGAATATAATCTTTCTGATTACTTCTCATTGGTGTATCTAATTTAATATTAGCATAGTTAAATAAATCTATTTGAACTTTTGCTGATAAATAGCCTCTATCTCCAATTAAAGTACAGTTTCGCATTTGCTCACCACTATCTTTTAAATAGTGGATGTCGTGAACGGATGCAGGGCTTATATCAAAATTCTTAATCACACCATTTAAAGAACATACTGCGTGTAGTTTATAGCCATAGAAATATAATTTCTGTGAAGCACAATAACCATATGTTGGTGAAGAATAGGATTGCTCTTTACAAATTTTTGAACGAGTAGAACGAGCGTTTTCACAAACTTTCATTGGCATGCTATCAACGATAAAAATATCTTCAAACTCATTGAACTCCATCGAAATACGCTGTCTAATTTGCTCTGTTTGTAGGGATAGTCTTCGTTTTCGCTTATTGTAAACACTTCTTTCAATTTTGTTTATCAGAGAGTTTGGCAATTTTCTAAATAACTGTAATTCGCTATCAATACTCAAGTATTCAGCAGTAATATTAAGACTTATGACTTCTAAATCGCTCATTTTAGGTGTTCTTCTCTGATAACTAATCAGTTGATTTTCTGAAAAAAGTCCTAAAACTTCCAAAATTCTTTCATATATTTGCTCTAAGTTGTTCATTTATATCGTTTTATAGCAAAAACAATATACTTATTTTCAGTCTAATAAACAACTCTTGTTTTTTTCATTTCATAATGCACAACGGGTTAGTTTTAGACATAATCTAAAAATTGTCACATATTATAAGGTAGAATATATATCTAGATTATGTTCAATTTTTTTTCATTTTGCAAATCAGTCGATTATATATGATGGATAAAAAAATGTTATAAAACATTTGGAGTTAATGACAAAGAATTTATATTTTTGCAGCCTCGATATGAGAGAGTAGGAGTGGATTGATTAGTTTAAATGCTTAGTAGTAATAAGCCTTAAGAATAAGGAGGAGTATTGCGAGGGGGTGTTTATCGGTGTTGAGAAAAAATATTTAAAATTTTTTCAAAAACATTTGGTCAATTAAAAAAAACTTTTTACTTTTGCGCTCGCAAATCGGAACTGAGAAAATCGGTGAGAGATTTAGCGAGAAGAATAGAGGACATTGAAAGATACTATAACAACCAAGTAAGGAAAAAACCAAAGCGTAACAAAACTTTGAGTGAGACGGGAAAAACATACAATGGAGAGTTTGATCCTGGCTCAGGATGAACGCTAGCGGGAGGCCTAACACATGCAAGCCGAGCGGTAGAGTATCTTCGGATACTTGAGAGCGGCGTACGGGTGCGGAACACGTGTGCAACCTGCCTTTATCTGAGGGATAGCCTTTCGAAAGGGAGATTAATACCTCATAATATACTGATTGGCATCAATTAGTATTGAAAGCTCCGGCGGATAGAGATGGGCACGCGCAAGATTAGATAGTTGGTGAGGTAACGGCTCACCAAGTCAATGATCTTTAGGGGGCCTGAGAGGGTGATCCCCCACACTGGTACTGAGACACGGACCAGACTCCTACGGGAGGCAGCAGTGAGGAATATTGGACAATGGGTGCAAGCCTGATCCAGCCATCCCGCGTGAAGGACGACGGCCCTATGGGTTGTAAACTTCTTTTGTACAGGGATAAACCTACCCTCGTGAGGGTAGCTGAAGGTACTGTACGAATAAGCACCGGCTAACTCCGTGCCAGCAGCCGCGGTAATACGGAGGGTGCAAGCGTTATCCGGATTTATTGGGTTTAAAGGGTCCGCAGGCGGGCTAGTAAGTCAGTGGTGAAAGCCTACAGCTTAACTGTAGAACTGCCGTTGATACTGCTAGTCTTGAGTATAGTTGAGGTAGCTGGAATGAGTAGTGTAGCGGTGAAATGCATAGATATTACTCAGAACACCGATTGCGAAGGCAGGTTACCAAGTTATAACTGACGCTGAGGGACGAAAGCGTGGGGAGCGAACAGGATTAGATACCCTGGTAGTCCACGCCGTAAACGATGCTAACTCGTTTTTGGGCTTTAGGGTTCAGAGACTAAGCGAAAGTGATAAGTTAGCCACCTGGGGAGTACGACCGCAAGGTTGAAACTCAAAGGAATTGACGGGGGCCCGCACAAGCGGTGGATCATGTGGTTTAATTCGATGATACGCGAGGAACCTTACCAAGGCTTAAATGGGAATTGACAACTGTAGAAATACGGTTTTCTTCGGACAATTTTCAAGGTGCTGCATGGTTGTCGTCAGCTCGTGCCGTGAGGTGTTAGGTTAAGTCCTGCAACGAGCGCAACCCCTGTCACTAGTTGCCATCATTAAGTTGGGGACTCTAGTGAGACTGCCTACGCAAGTAGCGAGGAAGGTGGGGATGACGTCAAATCATCACGGCCCTTACGCCTTGGGCCACACACGTGATACAATGGCCGGTACAGAGGGCAGCTACACTGCGAAGTGATGCAAATCTCGAAAGCCGGTCTCAGTTCGGATTGGAGTCTGCAACTCGACTCTATGAAGCTGGAATCGCTAGTAATCGCGCATCAGCCATGGCGCGGTGAATACGTTCCCGGGCCTTGTACACACCGCCCGTCAAGCCATGGAAGCTGGGGGTACCTGAAGTCGGTGACCGTAACAGGAGCTGCCTAGGGTAAAACTAGTAACTAGGGCTAAGTCGTAACAAGGTAGCCGTACCGGAAGGTGCGGCTGGAACATCTCATTTTAGAGACTCATTTGGAGTATAAACAAAAATAAGAGAGCTTACTTAAAGTAGCTTTGGTTTTTTTACTGGTTGGTATATAAAGAAATAACCCCTAAGATTAGTATCAGGGATAAGAAAGAGATTAGAAACTAGAAGTTGGAAGTTAGAAAAAGGATGCAAGTCTAAATTCTAACAATCTAAACTCTGACATCTAAGACAGTCTCGTAGCTCAGCTGGTTAGAGCGCTACACTGATAATGTAGAGGTCGGCAGTTCGAGCCTGCCCGAGACTACTAATTATAAAAAGAGGGGGAATTAGCTCAGCTGGCTAGAGCGCCTGCCTTGCACGCAGGAGGTCAAGGGTTCGACTCCCTTATTCTCCACAAGGGTTAGATATTTAATTTAAAAGTGACGGATGGGGCCAAATACAACATCAGTTCATTAAATATTTAGCGAGCGTAAAGCACATTGACATTAACGGTAAAAGACATCACAAAGAGAAAACCGAGCACTTATAAGTGCTTGAGTAACCAAAAATATTAGGAAAGAAATCGTTAAGGGCGTATGGCGGATGCCTAGGCTTTCAGAGGCGACGAAGGACGTGGTAAGCTGCGAAAAGCTACGGGGATTGGCACACACGAATAGATCCGTAGATATCCGAATGGGGCAACCCAATACATTGAAGATGTATTACTGCGTAAGCAGAGCAAACCCGGAGAACTGAAACATCTAAGTACCCGGAGGAAAAGAAATCGAAGAGATTCCGTAAGTAGTGGCGAGCGAAAGCGGATTAGCCCAAAAGCTTTTATATGTTTAATAGAACACTTTGGAAAGAGTGGCCATAGAGGGTGATAGCCCCGTACATGAAAGGCATACATAAGTGATACAAGAGTAGGGCGGGACACGTGAAATCCTGTCTGAATATGGGGGGACCATCCTCCAAGGCTAAATACTCCTGAAAGACCGATAGTGAACAAGTACTGTGAAGGAAAGGTGAAAAGCACTTCGAATAGAAGGGTGAAAGAGAACCTGAAACCGTACGCCTACAAGCGGTCGGAGCAGCTTATTGCTGTGACGGCGTGCCTTTTGCATAATGAGCCTACGAGTTAATTTTACTAGCGAGGTTAAGTAATTAAGTTACGGAGCCGAAGCGAAAGCGAGTCTGAATAGGGCGAATAGTTAGTAGGATTAGACGCGAAACCTTGTGATCTACCCATGGGCAGGTTGAAGCTTTGGTAACACAAAGTGGAGGACCGAACCGGTTGACGTTGAAAAGTCTTCGGATGACCTGTGGGTAGGGGTGAAAGGCCAATCAAACTGGGAGATAGCTCGTACTCTCCGAAATGCATTTAGGTGCAGCGTTGATGTTAAGTTTATTAGAGGTAGAGCTACTGATTGGATGCGGGGGTTTCACCGCCTACCAATTCCTGACAAACTCCGAATGCTAATAAATGTTCATCAGCAGTGAGGGCATGGGTGCTAAGGTCCATGTCCGAGAGGGAAAGAACCCGGACCAACAGCTAAGGTCCCTAAATATATGCTAAGTTGAAATAACGCGGTTGGACTGCATTGACAGCTAGGATGTTGGCTTGGAAGCAGCCATTCATTTAAAGAGTGCGTAACAGCTCACTAGTCGAGCGGTCCGGCATGGATAATAATCGGGCATAAGCATATTACCGAAGCTATGGGATGTATTAATACATCGGTAGGAGAGCATTCTATCGGCGCAGAAGCAGTATCGCGAGGTATTGTGGAGCTTATAGAAAAGAAAATGTAGGCATAAGTAACGATAAAGGGGGCGAGAACCCCCCTCACCGAAAGACTAAGGTTTCCTCAGCCATGCTAATCAGCTGAGGGTTAGTCGGGACCTAACGCGTACCCGAAAGGGGAAGTGGATGGACAATGGGTTAATATTCCCATACTTGCTCACACTAAAAAGGGGACGGATTGCCGTACTTACTGAAGACTGACGGAATAGTTGAGACCTAGCCTACGGGCGAAGTTGTTGTAGGGAAAGCAGTTCCAAGAAAAGCCGAAGTGAAGCAACCCGTACCAAAACCGACACAGGTAGTCGAGGAGAGAATCCTAAGGTGCTCGAGTGAGTCGTGGCTAAGGAACTAGGCAAAATAGTCTCGTAACTTCGGAAGAAGAGACGCCAACAGAAATGTTGGCCGCAGTGAAGAGGCCCAGGCGACTGTTTATCAAAAACACAGGACTCTGCTAAATCGAAAGATGCTGTATAGGGTCTGACACCTGCCCGGTGCTGGAAGGTTAAGGAAGGTGCTTAGCGTAAGCGAAGGCATTAACTGAAGCCCCAGTAAACGGCGGCCGTAACTATAACGGTCCTAAGGTAGCGAAATTCCTTGTCGGGTAAGTTCCGACCTGCACGAATGGTGTAACGATCTGGGCACTGTCTCAGCCACGAGCTCGGTGAAATTGTAGTATCGGTGAAGATGCCGATTACCCGCAATGGGACGAAAAGACCCTGTGAACCTTTACTATAACTTCGTATTGACTTTGAGTAAACAATGTGTAGGATAGGTGGGAGGCTGTGAATCTGGCACGCTAGTGTTGGTGGAGCCGTTGTTGAAATACCACCCTTTGTTTACTTAGAGCCTAACTCGGAAACGAGGACATTGCGTGGTGGGTAGTTTGACTGGGGTGGTCGCCTCCAAAAGAGTAACGGAGGCTTTCAAAGGTACCCTCAGCACGCTTGGTAACCGTGCGTAGAGTGTAATGGCATAAGGGTGCTTGACTGTGAGACCTACAAGTCGATCAGGTGCGAAAGCAGGACATAGTGATCCGGTGGTTCCGTATGGAAGGGCCATCGCTCATAGGATAAAAGGTACTCCGGGGATAACAGGCTAGTCTCCCCCAAGAGCTCACATCGACGGGGAGGTTCGGCACCTCGATGTCGGCTCGTCACATCCTGGGGCTGGAGAAGGTCCCAAGGGTTGGGCTGTTCGCCCATTAAAGTGGCACGCGAGCTGGGTTCAGAACGTCGTGAGACAGTTCGGTCTCTATCTATTGCGGGCGTTAGATGTTTGAGAGGGCTTGAATCTAGTACGAGAGGACCGATTTGAACAAACCTCTGGTGTATCTGTTGTGCCGCCAGGCGCACCGCAGAGTAGCTAAGTTTGGTAAGGATAAGCACTGAAGGCATATAAGTGCGAAACCTGCCTCAAGATGAGACATCTTTTAAGGGTCGTGGGAGATGACCACGTTGATAGGCTACAGGTGTAAAGTTGGTAACAGCATAGCCGAGTAGTACTAATTACCCGTAGATTTATAGCCTAATGGGTTATGTTAAAAAAGCCTTATAAGTGCGAGCAAGGTTTTGTCTTTGTGATGAAAATTACCGATAAAAAGAATTAGGACACACTAATTTTTATATAAAGAACTTTAGGGTGGTTTTAGCGGTGGGGCTCACCTGTTCCCATTCCGAACACAGAAGTTAAGCCCACCAGCGCCGATGGTACTACGAAAGTGGGAGAGTAGGTCGCCGCCAGTTTTTATTTTTGAAAAGCCTCTAGCAACACTGCTAGAGGCTTTTTTTGTTTTAGGGTATTGATGATTATGTGTAGGATTTAGTTGCGTAAGGGCGAAGGGCATTGTTGAAGCTCATCTTACAAAAGAGTAAGGGATAGGCGTGGGCTTTTTAAGATAGCGACTGCCCGTAGACCGACCCTTGCTAGGGCTTTAGAATTGCTAAGGGATACGCCCAAAAAAAAACTCACTCCACATATAGAATGATAGAGTGAGTCGTTAGTTGTTAGCTGATTATGGAATCTTACTGAAATTTAATGCTCATTCCGAACATAAAGTTAGTGCCTGCTTGAGGGAAGAAGTAAGCATCTGGTGCCCAAACATAACCATTGTTAGCGTATTTTCTATTAAATAAGTTATTTACGAGTAAGCTAAAATCTATATTGGTTCTGTTGAGTTTTAAGTTATATTTAGCGTTTATATCAGCTAAGTAATAATCAGATAAACTATAATTTTTGTTTTGAGTATTATCTAGGTACTGTTTCCCTATATATTGCTGAGTAAGTCCTATTAAAAACTGTGGACTAAGTTGGTAATTTAAGCTGATATTTCCCATAATATTAGGAGAGAATGAAATATCTGTGTCTTTTAAAACTACTTTTTCTCCTTTTTCGTTTTGTGAGTCTAGTTCTTTAATTTTATTTCTACTTATAGTTGCATTAGCGGTTAAGTGGAGCTGTTCTGTAATTCGAGTGGAAGTGCCTATTTCTAAACCTAAACGATAGCTATCTTTTACATTCTGTGGAATAAATGCACCTACATCATTGATGAGCCCCGAAAGTACCAACTGGTTTTTATAAAGCATATAGTAGGCATTGGTGGTGAGGGAAAAACTACCCCATTGCTTCTCAATACCAAATTCCCAGTCATTGAGGCGTTCTGATACGGTTTGAGGATTATTTACAAGTGCCGCTCTGTTAGGCTCTCTATTGGCAACGGCATAGGAAAGAAATACTTTTCCTTTCGGAATACGATAGTTGATTCCTGCTTTTGGATTGAAGAACAACCAGTTTTTATTAAAGTTTAATCCTTCTTCTTCCCCTGTGAGGATTTTGGTATCATACTCAATATTTCTTAGTTGTAAATCTCCAAATATCTCCCACTGATTGAGTTTTAAAATGGCTTTAGCAAATCCTGAAACTTCGTTTTTCAAGGAACGATTGCGGTAATATTCGTGTTCGTGTATATTGGTAAATTGTATGCCTGTAACATTACCAAAGTGCCAACCGTAGTATTGATTTCCTACCAACCCGAAGTTTAAGTCTAGGTTATCTAATGAACCGTAAAGATTAGATACAATACCATAAAAATCGTTATCTAGCCATTTTTTTCTGATGAAATCGGTTCGGCTGATTTCATTGCCGTTGATGGAAATGTTAGGAAGGTTATACCTAGAGAATTTATTGTCTTGTCTATAATTTTCGTAATAGCCTGCTCCTTTAGTGTAGTGGAGTGTGGTTTCTAAATTCCAATTAGAATTAAGTTTCTGTTGCCAAAGTAATTGGTAGTGGTTTTGTTGGTAGTTGTCGGTTTCATTATCATAGTATCCTATTATTTGACTCCAATCTTTATTATATATGGCTCCAGAGGGATTATACTTTCGGTTTTCTTGCATCGTCTTCGCATTGATGCCATTCCATGCATGATAAGTTTGTTCTTTTCCACCAAACATCTTAAGCCTTAATCTAGTTTTTCCTTCTTCAAAAAGAGCTGTGAAATTATAAGAACTTAAGTCTGAAAATGCTCGGTCTATGTAACCGTCCGAATGTATCGTGGTATATCTCCCCATAACGGAAAGCCTGTTATTCCAAAATTTGCCAGAGCCTATTTCTGCTGAATATTTGTAGGTGTTAAATGAGCCATAGCTGTTGTCTGAACGAAGATAAAAATGCTCTTCTGGCTCTCTTGAAATAATATTAACACTAGCTCCAAATGCCGCCGCACCGTTCGAAGAAGTACCAACACCTCTTTGTATCACAATTTGTGAGGCTGAGCTGGTAAGGTCTGGAACATTAACGAAAAAAGTTCCTTGAGATTCAGAATCGTTGTATGGGACGCCGTTCATCATCACATTTACAGAAGTGCCTGCTGTACCTCTAATTCTAAAACCTGTATAGCCTACACCATTACCTGCATCGGAGGTAGAAACTACAGACATTTGATTCTTTAATAAAATAGGTAAATCTTGTCCCAAGTTTTTAGCACCTAGTTCTTTTTCTACATTGATGATGTCTTTGGAAATAGGAAGCCTTTTGGTAAAAGTTACTTCTGCCACTTCTGTGGTCTTTGTAGAGTCTTTTGGGGTTTGTTGTGCCCCAACTACGGAACTTGCTAAAAGTCCATAAAAAACAAATCCTTTCATTCTTAATTAAATTTTTTGAGTTTAAAATTTAGTTGGAATAAAAGAGGTTATAATAATTATACGATACTCCCAAATCGTGGGAGAAATTTCCCTAAACAGCATTACCTGTTCTAGGTTCATTGGGTATAATCTCAGCCTATTACAGCACCCCTTTATTTTCGGTTGCGAATATAAGCAAAAAAATATAAACTATTGGATACATAATAAAAATCCTCTTAGTGGTATGCTAAGAGGATGATTGTATGTGGTTTATAGTTCTTTTCTTAATCTTGCTACAGGGATATTTAGCTGGTCTCTGTATTTGGCTATGGTTCTTCTAGCAATGTTGTAGCCTTTGTCTTTAAGAATTTTAACTAAAGCATCATCAGTATAGGGTTTTCTTTTGTTCTCGTTATCTACTACTTCTTGTAAGAACGTTTTAATTTCTTTGGTAGAAACTTCCTCACCATCTTCGTTGGTTAGGCTGTCAGAGAACAAATCTTTAAGTAGTACAATGCCGTTTGGCGTATCTGCATATTTACTCTTGACTACTCTAGAAATGGTAGAAATGTCAAACCCTG
Source organism: Riemerella anatipestifer (assembly GCF_035666175.1). Lineage (NCBI taxonomy): Bacteria > Pseudomonadati > Bacteroidota > Flavobacteriia > Flavobacteriales > Weeksellaceae > Riemerella > Riemerella anatipestifer. The sequence goes on from NZ_CP142016.1 coordinate 2,185,760, forward strand.
TAATGTCTGCAACATCTTTTAAAATCATTGGTTTTAAGGATTTGTCATCACCCGTTAAGAAATACTCGTGTTGTAGTTTTACAATAGCAGAAATGGTTTGCATTAAAGTATTTTGTCTTTGGTTGATGGCATCTATGTACCACTTAGCTGCATCTAATTTTTGTTTGATGAATAGTGCCGCTTGTTTATGGTCTTTAGACTCTTTATCGTGAGAATAAGTATCTAAAATATCACGATACTCACTAGAAACCCTTAGTTGTGGTGCATTTTTGCTATTGAGCAGAGGCGTTACCTTATTATCTTTAACCTGAATGGTAAAATCAGGGATAATCTCTTGGTTGATGGTAATGGTTTGCGTATCAAAGTTACCACCCAAACGAGGCGAAAGATTACTTATTTCGTCTAAAGCCTCTTTTAACTCTTCCTCTGAGCAGTCTAGCCTCTGCATTATTTTTTTGTAATGCTTATTCGTAAGTGCTTCAAACTGAGTTTTAAGAATTTCCTCTGCGAGTTCTGTGTTTTTGTTAGGTGCTGTTTGCAGTTTAGAACGGATTTGTAATAGCAAACATTCTTGTAAATCTCTAGCACCTACCCCTGGAGGGTCAAGTTTTTGTACTCTGTTAAGGAGGATTTCTTCTACTCTTTCTTCCGTGGTATAGATTCCTTGCGAGAAGGCTAAATCATCTACGATAGCTTTAAGCTCTCTACGAATATATCCATCATTATCTAAGTTCCCAATAAGATATTCGGCTATTACCAACTCTTCTCCAGAGATATGTCTTAGCCTGATTTGTTCTATCAGATAGTCATAGATGGTTTGTCCTTCGGTGAGTACACTTTGTTGGTCAAACTCTTCATCGTCAGGAGAGTAGTTGCTAGACGCTGTTTTGTAAGACGGTTCATCATCAAACAAGTATTCATTTACATCAAAATCTGTTTCTATGCTATCAGAATCTTCATCGTTCAGTTTGTCTAACTCTGAGTATTCTTCACCATAATCGGCTTCTTCTTCTACCTTTTCCAAGGCAGGGTTTTCCTCTAGTTCTCTTTCTAACTCTTCTTCAAAATCAAGAGTGTGCAGCTGTATCAGTTTCATCAGCTGTATTTGTTGAGGCGCTAGTTTCTGCCCTAGTTTGAGTTGTAAATTTTGCTTTAGCATGATTAAAATTCAGCGTTTTTAGGTGTTCTAGGGAATGGGATTACATCACGAATGTTCGTCATTCCAGTTACAAATAGCACCAATCTTTCTAGTCCTAAACCAAACCCAGCGTGAGGTACAGAACCGAATTTTCTGGTATCTAGATACCACCATAATTCGTGTTCATCTACATTCATATCTGCCATTTTTTGCTTTAGAACTTCTAGACGCTCTTCTCTCTGTGACCCTCCAATGATTTCTCCAATACCAGGGAAAAGCACGTCCATTGCCGCCACTGTTTTTTGGTCTTCGTTAAGACGCATATAAAAGGCTTTGATTTCTTTAGGATAATCAAATAAGACTACAGGACATTCAAAATGTTTCTCTACGAGATAACGCTCGTGCTCCGACTGGAGGTCTGCTCCCCATTTTTCCACAGGGAACTGGAACTTCCCTTTTTTATTTTCTTTAGAGTTGAGTAGTATTTCTATTGCTTCTGTATAGCTTACACGCTTAAAGCGTTTTTTCACTACATTTTCTAGTTTTTCTATTAGACCTTCTTTCGCTCTATCCTTTTCAGGTTTTTGTTTTTGCTCTTCAGCAAAGCGTTTGTCTAGTAGCTCTAAATCATCTTTACAATGGTCTAGTACATACTGGATAACATACTTTAAGAAAGATTCTGCTAAATCTATGTTGTCTTCTAAATTATTGAAAGCCACTTCAGGCTCTACCATCCAGAATTCGGCTAAGTGTCTTGTAGTATTAGAGTTTTCTGCACGGAATGTAGGTCCAAAAGTATAGACTCTCCCAAGCCCCATTGCTGCAGTCTCGGCTTCTAGCTGTCCAGATACGGTAAGATTCGTTTTCTTACCAAAGAAATCTTGTGTATAATCTACCTCTCCGTCTTCGTTTTTAGGAACCTTATTAAGGTCAAAGTTGCTCACTCCAAACATTTCTCCAGCACCTTCGGCATCAGCCCCTGTAATGATAGGCGTATTGATGTAGAAAAACTGGTTTTGGTTAAAGAATTGGTGAATGGCAAAACTCACGGCACTTCTCACACGGAACACCGCACCAAACAGATTAGTTCTGAAACGAAGGTGTGCTTGTTCTCTTAGCTTTTCTAGAGTGTGTCTTTTAGGCTGAAGTATGGTAGATTGTAATTCTTCGGATAGGTTTTCTCCTAGTAATTCTATTTTTTTAGCAATAATCTCTACTGACTGCCCAGCCCCTTGGCTTTCCACCACTTCGCCTGTTACTTTAAGCGATGAAGCGGTGTGGATATTTTTAATAATCTCATCATCAAATTTCTCAAAATCTACTACGATTTGGAGGTTGTTAAGCGTAGAACCGTCATTAAGTGCAATAAACCTGTTTGAACGGAATGCTCTTACCCAACCTTCTATGGTAATGTCGTGATGAAGAATCGTTTTATAGTTTGATAAAATATCTTTTATAGTTTGTTTTTCCATTGTATAATATGCTGTTTAGGTGCAAAGATAAAAAAAAGGTTTCATTCTAGGAGGGTTTAAAAATGACAAATCTCCATTTAGAAAATTGGGGTAATGCTTTCATAACAAAAAGCCTTCCTTTGTCTTGTGAGGAAGGCTTTGGTATCGTTTTTAACGGAGTTTATTACAACTCTACTTTGAATCTTTCAAATGCCGCTTTATCTAGCATTTCTCTATCATCAGGGTGAGCTATTTCTATAAGCGCTTTAGCTCTTTCTCTAAGGCTCTTTCCGTAAAGGTACGCTGTGCCGTATTCTGTAATCACATAGTGGATATGCCCTCTTGTAGTTACCACACCAGCCCCTGGTTTTAGTAGAGGAACAATTCTCGGAACACCTTTTTTAGTACGAGAAGAAATGGCGATGATAGGCTTGCCACCCTCACTTAGAGCGGCTCCTCTCATAAAGTCCATCTGTCCACCAATACCACTGAACTGGTAAGTCCCGATAGAGTCAGCACAAACTTGTCCTGTTAAATCAACCTCTATGGCAGAGTTAATCGCCGTCATTTTTTGGTTCTTCATAATTTCGATAGGGTGGTTTACCTTTAATACATCTAAGAACGCAATAGACGGGTTGTCATTGATGAAGTCATACAATCTTTTAGTACCGAAACAGAAACTTGTAATGGTGCGGTTCTCGTGAGCTCCTTTGTATTTGTTATTGATGACATCATTCTTAATTAAATCTATCACCCCATCACTTAACATTTCTGTATGTATCCCTAAATCTTTATGGTTGGTAAGGCACTGTAATACCGCATCTGGGATAGTACCTATCCCCATTTGTAGGGTAGATCTGTCGTCTATAAGCTCGGCAACATTCTTTCCTATTTGGCGTTCTACATCGGTTACTTTAGAGCCATAGTCTATGGTTAAAAGCTCCTCTTCGTGCCAAATCATTTTGTCTATTCTTTGTACATGTATCATACCATCTCCGTGGGTTCTTGGCATTTTAGGGTTTACTACCGCAATAATGCTTTTCGCACTATCTACGGCACTTCTAGCCACATCTATAGAAGTTCCTAAAGTACAGTAGCCATGTACATCAGGAGGCGATACCGTAACGATAGCCACATCTAGCGGAAGCACTTTATTTTTGAATAACAATGGAATTTCACTCAAGAACACAGGAACGAAATCTCCTCTCCCGCAGTTTACTGCTTCTCTTACTGGCGTAGATACAAATAAAGACTTAATGTAGAAGCTGTCTTTGTACTGTGGCTTTGCAATCTCCATATTCCCTTGTTGGGTGATGGAAACCACCTCTACATTTCTAAGCCTATCGGCTTGTCTTGCCATTTCATCTATAAGTACATTAGGTGTACAGGCACTACCGTGCAAAAATACACGGTCGCCACTTTTAACGATAGATATTGCCTCTTCGGCTGATACATAATGATGCATTGTATATTATATTTTTTTAGTTTAAACTTTAGTTATTTTCATCTTCTAGCCAACTGGTTTTGTAGCTGGTGTCTTCTACTTTAATAGCTTCCTCTGTAATCTTTAGCGGACGGAATGGGTCTACCATCACAGCGTACTCTTCAGTGGATTTTTTACCGATGCTTCGCTCCATAGCTCCAGGGTGAGGCCCATGTACTATACCGCCTGGGTGTAGGGTGAAATCCATTAAATCAATATGGTTTCTACTCATAAAATCGCCTTCGGTGTAGAAGAGTACCTCATCGCTATCGATGTTAGAGTGGTTGTAAGGAGCAGGTATAGCGTCAGGGTGGTAGTCGTAAAGCCTTGCCACAAAAGAGCAAACCACAAAATTATGTCCCTCAAAATTCTGATGTACTGGTGGCGGTTGGTGGATACGCCCTGTGATAGGTTCAAAGTTTTTGATGTTGAACTTATACGGATAAAAATAGCCGTCCCAACCTACCACATCAAATGGGTGTGTGGCATAGATAAAATCGGTAATGTGATTTTCTTTCTTTACTTTAATAAGGAAGTCTCCCTTCTCATCTATAGGTGGCACAAAAGTAGGGGCAATGATGTCCCTCTCGCAGAACGGCGAATGCTCTAGCAACTGCCCAAATTCATTGCGGTAGCGTTTAGGCGTATAGATAGGGGAGTGGCTTTCTAAAAAGAAAAGTACCGTGTCTTCTGTTTCAAAAGAGATTTGGTAAATCGTCCCTCTAGGAATAATAAGGTAGTCGCCTACGGAAAAATCTAAATTCCCTACAAAGGTTTTAAGAACCCCTTTACCTTGATGCACAAACAACAGCTCATCGCACTCTGCATTTTTGTAGAAATAGTCCATAGACTGCAGGGGCTTGGCAAGTCCCATTTTAAGGTCGTTATTAAGGAGTAATACCTTTCTACTGTCTAGGAAATCTTTTTCGGGAGTTACATTCATACCCTTAAACATTCTAGGGGTAATGTTTTTCTCTACCGCTATTTTGGGCGATACATCTTTAGGAGCTCCTATAGATTTAATTTGAGTGGGTCTGTGGATATGGTATAATAAAGAAGCAATCCCATGAAATCCTTCTGTACCAAAAAGCTGTTCGTAATAGAACTGCCCTTCTTTAGATTTAAAGACGGTGTGTCTTTTTTGTGGAATGTCTCCTAGTTGGATGTATCTCATTTCTACTGTTTTCAGAATTTACTCCAAAAATACGCAAAAATACCGAAACCTAGTGGGTTTTTAAGTGGCAAAATAAGGGAAGGGGTTTAGGCTAAGACCAAAAACTTTTGTAAAAACTTGCACACTTCTGCAAAAGGTTATAAGTTTGCCCTAGTTTTATGACACGCAATATCAGTAACATACAGACAAGTGTAAAAAAGTACTCCAATTATTTGGTAGTTTCAGATAATTGTATAAACACACACACACACACACACACACACACACACACACACACACACACACACACACACACACACACACAGATAGTTTCGTGGGTATGCGTCCGACTATTTAACAAATTCTTTAGATTTTTATTACTGTCTAATAAATGTTATTCCACCAACTTTCGTTGGGGGCTTTTTGCGTTTAGTTTAGCACACTTTAAGTTTTGTTTTCATAAGCTCCTATTATCTCATAAGTTTAATTTGTTATTGGGAGCTTTTAATAATATAAACAGAGTAGTACGATAATTTAGTAATTAAACCCGTTGTGCATTATGAAATGAAAAAAACAAGAGTTGTTTATTAGACTGAAAATCAGTATATTGTTTTTGCTATAAAACGATATAAATGAACAACATAGAGCAAATATATGAAAGAATTTTGGAAGTTTTAGGACTTTTTTCAGAAAATCAACTGATTAGTTATCAGAGAAGAACACCTAAAATGAGCGATTTAGAAGTCATAAGTCTTAATATTACTGCTGAATACTTGAGTATTGATAGCGAATTACAGTTCTTTAGAAAATTGCCAAACTCTCTGATAAACAAAATTGAAAGAAGTGTTTACAATAAGCGAAAACGAAGACTATCCCTACAAACAGAGCAAATTAGACAGCGTATTTCGATGGAGTTCAATGAGTTTGAAGATATTTTTATCGTTGATAGCATGCCAATGAAAGTTTGTGAAAACGCTCGTTCTACTCGTTCAAAAATTTGTAAAGAGCAATCCTATTCTTCACCAACATATGGTTATTGTGCTTCACAGAAATTATATTTCTATGGCTATAAACTACACGCAGTATGTTCTTTAAATGGTGTGATTAAGAATTTTGATATAAGCCCTGCATCCGTTCACGACATCCACTATTTAAAAGATAGTGGTGAGCAAATGCGAAACTGTACTTTAATTGGAGATAGAGGCTATTTATCAGCAAAAGTTCAAATAGATTTATTTAACTATGCTAATATTAAATTAGATACACCAATGAGAAGTAATCAGAAAGATTATATTCCTCAATTTTCATTGTACAAGAAAAAGCGAAAACGAATTGAGACATTTTTCTCTCAACTTTGCGACCAATTTATGATTAAAAGAAACTATGCTAAAACTTTTGAAGGCTTTAAAACAAGGATAATCAGTAAAATAACCGCCGCAACGGTTATTCAATATATCAATAAATTTATCTTCCAAAGAAAATTAAATCATCTAAAAATCAGTATTATTTAAAATGCACAACGAGTTTACTAATGCAAAAGTAAACTTATAGACCGCCAAAAACAGGCAGCTTTAAAATAAATCTTAATAAAATTTTCTCCAGTATTTAACAATAAATGGTGCTGAATAGCACCATTTATAAATCTACAACTAAAAAATTCCAAACCTTAAAATCTATACCCTATTGATATTCCTCCTCTAACACCTGCCCATGGTCCATTTACTTTAACATTAGCCCCATTAGCATTGGTAGTTACACTATAATCAACTAAAGGTACATCTAAGCCACTCAACTCTTTCTTTAATTCTGCTTGCTCTTGCTCATTTAGCGTTCTATTAGTAAACCCTTGTAAATCTCCTCTAGAAGCTCCATAGTGTGAGCTCCAATAATCCACCAATCTAACACCCAATCTTTCTTTTTACCTAAGAACCACTGAGTTCCTATCATCAATCCAGCAGAATGAGCATTCATCTTCCCCTGAACATTTACAGGTATGTTTTGATTATTTTGATCTTCAATATTTACTGTAATATTACTTACATTAACATTAGTGTATCTATAATATGGTGCTAAGTAAACCCCTTTACCATAACCTTTACCTAGATAAAATCTCCCCTCTAAAGTAAACGCCGTAGTAGACATTTTAGCATCATTTATAGACTCATCTAGATTAAATTGTCTAGCGTAGGGCACACTTCCTTTTGGCACAAGATTAAGTCCTCCAGCAACCGAAAACCACTTGTTTATAGAACGCTCATAAGTAATATTAAAATTCCTAAACAATAAGCCCGTAACATTGGTTTTCAAAATATTCATTTTTTCTGTGGTAGGAGCTTCCTCCGTTTTAACCACATTTTCTTGTGAAAACATAACCGAACCCGCCACCAAAGTGGATAACATAAATAGTTTTTTCATAGTTATATAATAATTAAGTTATTGACTATCAAGTTAACCAAACTTGCAGAAACGAAAAATAAGAATCATCATAAAGTCTCCAATATGTTTAATTGTAACTTTTTATTCTACGTTTTGCTTATATAAAATTCTTCCTATTTTATTTTGAAAAATTACAAATACAAAACCAAGTAAAGTTTTGATAGACTCAACTATTATTTCAGAATTCATTCCTATTGTTGTTAAATCATCATTTATATTTCTATCCATATTTTTAAGTTTTAGAAAAATAAATAATTTATTTATCAATTCTGGAAGTGAGTTAAACAAAACCAGTATCCCAATTGAAAGAATTGCTATTTGTAAAAGATTTTCGGAGTTAAGATTGCCAAAATCTATTTTTTCATCAAGAAATTTTGAAGGCTTAAATCTTTTTATAATTAAATCTGGGTTGATAATTAAAAAATAGAATACTAAAACAGTAAAAACTAAAGTGATAAACAAATAAATCCAAGTTTGTATAATTCCATTTTCTACATCAAAAGGAAAGAAAATATCAGCATTTATCAGATAATTGATTGACTGAGGAAAGAAATTAAACGATAAGTTCACAACAGAGTACAATCCAAATACTCTAAAAATAACTCTTAATAAATTTCTGATTTCCATAGTGATATTATTATTTCCTACTCTTAATCCAATTTTTTAAATGAAAATTTATACTATCCTCAACAGAAATAAATTCATATTGAAGAAGATTTTTTATCTTTTCGTTAGAAATAAGCGTTTTTGAGTTTAAGGCATCAGTATTAGCTTTATTAAACAATTTCAATACTGGCAAAGCCCATCCTATAATTTTAGATAGAAAGCACCCTAAACGCCACAAATAAGATGGGAATATTTTAGCCGAAGACAAACCTAACCTTTTACGAACTAAATTAGCAACTTCAATGTAAGTTTTATTTTCGGAAATAAGTATAAATCTCTGCCCTAATGCTTTAGTTTCTTCCGCAAGAAGTTTTATGGCAACATCGGCAACATCTCTTACATCTACATAGCCAGTATTCCCCTTAAAGCTAAAGGGTAATTTTTTAATATTATCAAACAAAACGCCACTACTCTGCTCCCAATTTCCAGAACCTATGATAACTCCTGGATTTATAACCACCACATTCATACCTTCTGCAGAAACACGCCAAACTTCCATCTCCGAAAAATGCTTAGAAATAGCATAGCTAGAATGAGCCAATTTAGGATTAAAATTAGACTCTTCATCAATGGCTTCAAACTCATTGGCAGCGTCTAGAACAGCGATGGAACTCACATATAAAAATTGCTCTACTGTTTTTTCTTCAGCAATGTAAAGAAGATTTTTAGTCCCCTGTATATTAGTCTTATACATAAACTTTTTATCTCTAGGATGAAAACTTACCTTTGCAGCGGCATGATAGACTTGCTTAACACCTTCTAAAGCCACTCTTAAAGAATCTAAATCCTCAAAATCTACCTCTACCCACTCTATTTTTTGATAATAATAATCTGCTTTATCCGTATAAAAAGAAAAAATATCTTTCAGTTTTTCTATTTGAGAACCACAACGTTTAGTAGCACGAACCTCTTGCCCTTGCTGAAGAAGTTTTAGAACAATAAGACTTCCCAAAATCCCCGTCGCTCCTGTAACTAATACCATAATTTCCTATATTAAACTAAAAATTCCTTAACCACAGCGGCAAAGTCTTTAGGATTTTCGGCTTGTACCCAATGTCCTGCATTAGAAATTTTAATAATCTTAGCCTTTGGAAATTGTTGTTTTATCAAGAATTCATCTTGAGGCAAAATATAATTAGACAAAGCCCCTCCAATGAAAAGCGTTTCTCCCTCAAATACACCAAATTTAATAGCATTCCCCACAAAATCACCATATTTTTCTGCTAAAGTAGCCAAATTAAACCTCCAATTAAGTTTTTTAGCCTCCGTCCAATAGAGGTTTTTAGCTAAGAACTGTATTACTGGTTTTTCTTTGATGTATTGAGCCAAATGTTCCTCCACCTCTTGGCGTGTACTCACGGTATCAAAATCTACTGTTTGTAATGCCTTAATAATTCCTTGATGATGTGGCGGATAAGATTTAGGAGCTATATCTACCACAATAAGTCGCTCCACTTTTTCGGGATATTTTACGGCAAACTGCATCACCGCTTTCCCTCCGAGAGAATGCCCTAAGAGATTTACTTTCTGTAAATTATGAGCAGACATATAATTAAGGATATCCTCTGCCAAATCATCATGAGACATATTTTCGGAATGAAAACTCTTGCCATGATTTCTTAAATCTATCAAATGGGTTGGCATTACCTCCCCAAAATCTCTCCCAAAGCCACCCCAATTATCTAACATTCCAAATAAACCATGAAATACTAAAAGAGGTGTTGCTGATAACTCTCCGCCATATATTTTAGAATGTAATATTTCTGTTTGATTTACCATTTTGCTAATCTTTTAAGGTAACTTTGAATTGTATTTTCTAGTCCCAAATAAAGAGCTTCCGAGATGAGTGCATGCCCAATAGAAACCTCTAACAAGTTAGGTATTTTATCTGAAAAATATTTTAAGTTTTCTAAACTCAAATCGTGCCCCGCATTGATTCCCAAACCGTTATTTATCGCTTCTTCTGCTGTTTTGATATAAGGTAATATGGCTTGTTCTCTATTTTTAGTATAACCTTTGGCATAAGCCTCTGTGTAGAGTTCTATCCTATCCGCACCTGTCTCCGCTGCATATTTTACCATCTCTGGATTAGGGTCTAAAAAGATAGAAGTTCTTATCCCTTCTGCTTTAAATTCGGCTATAATATTTTTTAGAAAATCTAAATGCATTTTACAATCCCACCCCGCATTAGAAGTAATGGCATCATCTGCATCTGGTACCAATGTTACCTGCTCTGGCCTTACCTCTAATACCATATCTATAAACGGACGATGAGGATTCCCTTCAATATTAAACTCAGTGGTTACCAGTGGTTTTAAATCGTACACATCTTTTCTAGTAATATGTCTTTCATCTGGTCTTGGGTGTATAGTAATCCCTTGTGCCCCAAATTTTTGAGCATCTATCGCCACCTGAGTTACACTCGGCACATCGCCACCTCTAGCATTTCTAAGAGTGGCTATTTTATTTATATTTACGCTTAGTTTTGTCATTATTTTATATTATTGATATTTAACATTATACCTTGATACTGACTTGCATTACCTCCAAATCAAACACCTGTGCCGCCACGAGAAGATGGTCAAAAATATCTGCTTGTATCTGCTCGTAATTTTCCCACTTAGAATTATTGGTAAAACAATAAATTTCCAAAGGAAGTCCTTGGGCTGTAATTTCTAACTGTCTTACCATCAGCGGACTTTCTTGTTCTATATTATCATTATTTTTTAAATAATTAAGAGCGTACACTCTAAATGTACCAATATTGGTAAGTTGTGGCCCATTGATAATCTCAGAAGAGTTAGCAATTCTCTTTTTTGCTTCTGAAATTTTAGCATTTTTTTCTTCTAAATAGTCTTTAACTAGGTTAATTTTAGACAACTTCGCCATCATTTCATCATCTATAAACTTAAATGATTTAATATTGAAAATAATAGCTTTTTTTATTCTCCTAGTATTGGTTTCTGACATTATCTGAAGATTCTTAATCTCTGTAGAAAGCAAATCGTAAGTAGGTATGGTAGATACTGTTTTGTCAAAATTCTGAATCTTTGTCGTCAATAGGTTAATGTCTTCTATTGTACCTTCAATGTTATACTTCGGAATTCCTATCCAATCACCTACTTTTAGATTTCTAGAGGTAGACACATGAATACCTGTAACAAAACCCAAAATAGTATCTCTAAAGACAAGAAGTATCACCGCCGTCATTGCCCCTAAACTACCTAAAATAGTAGACGCTTTGATATGAAATAGCACCGAAACTCCTACAAAAATAAATATAATATAACCTAATATTTTGAGGGATTGTGTAACGGCTCTAATACCTGTAATTCGATAAAAGTCACCTTTAAAAACATAATATTTTTCGGTGGTTTTAAGCAACCTAAAATACAGTATAGCAAACGCTAGTACAAACATTAACGAAAAGAATGTTTCTAAAATACTATGACTTTTAGGGTGTCTATAGAAAATAGAATAAATCATTTCCTGAGTAATTCTAATAGCAAAAAAATGAGCTACCGAATTTAAAATTTTACTCTCATAAAAAGCTCTAAGAATTGGTTTTTGTGTGTACTTTCTAAAAACTAAAAATAAGGCGTTAAATGAAATTTTAAATAAAAAATCCAAGGCAACCAAAATCACTAAAAGTAAGAATAGTTTTGCCGCTATTTGACACAACAAAATAATTCCATCAGGCATCTCTGCCTTTATCCAAAAATGAATTTGATCACTTATTTTTTGTAAAAAATCTTTGGTGTCTTTTATTTCCTCATTCATATTGGCAAAAATAAGAAAATAGGTTTGTTTAGATGGTACTAAATATACCCGTTGTGCATTATGAAATGAAAAAAACAAGAGTTGTTTATTAGACTGAAAATCAGTATATTGTTTTTGCTATAAAACGATATAAATGAACAACATAGAGCAAATATATGAAAGAATTTTGGAAGTTTTAGGACTTTTTTCAGAAAATCAACTGATTAGTTATCAGAGAAGAACACCTAAAATGAGCGATTTAGAAGTCATAAGTCTTAATATTACTGCTGAATACTTGAGTATTGATAGCGAATTACAGTTATTTAGAAAATTGCCAAACTCTCTGATAAACAAAATTGAAAGAAGTGTTTACAATAAGCGAAAACGAAGACTATCCCTACAAACAGAGCAAATTAGACAACGTATTTCGATGGAGTTCAATGAGTTTGAAGATATTTTTATCGTTGATAGCATGCCAATGAAAGTTTGTGAAAACGCTCGTTCTACTCGTTCAAAAATTTGTAAAGAGCAATCCTATTCTTCACCAACATATGGTTATTGTGCTTCACAGAAATTATATTTCTATGGCTATAAACTACACGCAGTATGTTCTTTAAATGGTGTGATTAAGAATTTTGATATAAGCCCTGCATCCGTTCACGACATCCACTATTTAAAAGATATTGGTGAGCAAATGCGAAACTGTACTTTAATTGGAGATAGAGGCTATTTATCAGCAAAAGTTCAAATAGATTTATTTAACTATGCTAATATTAAATTAGATACACCAATGAGAAGTAATCAGAAAGATTATATTCCTCAATTTTCATTGTACAAGAAAAAGCGAAAACGAATTGAGACATTTTTCTCTCAACTTTGCGACCAATTTATGATTAAAAGAAACTATGCTAAAACTTTTGAAGGCTTTAAAACAAGGATAATCAGTAAAATAACCGCCGCAACGGTTATTCAATATATCAATAAATTTATCTTCCAAAGAAAATTAAATCATCTAAAAATCAGTATTATTTAAAATGCACAACGAGTTAGAGAAAATTATTTATTTGTATTTTTAAATAGGAAAATGTAAACTTGAAAAAAAATGCTTATGGCTACTTACGAAGGAACAATAGAAGATTTTAAAAAATTTATTGATGGCTACACAAGAAATTTGGTTCAAAAATTAACTAGGAAAGTTAAAAAGAATAGAACTTGTTCTTCACCTAAGTGTAAAAATCGTTCAAGATTACAAGCAGCTCATATAAAAGGAAGTGAAAGACCAGTAATTATAAAAAGTATTTTAGATGATATGAGTTGTAGTCTAGGTGATAACTATATAAAGGTTGATTTAAACGATTTTGAAAAAAGATTTATTGAAGCACATACACCATATGATAAAGTTATAAAAATTTTATGTTTTGATTGCCATAGAAAATATGACAATAATGAGTTTCAAGAAATAGTTCCATTAATTGATGAAGAAATAGAAATTGATGCAGATGTAATCACTGAAGAGGATATTCTAAAACCGTTTGAGGAAATTAAACCAGGAAAACTCGCTCAAAAAATTTTTTCTAATAAGATAAATACAATCTCTGACGAGGTGTTGTTAAAATTATTAGATGAGACCTATTGTAAATTATGCTTTGGAATTGGTTACAGTGTACTTAAGGAATTTCGTACAGAAAAGGATATTTATGATGATAAAGGGAAGCAGAGATATTATTCTCCTGAGAATTTACTTTTAGAAAGAATAGGCAAACAAGATGAAATTAGTAAAAAATTTATACTTTCCAATCATTGGTTTAAGAATCAAATTCCATTTTTAACTAAATGGAATACTGAAAACTAGCTAACTTAAATTCCGATTCAAAGCATCTTTCCATAGAGAAATCATTTTACATTTTAAGGAAGTTGGTTCAATAATCTTTACGGACCAACTTCTTTTCATTAGCTCCATTAGTAAATCTTCGTTAGGTTTAACAAAAAATTCAAAAGTAATGGTTTTATCATCTTCTGAAACTACTTTTTGAGAATTATGTAATGGGTTAGCTTTTAGGTAATGCCCATCTCTGTGGTCATATTGAAGAATAATTCTTTCCGCTTCGCCATTGGTAAACATTCCTAGTGCATCTCTGTAGGGTGTTTGAAAATCTATCACCTGAGATTTGAACTTTTTCCCTGTAGTTATTTCTCCTATTCGTTCTAATGCATAACTTTTAAATTGAATTTCGGGGGTTGAGTTATCTACAGCTAGTACATACCATTTAAAATCTTTCTGTTTTAATAAATAAGGCTGAATGGTTTTTATTTTTATTTTCTCTGTACTATAGTCAAAATAGGAAATATTGACTTCTAAATGTTTCTCTATTGCTTGTGAAATAGAATGAAAATGCTCTAATCCTGTGTTTTTCCGAGTTTCTGGTAATACAAATCTGGGCAAAAGCATATCGGTATTAAGAGAGGATAAGAAAATAGCAGAATTGAGCAAATCATTTTGAAAAACACTTTCTAAACTCGTTGTGCATTTTAAATAATACTGATTTTTAGATGATTTAATTTTCTTTGGAAGATAAATTTATTGATATATTGAATAACCGTTGCGGCGGTTATTTTACTGATTATCCTTGTTTTAAAGCCTTCAAAAGTTTTAGCATAGTTTCTTTTAATCATAAATTGGTCGCAAAGTTGAGAGAAAAATGTCTCAATTCGTTTTCGCTTTTTCTTGTACAATGAAAATTGAGGAATATAATCTTTCTGATTACTTCTCATTGGTGTATCTAATTTAATATTAGCATAGTTAAATAAATCTATTTGAACTTTTGCTGATAAATAGCCTCTATCTCCAATTAAAGTACAGTTTCGCATTTGCTCACCAATATCTTTTAAATAGTGGATGTCGTGAACGGATGCAGGGCTTATATCAAAATTCTTAATCACACCATTTAAAGAACATACTGCGTGTAGTTTATAGCCATAGAAATATAATTTCTGTGAAGCACAATAACCATATGTTGGTGAAGAATAGGATTGCTCTTTACAAATTTTTGAACGAGTAGAACGAGCATTTTCACAAACTTTCATTGGCATGCTATCAACGATAAAAATATCTTCAAACTCATTGAACTCCATCGAAATACGCTGTCTAATTTGCTCTGTTTGTAGGGATAGTCTTCGTTTTCGCTTATTGTAAACACTTCTTTCAATTTTGTTTATCAGAGAGTTTGGCAATTTTCTAAATAACTGTAATTCGCTATCAATACTCAAGTATTCAGCAGTAATATTAAGACTTATGACTTCTAAATCGCTCATTTTAGGTGTTCTTCTCTGATAACTAATCAGTTGATTTTCTGAAAAAAGTCCTAAAACTTCCAAAATTCTTTCATATATTTGCTCTAAGTTGTTCATTTATATCGTTTTATAGCAAAAACAATATACTGATTTTCAGTCTAATAAACAACTCTTGTTTTTTTCATTTCATAATGCACAACGGGTTTTCTAAATCAATATCTATAGTGTATTTCCTTTTGTTACAAACTAAATCTATCTTCCACGCATCTCTAATAGCTCTTTTATCTTTTTCAAAAGTATCAATAGGATAAGTATCTAGATACAAATGTTCACAATCTTTATAAGCTTTAAAAGAATTTTCTATCTTTTTACGAATTTCAGAGGAAGTAAGTTTTCCATTTTCTCGGAGTACCGTTCTTACTAAAAAAATCATTCTTAAAAATTTTCTATCCATAATTAAATTTCAAAAAGATAAATATGATAAGTTTCTATTAACAAAAATACATTTTTTACAAAAGTAATTTTCCTATTATAAAGTTCTTGTTATATGATTCTACTTTCTTACACCTAAAAAAATAGCAATTTCGTCATAAACAGATAACAATAAATAAGATTCTAATCAAAAAAACAAATTTATGAGTTTGTTTAATGAATAAAAAACAAAAAACCTCACTTGAAAAAGTGAGGTTTCTGTGAGCGCGCCAGGATTCGAACCTGGGACCGTCTGCTTAGAAGGCAGATGCTCTATCCAGCTGAGCTACGCACCCATTTAGAATTTTTAGTGTAAAATTCCGAAAAACATTGTCGGGGCGGCAGGATTCGAACCTACGACCTCCTGGTCCCAAACCAGGCGCGATGACCGGACTACGCTACGCCCCGAATATTATTCTCTGAGTTGCGGAGGGTATGGGATTCGAACCCATGCGACCCTTGCGAGTCGACAGTTTAGCAAACTGCTCCGTTAACCACTCCGGCAACCCTCCTTTTCGTTGTTATTTTAAGTGCTTCTGTTCTGTAATTGCGAGTGCAAATATAGAGCGTTTTTTTGAAACCTCCAAATAAAATGCAAAAAAAATCTAAAATTTTTATCACTATCTTTGGCAGTCAATTTTAAAAATAAAAGTGAATAATGCGTAATATTTTGTTTATTATAAGTTTAGGTGCTGTGGTGACTTCTTGTAGCACTCAGCAAAAAATAGTTGCACCTCAACCAAAATTAGATTCAAAAGTAGTAAGTACACCTCAAAAACCTAAAGTGGAGCAATCTACTAAGGGAGATTTTTATTATAAAACTAATATTAGTGATATTACAAAAAACGATAATACTATTAGTTATGGTTCTGTAGTTACGGCTAAACCTAAAGGCTATAAGGTGAATTATGAGAATTTCCCATCTGTAGCTCAGAATTTTAGGCAGCGTTTTCTTATTCTTCATTATACAGCTCTTGATAACGAAACATCAGTACGAGTGCTTACCCAAAGAGGTGTGAGTGCTCACTATCTTGTAAGTGATTTGCCTGACGATGACATTTGGCAACTTGTTGATGAGAATAAAAGAGCCTACCATGCAGGTATTAGCTTTTGGAGAAATATCACCGAGATGAATGATAATTCCATAGGGATAGAAATTGTTAATAAAGGTTATACTGTTGGTACAGCAGGGGAAAAAGTATTTTATCCATTTCCTGAACATCAGTTTAAGAAAGTAGCCGCTTTGGCAAAAGATATTGTAGAGCGTTATAATATTCCTCCAACCCAAATTTTAGCTCACTCTGATATTGCTCCAACTAGAAAGCAAGACCCAGGTCCATTTTTCCCTTGGAAACGCCTCTATGATGAGTATAATCTAGGAATGTGGTATGATGCAACTACCAAGCAAAATTTTTATGAAACTGCTTTAAGCGATTTAGATTTTAATTATAACAACTCTACTTTTATTTCAAAAGTGCAAAATACTTTAAGAAGTTTTGGGTATGACATTACTCCTACTGGAACTTGGGATAAACCTTCTCAAAAGGTTATAGAAGCTTTCCAGTACCACTTTCGTCCAGAGAAATGCGATGGTGTTTTAGATGCAGAAACTTGGGCTATATTACAAGCTCTTATAGTGAAGTACTCTGGTAAGTAAGACTATAATGGAATTTGACTTTGATTTAAACCAAAGTCAAATTCCATTTTTCTATCATTTCTGAAAAACGAGAGTTAGGAAATTCTTTATTTCTGATTTTATTTACTGAGAAAATACCCTTTTCGTCAGAAATCATTAAAATTTCATCAGCTTTTTGACTTTCAAAAGCAATCATTTCCACTTGCTCTATTTCCGCTAAACGATTTTTATGAACATAGGTAATAAAGCTTTCCATCAATGGGGAAATATATGCCCCTTCCGTTTGCTTAGGAACTTTAATAGTATTGCCTTCTAAAAACAAAAGATTGCCATAAATACTTCTAGCAATACGCTTACTAGGATTGAGCAGAATAACATCGTCCAAATCATTCTCTTGGGCGTAAATTTCAGCATAAATATTTTCTGGACAATGGGTGTGTATATTGCTTAAAATATGTGTATTAACACTTATTTCCTTAATAATGTCCAGCTCTATATTTTTATTTATTTGAAATAAGCTGTCCTCTCTAACCATTTCGTAAACAAAATGAACTGGAGTTTTAGCGGAAAAAGTATCTTCTATTTTTCTAAATGCTAACACTTTAATATAACCATTATCGAATGGAAGATTTTGGATAGCTTGAGAAAAAATGTCTGTGAAAAATTCTAAAGTAAAACTTAATGGAATGTTCATTCTCATTTTTCTCATAGAAGACATCAGAAAGAAATAAACATCTTCTGCTAAAATCACTTTTTTATTTTTGAAAAAAAAGTAAACTTTTACAGCGTCTCCGTTCATAAAAGCTCTATTAGCGTAGGCTAATGATTGTTCCTGAGAAAGTAAGTTGCCATCTAAATACATGTTGTTCTATTTTAATAAAGAAAAAATGAACGATAAAAATCACTCATTGTAATTTGTTAAGTATCAAAAACTAAGCTGCACCTAGTTTTATTTTTAGGTTTTCTACAAGGTTTTCCCAATAAAGACGGTTTTCTTCCTCATCTCCTTTTTCGCAAAAGTCTGTAATGTTAAGAGATAGGTCTTCCGTTATTTCATCTATCACAATAGACATTTCGAAGAAACTCTTAGTACCTTCATCTTCTTCCCATCTAAAACGAACAAAACTTTCAGGCTTATATCTTATAAGCGTCGCCTTTTCAGCAGGACCACCGCCCCAACTGAAATAAAAATCATCTCCTCTCTCTTCTACCTCATCAGCAAACCACTCCGCTAAACCTTCCGCAGTCGCTAGATATTCATACAAAATCTCTGATAAGCAATGCATTGCAAACTCGTAAGTTACCTTATGTTTCGCCATAATATATCGTCTTATTATAAAGTCTCGCAATATAGAAATTATTTTTGGACAAAAACGATTTTTAGGGACGGAATTTTTGGATTTATGATTTTTTTTAGGTTATTACTGAGGACTATATGATGCAGTACTTTCGTTTTTCATAAATTTGCAAACATTATTCAATTCGTAAATAAACATGAAACATCTCCGCATAAGAGAAATATTGGTTTTATTATATAGAGTTTTACTGGTATTTATTTTCTTTCAAATTGCTAGATTTCTATTCTGGATTTTCAATAAAGATTTAATAAAAATCGATAGCTTGTCCCAATACTTTAAATTGGCATATTACGGTACCGCGTTTGATACTACGGCAATATTGTATGTTAATTCGTTATTTATACTATTAAGTCTTATTCCACTCACTATCAATACTAGAAGAGGATATCAAAAATTACTCTTTTGGGTATATTTTGTTACCAATGGTATTGCTTATTCTATGAATTTTGGCGACTTTATCTATTACCGGTTTAGTCAATCTAGACTAACCTCTGCTGTGCTAGATGTGGTAGAACACGAGTCTAATATTTTAAAAGTATTTGGTGTTTCATTAATAGAAAATCCTTTAATTCCTTTATTGTTTGTTACTCTATTAACGGAGTGGGTTTGGCTTTACAAAAAGGTAAGTATATCTTACCAAAAACCTCGAAAGTTACTACCTTATTTTATAGGCTCTGTGGTAATTTTGTGTATAGTGGCTACACTTACGGTAGGTGGTATAAGAGGCGATTTTAAACATAGTACCCGACCTATCAACTTGGTAGATGCTAATAGACATACAGAGAATCCAATTCATGCTAATGTTGTGCTTAATAGTACCTTTTCGTTTTTGAGAACTTTAGGTTCTAACAATTTTAAAGAGGTTCATTTCGTGGAGGAAAAATTTATTAAAGAGCACATAAAACCTTATAAATTATACCAAAGAGATGTGCCTAAAGAAAGACCAAATATTGTGATTTTTATTGTAGAAAGTTTTGGTAAAGAATATTCTGGTGCATTTAATAGTTCTAGTAAAATCAAAGACTATGTTTCGTACACTCCTTTTATAGATAGCTTAGCTAAAGGAAGTCTTATTTTTACTAATGCTTTCGCTAACGGAAGGCAATCTATACACGGTATGAGTAGTATTTTGGCAGGTATCCCAAGTTTGAAAGATGCTTTTACAAGCTCTCCATATTCTAATCAAAAAATACAATCTATTGTATCTGTGTGTAATGAATTGGGATATGATACTTCCTTCTATCATGGAGCTCCTAATGGTTCCATGGGCTTTTTGGGATTTGGGAATATTCTTGGGTTTCAAAAATATTATGGCAAAACCGAATATAATAATGATGATGACTTTGATGGTATGTGGGCAATTTGGGACGAACCTTTTTTACAGTATTTCGCTAAAAATGTGTGTCAAAAAAGTCTAGAAAAACCTTTTATGGCAACCGTATTCACGGCATCGTCTCATCACCCTTTTAAAATCCCTGAAAAATACAACGGAAAATTTAAAAAAGGGCATATCCCAATGCACGAACCTATACAATACACCGATTATGCTATAAAAAAATACTTTGAAACGTCTAAAAAACAGCCTTGGTTTCAAAATACCATTTTTGTAATTACGGGAGACCATACCAATCAGCCTTTTTATCCAGAGTACGAAAAGGCAATGAACCGCTTTGCACTTCCTCTCATTTTCTATTCTCCTAACCCTAAATATAATCTCAGAGGAATAGATGAAAGGTTGGCACAACAGTCTGATATCTACCCTACATTAGCCGATATAATAGCTTATAACAAGCCTATAAGAAGTTGGGGAAGGAGTTTAGTTTCTCCTAAAAATGAAGAAGCTATTATTATAAATTCGGACGGAATACAAGAACAATTTATCATTGGTAATTATATTTACCTTTTTAATGGTAAAGACATTATAGGTGTTTATAATAAAACTGATTTAGGTTTAGGGAATAACCTTATAAAAAGCATCAATAAACCCGAGGTGGATTATGGCAAAAAACTCTGTATGGCGTGGTATCAAGACTATATGTATAGGGTTATCAACAGAAAGTTAAATTAAACAGCGTTTAATTTTTTTTAATAATCTAAAACATTGTTTTATAAATGTAAAAATGGTGTGGTATATTGTTTGTTTAATTAAATTTTATATCTTTAACCCATATTTAAATTTAATAAAGCTATGAAAAAATTAATGTTTGCCACTATGGCTCTAATGTTTAGTGTGATGTCTTATGCTCAAATAGAAGGAAAATGGAAAACTATTGATGATGAAACAGGGCAAGCTAAATCTATTGTAGAAATTTTCAAGAAGTCTGACGGAAAATACTATGGCAAAGTAGTACAGCTACTTATTAAGCCTGCTGACCCTAACTGCTCTTTGTGTAAAGACGATAGAAAAGGAAAACCTATTTTGGGAATGGAAGTGATTAGAGGCATCAAAAAAGATGGTAATACCTTTGATGGAGGAACTATTACTAACCCTAAAAACGGTAAGGTTTACAAATGTTCTATCGAAAGGGAAGGTAATAAGTTAAATGTAAGAGGTTATATAGGTATCTCTATAGCTGGACGTACCCAAGTTTGGCATAAAGTAGATTAAAAAAGATAAATAGATGTAAAATAAAAACAGAGAGGATTCCTCTCTGTTTTATTTTTTATATGATTGTAATTTGAAAAACTCGTTGTGCATTTTAAATAATACTGATTTTTAGATGATTTAATTTTCTTTGGAAGATAAATTTATTGATATATTGAATAACCGTTGCGGCGGTTATTTTACTGATTATCCTTGTTTTAAAGCCTTCAAAAGTTTTAGCATAGTTTCTTTTAATCATAAATTGGTCGCAAAGTTGAGAGAAAAATGTCTCAATTCGTTTTCGCTTTTTCTTGTACAATGAAAATTGAGGAATATAATCTTTCTGATTACTTCTCATTGGTGTATCTAATTTAATATTAGCATAGTTAAATAAATCTATTTGAACTTTTGCTGATAAATAGCCTCTATCTCCAATTAAAGTACAGTTTCGCATTTGCTCACCAATATCTTTTAAATAGTGGATGTCGTGAACGGATGCAGGGCTTATATCAAAATTCTTAATCACACCATTTAAAGAACATACTGCGTGTAGTTTATAGCCATAGAAATATAATTTCTGTGAAGCACAATAACCATATGTTGGTGAAGAATAGGATTGCTCTTTACAAATTTTTGAACGAGTAGAACGAGCATTTTCACAAACTTTCATTGGCATGCTATCAACGATAAAAATATCTTCAAACTCATTGAACTCCATCGAAATACGCTGTCTAATTTGCTCTGTTTGTAGGGATAGTCTTCGTTTTCGCTTATTGTAAACACTTCTTTCAATTTTGTTTATCAGAGAGTTTGGCAATTTTCTAAATAACTGTAATTCGCTATCAATACTCAAGTATTCAGCAGTAATATTAAGACTTATGACTTCTAAATCGCTCATTTTAGGTGTTCTTCTCTGATAACTAATCAGTTGATTTTCTGAAAAAAGTCCTAAAACTTCCAAAATTCTTTCATATATTTGCTCTAAGTTGTTCATTTATATCGTTTTATAGCAAAAACAATATACTTATTTTCAGTCTAATAAACAACTCTTGTTTTTTTCATTTCATAATGCACAACGGGTAAATAATAATACTTACATAAACGGAAGTGGTGATGTTACATCATTATTTCTGATAGGTAAAGGATATAATAAAATCGGAATCAAAAACTCTAAGTTTTTGATTCCGATTTGTTTTAATTGGTTATCTTTAGTTATTACTTTATTACCTCCACTCTTCAGGAATATCACATATAGGGATTGGGTTCATTTTGTGTTGAGCTGCTTTGTGCATTCGGTCAAATATGGTATAGACTTCTCGGTCTCTTCCTGTGTAATCTTCTAGGGTTTTGGTAGGGTATTCTTTCTGTATTTTTTCAAGTTCTGGGTAGGTAGCTCCTATTTGTTGCTCATCGGTTCTGTCTGTATCCCAAAGCCCATCGGTAGGAATTGCCTCTTGGATACTTTTCACGAGATTCAAGGCTTTAGAAAGGTGGTAAACCTCCGTTTTGTAAAGGTCAGCGATTGGAGAAACATCTACGCCACCATCGCCATATTTGGTGTAGAAACCAATCCCAAAATCTTCCACCTTGTTGCCTGTACCACACACGAGGAGTCCGTTAATTTGTCCGTAATAGTAGAGCGTAAGCATTCTTAATCTACTTCTGGTATTAGCAAAAGCCAATTTTTCGTTAGGGTAGAGGTCATCTTGGACATTAAAGGTCTTATAAAGCTCCTCAAAAGCAGGAGTGAGGTTTACGCTCATTGTTTCCACATTATCAGGAAAGCGTTTTTTGAGGTCTTCTATATGTTCCCACGCACGGCTCACTTGGTCTTGCTGTTGTCTAATGGGCATTTCTAGTAGTAGGGTTTTAAGTCCCGTCATCGCACATAGTGTAGAAACTACTCCAGAATCTACACCGCCAGAAACTCCCACCACATAGCCTTTTGCATTAGCTTTTTGGGCGTAATCTTTTAACCAATTTACAATGTGCTGAATTACTTTATCTGTTTGCATAGCTTTTTGTGGTATTTAAAATTAGAAGCGTAAAAATACAGAAGTTTTTGGATTATGGACTAAAATAAGCGTTTAAAAATGATTACTTTTGCGACTTAGAAAAATCTTTAGAACAATGATGAAACACATTAGTTGGTTAATCCTATTACTTGGAGTGTTAGTTTCTTGCCAAAAGGAAGACAAAGGCTGGAATATAGACCTCAAGGCACCTTTACCTAAGGTAAAAACCGTAGATATTTCTCATCAGTTTTACGATGAAAATTACTCTTTGGAAGATTTTAAGAAGGAATACCCTTGGTTTCAAGGGACGGTTTCCGATGAAGATTTTATGCTAAGAAGAAAAGACACCTTGGAGATAAACATCTACAAAGAAGCCCTCAAAAAAGTGAATGTGCCAGAGTTAGAAAAAGGTTTGAGCGAACTCTTTGCACGCGTGCAGCACTATTTTCCTCAATTCAAAACGCCTGTGGTTTACCTTTATTCTTCTGCTGTGCAAGACGTGGAAGTTCCCGTCTTTTATCACGCCGAAAAAAATTGGCTCTTTATAGATATTGCCGCCTTTATGGGGGAGGGCAACCGCTATTATATAGGGGTTAATCAGTATTTACAAGTTTCTATGAACCCTCAAAACTTATTACCTAAAGCTGCTTTAGCGTTGTCGGAACACATCGTGCCGATGGATAGGAGCGAACAAAAATTCATAGACAAAATGATGTACGAAGGAAAACTAATGCTTTTACAAGACGCTCTGTTACCCAACACAGCCGATTATTTAAAGATAGGCTACACACCTAAACAATACGAGTGGGCGACTCAAAACAAAAGTAACATTTGGAACTTTTTTGTAGAAAACGATTTGTTGTTTAGCGACGATATGCAGCTTTCGGGGAGATTTTTAGCACCCGCACCATTCTCTAAGTTTTATACAGAAGTAGATAACGAGTCTTCGCCTAGAGTGGGCGTTTATACAGGGTGGGAGATTGGCAGAAAGTTCTTTAAAGAAAAGCCAGAAACACCACTTCCTCAATTCTTGAATATGAAGGGCGAGGAGATTTTTAACCAATCCAAATATCAAGGTAAGTAGCATACAATTAAAAAAAATTAAAGATAGATTATGAGAAAAACACAGATAACAGTAAATGTAGAGCTAGACGAAAACCATATTCCAGAGAAAATGACTTGGCACGCCCAAGATGGCGGGATAGAAGCTCAAGAAACCAAAGCCACAATGATTTCTGTTTGGGACGACAAAACGATGGAAGCACTTAGAATAGACCTCTGGACTAAAGATATGCCCGTGGATCATATGAAACGTTTTTTCCACCAGATATTAGTTTCTTTGGGGCACACTTACCAGAGAGCTACAGGGGAAGACGATGTTGCCCAATGGCTAGAAGAGAAAGCGGAAGAATTTGCCGTAAAATCAGCCATTAAAATGTAGCGTTTTAAAAAATTAACCCAATGCAAGAGATAGTAGAAGTTTTAAAGTCTGGGGGAACAGTGCTTTACCCTACGGACACCATTTGGGGGCTAGGTTGCGACGCCACAAACCCAGAAGCCATACAAAAGATTTACAAAATCAAAAAAAGAGAGCCACATAAATCCCTCATTATTTTGGTGGATACCGAAAAAAGACTGCAAGATTTGGTAGAAGTACCAGAAATGGCGTGGGAAATTATAGACCTTAGCGAAAAACCCGTTACGATAATCTACGATGCTCCCAAAGGCTTACCCAAAGAACTCTTGGCAGAGGACGGCAGCATAGGAATTAGGCTCGTAAAAGACGCTTTTTGTCAAAAACTCATTGGTAAGCTCAACGCCCCTTTGGTTTCCACATCGGCGAACTTTAGTGGAGATAAAAGTCCGATGCAATTTTCGGATATTAGCCCCGAACTCATAAACGCCGTAGATATTGTGGTAGAAGAACAAAAGGATAAAGTGTCTCAATGGGCGGGGTCTTCGGTCATTAGAATATGGAAAGACAACAGAATAAAAGTCTTGAGAGAGTAAGCCATTTACACAATAATTAAAAAAATCCCGTCGCTTCTAAAAAAGCATAAAAAAACTTATAAGAGCCCTTTTTCAATCCCAAAACGCCAACCTTTAGGGGTTAATAAAAAATAATGCTTCAGTTTTTAACCTAAAAGTACCTTAGGCGTTAGAAAAAAGTCGTGTAGGAACACAAAAATGGACTGTAAGAATATAAAAACGACGGTGAGGAATAGAAGAATGGCAGTGAGGAACACAAAAACGGCTTTGAGGAATAGAAGAATGAACAGTTTTTGTCTATAAAATTGATAATAATTCAAAAAAATAATTTGTAGGAAGATAAAAACCACTCATATAAGTAGAAAAAACAGAAAATAAAAAGGGCTATCGTCGTTCCAAAAAAGTTTTAAAACATAAGATTCTATATCAATTTTAGCTTTTTCTCACTATAATATTCAAAAAAATACACTCCAAAATTTTTTTTACGAAATTAAAATTCTATATTTGTCCCATCATTAGAGAAAGTATGATTTTAACAAACCAAATAGCGAAAAGTATGTGCTACACTGCAAGTTTAGATAGGCAGTGTGTGCGTTTCGTTGTATAGTTGAGTAAGATATAACATAGAATTATTAGAAAGTCACTGCCAAAATAGGTAGTGGCTTTTTTTTTTAATGGAAAAATAAAAATTATGGATACTAGCAATAGTCGGTTGGTGGAGATACTCTACTCACAAAGTAGGCAGATAAAACATTACGTAAACAAACAGCGTATCGAAGATTTTGCCGAGCGTATATTTCGCTTTTTATTTCTTACGGAAGAAGATATATGCTTCTCAAGGCTTAGCCTTGAAGCCCATTATGGGCAATTAAAAAACGAATTTGAAGCCATTATTACAGCCTTTTGTGGAGAAAAAGAAAGGAATATAGAGGTAGAACATTTTTTTGAAGAAATATTACCAGAGGTTTACCAAAAATTGATGAAAGATGCCCATTATTTTGCTTCTAACGACCCTGCAGCGACTTCCGTTAGAGAAGTACAGGTTACCTATCCTGGTTTTTTTGCCATAGCAATATACCGTTTGGCTCGTGAGCTGTGGCTGCAAGGAGTCCCATTACTACCTCGTATCTTAACCGAATATGCGCACAGCCGTACGGGGATAGACATTCACCCTGGAGCCCAAATAGGAGAGAATTTTATGATTGACCACGGCACAGGAATCGTAATAGGAGAAACCACCATCATAGGGAACAGGGTTAAGATATACCAAGGCGTAACATTGGGGGCGCTTTCCGTTTCCCTTGATAAGGCGAACACCAAAAGGCACCCCACGATTGAAGATGAAGTAGTCATCTATTCGGGAGCTACCATACTCGGTGGCGATACTGTTGTGGGGCATCATAGTATCGTGGGAGGCAACGTATGGCTTACCCACAGTATTGAACCCTACACCAAAGTCTTTCATAAAAGCCAAATTATCGTAAAAGGCATTGAGGTAGTAGAAACCCCTATCATTAACTATGTAATATAAATACTAATAAATCACCTTAAAATAAATACAATTATGGCGTACACAAACATTCTTCAGACGATTGGGAATACACCCGAAGTCAAAATCAACCGTTTATTCGGGGAACACTCAAGTGTCTACATCAAACTGGAGCGAAATAACCCTGGAGGAAGCATCAAAGACCGTATCGCTCTAGCGATGATTGAAGATGCAGAGAGTAAAGGTATCATTACCAAAGACACCATTATCGTAGAACCAACCTCTGGGAATACAGGGGTAGGGCTGGCGTTGGTAGCTGCAGTAAAAGGCTATAAACTGATATTAGTAATGCCTGAATCTATGAGTATTGAGCGTCGTCGTCTAATGGCGGCATACGGGGCAGAGCTAGTGCTAACCCCTAAAGAAAAAGGAATGTCTGGAGCTATTGCAAAGGCGAAAGAATTGGCAGACGAGAATCCCAATTATTGGATACCACAGCAATTCCAAAACCCAGCAAATCCATTAGTTCATACCAAAACAACAGCTCAAGAGATACTAAAATCTTTTCCAGAGGGACTAGATTTCTTGGTTACGGGAGTGGGGACTGGAGGGCATATATCAGGTGTGTCAAAGATATTAAAAGAGCATTTTCCTAACCTAAAAGTATATGCAGTAGAACCTGAAGCATCTCCTGTACTTAGTGGAGGTGAGCCAGGACCGCACCCTATACAAGGTATCGGGGCAGGATTTGTGCCAGATACTTATCAAGGGCAATATGTAGATGGGGTTCTAAAGGTTTCTAAAGAAGAAGCATTTCATTATGCCCAGCAGTTAGCAAAATTAGAAGGAATATTAGGAGGTATATCTACAGGAGCGTCTTTGGCAGCTGTTGCACAACTACTTAAGTCAGTTCCTAAAGAAAGTAGAATATTAACCTTTAATTATGATACAGGAGAGCGTTATTGGTCTGTTGAAGGCTTATTTTAGCTGATGTTGTAATACGAAGTTAAAAAAATAAACAGAACAATTAGGATTGAGTAATCAGTTTAATTGTATTAAAAAGCCACTTTAATAGATAAGTGGCTTTTTATTTTCTCAAAATACAATGATTTTATTAAGTATTATAGCTTTTTTACCTTAATAGACTAAACACTGCCACGCTTCTTCTATTTTTGCTTCGGTAAGTAGGCGTTGAGCCTTTAGATGAGTGGCTTCATCATCGGTATAGCTGCCTTTGGGCAGTCGTTCCACATTAGCGAGCATTCCCAAATCATTCCCTGTAAATACTTTACTGTTTTTTATTTCACAAGGCAGTTGGTCTATGCCAATCCCTTTAGTTACTAGGGGTTTTGGCACTTCAAACAGGTTGTCCGTATTGTTTCTAGAATACCAGTTGCCTCCTAATCTCGCCACTAGGTCTAGTTTGGCTTGGTCTAGTGTGCCGTTTTCGTTTAGATATTCCTCTCGGATATGTATTTTAACCACTTCCGAAATCACCAAATTTCCTGCACCACCTTCTGTGCCTAGAGGTTTTACTTCTAAGACCTTACATTCTAGGTTTACGGGGCATTCTTCTATGAGTTTGGGGGCAATTAGGTCGGCATCTTTCATTGTAAACCCCGCTTTCACAAATTCATTGATGCTTTTATCGTATTCCGTAGAAGAAAGAGACATTTGTTGCACGATGGGGTAGTTTACGATACCGATATTAACTTCAGGAACTTGTAATACATTCTCTAAAGTATCTTTAGTGCTGTTATCCCTTACTCTTCTAGAGGGAGAAAAAATCACAATAGGCGGATTAGAACTAAAAAGATTAAAGAAACTGAAAGGCGAAAGATTGATGTTGCCGTTTTGGTCTATGGTAGAAGCCAAAGCAATGGGTCTAGGAGCAATGGCGTATTGCAGTAGCATCTGAACCTCGAACGGAGGAAGTTCTTTTGGATTGATGGATTTCATTTACTTTGATTTAAAGCGTAAAAATACAAACTCTAAATGAAATTAACCATAACCGAGCCCGATTGATGATAGAAAAAATCACTTTCTTCAAATTCAATATTAGTTTTACCTTTGAGGGTATCAAAGACTAACTTTTGCAAAACGCCATCTCCAATGCCGTGAACTATTTCCAATTTTTTTATCTTATTGAGTTTACAAAAGTCTAGGGTTTCCTCTAGTTTTTGTTTTTGGATAAATAGTCGTTCAAAACTATCGTAATGGTCAGGGTTGTTTACCAATTGGTCAAAATGAAGGTCTAATATCAAATGCTGATTTTTCTTTCTAGGAGGTCTAGAGGTTTGATTGGCTTCTTGTTTTCGTACAATAGGCGTTTGTTCATACAGAGAGGCATCTCTTAAAGTGAGCAAATGTTTAGGATAGCGATGGGTAAAATGGTATTCGTCTCGGAAAACTACCTCGTTGCCGTGTATAGAAGTAACGATGCCCCACAAGTCATCATCAATTACAGAAACATTATCTCCTATTTTCATCTTTTACCGAGTTCTATCACTTCCAAATCTTTGATTTCTGCTCCATCAATCTTAAAACGTATCATAGTTCGCACTTGGTGCCACCCTTGAGTACCTGCGGCTCCAGGGTTGAGGTGTAGGAGCTGGTGTTTTTGGTCGTACATCGCTTTTAGAATATGCGAATGCCCACTAATGAATAGTTGAGGTGTTTTTTCTAGAATTTCTTTTCTCGCTAGAGGGCTATATCTGTTAGGGTAACCACCAATGTGAATCATCAGAACTTCTACTTCTTCACATTTAAACCTTAATACTTCAGGGAAAATCTTTCTTATTTCGGTACCATCTATGTTGCCATAAACTCCCTTTAGAGGTTTTGTTTTTTCTAGAGTTTCCACCACCTCCATATTTCCAAAATCGCCACAATGCCAAATTTCGTCTGCATTTTTAGCATAGTCTAAAATACGCTGGTCAAGGTAAGAATGTGTATCCGAAAGAAGTAATATCTGTTTCACGGGGCTAATTTATAAGATTTCTTTTAATTATAGGGATTATAAGTCAATATATTTTCCGATTTTTGTGGTCTAAAAATAAGATACAAGTGTCAAGATATTGCATAGAATTTTCTTACAACGGCGAAAAATATTTTGGTTATCAGATACAACCTAAGCAGATTTCTGTGCAAGAAACCTTGGAGCAGGCACTTTCTACCATTTTAAGAGAAGAAATAAAAACCACAGGAGCAGGGCGTACCGATACGGGCGTACACGCAAAGAAAATGTTTGCTCATTTTGATACAGATTTAATTTTAGAAGAAGAGCTATTGCCTAAAAGGCTCAATAGTTTTTTGCCACTAGATATTTCGGTGAAACGATTGTTTAGAGTATCTGATGATTTTCACGCAAGGTTTGATGCTACTTACAGAACTTACGAATATTATATTTCGTTAGAGAAAAATCCGTTTACGCAAAATTCGGCGTGGGGCTATTGGAGGCGTCCGCTAAACTTAGAAGCGATGAACGAGGCTTGCAAAATTCTTTTTGAATATACCGATTTTACAAGTTTCTCTAAACTAAATACTGATACTAAAACCAACCTCTGCGAAATTTATAAAGCTTTTTGGGTGCAAGAGGGTACGGAGCTTAAGTTTACCATTTCTGCCAATAGATTTTTGCGAAATATGGTGAGGGCTATCGTAGGGACGATGGTGGATATAGGGAGTGGCAAAATAGCACCACAAGATTTAAGAAAGGTAATCGAAACCAAAGAGAGAAATGCTGCAGGGACTTCGGCTCCTGCACAAGGTTTATTTTTGGTAGATGTAGGGTATAATTGGGAGTAGATTTTTAGAAATTAAAACGGTATGAAGAAACAAACTACAGGAATGCTTATTAAACGCTTATTTTTCATCGGAATGAATTTTAGGCGATGGTTTCTGTTGGCGTTATTGGTATCTATTATCTTGGCGGTGGTTTCTACCTATCGTCCTATTCTCACCAAAAACATTGTTGACCACGATATTATGCAGCTGAAAAGCACTACGCTTTTGATGCAGAGTATCTATTGGTTAGTTGGTTTGGTGATTGCGGAGACTATTCTTAATTTTTTGTTGGTGTTTTTATCCAATTATATTTCTCAAAATGTGATGAGAGATATAAGAGAAAAACTCTACCATAAACTGATTTATTTCAAGACTTCATTTTTTGATAAAACGGCTATTGGGCAATTAGTTACTCGTGCAGTGGGAGATGTAGAAACCATAGCAACGGTCTATACAGATGGCTTTCTAATGGTCTTTGGAGATGTGTTAAGAATAGTGATGGTGCTGGTAGCGATGTTTAATGTGAATGTTCAGTTGAGTTTTGTGGCGTTAGCGATATTGCCAATTATGGTACTCATCACTCGCTTTTTTCAAAAGAAACTCAAACAATCGTTTGGTGATGAAAGACAATGGACGGCTACGCAAAATTCATTTGTACAAGAAAGGCTTTCGGGTATGTCTATTATTCAAGTATTTAATAGGCAAGATGCCGAGTTTGAAAAGTTTGAATCCATCAATGCAAGTCTTAAAAAAGCATTACTAAAGACAGTATTTTATTTTTCCTTGTTCTTCCCTGTGGTAGAACTTATTACTTCATTGTTCATTGGGCTTATTTTGTTCTATGCGGGTTATAATGCTTTGTATAATCAAAATGCTACGCCTGGGGAAGTGATAGCGTTTATACAGTTTGTAAATATGCTGATAAGACCGCTACGCCAAATTGCCGACCGTTTTAACAATATCCAAAGAGGGTTGGTAGGAGCAGAGAGGGTTTTGGGTATTATGGATCAAGACGAAGCAATGCCTAATGAAGGGAAAGAAATCATTACAGATATTAAAGGAGAGATAGACTTTAAGGCGGTGCGTTTCTCTTATGATGATAAACAGGAAGTGCTTAAAGGGATTGATTTTAAAGTAAATCAAGGAGAAACTGTGGCGATTGTAGGAGCTACAGGGGCAGGGAAATCTACTATCATCAATCTTATTACTCGTTTTTATGATGTAAGTTCTGGGCAAATTTTACTAGATGGCAAAGACCTTAGAGATTATGATTTGTATAGTTTAAGACAACATATAGGAGTAGTATTGCAAGATGTTTTCTTGTTTCACGGAAGCATTTACGAAAATTTAACCTTCGGAGACGAAACCATTACTCTGGAGCAGATTAAAACCATAGCAAAAGAAATAGAGGTGGACGATTTTATAGAAAGTTTGCCTAATGGCTATCATTATGTGGTAAATGAGCGAGGAGCGTCTATTTCTTTGGGGCAACGCCAACTACTTTCTTTTTTAAGGGCGTATCTTTCTAATCCTAAAATTCTTATTCTTGATGAAGCCACTTCTTCCATAGACCACGAAAGTGAAAAATTGATTCAAAAAGCTACGGAGAAAATTACTAAAAATAGAACTTCTATTATCATTGCTCACAGGCTTTCTACCATAGAGAAGGCGGACAAAATTCTAGTAATGGATAAAGGTAAAATAGTAGAAGAAGGGACACATCAGGAATTGTTGGCTCTCAATGGTTATTATGCTTTGTTGTACCAATCTCAACTTGGGACGAAGAAAGAATAGTTATTTTTGTACATTTGTTACTGATAACTCGTTGTGCATTTTAAATAATACTGATTTTTAGATGATTTAATTTTCTTTGGAAGATAAATTTATTGATATATTGAATAACCGTTGCGGCGGTTATTTTACTGATTATCCTTGTTTTAAAGCCTTCAAAAGTTTTAGCATAGTTTCTTTTAATCATAAATTGGTCGCAAAGTTGAGAGAAAAATATCTCAATTCGTTTTCGCTTTTTCTTGTACAATGAAAATTGAGGAATATAATCTTTCTGATTACTTCTCATTGGTGTATCTAATTTAATATTAGCATAGTTAAATAAATCTATTTGAACTTTTGCTGATAAATAGCCTCTATCTCCAATTAAAGTACAGTTTCGCATTTGCTCACCAATATCTTTTAAATAGTGGATGTCGTGAACGGATGCAGGGCTTATATCAAAATTCTTAATCACACCATTTAAAGAACATACTGCGTGTAGTTTATAGCCATAGAAATATAATTTCTGTGAAGCACAATAACCATATGTTGGTGAAGAATAGGATTGCTCTTTACAAATTTTTGAACGAGTAGAACGAGCGTTTTCACAAACTTTCATTGGCATGCTATCAACGATAAAAATATCTTCAAACTCATTGAACTCCATCGAAATACGCTGTCTAATTTGCTCTGTTTGTAGGGATAGTCTTCGTTTTCGCTTATTGTAAACACTTCTTTCAATTTTGTTTATCAGAGAGTTTGGCAATTTTCTAAATAACTGTAATTCGCTATCAATACTCAAGTATTCAGCAGTAATATTAAGACTTATGACTTCTAAATCGCTCATTTTAGGTGTTCTTCTCTGATAACTAATCAGTTGATTTTCTGAAAAAAGTCCTAAAACTTCCAAAATTCTTTCATATATTTGCTCTATGTTGTTCATTTATATCGTTTTATAGCAAAAACAATATACTGATTTTCAGTCTAATAAACAACTCTTGTTTTTTTCATTTCATAATGCACAACGGGTTACTGATATTGTTTATATATGATTTTGGATATTGTAAATCTTACTAAAAAGTTTGGGGAGCAGGTCGCATTAAACCAAATTAACCTTACCATACAAAAAAATGAAATTATAGGTTTGTTAGGACCTAATGGGGCAGGCAAATCTACTTTAATGAAAACCATTTCTGGTGTTTTGGATATAGAGGAAGGGGAAATTTCTTTCAATGGAACTTCTTTGTCAGTAGGAACATTAGATGCTAAGAAAAAGATAGGCTTTTTACCAGAAAATAACCCGCTTTATACGGAAATGTATGTACGAGAATATTTGGAATTGGTGGCAGATATTCATCACATATCTAAACAAAGGATAGATGAAGTGATAGATTTAGTAGGAATAACACCAGAAAAGTCTAAGAAAATAGGGCAATTATCCAAAGGATATAAGCAGAGGGTAGGTTTAGCTCAAGCTATTATCCACCAGCCAGATTTGCTAATTTTAGACGAGCCAACAAACGGACTAGACCCTAACCAAATTTTAGAGATACGAGAAGTGATTAAAGAAATAGGGCGTAAAAAAACGGTTATTCTATCTACACATATTATGCAGGAGGTGGAGGCGTTGTGCAGTAGAGTGATACTGATACACAAGGGCAACATTATGCAAGATTCTCCAATAGAAGAGTTCAAAGGCAAGTATGCTTCCTTAGAAGAAGCCTTTGCAGCATATACCCATTAAAAATAAAAAAGGAAACTTAAAATTTTAAGTTTCCTTTTTTGCTACTTATAGCGTTTTAAACTGTTCTAGCATTCTTACATCGTTCTCAAAGAACATACGAATGTCGCTCATTTGGTAGAGAAGCATTACAATTCGCTCTATTCCCATACCAAAAGCATAGCCACTGTATTTGTCAGGGTCTATATTTACATTTTTAAGTACGGCAGGGTCTACCATACCACAGCCCATAATTTCTAACCAACCTGTACCTTTAGTAATTCGGTAGTCTGTTTCGGAGTTAAGCCCCCAATAAACATCAACCTCCGCACTTGGCTCGGTGAATGGGAAATAAGACGGTCTCATTCTAATTTTAGACTTTCCAAAAAGCTCCGTAGTGAAAAACTGTATGGTTTGCTTTAAATCCGCAAAACTCACCTTTTCATCAATATAAAGACCTTCTATCTGGTGGAAAATACAATGCGAACGAGAAGAAATAGCTTCATTTCTAAATACTCTACCTGGTGATAGAATACGCATAGGAGGTTCATTTTGCTCCATATGTCTTATCTGCACAGATGAGGTATGTGTTCTAAGGAGAATATCAGGATTTTGCTCTATGAAAAAGGTGTCCTGCATATCTCTAGCAGGGTGGTACTCAGGCAGATTAAGGGCAGTAAAGTTGTGCCAGTCGTCCTCTATTTCAGGACCGTCTGATACCGCAAACCCGATGGACTTAAATATCTCAATAATCCTATTTTTTACTAAATTGATAGGGTGTCTGCTCCCCAGTTCCAAAGGATACCCAGGGCGAGTTAAATCTTTTTTTTCTACTACAATATTAGAGGCAGTTGTATTTTTAAGCTCTTCTAGTTTTTCGGCAACAGCTTGTTTTAGAACATTTATTTTTTGTCCAAAAGCTTTTTTTTGTTCGTTCGGAACTTGTTTAAACTCATCAAAGATGGCGTTTAAAATTCCTTTTTTACCGTTAAATTTTATCCTGAACTGTTCTATTTCATCTTTATTTGAAGACTGAAATTGTTTTACCTCTTGTAGATATGTTTCGATGTGTTCTAACATTCTTTGTTTTCTATTTGGGTGCAAAAATAAGGTTTTCCTACTAAACTTAAAAGATTAGCTGTTAGATAATCTCTAGCCCATAAAATGGACGGATAATTTAAAAATATGAAATTTTTAACTTGCTGTAAAATAGTTGTTTATGGTGTTTTTCTTATTAAGAAAAAAAAACTAATAAAAAAATTTACTTCGAATATCATTTGTTTTATATTTGCGGCAAATTTCTAAAGAAACGAATTTAAGCAGAATTTAAGGTTATGGTTTATAAAATCAGAGTTATTTTAGACACGAAGGATAATGTTTTTAGAGACATTGAGGTGAGAGGAAAGCAAACCTTGTGGAATTTGCATAATGGTATCAAAAGTGCGTTCAGTCTTCAGGGAGACGAGTTGTCTTCATTTTACTTTTCTGATGACGAATGGACGGAGCTCAATGCGATACCACTAGAGGATATGTCTGATGATGGAGATGGAGAAATCATGTCCGATGTATACATCACAGAGGCTTTTCCAGAGAAGGGTAGCAAAATGCTATTCAAATACGGTTTTATAGACCTGTGGGAATTCTATTGTGAACTTTTAGAAGTGATAAAAGAAAAACCTGCAGTAAACTACCCTATAACTGTATTTAGATACGGTAATATGCCACTAAAGGCTCCTAGCAAAAATACTTCATCAAAACCATCACCTACTATGATGAGTGATGATTTTGACGACTTCGATAGTTTTGAAAACGATTTTGATGATGATGAAGGCTTTGCTGATGATTTTAGTGATGAGTATTATGACGATGAAGATTAAATAATAATATGACTAAGAATAGACTACTTTTTTGTAGTCTATTTTTTTATTTTTGCAGTTATAAATAACTGATGATTAAATGGCTATAGAAGATTATATGCTTTCTTGTCCTAACAAGAAAATATTTGGTATGGAATGTTTTGGTTGTGGTTCACAGAGGGCTTTGCTGCTTATTTCCGAAGGTAAATTTGTGGAGGCGTTTTATATGTTTCCTGCCATTTATCCTTTGATATTATTTGTGTTAGTGAGTGCTATTAACTTTATAGATAAAAAGAGACATTATGGTAAAGTAATGATTTTTTTGGCTCTTGTTAGTGTAATCACTATGATTATTTCTTATTTTTGTAAAAATTTCTAAACTTAAAAATTCAAATTACTATGAAACAAAATTTACCAAACGCTACACTAGTGCTTGTACTTGGGATTTTATCTATTCTAGGTTGTTGTTGTTATGGAGTTCCTGGAATTATCTTAGGTGTAGTTGCTTTAGTGATGTACAAAAAAGATAACCAGCTTTATTGGGCTAACCCAGAATTGTATGCTAATTATAGCAATCTAACTACAGGGCGTATATTGGCTATTATCGGTATTGTATTGAGTGCCTTAAATGTTTTAGCTTATGTAGTATTGATAGTATTGTTTGGCTTTGAAGCTTTAACAGACCAAGAACTTTTACAAGAAAGAATTCAAGAGATGATACAACACTAAACTGTTATCTACTATTTTGTAAAACAATGATTAGTAAGATATGAAAAATTTGATTTTAACATTATTAGTATTTACGACATTGCTTTCTTGTGCAACAATACCTTCCAAAAGTCTAAGTGCAGAAAATTTTAGAATTAATGAGGATGAAGGAGCAATTGCTGGAGTTATAGGAATTTTGAAAAGAACTTACTCTTCGGGATCGAATATTTATTACACAAACAAAGATATTGAGCAATTAATTTCGCAAGACAAGAATAATAAACAGAAGTTTACCCTCTATATTGGAACTGGTGCTATCGATCCAAAAACGATTGCTGATTTTCAAAAAGATAAGGAAGATAAATATGTATATTTCTTTTTCGTTCTAAAAGAAAAGCCTGGTAATTATAGATTTAATGAATACACCTATTTTTTTAATTCAGGTTATATTCAAGAATTGTTGACGTATCCAATCGAAAAAAATCTTGAATTCAATATTGAAAAAGGGAAAATCAAATATTTTGGAACAATATTTTTGGATTCAAAAAATCGTAAATTACTTTATACAAGTGAGTTTGAGGAGTCGGATTTGCAAAAGTTTAAGGAGAAATTACCACATATAAATATTACCAACTAATAAAACGGCAGATAACATAGTATTTTCAAAAGGAGGGGGTTGGGTAATGATAGAAAAATTAGTAATATTTCATCGCAAAAGGCTTTTTCCGATATAACTATAACTTAGTTTTTAATAATTTAAACTCTTTGGGAAAGTCCAAAGAGTTTTTTTTGTGCTTTGTTTTTCTTACT
Source organism: Riemerella anatipestifer (assembly GCF_035666175.1). Taxonomy (NCBI): domain Bacteria; kingdom Pseudomonadati; phylum Bacteroidota; class Flavobacteriia; order Flavobacteriales; family Weeksellaceae; genus Riemerella; species Riemerella anatipestifer. The sequence goes on from NZ_CP142016.1 coordinate 2,223,329, forward strand.
TTTGGAATTACTAAAATGTTTCGCTATGCCACAATTTAATCCTAGAGATATTACTTGGCTTGCCTTTAACGAAAGGGTAATGCAAGAGGCTATGGATAAGACTGTTCCGCTCCATTTACGAATTAAATTTTTAGGAATTTTCTCTAATAATTTAGATGAGTTTTTCCGCGTTCGTGTGGCGGGACTGAAAAGAGCAATGAGTTTTAAACCTAAATATAGAGAAAACTCTTTTTTTGATGAACCACAAAAGATTTTAGATAAAATCAATAAAGTGGTGATTAAGCAACAAAATGATTTTAATACCACTTGGGAAGAAATCCAAAAAGAAATGGCTTCCGAAAAGGTTTTTATCAGAACTTCGAAGGATTTATCCGAAGCTCAAAAGCAGTTTGTAAAAGATTATTTTGATGAAGAGGTGGAAGCTAACGTAATTCCAATCCTTCTTCGGGAGGAAATACCGATGCCCTATCTAAGGGACAAAAGTCTTTATTTAGGAGTGGCGATGCGTAAAAAAGAATGGCAATATGAGAGTAATTATGCCATTATAGAAGTGCCTTCTAGAGTAACGGGGCGTTTTGTTATTTTGCCATCTGAAGGAGAGGAAACTAGCGTGATGTTGCTAGAAGACGTGATTAGTTTTAATCTTCCTCATATTTTTTCTTATTTCGGATATGATGTTTTTGAAGCTCATTCCTTTAAAGTAACTAAAGATGCCGAGTTTGACCTTGATAATGACATTAACACCACTTTAGCGGAGAAAATTAAAAAAGGCGTTAAAAGTAGAAGAAAGGGCAAACCTACTCGTTTTGTGTTTGATAAGGATATGGATAAAGCCTTGCTAGAACTTTTAATCCGAAAGCTAGGACTTACGAAGAAAGATAGCATTATACCAGGGCATAAAATTCATAATTTCAAACATTTTATGGATTTTCCTAATGTCTTTAAAACGTATAAAACCCCAGAGGAAAGAACCTCGTTTAATCACCCTTATTTTGAATGGCAGCAGAGGGTTACCGATGTGATTACCCAAAGAGAGGTCTTGCTTACTTTTCCTTATCATAGCTATATGCCTGTGATAGATTTGCTTAGAGAGGCAGCTATGGACCCAGATGTTAAATCTATTCAAATCACGGCTTATCGTTTGGCGTCCAATTCTAAAATAGCCAATGCCCTCATCAATGCCGCTAGAAACGGAAAAGAGGTTACGGTAATGATAGAGCTTAGAGCAAGGTTTGATGAAGAAGCTAACCTCAAATGGAAAGAACGCCTAGAGGTGGAAGGTATCAAAATTTTGGTGGGTATTCCAGATAAAAAAGTCCACGCAAAACTCTGCGTGATTAAAAAAAGGGTAGGAGGTAAGACTATTCAATATGGTTTTGTGAGTACAGGCAACTTTAACGAAAAAACAGCCAAAGTCTATGGAGACCATCTTTTAATGACTAGCAATAGAGCGATAATGGCGGACATCAATAAAGTGTTTAATTACTTTAGGAAACCAACGGAAGACCCTATTCTAGCCCTTAAAAATTGCAAAACTCTGCTGGTGTGTCCTCACTATATGAGAGCAAAGATAGAAGAACTAATAGATAGGGAAATAGCAGAAGCTAAGGCGGGAAGAAAAGCCAAAATTATACTTAAAGTCAATTCGTTAAGTGATAAAGGGTTGATAAAAAAACTCTACCAAGCTGCCGAAGCTGGAGTGAAAATACAAGCCATAGTAAGAGGGATTTTCTGTGTGGTGCAACAGAAAAAATTTAAAACTAAAATAGAAGCCATCAGTATTGTAGATGAGTATCTAGAACACGCTAGGGTAATGTATTTTTACAATAAAGGCAACGAGGATATTTACATATCTTCTGCGGATTGGATGACGCGTAATTTGGATTATAGAGTGGAAGCCGCCGTTAAAATTAACCAACCAGAACTAAAAGAAGAACTGAAAGATTTACTCCAAATTCAGTTAAGTGATAATGTTAAAGCACGAGTTTTAGATAATGCTCTCAATAACGATTATGTGAAAAAAGGAGCTAAGAAGAACAAAATTCGTTCACAGATAGAGATTTATCATTATCTTAAAAACAAAAAATATTAAAATCGTATGAAATTAGCAGCTATAGATATAGGCAGTAATGCCGCCAGACTTCTCATCAACGAAGTGGTTTTGAACGCCAATCATCAACCTGAATTTACCAAACTCAATTTGTTGAGAATTCCGTTGAGGTTGGGTATGGATGTCTTTGTTAAAGGAGAAATAGGAGAGGAGCGGTCTAAAATGGTGGTAGATACGATGAAAGTTTTTAGCGATTTAATGAAAATCTACAAGGTAGAACATTACCGTGCTTGTGCCACAAGTGCAATGCGTGATGCTAAAAACGGACAAGAAATAATAGGACAAGTGGCAAAAACTTCTGGGATTGAGATAGAAATTATTTCAGGAACTGAAGAAGCTAATTTGGTTTACGAAAATCACATTGCCGAAGGCTTAGACGAAGATTACGACTATCTTTATATAGATGTGGGTGGAGGTTCTACGGAGGTTACTTTTTATGAAAACGGAAAGGCTAAATTCTCTCATTCGTTTAATATAGGGACAATTAGGCTTCTAAATCATTTGGTAACCGATGCCCATTGGGCGGAGATGAAGGATTTAATCAAGAGTCATATTACGGGCAAGAAACCGATTGTAGCGATAGGTTCTGGAGGGAATATCAATAAGGTATTTTCTATGAATAAAACCAAAGATGGGAAGGCTTTGGCGGCTTCTAAACTGAAGAAATATTACAAAGAATTTTCTCAACTAAGCGTAGAGGAAAGAATGGTAAAGTACAAAATCCGTGAAGACCGAGCTGATGTAATAGTACCCGCACTTAAAATTTTCAATAATATTTTAAACTGGGCAGATATTTCTAAAATATTTGTCCCTAAAATATCTGTTGCTGATGGGCTTATACACCACATCTATGAAACGGTAAAGAAAGAATAAGTTTTTCAATCACATTTTATTTTGCTCGTTTTCTTATCACTTAAGAAAGCGAGTTTTTATTTTGTGTCTTGTCTTCTTTTTTATCTTGGTCTAAAGCTAATACATCGGTGTAACGAGAAAAAATAGCAAAGCTGTAAGGAAAAATCCCATAGTAACAGAGACACGTATAATTGTAAAGGGTAGAAATTTAATTGTAACGGTGTAAAACTGAATTGTAATGAGTATAAATAGAAATGTAAAGGGTAAAAACTGAATTGTAACAAGGGAAAATAAAATTGTAATAAGTAAAAATAGAATTGCAGTGGGGGAAAACCAAATTGTAACGGGGGAAAATAGAAATGTAATAAGAGAAAATACAACTGTAAAGGATAAAAACAAAAATATGGCAGGGGGAAACAAAAAAGCAACGATAAAACGTTGGGAAGTTGAGCAGATATATGACAAAAATTAGTATATTTACACATCAATCCTAAAAAATAAATTCTATGAAAAAGTATTTTTCTAACCAGCAAACCCTGCAAGACTACGGTATTTTATTTGAAAATATCAAGACCCAAACCGAACTAAAATCTCAACTTGCCGAGTATGGCTACGATGATGCCGAAGTGCAAAAAGGCAAAGCTCTTTACGATAAAGCACAGGAAGTGTATCAGAAAAACATCAAAGAAGGGCAAGAAGAAACTACTGCTTATGCACAATTCACCACCGAGTTTGAACAACTGCTCAAAACCTATAAAACTGACCGAAAAAAAGCCAAAATCATCTACAAAGACCAGCCCGAAACGCTCAAAAACCTTCGTCTAAAGGGGCAAAGTTCTCGCCAGATGGCAAATTTGCTAGATGAAGTAAATATTTTTTACCATAGTTTAAAAGAAGACAGTGCCCTGCTAAGCCCTCTTAACCGACTGAAGATTACGGAAGAAAGCGTAGAGGCGCAACTCACCCAATTGCAAAAGACTCAAAAAGCCTATGCGACTTATACCCAAGAAAAAGGGGAAAGCCAAGACGCTACTAAGCAAAAAAATGCTGCTTTTTCCGATTTAGAAAAATGGGTGAAAGAGTTTTATAGTATTGCTAAAATTGCTTTGGAAGACCGTCCGCAGTTGTTGGAGAGTATTGCCAAATTTGTAAGGAGTTAGTAAGAACTTAAAAAAATCATTCCCCCAAATTATTATTAAAATAGTTTTGGGGAATTTTATTTTTGGGAATATCACACAAGGATATTGCATTTGCGTGAGGGCGGAGGGCATTGTTGGAGCTCCTTTTTTTGGCAAGGGGAGAAGGCTTTGGCAAAAAAGAGCGACTGCCCGAAGACCGACCCAGCAGCCTAGGGAATAGCGGTGGCTTGGGGCACGCCCTAATAAACAAATATGCTTTAAAGAGAAATAAAAAAAAGGAGTTTTTAAATTTCTAAAAACTCCTTTTGTGGTATTATGTAATAGCTATTTATGCTGGTGGCAAGGAATTACCAAAACAGGCACTGGGGCACTTTTGGTAAGTTCTTTAGTCAGGCTGCCTACAAAAACATCATAGATGCCGCTTCTACCGTGAGAGCCCATCACAATATAATCTGCCTTTTTCTCTTGCACATAGTCCAAAATAACCTCTTTGGCGATGCCTTGCTTTAGGATATGCTCGCAGTCTACATCTTGGGCAATGATTCTCTGTTGTAGCTCGTTGAGTTGTAGAGCTTCTTGCTGTATTTCGTTTTTCTCAATTTCAGGGAAATACTGGAAGCCCATATCGCCAATCGCAAAGCCTATATCCGAAGGTGCTACATGAATGAGGAATATTTTACCATTGGTCTTTTTTGCAAACTTTACAGTCTCATCAAGAAGGAAATCTGTGCTTTCGCCGAAATCAACGGGAAGAATAATATTAGTCATAACTACTGATTTTTAGTTCTCTAAAGTTACAAAAAAATGTTGAATTATTAAAGCCTAAAAGCCTACAATATCCTAATATCTAAAACTTTTTGGTCTTCTAGATAGCCTTCCAAAAGGTCGTTTTCTTGCACCTTGCCTACACCTTCGGGCGTTCCTGTAAATATTAAGTCGCCCACTCTTAGAGTAAAATATTTTGACACAAAGGCAATAATATCCTCAAAGCCGAACATCATATGTTGAGTGGCTCCGTTTTGCTTCTGGATTTTATTTTGAAAAAGAGAAAAGTTAATGTTGTTTAAATCAAAGTTTTCCTTTTTATGAAATGAGCTTACCACCGCCGAGCCATCAAACCCTTTGGAAAGCTCCCAAGGGAGTCCTTTGGACTTAAGATTAGATTGTAAATCTCTCGCTGTAAAATCTATCCCTAAACCTATTTCCTCAAAATGTTTGTGGGCGTTTTCCTTTTGGATATACTTTCCACCTTTAGATATTTTTAGGACGACTTCCAGCTCGTAGTGTATTTCGTTAGAAAATTCGGGGATATAAAAATCGTTTCCTTTAAGCAGTGCTGTGTCGGGTTTTATAAAAATGACAGGCTCTTCGGGTATCGCATTGCCGAGTTCTTTGGCGTGTTCGGTATAGTTTCTTCCGATGCAAAGGATTTTCATAAATCAATTATTTTAGATTGAACGATTAAAATTTTCGTCTTAGCTGTATGCTGGTAAGCACCTTCTTGGTGTAGAGCGGGAAGTCAGCATTTTGTACCCAACCGAAATAACCTGCGTCTTTGGCTAAAACCTCTTCTACCAGTTGTCCTTTATATTTACCAAAGGTGAAAATCTCTTGTCCTTTGTCATCAAAAGCAATAAAACCTGCTAAGTCTGCAAATTTTTGATGGTAAGAAAACTCGCTTAGACCATTGATGTCTTTAGGTAGCTCCTCATATTTGCCTACTTGGGCATCTAGTACTTCAAAAGTAGCGAGGGTGTCTGCCTCTGCGGAATGGGCGTCTTCTAGGGTTTTGTTGCAATAGAACTGATAAGCGGCACTTAAATTTCTAGGTTCCATTTTATGGAAAATCACTTGGGCATCCACCAGTTTCATTTTACTAAGGTCAAAATCTACGCCTGCTCTTAGCATTTCTTCGGCAAGAAGTGGGACATCAAATCGGTTAGAGTTAAATCCGCCTAAGTCTGCTCCTGAAATCATTTCCATAATTTTTGGAGCAATTTCTTTAAGGGTAGGGGCGTCCTTTACATCTTCATCGGAAATACCGTGTACCGCAGTTGCAAACGCCGGAATGTGCATTTCTGGGTTTACAAGCCAAGTTTTGGTTTCTCTAGAAGCGTCTGGATTTACTTTTAAAATACAAATCTCTACGATTCGGTCTTTAGAAATATTAGTACCTGTGGTTTCCAAATCAAATATGCACAGGGGTTTATGTAGTTTTAAATTCATTATTGAAAATTAGTTGAGTTGTTTTTGAAATATTAAAGAAACTAAAATATAATACACCACGATTAAAGGAATGGCGTATATTTTAAAGAATGCTAGAATGAGTAACCCGCCTACTAATAAGGCTATTTTAGGGTAATTATCACTTAGTTTTTTAGATTTAAACTTCATTGCTATCATTTTGATAGGGCTAACTAGTAGCCACGAGCTAAGTGCAGTTAAAGCTAAAAGTCCCCAACCGTAGTGAGGTGGCTCTAATATTTTTAACGAAAATACATTAGCTACGATATAGTAAATACCGAAAATTAAAACGGTATTACTAGGTGTATTTAGTCCTTTGAAATAGTATTTCTGTTCTTCATCAATGTTGAAAATAGCCAGTCTTAGACAAGAGAATAGGGTAATGAAAAGCCCCAAGTATTTTATTTCAAATGGAAAGGCAAAACTGCCAATGTTTACGCCATAAGGTTCTAGGAGTTTATACATTGCCAACCCTGGTATTAGCCCAAAACTTACCATATCTGCCAAAGAATCTAGCTGAACCCCCAAAGGCGAGTTGGCGTGTAAGGCACGGGCTATAAATCCGTCAAAAAAATCTAATACTAAAGAAATAATAATGCATATAGCGGTAATTTCGTAAGCTCCGTTAACTAAATGGATAGCTCCTACACACCCCGAAAACAGATTGCCTAAAGTAAAGGCATTAGCGAGATTATTTTTAATAAAATTCATAGAGCAAAGATAAGGATTTCTTTTGAAGGTGTCTTTGAAGAAATAAAAGTGAGGCTATCCTATTAAAGATAGCCTCACTCATCGTTTTGTAAACTTTATTACCAGATTTTAATTCTATCCTCTGGTTTTTTGTAGTGTTTGTCTTTTGCTTCTACTTTAAAGGCATCATACCAAGCATCTACATTTACCAACGGTCCAAAACTACGGAAGTAGCCTGGAGAGTGTGGGTCAGTTTTTACTTGGTTAATCATATATTGCTCGGTAGATTTAGTTCTCCATACGGTTGCCCAGCTCAAAAAGAATCTTTGGTCTTGGTTATAACCGCTGATTTCTCCTGGGTTACCTTTATCTTTAAGATACATTTTTAACGCGTCGTAAGCAATGGCTACACCACCTAAGTCTGCAATGTTTTCGCCACTAGTGAAGACTCCATTTACGAAACTTCCTTTTACAGGCTCGTACTTGCTGTATTGGTCTGCCAGCTGTTTTACTTTGATATCAAAGTTTTTACGGTCTGCATCTGTCCACCAATTGCTAAGGTTTCCATCACCGTCAAAACGAGAACCACCATCATCAAATCCGTGAGAAATTTCGTGACCGATTACTGCACCAATACCTCCAAAATTAACCGCAGGGTCTGCTTTAAAGTTGAAGAATGGCGGCTGTAATATCGCTGCTGGGAATACAATCTCGTTGTTGGTTGGGTTGTAATAAGCGTTTACGGTTTGTGGTGTCATTCCCCATTTAGATTTGTCCACAGGTTTATTCACTTTTTCGGCTAAAGTTTTTTCGTAAGCCCAAAGAGAAACCTGCTTTAAGTTGTCATAAAGAGAAGAGCCGTTATTGAAGTTAAGTTTAGAATAATCTTCCCATTTGTCAGGATAAGCTACTTTTACAGTAAATTTGTTTAGTTTGTCTAATGCTTTAACTTTAGTTTCAGCAGACATCCAATCTAAGTTTTCTATATGATGTTTGTAAGACTTTTTAAGGTAGCTGATAAGCGTTTCCATTTCTGTTTTAGCTTCGGCAGGGAAATACTTGTCTACATATAGTTTACCGAAGGCTTCGCCAAGAACTCCATTGATGAGGCTAAGTCCTCTCTTTTCCATAGCTCTTTGCTCTTTTTGCCCTTGAAGGTATTTGCTATAAAAATTGAAGCTGATGTCGTCTAATCTCTTATCTAAATTATCTGCATTGCCAGAAATTAATCTCAATTTAAGATAATCTTTAATTAGAGGCAGATTAGCACTGTTGATAAATTTATCTAAGTTTTGATAATAGCCTAGCTCCCCTAAAATGACTCTATCTGTGTTTACACCAGCCTCTTTAAGATAAGTAGAAAGGTTTATATTTTTCACTAAACTTGGCAATTCAGAAGTGTTTTTAGGATTGTAGCGTTTGTTGGCATCTCTACCTTCCTCGTTGGTAAGTAGCGTTTTTGCCATTGTTTTCTCTAGGTCTACTATTTTTTTAGCGGTATCGTTAGAGTTCTTATATCCTAAAACATCTAATAGAGAAGCCACATACTTTTGGTATTCGTTGAGTGTTTTTGTGTTCTCTGCGTTCTCTTTTTGATAGTAATCTCTTCCTAAACCTAGACGAGGTCCACCTAGATAGATGGTATTCATCTTAGAGTTTTTAAGGTCGGTGTAGGCGTACCAACTGTAAAGAGGGTTGTCCCCTGTACGAACTGCTGCAGTAAGATAAGTTTGTAGGTCTGCTAAGTTTTTGATAGCCTCAATTTTAGCTAAATCATTTTTGATAGGGTTGATGCCTTCTGCATTTCTTTTATCCATGTTCATAAAAGAAGCGTAGAGGGTTTGTATTTTTTTACCTTCAGTACCTTCAGCATAGGTTTCAGAAAGGATATTTTTAAGAATGGTAAGAGACGCTTCGTCTGTTTTTTCACGCAACTCGTTGAAACTTCCCCAAGAAGCTTTATCTGAAGGAATAACAGCGGTACGCATCCAACCACCGTTTACGAAATTGTAAAAATCGTCTTGAGGGCGAACATTGGTATCCATATATTCTAGGCTAATCCCGTGTTCTTCGTGGTGGTGATGTCCAGCGTGAGAGGTATGCTCTGTGTGAGCAACTTTCTTATTTACAGAACAAGACTGAAAAGCTAATGCTCCAGAAAGTGCCAATAGGCTTAATGTAATTTTCTTCATTTGAATAGATATTTTTGTCGTTTATTTTTAACTTTAGTATAGTAACAGTTTTTAAGCTGACTCTACAAAGCTACAATTTTTTTTGTTAAAAGTGTTTAAGGCTCATTGGGATTAAAAATAAGAACTTCCACAACAGACTGTAAAACTCTTTGAGAAACGAAGTTCATAAAGTCCTCTCTATCCAAATGAGGTAGGTGCAAATGATAGTTGTAGCTTTTGTTTTTTACTCTTACGGAATAATAGACAGAGCCTATTTCGTTTTGATATTGGTCGGTTTGTGGACCTGCAACGCCTGTGGTAGAGACAGAAATGTCCGTTTTAAATAATTCTTGACAACCTATCGCCATCGCTTCGGCTACTTGCTCCGAAACTACCGTGTGTTGGTTTATCAGTTGTTCAGGAACTTTTAAAATATTGATTTTTTGATTGACCGCATAGGCAGTAATGCCTCCTTGAAAATAGGCGGAACTTCCCGATATAGAGGTGATTAGCCTTGAAATGCCGCCGCCAGTACAGCTTTCGGCAGTGGAAATACTAAGTCCTCTTTGGGTAAGAATGAATTTAAGGATAGACGCTATATCATCATTATCCCAAGAAATGACTTTGTCTTGGATTAAAGGTTTTAGCGGTTCTATAATTTGGTTGAGTTGGTCTTCTAAATCTGTTTTGTTATTCTCAATAGCGGTAAGTTTTAGTTTTACTCTGTTTCCTATGGGGAGGTAGGCTAGTTTTATGTTTTCGGGCAGATGATTTTCCCAATCTTCTATGGTTTGGGCTAAAAGGCTTTCGGGAAAATCAACTACAGAGATGATTTTTACCACTATATGTGATAAAGAAAACCTTTCAGCTAGTAGCGGAATGATTTGGTCTTTAATCAAGGGCTTTACTTCATAAGGTACACCAGGGAGAACAAAGGCAATTTTTTCGTTTTCTTCCATCATTAGGCAAGGAGCGGTACCATTATGATTTTGTATGACTTTGGCTTTTGAAGGGATTTCTGCCTGTGGGCGGTTAATATCAAAGAGGTGAGCTCTGTTTCGTTTGATTAAAATTTGCTCCAGATGAGCCAAAGTTTCAGGGTCTATGATGAGATTGTCATCAAAAAAGTGAGCAATGGCTTTTTTAGTTTTGTCGTCTTTGGTAGGTCCTAGACCGCCTGTAGTTATCACGAGGTTGGTGATTTTGAAGGCGTCGTTTAAAGCCTGTTTAATGCAGTCGGTATCATCTGAAATGGTGAAGATTTCGGCGACTTTAATCCCTATATTATGAAGTTCTTTGGCTATAAAGTTAGAATTGGTATCAATGGTGTTTCCAGCTAAAACTTCATCACCTATTATAATGATTGCAGCGTTTGTTATGCTCATGATTTAACATTTTAATAATAGAAACAAATTTAGCAAAATATGAAACCAAAAATTAAAAATATAAGCTATGCTATTTTTTTAACTTTAAGTTTACAATGGTATTAAGATATAAATCCTATATTTGCTTTCCATAAGGTTTTAAGAAATGAAAAGAAGAGATTTTTTAAAGAGCGGGTCTATAGCGGCTTTAGGAAGTATGCTTATCAGTCCGTTTGGTTTAAAAGCCAATACTATAAAAGAAGAATTTGGAGGGAAAAAAGCTAAGAATATCATCTTTATGGTGAGTGATGGTATGAGCGTGGGGACACTACATATGGCGGATATTTACTCTAGGAGAAAACTAGGTAGAGCTTCTCACTGGCTAGGTTTGTACGAAAATAATTTAGTACAAAGAGCAATGATGGATATGGCATCTGCTAACTCCATTGTTACCGATTCTGCGGCGGCAAGCTCTTCGTGGGGTGGGGGAGTTCGTGTAAATAACGGAAGCCTTAACATTAGCCCAGATGGAAAAGAAAATATGCCAATACTCCAAAAATTTAAAAAAGCAGGTAAAAAGGTAGGATGTGTAACTACAGTTCCTATCAACCACGCTACACCAGCAGGGTTTAGCGTAACTTCTAAAAAGAGAAGTGCAATGGAGGATATTGCGGTAGATTATTTAGATTTAGGCTTTGATGTAATGATGGGAGGCGGGACTAAATATTTTGAAGCAGATAAGAGGAAAGACGCTGTAGATTTAGATGCTAAGTTTCGTTCTAAAGGTTATACAGTAGTAAAAAACAAAACAGAAATGTTATCAGCTCCTAAAAATAAGCCTATTTTGGGTACTTTTGATGAGGAGGCATTGCCGTATACTGTAGACCACAATAGTTGTGATAAAATGAAAGCCAATATCCCTACTTTGGCAGAGATGACGGAGAAGGCTATATCGCAGATGAAAGACCACCCTAAAGGCTTTGTAATGCAAGTAGAAGGCGGTAAGGTAGACTGGGCGGCACACGGTAATGATATTGCGGCTCTGCTTTATGACCAATTGGCTTTTGATGAAGCGGTGAAGGTAGCTATAGATTTTGCAAAGAAAGATGGTAATACTTTGGTGGTAATTACTTCTGACCACGGGAACGCCAATCCAGGACTTATCTACGGTAAAACTTGTAATGATAATTTTGACCATATACAAAACTTTAAAAACTCTAACGAGTGGGTACTACAAGGCATAAAGCCTGATAGCTCTATTTCTTTTGTTAAAGAACGAGTAGCGAAGGCTTGTGGTAATATGGTTTTAACTGATGACCAAGTGAAACAGCTATTGTCTTACTATTCTACGGCAAAGCAAGAAGATGGTTTGTATAATCCTCGCCACTTGCCGTTTAAGCTCCTTTCCGAGATGCAAAAAGACTATACTTCTGTAGGTTGGATAAGTATGGACCACTCTTCAGACTACACAGAACTTGCGATGTTTGGACCAGGAAGCGAACGCCTAAAACCGCTGATGAGAAATACAGATATACACACATTCTTATTAGACGCTGCTGAAGTAGAAAATAAGTTTTAGTGGTGTTTTGATTTAATAATATACAAAAGCCTCCAAAATTATTTGGAGGCTTTTGTATAGAATATCACTTATGGTGTGCCTATATTGTCAGAAGTGTTCTGCTTTACCGAGCAGAACACCTCTGCTAGATAAGACAGTTCGCCTCTGCTCGTACGAGCAGAGGCGAACTGCTAAAAAAAGGAACACAAATTTGTGTTCCTTTTTTAATTAACCAATCACTATAGGAGTAGATAATATCTCCGTTCTTGGCTCTTTAAGTACTGTTTTACCATTGCTGTATTGCGTGGTAATGCTGAGTTCATAATTACCTGCATCTAAATCTGTAGGAATGAGAATGAGTAACCTTGACGGCTTGTTAAGAACAATATGTTCTGCTAAGAGTTTCACTTCGTTTTGGTTGTCTAGGTTTTTAAAGACGATGCCGTTTTTAGGATCATTGCCGTCTATTTTAATGAATGTGCCTTTGATTTCGGCGTTTTTGCCTTTGGTTAGGGTGCCGTCTGCTTTGCCTGTGGCTTTGTCGGTAATGCTGAACACGCTCATTGGGCTGGATTGCTCACCGAGGATTTCCACTTTGGTGTCGGCTACCGCTTTTCTAAGGTCTAACCTTTGGTTTACATTCACATAAACGGAATGCTTCTCCTTATCCCAAGTTTTGTCGTAAAACACGCCCTTAATTGCAGGACGCATATACACCAGCCCTGTATTTACACTGTACCCGTTAAGCACCAGCTCTGAGGCTTTACGGTTAAAACGAGTGATAATATCCACCGCCGTTTCGGTTTGTATCTCCATACCCTCTTTTTTGAGGGCATTTACGATTTCTGTAATGCCAAGGCTACCGCCTAAGAGAGGCACGGCTACAAAATCGTTAGGATCATCTTTCGTGAGTAGGTTGGGACGCAACCACGCTTTTAAGGTATTCATAATATTGATATTTTTTTAGATAGTTAAACTAGTTTCTTTTTAAAGCAAAAATGTAATCTTCCATCCATCTAGACATATTAACTAAGCTATGAGCATCAGTGTCTTTAAACAAACCATTAGGTTCTAAAGAAATTTTCACATAATAGGTCTTTTCTGCATTGGTGTTATTGTCCACTAACCAAACACCAGTGGCAACTTGAAATAAGTCTCCAGAATTAAAAGAACATGAAATTAACGAGGGAGACCCAGCTATAGTTACTGTTCTGTAAGCACTTTCTTGCATGGTATCATCTATAATTCCCCTAAGCCAAACAGAACTTCCTGTGGGTAAAAGAGCTCTTCTAGATTGATTAGGTGTTTGAGCAGTAACTAAATAAGCACAATAAATTGCCCATTTCCCCGGAGGCAAGGTAATAGATTGTCCTGAATATCGATATAAATCCCAACTACGCACACCAGCACTTTGTTGTACAGAGTAAAAAGTTTCATTAGGCATAATATCCGTTTCAATAGGTGTGTTACCATAAACTATTTCTACATTACTAGGTATTGTAGGGTTGGTTCTATTTACCACTCCTAAAGTACCATCGGGTTTTGCAACTACGGCTTTAGTATATTCGTTTTCTAGCGGTGTAGCATCAGTCATTTGGTTGATTTTGGCATTGCCGTTGACCTCTAGTTTTTGTGATGGGCTTTGGGTGCCTATCCCTACATTACCACCTCCCATAAATGAGAGGTTATTAGTCCCTAGAGTTACCGTTCTGTTACCTGCTAGAGTGCCGTCTGTAGTATAGATGTTGGCAGTTACTGGAGAGGCACCTCCTAGAGGCTTCCAAGTACCCCCACTAAGCGTGTTGCTTTTATTTTCATAATAGTAAAACCCAGAGGTAACATCTACATTACCAATAGCAGATTTACCTGTTGCCGTATTATATACTACCATACCGTCTAAACGGTTAGGGTAAGCTAAAGAAACTCCATTTGGAGTTGCGATTAAGGTATTGAGTTGGGTTAAATCTGTTCTCGGAAAAACTAACCCTTTTCCTATGTTGGTGGAGGTATTCCATTGAGGGGTGGACGAAGCGTCTAAAAAGGCAGTCTGATTAGGAATGACATTTTGAGATACTGTTTTGTTCGTTTTAATTTGAGCATGATATAAAATATTGATACTTAATGCTCCTAATATGAATATTTGTTTTTTCATAATCAGTAATATTAAATTAAAGACCTGTTGTATTAAGCCATTTTGTTCCTGTGGATATATAACAAGAAGAGTAACCTGCTGTTAAAGATTGTTGTTGCCCTATAGGTTGTGGGGAAATAGAAACATCATTTTCAGGGCTAAAGAAACATAACATTCTTCCTTTATTATCTGTAGTAGGAGTAGGTAAAGTTAAACTGCTAGGATTAGTTAAATAGACAAAATAATCGTCATCTTTTATAGTTGGAATAGGGTTATCATCTTCCCTGTAATTTCGTGTGAAAGATTTTGTTTCTGTGGCAATGGCTGGTCTAACCCATTTAGTCCCATTATAAAAGTAATACCCCTTTTCTGTAATATCTGTTACTCTAGCATCGGTACCAGTGTAAGACGCTATTGTGCCACCTCCATCTTCTGCATTGGCATCATCTACTACATAGACTAATGTTCCCTCTTGAGGAGAAGGCATTTTAGCGACTCTTGTTTTAGACAGTTTAGGCACAATAATACCCTCGTTAGTTGCGCCTAACAAGTTAGTTGTATTGGGTTTTATCTCTAAAGTAGCATTGGGAGATGAGGTGTTAATCCCCACTTTACCATCGGTTTGTCCGTAAGCTATTAGACTTAGACCTAAAAAGACACCTACACTTAGTTTGGTTGTTTTTTTCATAATGTTTAATTTTAAAAGTTGATATTTAATTGTTTAAGATTATAGAAGTTAGATATTGGATTTTAGATGTTAGAGGTTGGAGGTTCAGCTTAAGGGTTGATGGGGCTATACTAAGTTCTAAATTCTCATATCTCACCTCTAACCTAAAAAAACGCCTTTCCCCTCTAAACACACACAAAACGAGAGGAAAGGCTAAGGCAGAAAGAAAGTAAAAACTTCCTCTCTGAACGCTAAAAGCACCTAACAAAAACGACCATGTTATGAGACAAAACAATGGTGCTTTTAGCATGTATTTATGAAAGCTAAATTTAGAATGGTGTAAATACGAAAATCCGCCAACGAAAGTTGGTGGATTTATATTTATAATTAACGATAAAAGTTGAAGTAATTTTCTAGATAATACGACGCATACCCACGAAACTATTTGTGTGTGTGTGTGTGTGTGTGTGTGTGTGTGTGTGTGTGTGTGTGTGTTTACGAAATTATTTGAGATAGCCAAATAATTTGAATACTTTTTTATACTTGTTTGTATGTAATTGGTATCGTGTGTCATAAAACTGAAGCAAACTTATTACCTTTTGCGGAAGTATGCAAATTTTTAAGAGAAATTTTAATGATACCCACTTCTAATTGATTATTGAAAGAGGAGCTAAAAGGGGACAGATTTGGCTACACTATTTACCTGTCTACTCTAACTAAACTAAAAATCTAGATTCATACTGATTTTTTTTGCAGTTAATTCCGCTTCAGAATACATAATGAGTTCTACATTCATAGTATCAATTTTGTTCCAATAGAATCCTCCAGAAAATCTGCTTTCTAGCACAGTGGCAGTGTATGTTCCATTTGGAGATTCTTTGATTTCGTTAGGATAATAGAAGTTTTTAGAACATTGTAGGAGTTCTTTCTGTTGTTCGGTTAGGATATTTACCTCTCCAAATAATTTGGCAACATAACTGTTGCTAGGCTTTTTATATAACTCTTGTGGTGTGCCATTTTGAACAATTTGCCCATCTTTTAAAATTAAAATTTCATCTAGCCAAGGCATTACTTCCTGTAAATCGTGGGTAGAGATTAGAAGCGTGATGTTTTGTTCTTTAACATAATCAAACAGTTTTTTTCTAATATCTATCGTTCTAGAAACATCTAGATTACTGAAAGGCTCGTCTAGTAGTAAGAGTTTTGGTAATAGAGAAAGGGCTCTTGCAATGGCAACTCTCTGTTGTTGTCCACCGCTGAGGAATTTGGGCTTCTTATCTATTTCATTACTAAGACCCACAATGTCCAAAAGTTGATTGACTTTGCTCTTTTTCTCTTCAAGATTGATGTTAGAAATAAATTTACCCACATTATCATACACCGTTCCGTAAGGCATCAAATCGTAGTTTTGAGCCACCAATTTCATTTCTTTTTCACCAGGGACGATGTTGGCTTTTGGACCAAATAAGGGTTTGCCTTCAAAATAGATATGCCCTTCTTGCCAATCCATAAGACCATAGATAAGGCTTAGGAGGGTTGATTTTCCACAACCGCTTTCTCCAGCTATGGCAATAATTTTCCCTTTCTCAAAACTCCAATTGAAATTAGTGAAAATAGAGCGTTCCGAATGATACGAAAAAGATAGATTTTTTATTTCTAAAAACATAAGGGCAAAAGTAAGGATTTTTACCTTCGGAGATGAGGTTATTGTAGGTTTTTGAGTGTTGAAATTTCATATTAGTTTCAAAACCCCTATTTTAGCGGTCTAATAGTTTTCTTGTAATTGACTTTAGAAACTTCCATAGAATACCTTAAAGGAGTAGGTCCAGAGCGGGCAAAACTCATCAAAAATCTGCTGGGAATAAGTACAGTGGAAGACTTGCTTACATTCTATCCAATAAGATATTTAGATAAAAGCCGATTGTATAGAGTAGCAGATTTGCAGAAAAATGCAGATGTAGAGGTGCAATTAAAGGGTAAGATAAGAGAATTGCAGGAGGTGGTTTATGGTAAGGGACAAAAGCGATTGTCTGCAAAATTCTACGATGAAACAGGCGTGATAGAACTGGTTTGGTTTAGATATACCAAATGGATGGTGGAACAGATGCCTATCAATAAAGAAGTATTTATTTTTGGTAAGGTCAATTGGTTTAATGGAGTTTTTTCTATGCCTCATCCAGAGATAGAGCTGGACGAGAAAAAAGCCTTGTCAGAAACTTTATTACCCATCTATTCAGGGAGTGAAAAGCTCATTAAAAGAGGGGTTAATAATAAATTTTTCCAAACCATTATTAGGGAAGTTATTAAACAGACTTCTTTCTTTTTAGAAGAAAATTTACCGAGTAATATTCTTAGTTCGCTTAAACTGATTGGTAGAAGAGAGGCTTACCAAAATATCCATTTTCCTCAAAATATAAACTGGATAGATGAGGCTAATAAACGATTGAAATTTGAGGAAGCTTTTTTCTTTCAGCTAGGGTATGGTCTTAAAAAACAATATCAAAAAGTATCTAATGTAGGGATTCCCTTTCCGCTAGTAGGAGATTATTTTAATAATTTTTATCAAAATAAATTACCTTTTGAACTCACTAATGCCCAAAAGAGAGTTCTAAAAGAAATCAGGAATGATATGAAAAAGCCTATCCAAATGAACAGGCTTTTGCAGGGCGATGTAGGTTCGGGTAAAACTATGGTGGCGTTGCTTTCAATGCTATTAGCGTTGGATAATGGGACACAGGCGTGCCTTATGGCTCCTACGGAAATTTTGGCTCAACAACATTATAACAGCATCGCTCAACTTTTAGAAGGAACGAACATTGAAGTAAGGCTCTTAACAGGTTCTACAAAAAAATCGGAACGGAAAGAAATTCACGAAGGATTGGAGTCTGGGAGGTTATCTATCTTGGTAGGAACTCATGCGATATTGGAAGATGCGGTTAAGTTTAAAAATTTGGGCTTGGGCATTATAGACGAGCAACATCGTTTTGGGGTGGCACAAAGAGCGAAACTTTGGTCTAAAAATAAAATTCCACCACATATTTTAATTATGACGGCAACGCCTATCCCTAGAACTTTAGCAATGAGTTTTTATTCAGATTTAGATGTTTCGGTAATAGATGAGTTGCCGATGGGGAGAAAGCCTATCATTACAGCTCATAGGAGAGAAAAGGACAGGCTTTCGGTTTATCAGTTCGCAAAGGAAGAAATCCAAAAGGGAAGACAAATTTATTTTGTGTATCCATTAATAGAAGAGTCGGAGACTTTAGACTATAAAAACTTGATGGAAGGCTTTGGAATAGTGCTAGACTATTTTAAGGATTACGAAGTTACCATGCTACACGGCAAAATGAAACCTCACGAAAAAGATGAAGCGATGAATTATTTTGCTTCAGGTAAGGCTCAAATTATGGTAGCTACTACGGTTATAGAAGTGGGGGTAAATGTACCCAATGCTTCGGTAATGGTAATAGAAAGTGCCGAAAGGTTTGGACTTTCACAGTTGCACCAACTTAGAGGTAGAGTGGGACGAGGGGCAGAGCAGAGCTATTGTATTTTGATGACCTCGGATAAACTATCTACGGAAGGACGGAAACGAATTAAAACGATGTGCGAAACCAATGATGGATTTAAAATCTCGGAGGTAGATATGCAACTTAGAGGTCCTGGGGATATATTGGGAACTCAGCAAAGTGGTATTGTAGATTTTAAAAAGTTGGATTTAACTAAAGATGCTTCGGTAATTAAGGTAGCACAGAAAATAGTAACCCTATTGGTGCAAAGCGATCCTAATTTGACTCATCCTGCACACACTCAATTAAGAAATTACTACATAAAGCAATATAAAGGTAAAAACAAATGGGGAAAAATCAGTTGATTTTTCCCCAGTATTAAATGTTTTATTTCTTTTAAAATTAGTCGCTAGTTCTAGCAGAAGTTTTATAAACTTGGAAGTTGAATACAAAAGTTCTGTCGTTTAAAGAGTAACCAGCATAATTAAAATGAGCATCTCTAGCAAAAGCTGCTTTTGATGGCACTATAATTACTCCTTGTAAGTTGTAATGTGTTTCAGCTCCTTGATTAAAACTTTTAAAATATTTCAAAGCCTCCTGGAAACCTTCTATTTCGTAGTAGCTTCTAGTCTTTCCGCTACTTGTTAGTACCGAGTTTTTAACATAATAGAAAGAAGGATCTTCCTGTGGCGTCCCTGTACCGCTAATAGTGTTGTAGAAAGTATAAGGGCTTCTGAGTTTTACACTTTCATTTTCTTTAGTAGCAACATAGGTCATTGTCTTATGCATTAGGCTTATGTTGTCCGTAGCACCTATAGTGGTGCCATTGTCAGGTTGTGCGTTTGGTCTTATAATGTATACCACTCCAGATTCTAAAGTTTGAGGATTATAATCAGACAAAGGCTTCTCATTATCATCAGTTGTACTACTAGAGTCGAAAGCCACAATATTTCCTCTAGAATCAAAATAATTGTCCTTTAAAAATTGCTGAATGGCTTGTGCATCATAATCGTTTTGTGCACTAATATCTACTGTTGTAGTGGTAGTAGTGGTAGTATCTCTTTTGCAAGAGGTAGCGGTAAGTCCTATAGCCAAAAGGCTGAGTGCAATGCTTTTTTTCATTAGAATATCTTTTTGCTTAATAAGCAATTTTGTTAAATTGCGATTTTATTTTTTAGTAACGACAAAAATATAAATAAAATATGAGAATAGATAAATTTTTGTGGAGTGTGAGGTTTTTTAAGACAAGAAGTATTGCGGCAGAAGAAATAAAAAAGAATAGAGTTTCGGTGGGAGAGCAAGTTGCAAAGCCTTCTAGAGAAGTGATAGAGGGCGATATAATTAAAATTAGAAAAAATCAAATTGATTATAAAATAAAGGTAATTCAAATCCCTAAAAGTAGGATAGGAGCTAAGTTAGTTCCACTTCATATCAAAGATATGACAGATAAAGAGCAATACGAAATCCTAAAAATGCGAAAATTATCACAGGACTACTATCGCCAAAAAGGAGAGGGAAGACCTACAAAGAAAGACCGTAGAGATATGACCGAATTTATTAACACAGACGATGAGACTTTCTTTGATGAAGACGATTGGGATTCGTTTTTTAATGATGCTGAAGATTTAGAAGACTAATAATTTCATCTGCGATTTCGTCGGGATATTTATCATCAGTATCTACAATATATTTTGCTTTGGAGTAGTAGGCTTGTCTTTCAAACAAGTGTTTTGCAATAAATTCTAGCAGTTGGTCATTGTCTTTTATATGAGCGATAAGTGGTCGGCTGCTTTTTTCTTTTATTAACCTTTTATGAAGGTTTTTTACAGAAGTTCTTAGATAAATACTTTCAGAAAGGGTGTTAATGGTATCTATGTTATTATAATAAACAGGTGTGCCACCTCCCAAACTAAGGACGGTGGATTTTTGAGTGTTGAGTAGGTGTTCTAAGATTTCTTTTTCTCTTTTTCTGAAATAAATTTCACCCTTTTCTTTAAAAATTTGAGGGATTTCTCTCATTTCTTGCTCAGAAATTACCTTATCTAGGTCTAATAAATTAAAATTTATTTTTTTTGATAATTTTTTGGAAATTAGTGATTTACCACTTCCCATGTAGCCTATTAGAGAAATAATCATGATTTATTTTTAAACAAAATTGCAGAAAAATTTTGAGAAAACAAAAAAAGCCGTATCTTTGCACCACTTTTGAGGACGGAATTATCCTAACTCAAATGACTCGGTAGCTCAGCTGGTAGAGCAATACACTTTTAATGTATGGGTCCTGGGTTCGAATCCCAGCCGAGTCACAAGATAAAAATCTTAGTAAAAGATTTTTGCCTGTGTGGTGAAATTGGTAGACACGCCATCTTGAGGGGGTGGTATCCTTAAGGATGTGCTGGTTCGAGTCCAGTCGCAGGCACACAGAAAAACTTAGACTCGGTAGCTCAGCTGGTAGAGCAATACACTTTTAATGTATGGGTCCTGGGTTCGAATCCCAGCCGAGTCACAATTTGCTGAAAAGTAAATTTTTTTCATATTAATATTTTGTGATTTGGTGTTCAGAAGTCTCCTTGTTTATTATAAGGAGACTTTTGGTTTTTATATATGTTCGTATAAAAAGTGGGGAACCTAAAATTAATAATGAGTAGCCTAATTGTAGGCCTTTTTAGGTGAAGTTTGATAATAGACGAAAGGCGAAAATATTAGAAGGTAATATGTAAAAAACTTGATTCTCAAATATGAAAAAAGCACCAACTAATTATTGGTGCTTTATATGTGGTCCCACCTGGGCTCGAACCAGGGACCACCTGATTATGAGTCAGGTGCTCTAACCAACTGAGCTATAGGACCTATAAAATTCAGTGGTTGAATTTTGTGTTTGCAAAAATACGCTTTTTTATTTAATCTCCAAATTTTTTATTACTTTATTTAATGTGTTTTGTACTGAAAATCTATAGGTATAGTAAGTAATAAATATATAATTATTTTATTATCAGTTTTTTATTTACTGCTGTGGCTAAAATAAAAATTATATATTAAACAATCGTTTTGTTATTGTAGGTTCATTTTGGCAATTTTCCGTATATTTAAAACAAATATGCTAACTTTGCACTAGTTATGGAAAGTAATAGACAAAGAAAGATAGCTCAAATTATACAAGAAGATTTTTCTGAGCTTTTTAGAAAACAAGCAGCTGACAGTAAAGCACAATTTTTAATATCTGTTTCTGATGTAAAGGTAACAGCCGATTTAGGAATTGCTAAGATTTATCTAAGCATTTTTCCTCAGAATTATCGTGAAGCAATAATGAAAGAGATTGAGGCAAATAAATCTCAATATCGTCATTTTATAGGTAATAAAATGGCAAAGCAGGTTCGTGTAATTCCTCAGTTAAGTTTTTATTTAGACACTAGTTTAGACGAAGTTGAAAGGATAGAAAAAGAATTAAAGGGCGAAGGCGATAATCCTGTACTCTAAAAAGGTAAAACATTGAAGAACACTCCTTTTTATATAGCAAAACGTTATCTATTGGCAAAAAAAGGTAGTCAAGCAGTAAGTTTTATTACTGGTTTGGCGGCTATAGCTATGATGGTAGCGGTAGCGGCTATGTTTATTATTGTGTCTGTTTTTTCAGGTTTAGAAGAGCTCAATAAGGATTTAGTAGAAGATTTACATGCCGATTTAACCATTACTAGTACTCGTGGAAAAACTTTAGAGAATATAGATAAAATCACTGATGTACTAAGACAGAATAAATCCATATTATATTTTTCTAAAGTTATAGAAGAAAAGGTCTATCTAGACTATAATAATAATGGAGAAATAGTCTATATAAGAGGCGTAGATTCGGTTTATACTAAAGTTAATCCTATACAGAATAGTATTTTTTTCGGAAGTTATCTCTCTTTTGATTATACCAATGACATTATCATGGAGAATGGGCTTAACTCTAGACTTTCTATTCCTGTAGGATCTGATAGAGATTATGCACAACTTTTTATGCCTAAGCCAGGGAAGGGGATTATAAACAAAGAATCTGATATATTTAACAAAAAAGAAGTTTTTGTAACAGGGGTTTTTAATGGTAAAGACCAACTTAATAGTTATATCATAGCTCCTATAGAGCTGACTCAGGAACTCCTAAACTTGCCCAAAGGTACGGCTTATAGCATTGTGATTAAACTAAAAGATAGTGCTAGTGCTAATGCTGTTAAAAAAGATTTAGAGGGTAAGCTTACACATGTTAAGATAAGCACCAAAGAGGAAGAAAATGCAGCTTTTTGGAAGATGATAAACACCGAAAAATTGATGATTTATCTCATTTTCGGGCTGGTGATTTTCATTACAACATTCAATTTGGCTGGAGCAATTATTATTCTTCAGTTAGATAAAAAAGAACAATCTAGAACTTTAGTTTCTTTGGGAATGACCAAGCAGGAACTTAGAAGAATCTACTTTTATACAGGAAGTCTTGTGGTTATTTTTGGTGTTATTATGGGGCTTGTTATAGGAAGTTTAATTTGCTTATTTCAAATCCAAACGGGGCTATTTAAGGCAGGGGAATTATTGCCTTTCCCTGTAAAAATAGAATTAAGAAACTATTTGATAGTTACGGGAACAGCCTTATTTTTTGGATTGATAATCTCTTTTATATTTTCAAAAATAAATAAGAGTTACTTAAATTTCAACCCGTTGTGCATTATGAAATGAAAAAAACAAGAGTTGTTTATTAGACTGAAAATCAGTATATTGTTTTTGCTATAAAACGGTATAAATGAACAACATAGAGCAAATATATGAAAGAATTTTGGAAGTTTTAGGACTTTTTTCAGAAAATCAACTGATTAGTTATCAGAGAAGAACACCTAAAATGAGCGATTTAGAAGTCATAAGTCTTAATATTACTGCTGAATACTTGAGTATTGATAGCGAATTACAGTTATTTAGAAAATTGCCAAACTCTCTGATAAACAAAATTGAAAGAAGTGTTTACAATAAGCGAAAACGAAGACTATCCCTACAAACAGAGCAAATTAGACAGCGTATTTCGATGGAGTTCAATGAGTTTGAAGATATTTTTATCGTTGATAGCATGCCAATGAAAGTTTGTGAAAACGTTCGTTCTACTCGTTCAAAAATTTGTAAAGAGCAATCCTATTCTTCACCAACATATGGTTATTGTGCTTCACAGAAATTATATTTCTATGGCTATAAACTACACGCAGTATGTTCTTTAAATGGTGTGATTAAGAATTTTGATATAAGCCCTGCATCCGTTCACGACATCCACTATTTAAAAGATATTGGTGAGCAAATGCGAAACTGTACTTTAATTGGAGATAGAGGCTATTTATCAGCAAAAGTTCAAATAGATTTATTTAACTATGCTAATATTAAATTAGATACACCAATGAGAAGTAATCAGAAAGATTATATTCCTCAATTTTCATTGTACAAGAAAAAGCGAAAACGAATTGAGACATTTTTCTCTCAACTTTGCGACCAATTTATGATTAAAAGAAACAATGCTAAAACTTTTGAAGGCTTTAAAACAAGGATAATCAGTAAAATAACCGCCGCAACGGTTATTCAATATATCAATAAATTTATCTTCCAAAGAAAATTAAATCATCTAAAAATCAGTATTATTTAAAATGCACAACGAGTTAAATTTCAAGTAATTTATAATCACTAAATTTGTACAAGATTAAATTCAATAGGTTATGAAGAATATTTATTTAATAGCAGCTTTTCTGATAGGAGGGTTTGGATTGGCTCAAATCCCAAATGGTCATTATGACAGTGCAGAAGGACTGTCGGGGTACACTCTTAAAAGTAAATTGAGCGAAATTCTCAATAACGAACACAAAGACAAAGGATACGATGCACTTTGGACGGCTTATGCTACGGCAGATATAGATAAATATTATGAAAACGACAATACCATCTTAGATATTTACTCTGAAAATCCTAGTGGGAAAGACCCTTATTCGTATAGGTATAGAACTAACCAATGTGGCAATTATTCTGGAGAAGGGAGTTGCTATAATAGAGAGCATATTATACCTCAAAGCTTATTTAATAGAGCATCTCCTATGAGAAATGATGCTCATTTTGTAATCCCCACAGATGGTTATGTTAATAGTAAAAGAAGTAATTATCCATTTGGTATAGTAAAGACCGCTACTTGGACTTCTAGGAACGGTTCTAAACTTGGGACTAATAATACTATAGGTTATAGTGGGGTAGTTTTTGAACCGATAGATGAGTTTAAAGGAGATGTGGCAAGAATGATATTTTATTTTGTAACAATGTACGAAAAACGAATTCCTAACTTCAACTCAGGTGATATGCTTAATGGGACTACAACACAAAGTTTAGAAGATTGGCAACTAGATATTTTACTCACTTGGCACAACCAAGACCCTGTAAGCCAAAGAGAAATAGATAGAAATAATGCTGTTTACAATTATCAAGGTAATAGAAACCCTTTTATAGACCACCCAGAATGGGTTAATCTAATTTGGAAGACAGAGCTTTCCACTCAAGAAGTATCTAGGGCTAAAGATTTAAAAATTTATCCCAATCCAGTTACTGGAGGCAAGTTGTATCTTTCTAACTGGAACGATTTTGATAAAATAGATATTTTCAGTATGGAAGGGAAGAAAGTAAAATCAGTTAAGTCTTCTCATGAAATGGATGTTTCAAATCTTTCCAGAGGAGTTTATTTATTAAAAGCAGACTCAAAGACTATAAAATTCATAATTAAGTAATATATTTTTTATAGCTAATCTAACCGCATAACCACAGTGTTGTGCGGTTTTTCTTTTACTCATATTATACAAAATCTATGTAACTAAAGTTACGCTCTAGACCAATTAATAAGGATAGTTTTGTCCTAAAATAAAATAATATGAGACGATTCTTTTTTACAGGAATAACATTACTAGCTTCAGCACTTATGTATTCTCAAGAAGTGGTTAGTGTTTCCCAAGAGGATTTAGAAAGAAAAATAAGACAGCAGAATCTACAGCTAAAACTAGCAGAAGCAGAAGTTAATTCTGCCAAGGCAGATTTACTTATGTTTAGAGCGATGTATTTGCCTAATGTCAACCTTTCTTATACGGGTATTTCAACCAATAACCCCCTAATGGCATTTGGTTCAAGGCTTAATCAGGAGCGTGTAACTATGATGGATTTTGACCCAAAAAAACTCAACAATCCTGATAATATTTTCAATTTTGCTACCAAACTAGAGGTGCAACAACCCATCTTTAATCAAGATGCCATTTATCAAAAAAAAGCTGGAGAAGTACGGGTAGAGGCATTAACTCTAAAGCAAGAACGAACTAAAGACTATCTTCTCTTTGAAATTAAAAAAGCCTATATGCAACTACAAATGGCCTATAAAGTAGTTGCGGTGCTAGAAGGAGCTAGAGAAACCGTTTTATCAAATAAGAAAGTTATTGATAATTATTATAAAAACGGAATGCTACAAAAATCTGATGTTTTGGATATGAATGTGAGAGTTGCTGAAATAGAGAATCAAATTCAGTTTTCAAAATCCAATGTTAAAAATGCTTCAGATTATCTTTATTTTTTATTAAATGAAAATTCCCAAGGCAAAGTATTAAAACCAACAGAAAGTTTAAACTATAAAGGCGAAGCTCTTGTAAATACTCCAGAGCTTAAAAAAGATAGAAAAGATTTACAAGCCTATCAAAAATCTTTAGATGCTTATGATTATATGATAAAATCGTCTAAATCTAAACTATTACCTAGATTAAATGCCTTTGGAAGTTTTGAAATGTATGACAATAAACCTTATCAGTTTGATGCCAATGGCTATCTAGTAGGCGTTCAGTTATCGTGGAATGTATTTGATGGTATGAAATCTAATAGCGAAATCGCTAAGCAAAAAGCCGAAATACTAAAAACTCAAACCGAAATCCAACAATACCAAAAACAAGCAGAATTAGAATTAGCGAAAGCTTACAGGCAAGTGCAAGATACTGATAATAAAGTAAGTCTAACCAAACTCGCATGGGAGCAAAGTGCAGAAGCTTACAGAATCAGAAAAAATAGATATGAACAAGGTCTAGAAAAATCCTCCGACCTCTTGAATACCGAAACTGCAATGTCTAAAAAAGAATTAGAATACCAACAAGCTATTTTTGAATATAACATCGCATTAGAATACTTTAATTTTTTAAATAAATAATTATGAATAAAATAAAAACAGGCATCTTAGTGGTGGCAGTAGCCGTTTTGGGCAGTTGCTCTTCCGATTCAAAAACAATTACAGATAACAGCCAACCTATTAAGGTACAACTCAGCAACTCTTCAGTTACAAACAATTTGGGTTACGCTATGGCAAGTGGCAAGCTGGTTGCCAAAAAATCAGTAAATATTTCTACAAGAATGATGGGCTATATTACTGGTCTAACGGTAGAAGTAGGCGATTTCGTAAAAGCAGGACAAGGTCTCGTAAGCATTAACAATACTGATATCCAAGCTAAAGGTGGACAAGTAAACGCCCAAATTGCACAAGCTAAAGCCAATTTTGAAATCGCTCAAAAAGACTATCAGCGTTTTCAAAATCTATACAAAAACCAGAGTGCTTCTCAGAAAGAATTAGACGATATGAAAGGCAGATACGATATGGCAAAAGCAGGGCTAGACGCAGCCCAAATGATGAAGTCTGAAGTAAACTCACAATACAAATATACCAATATTACCGCCCCTATTTCTGGAGTGGTAACTGCTAAATATGCTAACCAAGGAGATATGGCAAGCCCAGGAATGCCTATTTTAACTATTGAAAACTCAGGCGATTTACAAGCTCAGGTTTTAGTTTCGGAGCAAGATATTACTTTAGTTAAAAGTGGTATGCCTGTTAAAGTTTTAATGAAATCTACTAACCAAGAAGTAGCTGGCACCGTGGCAGATGTGAGCCTTTCCGCTACAAATACAGGTGGACAATATTTAATAAAAATCAACCTTCCACAAAGTAGCAGCTATTTACCAGGTATGTTTGTGAATGTTCAGTTTCCATTCAAAAGGAACGGAAAACTTAACCAAGATTTACCAGAGTCTGTAAGTATCCCAAAATCAGCTCTAGTAGAACAAGGACAGCTTACTGGAGTTTACACCGTAAGTGCCAATAATACCGCAATGCTCCGTTGGATAAAGGTAGGTAAAGTAATGGGAGATCAGGTAGAAGTTCTTTCAGGGTTATCCTCTCAAGAGCCTTATATTATTTCTTCTCAAGGAAAACTCTACAACGGTGCTAAAGTAAGTGTAAAATAAAGCGTTTAACAGCGGAATAAATTTAATATTTAAACCGCTAAAAAATTAATTAAAAATATGGAAAAAGGATTTGCAGGACGCATTGCCGAATTTTTCATCAATTCCAAACTCACCATTTTATTGATGATTGCATTGATGATAATAGGCGTATATAGCTCTACCCTAATACCTAGGGAAGAAGAACCACAGATTATAGTTCCGATGGCAGATGTTATGGTAGGCTATCCTGGAGCTAACCCTACAGAAGTAGAAAATAGAGTGGTAAAACCGCTTGAAAAGATAATATCCAACATCAAAGGAGTTGAGCATGTACATTCTATGGCAATGAATGGGAAAGCCATGCTTATTGTACAATTTTATGTAGGTGAAGATACAGAACGCTCCTATGTAAAACTCTATGACGAGCTTATGAAACATAAAATGATGTTTCCTAAAGGAGTTTACGAGCCTATAGTTAAAACAAGGTCTATAGACGATGTCCCAATGCTAGGGCTTACACTTTGGAGCGAAAACTACAATGATTATCAGTTAAGACAAATAACAGAGGAATTAGCTTCAGAAATAAAAAAAGTAAAAGATGTTTCTCTAACTAATGTTATTGGAGGAAGAGCCCGCCAGCTAAAAGTAATTTTAGACAAAGCTAAAATGGCAGAATCTAGTGTAGATGCCCTTTCTGTAATGCAAATGATACAAGCGAGTAATGGGAGCTCTCAAACAGGAAGTTTCGTTAATAATAATCAGGAATATTTACTGACTACAGGACAATTTTTAACCTCTAAAGAAGATGTAGAAAATCTTGTAGTGGGGACTTCCCAAAATATGCCTGTGTATCTAAAGCAAATTGCTAAGGTAGAAGATGGTGCATCTTCTCCTGCCAATTATGTAAGTATGGGTTTTGGTCAGCATACTGAAAAAGGACAGAAAAACCCTTCGGAATATCCAGCCATCACGCTATCTGTTTCTAAAGTAAAGGGTGCTGATGCTATGAAAATATCAGAGCAAATTCTAGAGAAAGTAGAACATTTAAAGAAAAATCTCATCCCTGCAGATGTACATGTAGAAGTAACTAGAAACTATGGCGAAACAGCCTCCCATAAAGTATCCGAGCTACTCATGCACTTAGGCGTTGCTATTTTAGCCGTTACTATTTTGGTAATGCTTGCTATGGGTTTGAGAGGCGGTTTAGTGGTCTTCCTTTCGGTACCTCTTACATTTGCACTTACACTGTTTAGTTATTATGTTTTAGGGTACACTCTTAATAGGATTACATTATTTGCATTAGTATTTGTAGTGGGTATCGTGGTAGATGATAGTATTATTATCGCAGAAAATATGCACCGCCATTTCCACATGAGAAAACTCCCATTTAAAGAAGCAGCCATCTATGCTATCAACGAGGTAGGAAACCCTACTATCTTAGCTACCTTTACCGTAATTGCTGCTATTCTACCAATGGCATTTGTTTCTGGAATGATGGGACCTTACATGAGCCCAATGCCGATAGGAGCTTCTATAGCAATGTTACTCTCACTTTTTGTAGCACTTACAATCACTCCCTATTTAGGTTATCA
Source organism: Riemerella anatipestifer (assembly GCF_035666175.1). Taxonomy (NCBI): domain Bacteria; kingdom Pseudomonadati; phylum Bacteroidota; class Flavobacteriia; order Flavobacteriales; family Weeksellaceae; genus Riemerella; species Riemerella anatipestifer. The sequence goes on from NZ_CP142016.1 coordinate 2,252,644, forward strand.
TCTACTTAAAGTAAAAGATGATGAGGAACATAAAGAAGAACAAGGTCTAGAAACGAGCTTAATTTATAAATGGTACAAAAAAATAGAACAACCACTATTAGATAGTTCTAAGAAACGATGGACAATATTAGGGATTACTGCAGTATTATTGCTGATTTCTGTATTGGCATTTTTCACCAAATGGGTGGCGGTTAAGATGCTTCCTTTTGATAATAAAAATGAAATTCAAGTTGTGATAGATATGCCTGAAGGTACACCTTTAGAAAAAACAGCTGCTGTTACCAAAGATGTTGCACAGTATTTAAGAACCGTTCCTGAAGTAGTAAACTATCAGAACTATATTGGAGCTTCCTCACCCATTACCTTTAATGGTTTAGTAAGACACTACGATATGAGAGGGCAAAGCAATACCGCGGATATTCAAGTAAATCTTTTGGATAAATCGGCTCGTTCTAAACAAAGTCATGATGTTGCTAAAACCATTAGACCAGAAATACAAAAGATAGCGAAAAAGTACGGTGCTAATATTAAAATTGTAGAAGTACCACCAGGCCCACCTGTGCTTTCTACCATAGTAGCTGAAGTCTATGGTCCTAATTATGAGGAACAGGTAAAAGTTGCCGACCAAGTACAACAAATTTTAAAACAAACAGATGATGTAGTAGATGTAGATTGGATGGTAGAAGCTCCACAAACAGAGTTTAAAATAATCCCTGATAATGAGAAAAGTATGCTAAATGGTATCGCGCCTCAGCAGTTGGTGGGTAACCTTACTTATCTTATGGGAGAGTATCCTATCTCTACATTGTACGATGAAAAGTCCAATCAGCCTGTTAATATGGTTATGAAGCTAGATGATGCTGAAAAAGCCACGCTACAAGACATCACTGCTCTTAAAGTAAAAGGACAAATGGGTAATATGCTTCCTATAAGCGATATTGCTAAAGTGGAAAAACACACCCTAGAGAAGAGTATTTATAGAAAAGATCAAAAGCGAGTAGTTTATGTTTTAGCTGATATGGCAGGTGTCTTAGAAAGTCCAGCCTACGCTATATTGGGTATGGAAGAAAAACTCAAAAAAATGAATCTGCCTGAAGGATATAGCATTAACGAGTTGTATATGGCACAACCTTCTGATGAAAGCGATTTTACTGTAAAATGGGACGGAGAGTGGCAAATCACTTTAGAAGTATTTAGAGACTTAGGAGCTGCTTTTTTAGTAGTTGTTATCATTATTTATATGTTGATTGTAGGCTGGTTTCAGAATTTTAAAACACCTATTGTTATGATGATTGCTATACCGCTTTCTTTAGTGGGTATCGTACTAGGGCATTGGTTGTTAGGAGCATTCTTTACCGCCACTTCATTTATCGGCATGATAGCCTTAGCTGGTGTAATGGTAAGAAACTCAGTATTGTTAATAGATTTTATAGAAATCAGATTGAATGAAGGCGTACCTATGAAACAAGCCATTATAGAAGCTGGAGCGGTAAGAACAACGCCTATCTTATTAACTACTGGAGCGGTTGTGATAGGAGCAGTAATTATTCTCTTTGACCCTATTTTCCAAGGCTTAGCAATATCATTGGTTTTTGGAGCTATAGTTTCTACGGTTCTTACCCTTCTTGTAGTACCTTTGGTATATTATATGACAGAGAAAAAGAAATGGGATAAAATCCAATCGGAACAATCTGCAGAAATACCAGAGTAACTTTAAAACAAATTTTCACATAAACATTGCTAGGTATTTTTTTTAATAACTTAGCAATGTTTTATAATTTAAGAGATAAATAACAACAGAAATACATTAGTTAAAAAAAATGAAAACAAGAATAATACACGCCGTAGCAGGAACTATGGTTTTAACCAGCTTACTATTGGGACTTTATGTGCATGAAAATTGGTTTTTCCTTACAGGTTTTGTGGGGCTTAACCTATTACAATCCTCTGTAACTAACAGGTGCTTACTCAAAACCATTTTAGAAAAAATAGGTGTTAAAGATGATAGCAACAGTTGCGGCTATTAGATGCTGATAGAACCTAAATAAAAAAATAGGCTACCTTCTAGGGTAGCCTATGCTTATTAGAAACAATCTATTTATTGTAAGTGATAGTATAGGTACTACTGTGACTACCGCTTTTGTTTGAGGAAGTAATAGTTGTAATCATCTTAATAGGGTAGTTATTTGTATTATAGGTGTTTTGATATATCCCTTTATAGAAATTACCATTATTATCTGTTATATGGGTAGTATAGTTATTTTGTGTAAAAGATAACTCGTTACCCATAAAATTTATTAGACCTAATAGAGCTTCTTTAAATCCAACTATATTCCTAAAAACTCCATTTTTATCATCGTAAGAAACTGTATTGATAAAAATGTTAGCAGTGTAATTAGGGTCATACACTATTGTATATTTATAAATTTGTCCATTTGAAAGTGTATAGATGTAAGAAGTATTACTAGTATAGTATATACCACCGTTTGGATAAGTTGAAACTTTTGCCCTATCAACTGTAACTGTATCATCATTATTATAGGTATAATTAGTTACTTCTTTTAAATTGTATTGTTTATTATCTTCAGTCCCTGTTGATACGGTTTTGATAAGTCTACCATTGAGGTATTCAAAGGTAGTAGTAGTAATATCTACATTTTTTTTTTCAACAATTTTAGAAATAAGGTTGTTAGAGTACTCAAAATTGATAGTGTTAGTATCTGAGCCATAAGCTCCAACTATTTCTAATAGTTTATTTCCGTTATAGATAAAAGTGATGGTGGAATCGTCGCCGTCTTCTGATGTAGAATGAATTTTAGTAGGAAGGACAGGGATACTTTCTGTTACAGTTTCATCATTTTCACTTCTGTTGCAGGACATTAGATTTACTGCTATCGCAGTCATTAGGACATATTTTTTCGTAGATAAAATATTTTCTACAAACTCGTTGTGCATTTTAAATAATACTGATTTTTAGATGATTTAATTTTCTTTGGAAGATAAATTTATTGATATATTGAATAACCGTTGCGGCGGTTATTTTACTGATTATCCTTGTTTTAAAGCCTTCAAAAGTTTTAGCATAGTTTCTTTTAATCATAAATTGGTCGCAAAGTTGAGAGAAAAATGTCTCAATTCGTTTTCGCTTTTTCTTGTACAATGAAAATTGAGGAATATAATCTTTCTGATTACTTCTCATTGGTGTATCTAATTTAATATTAGCATAGTTAAATAAATCTATTTGAACTTTTGCTGATAAATAGCCTCTATCTCCAATTAAAGTACAGTTTCGCATTTGCTCACCACTATCTTTTAAATAGTGGATGTCGTGAACGGATGCAGGGCTTATATCAAAATTCTTAATCACACCATTTAAAGAACATACTGCGTGTAGTTTATAGCCATAGAAATATAATTTCTGTGAAGCACAATAACCATATGTTGGTGAAGAATAGGATTGCTCTTTACAAATTTTTGAACGAGTAGAACGAACGTTTTCACAAACTTTCATTGGCATGCTATCAACGATAAAAATATCTTCAAACTCATTGAACTCCATCGAAATACGCTGTCTAATTTGCTCTGTTTGTAGGGATAGTCTTCGTTTTCGCTTATTGTAAACACTTCTTTCAATTTTGTTTATCAGAGAGTTTGGCAATTTTCTAAATAACTGTAATTCGCTATCAATACTCAAGTATTCAGCAGTAATATTAAGACTTATGACTTCTAAATCGCTCATTTTAGGTGTTCTTCTCTGATAACTAATCAGTTGATTTTCTGAAAAAAGTCCTAAAACTTCCAAAATTCTTTCATATATTTGCTCTAAGTTGTTCATTTATACCGTTTTATAGCAAAAACAATATACTGATTTTCAGTCTAATAAACAACTCTTGTTTTTTTCATTTCATAATGCACAACGGGTTTTTCTACAAATTTAAGAATAATATAGACCTTATAAAACCTACCTAACAGAAAAATTAAGAGAGTTTTGCATAAAATATTTTCTAAACACTTGCATACTTCCTTAAAAGGTTATAAGTTTGCTTCAGTTTTATGACACACGATACCAATTACATACAAACAAGTGTAAAAAAGTGCCCGAATTATTTGGCTGTTTCAAATAATTTCGTAAACACACACACACACACACACACACACACAAATAGTTTCGTGGGTATGCGTCGTATTATCTAGAAAATCACTTCAACTTTTATCGTTAATTATAAATACAAATCCACCAACTTTCGTTGGAGGCTTTTTGCGCTTATACCATTCTAATTTTAGCTTTCATAAATATAGGCTAGAAGCACCATTGTTTTGTCTTAAAACATGGTCGTTCTTGTTGGGTGCTTTTAGTGTTCAGGGGGAGCGTTATGCTCTTTCTATTTTAGCCTTTCCTCTCGTTTTGTGTGTGTTTAGAGGGGGAAGGCGTTTTTTAAGGATAGAACTTAGAGGTAAGATATTAGAGCCTACAGCCCTTAAGTCTAAAATCCAACATCTAAAATCTATAATCTAAATATTAACAATTTTAAATTAAATGTTATGAAAACAAAGACTACAAAATTAAGTGTGTTAGCCTTTTTAGGTTTAGGGCTAGTGGTTTATGGACAAAGTGGTAAAGTAGGGGTTAATGTTTCCTCGCCTAGAGCTACTTTAGATGTTCAACCTAATGCAACTAATAGCCAAGGTGACGCCAAAACTAATGAGGGAATCTTAGCTCCTCAATTAAGTAAAACCCGTGTAGCAAACATTGAGGCTCCCGTAGAGGGAACTTTAGTCTATGTAATAGATGATGCTACTAAAACCAATGGAGCTATAAGTAATTATACAGGTAATGATACCAAAGTAGCCAAAATAACAGAGAAAGGTTACTATTACTACAATGGCATAGAGTGGGTAAAATCTAGTGCGGAAACATCAGGGCAACTATGGAATAAAACAACAAGTTCTGCTGATACTTATACATATCTAATACCTGCTAACGAAACAAATGTGGATTTTGGATATAAAAAAACGAACCCAAATGTGAGGGCTTTACTTTTAAATATGAAAAACAATAATGGTACCGCAGTGGGAGGAGGTCTATGGTTGCCTAATCCTAATGGAGTAACTCCAGAGATGGTTTTAAAAAGAATTTTTCATCAGATATTCTTCCGCTCTCTTTACCAGCGTCTAATACTATTTGGGCTCCAGCATATACCTTTGAGGAAACAGGAATAATGATTAACGGGAGTCATACCAATACTATAGCCTCAAATATCAGAAATTATAGAGGGGTTAACTCATCAATTACAACAAACCCTGATGTTGTTGATTTAGGAGATGTTATGGGAGTGAGGGCAAGTGTGGATTTAGGTATGGAAACGAGTTCTCAGTCAAACAGCTCTAATGTTTCAACCGTTACAACTACAACAGCTAAGAGTATAATGGGAGGTGCCTTTGGAGCAACCTCATTTTCTGTAGGAAAAGTAAATACCATAAGAGGATCTGCTATTTATTCGAATAGCTACCAAGGTGGGGAAGTAGGAAGAATGAACGCTTTAAACACATCCACTAAAATGAAGCGAGGAGGAAAAGCTGATGTTATGGAAGGGATAATTAATGAGGTGTACACTCAGCTAGCTGACAGCGGAAGTTATGCATCGTCATCAGTAAGAGCAGTAGCTGGATTAAGAAATATGGTATTTATTAATGATAATATAACTGTAACAGACGGAGGTGCCTCTGCTAGATTTGATGTTACTTTTGGCAATAATACAACTGCCCCCTCTTTTGCAGGGCTTTTTTATATGCTAAAGATGGATGGTAACGCAGAGGTTGGTAGATTGTATGGAAGCAGATTAAATACTGAGATTGCTACAACAGCTAAAGTAACAGATATGTACGGTATCTATTTGGATAATGTAAAGGTAGGAGCCGATAAGAATTATGCTATTTATACCAATGCAGGAAAAGTTCGTTTTGGGGATAATGTAGGTATAGGGGTAGATGCTCCAGCAGAAAAATTAGAGGTTGCGGGTAATGTTAAAGCAACAGGCTTTATTGGCTCTAATGCTTCTATCTTCCCAGACTATGTGTTCCAAAAATATTATACAGGTACTTCTAGTATCAAAGCAGATTATAACTTTAAAACCCTAAGCCAAGTAGAAGATTTTGTAAAAACTAATGGGCATTTACCAGGGTATCAATCTGCAGAAGCTATCAAAAAACAAGGTTATATAGACCTTATGGCAACTCAACTCACCAATGTGGAGAAGATAGAGGAACTTTATCTGCATAGCATAGAGCAAGACAAAGCCCTAAAAGCTAAAGATACTATTATTAAAGAACTGAAATCAGAAGTTTCTAACTTAGAAGCTCGTTTGCAGAAGCTAGAAGCTTTATTAGTAAAATAGTTTAATCTTTCCCCATTGTGATAGGTGTCGCAATGGGGCTTTTTTATACTTCACAAAGTATTATAAACATCTAACACTAACATCAAAAATTTATACATTATGAATACACTAAAAGCGTGGTTGCGTCCTAACCTACTCACGAAAGACGACCCTAACGATTTTGTAGCCGTGCCACTTCTAGGTGGTAGCCTTGGCATTACAGAAATCGTAGAAGCCCTTAAAAAAGAGGGTATGGAGATACAAACCGAAACCGCAGTAGATATTATTACTCGTTTTAATCGTAAAGCCTCAGAGTTGGTACTCAATGGGTATAGTGTAAATACAGGGCTGGTGTATATGCGTCCTGCCATTAAGGGGGTGTTTTACGACAAGACTTGGGATAAAGAGAAGCATTCCGTTTATGTAAATGTAAACCAAGGTCTAGACCTTGGAAAAGCGGTAGCAGACACCAAGGTAGAAATCCTAGGCGAACAGTCTAGCCCAATGAGTGTGTTCAGCATCACCGATAAAGCCACTGGTAAAGCAGACGGCACTCTTACCAAAGGTAAGAATGCCGAAATCAAAGGCACTTACATTAAAATAGACGGCGATAATCCTAAAAATGGTATCGTCTTCAAAAACCTAGACAACCAAAATGAGGTTAAGTTGGCTAAAGATAATATTGTGCTTAACGAGCCATCAAGGTTACTCATTCTTGTGCCTTCGGATTTAGAAGCGGGTAATTATGAGCTAAGCCTCACCACGCAGTACAGCAATGGTAAAACAGTACTTAAAGAACCAAGAACAGAGGTATTATCTACCCCTATAGTAATTGGTTAATTAAAGGTCATAAAAAAAACGGAACTCAAATTTGAGTTCCGTTTTTTAGCAGTTCGCCTCTGCTCGTACGAGCAGAGGCGAACTGCCTTATCTAGCAGAGGTGTTCTGCTCGGTAAAGCAGAACACCTCTGACAGTAGGGATAATTCTATAAGAAATACTTCTACAAAATAAGGCTACCCCAAAGGTAGCCTTTATTTTAGTTTATCTCAATGGTTTTTACCATTTTTCTATTGGTTTCCCATTCGGAGAATTGGTTGAGCTCTTTCATTAGGAGCGGAAGCACTAAAGCCAAAATACCCAAGTCGTCCACAACACCAATAGCAGGTATAAAATCTGGTAAAATGTCTATAGGCGAAATAATATAAACTAAGGCTATGGCAGGAAGTAAAACATTCTTAACCGAAGGTTTATACTGTTTGCTAATGATGGCTTTTATCATTCGTAAAAGTTCGGGCATTCTTCTTAAAAGCCCTTTATGCTGAAACAAAGCCAATCCTAAAAACTTTAATTTAGATTTCATTTTTTATATGATTAAATAATTCGGGAGCAGAGTACTCAAAATCCGTTCCAAAATATTATTTGGCTATTGTTTCCACTAGCTGGTGTACATTGGTAGAATTCCAATCGTTGGCGGTATCGTCTTTTTCCACAATTCTCCCCGTTTTATCTATAATAAAAGTGGTAGGGAAGGATTTGGGCAGGAGCTTGTCCAAAATCGGACTTTGGGCAATATAGACAGGAGCGGTATAGTGGTTATCTGCTAGAAATTGCTTCACTTTTTCCTCGTCGTCTTGCATAGCGATAAGTACAAAACTCATTTTGTCGTTTTGTTTATCGTAGAGTTTTTGGATAGAGCCCCATTCTGCACGGCAAGGTGGGCACCAGCTTCCCCAAAAGTTAAGAAACAGCGTTTTACCTTTAAAATTTTTTAGATTGGTATCAGGTACATTCACGCCTTTTAGACTAATGTCAAACTCTTCATCAGTAATGAGTAAAGCATTGTCTAGCTTTTCTATGGCTGGTTTCATAAGAAGCTGACTCCTCACAAAATCTCCGAATTTAGGAAATAAAAATACCGACAATAGCAAGGCGGTAAGTAGTAAGAAAATGAAATTCTTTTTTAGAAAATTCATAGCAGGTATATTTAATTAAATTATAGCAGTTCTAAAATTTCGTTTAGGGCATCTTTACCTTTGTTTTTGGCGTAATAGACTTGCAAATCGTTGTAGAATTCCTCTTTAGAATAAGTTTCAGGAGAGGCTTTAAACTTTTCAAACAGCTCTACACCGTATTTAGGTCGAGGTCCCCAAGTTTTAATCACATTAAAGTTTTCATCTAAAATTAAGACTTTTGGTATAGATCTGCCTCCGTTGGTTAAAAATTGGTCGATAAGGGAAGTGTCAGAATCTCTATAAAATAGTCTCACATCATTTCTACCTTCAAAAAAACGAGCCAATACAGGCACGAGCTGACTGGCATCTCCACACCAAGGCTCTGAAATAATGAGTATTTTACCATTGAATTTTTTGGTTTCCAAAGTTTTGGAATCTTCGTCTGTAGGTTTAAATGCCTTTAGCATACGGTTCATTCTTTGGAGTCCCAGTTCGTAGTAAGGCTTTTTCTCTGCCTCTTCTTCTGTTTTTGGGTGACCTATTCTGTGGTGAGTTTCTTCTAAATAAGCCTCAAAAGAAACGGCTTTGTCCCAATAGTTTTTCATAACTACCGTCTTCTTATTTGGTTAATTAAAAATAAATCGGCAAGTACAAAAGCGGTAAGATTTTCTACCACAGGTACTGCACGAGGAAGCACACAAGGGTCGTGTCTGCCTTTGCCTTCCACCGTTACTTTATTGCCTAGTTTATCCACGCTTTTTTGCGGTCTTAAAATGGTTGCTACAGGCTTAAAAGCCACACGGAAATAAATATCCATTCCGTTGGAAATACCGCCTTGTATGCCGCCTGATAGATTGGTTTTGGTAGAAAAATCAGTATTGAATAAATCGTTGTGTTCTTTACCCGTCATAGCAGCTCCGCAAAACCCACTGCCATACTCGAAGCCTTTAGCTGCATTGATGTTGAGCATCGCCTTAGCAAGTTCTGCCTGAAGTTTGCCAAATACAGGTTCGCCTATGCCTACAGGTAGATTTTTAACCACACAAGTGATGGTGCCTCCTATAGTATTGCCTTCTTTTTTAATCTCTTTAATTCGGTCAATCATTTCCTTTGCAACATTCTCGTCTGGGCAACGAATTTCGTTGCTTTCTGTTTTAGAAAAATCCAAATCTTGGTAAGGTTTTTCACAAAATATATTTCCTACGGAAGACACATAGGCGTGTATTTCAACCTCTTTAGGGAGAATGTTTTTTGCTAAAGCTCCAGCGGCTACCCAATTGATGGTTTCTCTAGCCGAGGATTTGCCTCCGCCACGGTGGTCTCTATGTCCGAATTTTTGGTCGTAAGTAAAATCGGCGTGGCTAGGGCGATAGGCAGATGCTAAGTGATCGTAATCTTTACTTTTTTGATTTTCATTTTCTATAATAAAGCCTATTGGAGTGCCTGTGGTTTTGCCTTCAAAAATACCAGACAGAAATTTCACCGTGTCGCTTTCCTTTCTTTGGGTTACAATGGCAGACTGCCCAGGTTTTCTTCTGTCTAATTCTTTCTGTACGGCGTCTAAATCTACTTCTATCCCCGCAGGAAAATTGGTGATGATGCCTCCGTAAGCTAAACCGTGACTTTCTCCAAAGGTATTCAAAGAAAGAAAATTACCTAATTGATTATGCATATTGCAAAGTTAATATTTTATGAGGTTATAATTAAGGATATTTATCCTTTGGCTAAAGATTCAAACTCTACTAATACAGGAAAATGGTCGCTATAACCACCCAAATACCTCGTTCCAGAGTAGGTTCTGAAAGGTCTGTTTTTCATTTTATCCCAGTTTTTTATCTCGGTTGGGTTAAATACTTCCGCTTTTTTATAGGTTAGTCCGAAGGAAGTTTGAAAAAAATCTCTTGAAAACATAATTTGGTCAAATAGCAATCCTTCTTTTTTGTGGTAAGTGGAGTAGTCCCCTAAATAATACAATGCCGAAAACGGATTGTGTAATAGCTCTAAAATACCCTCGTGGTAAGTAAACTGAATGAGGTTGTCTTCGTTAGGGTTTTCATTAAAATCTCCCAATACGAGTACCGCTTCTTTATCTTTGATGATGATGTTTTCTATCAAAGCGTTGATGTTTTCTAAAATTTCATTTCGTTTAGGGAGGTTAATGTCTTGCTCTCTTTTGGAAGGTAGATGCATTACAAAACAATGGAATGTTTCTCCGTTATATTCTAATACAGAATGTAGAACATCTCTGGTGGTGTCTTCATAAAGTTCTCCTTGTTCGTTTTTCATTTCAAACTTAAACCTGATGGGTTCAGAGTGCTTCACCGTGATTTTGTTTTTATCGTAAAGAAGAGCGACATCTATGCCTCTTTCGTCAGGAGATTCGTAGTGCAGATAGTGATAGTTTCCACCAAAAACAGGTTTCGCTAATAAGTCTTCTAGCACTGTTTTATTTCCTATTTCGGCTAGTCCCACTAATATAGGAAGTGTGTTGTGGTATTGATTTATAAGTTCAAAAATGTGTGCTGTTTTATGGAGTTTGTTGTGGTATTTGTAATTATCCCAATGAGGTAAATATGGTGTGTGTGGTGGAAAAAAAATTTCCACATTATAAAAAGCAACAATTTCTTTTTTTGTGTTCATTATTTAAAGACTTTAGTGGTCTTATGACTAAGTGAAAAGTTTAAAAAAGCCCTCAAATCATCGAGAGCTTTTTTAGTTTGATTATTTCTTTTCTGGGATATTGGCTAAAATTTCTTTCAGAAACTTCCAAAACTTCTGTGTTGAAGAAATACTTGCTCTTTCATCAGGAGAGTGAGCTCCTTTGATGGTCGGTCCAAAGCTTACCATTTCCATTTTAGGGTAATTAGCACCAATAATTCCGCACTCTAGACCAGCGTGGCAAGCCACTACATTAGGTTTAGAATTAAATTCTCTTTGGTAGATTTCTTCCATTACTTTAATGATTTCAGCTCCTGGCTTTGGCTTCCATCCAGGATATGAACCACTGAATTTTACTTCCATTCCTACCAGTTCAAAACTTGCTCGGAGTTGGTTAGCTACTGCTAATTTGCTAGATTCCACAGATGAGCGAGAAAGGTTGAGGATTTGTAAAGCTCCATCTTTGAGTTCTACTCTAGCGATATTATTAGAAGCTTCCACCAAATCTTCTACGTCTGGAGACATACGATAAACGCCATTGTGAGCAGCATTAAGGGCTAAAATGACATTAGTGCTATCTTCTACGCTTAGAGCGTTACCTTCTATATCACAAGATTCTATACTGATGTTTAAATCTTTTTCTAGTGTAGCAAATTCCTCTAATATTTCAGACTTTAAAGTTTCAAATTCGGTAGAAAATACCTCTTTATTAGCGACTAAAACAGACACGCTGCCTTCTCTTGGGATAGCATTTCTAAGGCTTCCTGCGTCTATACTTACTAATCTAGGTTCGTTATTAACGGCTAACATTAAGAATCTTGCCAAAATCTTGTTGGCGTTACCTAAACCTTTGTGTATATCCATTCCAGAGTGTCCACCTTTCAGCCCTTTTACGGTAATTCTGAAGCCATTTTCTGTTACTTTTTGAGTATTGTATTTTTGAGTGGCGGTAACATCTATTCCTCCAGCGCAACCTATGTCAATCTCATCGTCTTCCTCTGTATCTAGGTTGAGGAGAATCTCTCCATTCAGAGTGTTAGGCTCTAGCCCAAACGCTCCAGTCATACCTGTTTCTTCATCTATTGTAAATAGGGCTTCTAATGCAGGGTGAGCAATATCTGTACTTTCTAGGATACTCATCATTGCAGCAACGCCTAGTCCATTATCTGCTCCTAGAGTCGTGCCTTTGGCTCTTACCCAATCACCATCTACATACATTTCAATCCCTTGGTTGTCAAAATCAAAATTAACATCGTTGTTTTTTTGACAAACCATATCTAAGTGAGATTGGAGTACAATAGGTTGTCTGTGCTCCATACCTTGTGTGGCAGGCTTTCTAATAATAACATTTCCTGTTTTATCTACAGAAGTTTCTAAGCCTAAGTTTTCTCCAAAATTTTTGATGAAATTTATAACTCTTTCCTCCTTTTTTGAAGGTCTAGGGACTGCATTAAGAGCAGAGAAGTTTTTCCAAATTATTTGTGGTTCTATTTGTGATAAACTCATAATTGATATATCTTTTTTTTATTTTTCCAAAGTTACAAAAAATCCGCTGATGTCTAGATGTTCTAGTTGAAAAGAGAAGATACCAAGCGATTAATTCATAGAAACATCTTCGGGCGTGTTTGCCCAAATTAGGTGAAGCCCACCCAAATTTTCCATAATATTCTTCCAAAGAGTGTGGCTGAAACTTGCAGTTAAATCTACCTCATAGTTTTCTACAGGAATCCAATATTTATTCTCTATTTCTGTGTCCAATTGCATGGCTCCCCAACCAGAATAACCGTAAAATATTTTTATGTCCTCAGGGGCGATGGTTCCCATCATGATTGCACCGATGACTTTAGAGGCATTTTCTGTAAAGGTGTAACCTTCTGTAATCTTTTCGGTGTCTAGGGTAGGTTCGTTTCCTTTAATAATAAAAAACATTTGAGTAGTATCCACAGGACCACCTGAATAAACTTCTAAATTTGGTGATAAGGATTTTTGAAAATGATGACTTAACACGGGGTTTTTCTTGTTGAGGATAAGTCCAAACGCTCCTTCCTCGTCGTGATTGATGATTAAAACGACCGAACGAGAAAATATATCCCCAGAAACATCAGGAGTAGAAATTAAAATTTTACCTTTGTAAGACCGATTCATAACCCAAAAGTAAATAAAATTTATGGAAAATCTGCACGATAAAAGAAAAGTTTATGATAAAGGTGCTTTGTTAGAAGAGCAAGTGAAATCTAACCCAATAGAGCAGTTTAGAGATTGGTTTTCTGATGCTGAGGAACACCCTGCCATTGCTGAGGCTAATGCTATGAGTATTTCTACCATAGATAAAGACGGTTGTCCTAGAACGAGAATGGTACTGTTAAAGGCGTACACTTGGGAAGGTTTTATTTTTTACACCAACTATGATAGCCAAAAAGGGAAAGCCATAGAGGAGCATCATAAGGCGTGTTTACACTTCTTTTATCCACCGCTGGAGCGTCAGATTATAATTAAAGCCAATATAGAACGCTTGGCGAAAAATTTAAGTGATGGTTACTTCCATTCTCGTCCTAGAGGGAGCCAGTTGGGAGCGGTAGTATCGCCACAAAGTCAAGTGATACCTGATAGAAATTTTCTAGAAAATAAACTTCAATTACTAGAAAAAGAACTAGAAGGAAAGGAAATCCCAAGACCCGAAAACTGGGGTGGCTACTTGGCAAAGCCTTACGAAATAGAGTTTTGGCAAGGAAGACCCAACAGGTTACACGATAGAATAGTCTATAAATTAACTGATGATTTTGATTGGCAAATAGTTAGATTAGCACCTTAAAAATTTTGAGAATCCAATCAAAATAGTGTAGATTTGGCATTGTTAAGTATAATCAAAACTCAATTTTATGAAATATAAATTGTTTTCTTTAGCACTAGCTTTCGGTCTTTTTGGAAATGCGTTAGCACAGGAAACTAAAAAAAACTCGGACGAAATATTGGTTAAGCTATCTAATTTACCATTGCATTGTATTCGTTGTGAGTATCCTAATAAAACAGGACATATGATAAATGGAGAGCAAGATGTTGCTTTAACGCCTCGCCAATTACACCCTGTATTTTATGGTTGTTTAGATTGGCATAGTAGTGTTCACGGGCATTGGATGTTAGTGAAACTCATTAAAACAAGATCTAATGTTTCTAATTATCAGGAAATTGTGAAAATATTAGATGAATCTTTCAATTTAGAAAAGATAGAAGCAGAGGCGAATTATTTTAATAAATATAAAGGCTCTAATGTATTTGAAAGGACTTATGGTTGGGCGTGGCTACTTAAATTAGACCAAGAATTAGCCACGTGGGATAGCCCTCTAGGGAAACAATGGCACGAGAAATTACAACCATTAACACGAAAAATAGTCTCTCTTTGGAAAGATTATCTCCCGAAACAAACTTATCCTAATAGAGTAGGGACGCACCCTAACACGGCGTTTGCTCTAGGTTTTGCGATTGATTGGGCTAGAGCAACAAACAATAGCATTTTTGAACAAGAATTGATACAAAAGTCCAAGCAATTTTTTTTGGAAGACCGTTTAATTCCAGCTCATTTAGAACCTAATGGCTCGGATTTTTTCTCTCCAAGTTTAGAAACAGCAGCATTGATGTCTAGAATTTTACCTCAAAAGGAATATGTAAAGTGGCTTGGTCAATTTTTTGATAGAAGAGGGGTAGATAACATTATAAAAGCTCCTATTATTAGTGATGTTAAAGATTACCAAATTGTACATTTAGTAGGGCTTTCGTTTTCTAAATCATGGTGTATGAAGCGTATTTCTAAAGCACTTCCGAAGAACCACCCTTTAAAAGAGAAATTTAAAGTAGCTTCTAAAGAATTGTTATCTAACGGATTGCCCCTGATTTTTGAAAGTGATTACGGTGGTGACCACTGGCTAGCGTCTTTTGCTTTAATGGCTATGGAGGAATAGAAACTAGATTTATATAATATCTCAAAAAGCCTTTTCATATTTTGAGAGGCTTTTTTTATGTGGTGAAAATTTTGTTACAAAATAAAAGTCGCTTCTGTAAAACAAAAGCGACTTATTATTTCGTTGATGAAATAAATTATTTTTTCTTAGCACCTGCTACAGCATCAGCAAGCTCAGAACCAGCTTTAAATTTAGCTACTTTTTTAGCAGGGATTTTAATAGCTTTCTTAGTTGCAGGGTTGATACCTTGTCTAGCAGCTCTTTCAGCTACAGAAAAAGTTCCAAAACCAACTAGAGAAACCTTGCCATCTTTTTTCTTAAGAGTTTCAGTTACAGCGTTAACAAAAGATTCTAGAGCTTTCTTTGCAGCAGCTTTTGTAATTTCGGCATCTTTTGCCATTACGTCGATTAATTCAGACTTGTTCATAATGTTATAATTAAAAGTTAAGTTCTTATTGATAGCAAATATAAAAGTTTTTTTGAAGTTTACAAATTTTTTACAGAAAAATAATTTTAAATTGACTCGTTGTGCATTTTAAATAATACTGATTTTTAGATGATTTAATTTTCTTTGGAAGATAAATTTATTGATATATTGAATAACCGTTGCGGCGGTTATTTTACTGATTATCCTTGTTTTAAAGCCTTCAAAAGTTTTAGCATAGTTTCTTTTAATCATAAATTGGTCGCAAAGTTGAGAGAAAAATGTCTCAATTCGTTTTCGCTTTTTCTTGTACAATGAAAATTGAGGAATATAATCTTTCTGATTACTTCTCATTGGTGTATCTAATTTAATATTAGCATAGTTAAATAAATCTATTTGAACTTTTGCTGATAAATAGCCTCTATCTCCAATTAAAGTACAGTTTCGCATTTGCTCACCACTATCTTTTAAATAGTGGATGTCGTGAACGGATGCAGGGCTTATATCAAAATTCTTAATCACACCATTTAAAGAACATACTGCGTGTAGTTTATAGCCATAGAAATATAATTTCTGTGAAGCACAATAACCATATGTTGGTGAAGAATAGGATTGCTCTTTACAAATTTTTGAACGAGTAGAACGAGCATTTTCACAAACTTTCATTGGCATGCTATCAACGATAAAAATATCTTCAAACTCATTGAACTCCATCGAAATACGCTGTCTAATTTGCTCTGTTTGTAGGGATAGTCTTCGTTTTCGCTTATTGTAAACACTTCTTTCAATTTTGTTTATCAGAGAGTTTGGCAATTTTCTAAATAACTGTAATTCGCTATCAATACTCAAGTATTCAGCAGTAATATTAAGACTTATGACTTCTAAATCGCTCATTTTAGGTGTTCTTCTCTGATAACTAATCAGTTGATTTTCTGAAAAAAGTCCTAAAACTTCCAAAATTCTTTCATATATTTGCTCTATGTTGTTCATTTATATCGTTTTATAGCAAAAACAATATACTGATTTTCAGTCTAATAAACAACTCTTGTTTTTTTCATTTCATAATGCACAACGGGTTTAAATTGATAAAATATACCTTTTTTCTTCTAAATATTTTAAATTCATTTTTTGTTTTATATAGGCTTTATAAGCTATGTTTTATTTTTAAGTATTTGTTTTGTAGTGGTTTAATTATATTTAATTTAATTGTTGTTAAATTGAATAATACAAAAAAATACCACATCTAAAAATAGAGACTGTTTTGATAATTTGGTTTAAATTTGCAGCATGTTAATAGAAGTATTTAAATCAAAGATTCATAGAGTAAAGGTAACAGAGTCTGATCTTAACTATATGGGTAGCATTACAATAGATGAGGAGCTTATAGAAGCGGCAGGTATTGTAGTTGGTGAAAGAGTTTATATCGTAAATGTGAACAATGGGGAGCGTTTTGATACCTACGTGATTAAAGGTAAGAGAAAATCTGGAGAGGTTTGCCTCAACGGTCCTGCGGCGAGAAAGGTGCAGAAGGGAGATATCATTATCATTATTTCTTATGCACAGATGACTCCAGAAGAAGCACAGAATTTCCAACCTAAAATTGTTTTCCCTAACGAAGAAACGAACCTACTTACTTAGATGACGGCTAAAAGTAATCATAATCCGCTTAAGACATTACTTACCATAGTTGTATCTATTGGTTTTGCAGGATTGTTTATGTGGTTAGCGGTAAAGGGACTAGATTTGGAAAGTATCAAGCAATCTCTTGCCAAAGCAAATTATTTTTGGGTAGCCGTGGCCGCTTTTTTTGGAGTGCTGGCGTATTGGGTGAGAGCGATACGCTGGAATTTACTACTAGAACCTATGGGATATACTATTTCTAATGCTAATGCCCTTTGGACTTTATCCTTTGGTTATTTAATGAATCTTACCATTCCTAGAAGTGGCGAAGTAGCAAGAGCGACTGCCCTCTATGGTGTTGAAAAAGTGCCTGTGGATAAATCGTTTGGGACGATTATTTTAGAGAGAGTAGTAGATTTAGTGTGTATGGGGCTTTTTTTAGCATTGACTCTATTGTTTAAATACGATGCTATACTTTCTTTCTACAAAATGGCGTCGGAACAAAAACAAGAACAGCAATCACTACAAGAAGGGAATTCATATAGTATGGTTCTTTCTTTAGTTTTATTGGTATTGGGTGCTTTGACTTTAATTCTTTTTAGAAAAAAAATACAGCAGACTACAATATATCAGAAAGTAATCAGTTTTATTAAAGGAATTATAGATGGATTAAAGACCATCTTTCAAATCAGGCAAAGGTTGAAGTTTATCCTTTTATCTTTGGGGATTTGGGTGTGCTACTATCTGGCGGCGTATTTGGTTTGTTTTGCTTTGCCCGAAACTTCTAACTTGGGTATAGCAGATGGTTTCTTTATTATTGTGGTAGGAACATTAGGAATGATGGTTCCCGCAAGTGGTGGGATAGGAGCTTTCCATTTCGCACTTAAGATAGGATTTATGGCATTGTTTCTATCGTTTGGGTTGTCGCCAGAAAAAGGTGGCGAGGTAGGTTTATCTTATGCGTTTATATCTCATACAATGCAGTTGGTAATTATGCTAGTAATGGGGCTTATCGCAATTCCTATGTTAGCGAAGGCTAAGAAAATAGCATTCAAATAATGATTTAATATTTTGAAAAAGGTATTCTTATTTTTAGGACTAATTATAAGTGTGTTGGTATCGGCTCAAGACGGTACTACGGTTTATAGCTTCCTTAATATGCCTTTTTCTGCAAGACAAGCCGTTTTAGGTGAGGCGGTTTCGGTAAGAGATTACGACCAAAACTTAGCGGCAGTTAATCCAGCGTTGCTTAATGTGGAGATGGATTCTAGACTATCCGTAAACTATGCTAGCTATTTAACAGGGGCTCATTATGGTACAGTGAGCTATGCTAAAGACTTGGAGTATGGACATTTAGTTTCTGCCAATGTAAGGTATTTGGATTATGGCAATATGCCTAGAACAGATGAGTTTGGGAATATCAATGGCGATTTTTCTGCGATGGACGCTTCTTTAGGTTTGGGCTATGCCTATCAGTTTGAAGATAATTGGACGATAGGCTCTAACCTTAACTTAGTAACTTCCAAAATAGATAATTATAATTCTATGGCGGTAGTTGGGAGTCTAGGAATGGCTTATCATAATGATAAATCTAAAGAAACCGTAGGTCTAGTAATAAGAAATTTTGGCTATCAATTCAAGACTTATAATGGTGTTAGGGAAAAGTTGCCATTAAGGATAGATTTAGGCTATACCAAACAACTAGACGAATTTCCTTTAGCATTTACCATTACCGCACAAAATCTCCAAAAATGGAATGTTTCTCAAGATTACAACAGAAATGGACAAGAAACTAAATGGACGAGGAAATTGTTTGATCACTTTTCGTTTGGAGCAGAGCTGTTTCCTGAACAAAGTTTTAACCTTCGCTTGGGGTATAATGTGAAACGAGGTAATGAGCTAAGTATAGAGGAACAAAGAAATTTCACAGGATTATCTTTCGGATTTGGTTTAAAGGTGTCTTACTTTCGTTTTGATTATACTCACAGTCGTTATCACAATGCGTCTAACTTTAATTTGTTGGGCGTTTCGTTGGATTTAGTAGAATTAAGTGGCTACAGAAGATAATAAAAATTAAAAACAACTATGATGACAAAATTACCCGTAATCGCTATAGATGGCTATTCTTCCACAGGAAAAAGTTCTATTTCTAAAGAGATAGCCAAAAGATTGGAGATAATCCATTTAGATACAGGAGCTTTGTATAGAGCCATTACTTATTTTGCCCTTCAGAACTGCCCTTCTACTGATGGGTTTGATTCTGTTGCTTTGGTGGAGCAACTGCCCAATATTCATTTAGAATTTAAAGAAGAACAGTATCAGTTATCTCTTTTCCTTAATGGGGAGAATGTGGCAGAGAAAATCCGTTCTATGGAGGTGAATCAAAAAGTGAGTGATGTTGCTAAAATGCCCGAAGTAAGAAGCTTTCTGTTACAAACTCAAAGGGATATTGCGGCTAACGGAGGCGTGGTAATGGACGGTAGGGACATAGGCAGTGTGGTACTTCCGAATGCTGATTATAAGTTTTTCCTCACGGCGAGTGTTGAAGAAAGAACTAAACGAAGATTTCTAGAACTAAAGGCTTCTGGTACAGAAACTACGATGGACGAAGTGAGAACCAACCTTATTGAACGAGATAAAAAAGACTCGGAGAGGGCGGTGGCTCCTTTAATCCAAACGGAAGATGCTATTTGTATAGACAATACCAATTTAGACAAGGAGCAAACGATAGAAGCTATCTTAAGCTATATTAAAAAATAAAAAAGAGAGGTTCTTCCTCTCTTTTGTGTTTATGATAAGTATTGGTCTAGTGTTCTTTTAGCCGAAGCAACATCGTGTACTCGCAGAATACTAGCCCCTTGTTGGAGCACTTTTAGATGCAGTTGTTGCGTTTCTTTGTCTATTTCCATTGGCGATTTTCCCAAAGGTTTATAAATAAACGATTTTCTAGAGATGCCAATTAGTATGGGATATTTTCCAAATCCGATGTGTTCTACCTCGTCTATCATTGTCATTTGGTCTTCTATGGTTTTGCCGAACCCAAATCCAGGGTCTAGTATCACATCGTGAATGCCTAGTGCTTTCAACTGATTTATTTTTTCAGAAAAATAGAAATTGATGTTTTTAGTGATATCATCGTAGGCTATTTTTTCATGCATAGTTCGATATTCTAGGTTAATGTGCATCAGTACATAAGGGAGTTTTAGTTGGGCTACGGTCTCCCATACTTTAGGGTCAAACTGTCCACCAGAAATATCATTGATGAGGTCTATACCTTCCTCGTAACCAAAACGCATTACTTCACTATAAAAGGTATCTAAAGAAATGAGTGCTTCGGGGAACTCTTTTCTTATGAGACTGACGAGGTTTCCTATGCGTTTAATTTCCTCTTGTGCCGAAATTAGTTGGGCATTAGGGCGTGTAGATTGAGCCCCTAAATCAATAAACGAAGCCCCTTCTTTAAGCATTTTTTCAGTTTGAATTAAAGCGGAGGTTTCTGTATTAAATTTTCCGCCGTCAGAAAAAGAATCTGGGGTAAGGTTAAGGATTCCCATAATTTTGGGAGTAGAAAAATCTACAAGTCTTCCCCGACAGTTGATAGAGTGAGTTTTCATCAATAATAATTTATTTTAGAATAGCCAATTTACAATAATAGGAGCTAATAATGCCGTGAAAATCCCATTAAGTATCAGTCCTACACTTGCAAAACCAGCGTGTTTTTCGCTCATTTCTATTGCCATCATTACGCCTAATCCGTGCGAAGAGGCTCCTAGCGAAATACTTTGCCCCATTGGGCTATTGATTTTGGTGTATTTTAGAACTTGTAATCCTATAATGCCACCTATCAACCCTGTAATAATAACGGTAGAAACCGTAAGCGGAACAATACCACCAACAGTGTTGGAAACTTCTATGGCAAGTGGTGTAGTAATGGATTTAGGAGCTAATGAAATTACAACCTCTCTGCTGGCTCCGAGTAATTTAGCTACAGAACAAACACTAATTACTCCCACCACGCTTCCAAACAAATGAGAGATAAGGATAGAGAGGAGTTGTTTCTTAATTCTTTCTAGTTGTAAATATAGTGGCACTGCAAGAGCAACTACAGAAGGTTTAAGCCAAAAATCTATATAGTTACCTGCCACAGCATAGGTATTGTAAGGGATATTAAATACCATTAGATAGCCGATAATGACAGCGGAGGCAATAAGTACTGGATTGAGAAAAGGTGATTGTATTTTTTGGTTGAGCATAATGGTGCCGTAGTATATAACAAACGTAAGCCCTAACAACCAAATTGGATTCTCTAAAAAAGCCATCATACTTATTTTAATTTTTTACGAATGAACTGATAAACCTTGCCCGTTACTAAAATTACCAAAGCACTACTGATAACAATGGATACCATAATAGGAATAATATTATCCCATAACAAATCAAAATAGAGCATTATTGCCACACATACAGGGATAAAGAATAGCCCTAGATTGCCTAAAAGAAAGTCCGAAATACCTTTGACCCATTCCAACTTTATCCATTTTTTGTGAAGAGCAAAAGTCAGTAGAAACATACCGATAAGGCTTGAGGGGAATTTAATTCCAGTAAGAAAAACTATCAGTTCTCCCAATGCTAAAAACCCTAAAATAATGGCACAATATCTAGCTAAAATCATAATATTTGTTTATAGATTTTACAAGTAGGGCAAATATACAATATAATATTGGGTATTGATAAGTAGCATTATGAAGCCTTGTAAGTTGCTAAATATTATGTAAATTTGGGGCTATGATAAAGGCAAAAAAGATACATAAATACTACGGTGATTTAGAAGTGCTAAAAGGAGTAGATATTGAGATAAAACCAGCAGAAGTGGTATCTATAGTTGGGGAGTCTGGTGCAGGTAAATCTACACTATTACATATTTTAGGAACGTTGGATATGCCATCTGATGTGGGTATATATGGTACAGAAATAAGCATCGCTGGGCAATCTTTTCTTACGATGAACGACAAAGATTTGTCTAAATTTAGAAACGAAAATATAGGTTTTGTGTTCCAAAGTCACCAGTTGTTGCCAGAATTTACCGCTTTGGAAAATGTTCTATTACCCATTAAAATAGCAGGGAAGGCTGACAAAGACTATATAGAAAAGGCACACGCATTATTTGAAGAACTTAAAATAGCAGAGAGAATTAATCATAAACCTAAACAACTTTCTGGGGGAGAAGCCCAAAGAGTAGCAGTGATTAGAGCGCTGATAGGCAGCCCTAAAGCTATTTTTGCTGATGAACCTACAGGGAATTTAGACTCTAAAAACGCCGATGCTCTGCATCAATTGTTTTTTGACCTTAGAGACAAATATCAGCAGACATTCATCATTGTAACACATAACAACACACTAGCCGATAGTACAGATAGAAAGCTAGTTATGAAAGACGGGTTGATACTATAATTGAGTATGAGAACGCTTTGTCTCTTTTTGTTTTTAAGTATTTGGCACTCTTGTGATAAAGAGAATGTTCCGTTAGATTCAGAAAAATCAACGATTCTAGATGATTCTTTTCAACAAAAAAGACTTAAAGAGAAAATTCTAATTGCAAAGAAATATATCCAAAATAAAAATTATAATCAGGATATTGTGATGCTGATAGATTATAAAATTCCATCAGGTAAGTATCGCTTCTTTGTTTATAGTTTTAAAGCGGATAAAGTTATAGATAGAGGTTTGGTAGCTCACGGTTCGGGGTCGGTAAATAAAGCAGATAATACTCTTGTATTTTCTAATACAGAAAACTCATATCAATCTTCTTTGGGTAAATTTAAAATAGGCAATAGTTATAGAGGTCAGTTTGGCAAATCTTATAGGCTGGTAGGGTTAGATAAATCTAATAGTAATGCCCTTCGTAGAGCTATTGTTCTACATAGTTATCATAGTATTCCGAATCAAGAAATAGATGGAGATATTTCGTTGAGTTTAGGTTGTCCTATGGTTTCTCATTTGTTTTTTAATCGATTAGAAAACTATATAGATACTTCGGAAAAACCTATTTTGCTTTATTCTTATTATTAAATTAAATATCAAGTCATCATGTCCATAAAAAATCTATCGGAAGACGACCGCCCTAGAGAGAAATTTTTAACCAAAGGTAGAGATGCTTTATCTGATGCAGAACTATTAGCGATTATTATGGGAAGTGGCAATAGGGAAGAGTCGGCGGTAGATTTGGCGAGAAGAATTTTGCAAACTTATGGGCATAATTGGAATGCGTTGAGCGAGGTAGGTGTTGCGGATTTGATGAAGTTTAGAGGCGTAGGAGAAGCTAAAGCCATTAGTATTGCGACGGCTCTCGAAATCGGCAGACGGAGAGCGATGCAGGAACAACCTAAAAGGTTACAGATTACGCAAAGTTCGGATATATTTGAAATGATGGCACCGCTTTTAAGCGATTTACCCAATGAAGAATTTTGGGTGATATTTCTTAATCAAAGTAATAAAGTTTTGCAGAAGAAACCTTTATCCAAAGGTGGAATATCGGGTACGGTGGTAGATGTAAGATTGATGTTCAAAATGGCGTTAGAGCATTACGCTACGGCTATTATAGTGGTGCATAATCACCCATCGGGGAGCATTTCACCTAGTGAGCAAGATTTGGAAATCACTAAGAAAATAAAAGAAGCGGGATTCTTATTGGATATCAGATTGTTAGATCATATCATTATTGCTAAAAATAAATATTTTAGTTTCGCAGATGAAGGCGTGTTATAAGCTGCGGTTGCTTAAAAATCATCAGATTGATATTGAGAAATACACTCAATGTTTAAGAGCTTCTGAGCAGTATCATTTTCAAGCCGAAGCGGTTTACCTTAATGCTTTAAATAGAGGAAGTTGGGAAGTTATAGTTTTAGGAGATTATGAAGCCGTAATGCCTGTACCAATTATCAAAAAGTTTGGAGTTAAATGGGTGTTATTTCCTCCGTTTTTACAGCAGTTGGGTATTTTTTCAAAAAAAGACAATTTGGAGATTAACGAGTTGTTTTTTAGCTTTTTGAAAAATAATTATAAGGTAGTTTATTATGCATTTAATACTAGAAATAAATTGAATTTAGAGCTGTGGAGGAAGAACTATAGACTTCATAAATCCTCTTACTCAGAAGTGTTTAGTAACTATTCCACCAGTCGAAAGAGAAATCTTAAGTCTCCGAAAAACAATGAAATTAAAATTTCCTCACTAGAAAATTTATCTGAAATAAAACCTTTCTTTTTTCAGTTTGTAGAGTGGTTATCGTCAGATAGATTGAAAGAAAAATATTTCAAACACTTGGAATATCTAGAACAAAAAAAACTACTAGAAATTTATGCAGCTAGAGGTTTGCAAGGAGCTTTGCTTTCCGTAGCGGTAATTTCTAATTTGGGGGGCGAGAAGGCTTTGCTCTGCTTTATAAATAATAAAAATCAAAAGACTAATGCGCCTTCGGTAATTTTAGATGAAATCATCAAACAATCTATTGAGACTCATCAGTTTAATTTCTTTGGGAGTAATATTCCTTCTGTGGAGCAGTTTAATCAGCGGTTTGGAGCGGTTTTAGAGAGATATCCAGTCTATCATCAATCCAAAAAACAACTTCTTTTACAATTTATAGGGTTGCGTTAGAAAGACTGTTTTTAAAATCAGTTTAAATCACTAACTTTGCCCTTATTTTTTCTGAAAAATGAGTTATAAAGAATTTTTGCCGTATGCATTTGCTTTGGTGTTGGCGTTTCCCTTTTTAGTTTTTATTAGACAGGGGCTTCATTACTATATGAAAGCGAAAGCAAAGGAATTGGAACTTTTAACTTTAAAAAAAGGAAAAGAAATAAATACACAAGCTCACGAGAGAATGGCGATTTTTTTGGAGCGTATAAAACCTGCTCATCTTATCCAAAATTTTGATAAAAACTTAGCTACTCACGAGTTTTTGTATTTAACAGAGAAAAATATCAACCAAGAGTTTGAATATAATATTTCTCAGCAAATCTATATAGACAAAGTGATTTGGGAAAATATAACCGATGCTAAAAATAGTATAATTAAGTTGCTCAAAGATACTTATCAAGGGCTTAATGAAGCTAGTTTAGAGGAGTTTAAAACCGTTTTTCTGATGAGCTATATCAACGGCGAAGATTACATTGGTCTTTGTCTAGACGAGTTGAGGAAAGAAATATTAAAAGCAAAATAAAATTAAATATAATCAAATGATTCCAAGTTTTAAAGCACACCCGTGGCACGGTATTTCTGCGGGAGAAAAAGCACCAGAAGTGGTAACGGTATATGTAGAGATTGTACCTTCGGATACCATTAAATACGAAGTGGATAAGGAAAGTGGTTACTTAAAAGTAGATAGACCACAGAAGTTTTCTAACATTATTCCAGCTTTGTATGGTTTTATCCCAAGAACTTATTGCGATGAAGAAGTAAAGAAATTGGCAGTAGAAAGCGGTGCTAAAGATGTTACTATGGGAGACCACGATCCACTTGATATTTGTGTGTTGAGTTCGCACAATATACAGTCAGGTAATTTATTGATGGACGCTATTCCAATCGGTGGGTTTAAGATGATAGACAAAGGTGAAGCTGACGATAAAATCATAGCAGTAATGGTGGGCGACCAGTCTTATGGGCACATCAGAGATATATCTGAACTTCCAGAGGCGGAAATTAAAAGACTAAAACACTACTTTTTGACTTACAAAAATCTACCTTACGAAGAAGCATCTTGCAGAATAGATGAAACTTACGGAGCAGAATACGCTAAAAAGGTAGTAGAGGCATCTCTTAAAGATTATCAAACAAACTACGGAGAATAATTTTTAAGACTTATAGTGAAAACTAAGGAAGAAGAACCTAAAAACTGAATAATATTCGGTGGAGGTTCTTTTTCTATTTTTAAATAAACGAGTAAATATTTGTTTTATAAATTCATTTTTACTTATTTTTGACCAATGGAAAATTTCATAGTATCTGCGAGAAAATATCGTCCACAAGAGTTTGACACAGTTGTGGGGCAGTCGCATATTACAGATACTTTGGAGCACGCCATTGCCGAAAATCAGTTGGCTCAGGCATTATTATTCTGTGGACCTCGTGGCGTAGGTAAAACAACTTGTGCAAGGATTTTAGCAAGGAAGATTAACGAAAAAGATGGCGCTACGAGCGAAGATGGTTTTTCTTATAACATCTTTGAACTAGATGCCGCGTCTAACAACTCTGTAGATGATATACGAGAACTTACCGACCAAGTGCGTTATGCACCACAAGTAGGTAAATATAAGGTATATATTATAGATGAGGTGCATATGTTGTCTTCACAGGCTTTTAATGCATTTCTTAAAACTTTAGAAGAGCCACCTGCACACGCTATTTTTATTTTAGCAACTACGGAGAAACATAAGATTATCCCTACCATTTTGTCTAGATGTCAAATTTATGATTTCAAGAGAATTACCATAGAGGACATACAAGGACATCTTAGGAAAATAGCAGATAAAGAAGGTATTAGCTACGAAGATGACGCACTTTTCCTTATCGCTCAAAAGGCAGATGGAGCTCTTAGAGATGCTTTGTCTATTTTTGATAGATTGGTAACATTTACCCAAAAGAATATTACCCTTGCAAAAGCAGCGGAGGTACTTAACATTTTGGACTATGACCAATACATCAAAATAGTAGATTTAATCCATGCTAATGATATTCCCAATGTTTTGGTAGCGTTTAACGAAATTGTGAAAAAGGGTTTTGACCCTCATATTTTCATTGCAGGGTTGGGGAATCACTACCGAGATTTAATGATGGCTCAAAATTCATCTACTTTAAACTTGATAGAAGTAGGCGAGAAAACTAAAGCCAAATATGCGGAACAAAGCCAAAAATGGACAGCTCAGCAGTTGGTAGATGCAATAGAAATTTGCAACTATGCGGACATCAATTACAAGAGTTCCAAAAATCCTCGTCTTACGGTGGAGATAGCCCTAATGCAACTGGCTAGTCTTACCCACGGGACAGAAGGAGCTAAAAAAAAAAGTTTCTGATTTTAGCATCTCTCGTTAAAGAAGGGGCGACTCAGAAAGCTAGTGAAGAGCCTTCCACGGTTCATAAAGAAAGCTCCAAAAACATTTCCGAAACACCAGAGATAGAAGTCAAAAAGGCTAAAGAACCTATTTTGAAAGAATCTGTAAAGTCATCATTTAGCATTAAAGAGGCTATAAATAAAACAGAAGAGCTACAGGTAGAAGAGGAAATAAAAGAAGAGGAACTTCCAGACGGACATTTTAGTGAAACCGATTTACAAAAAGAATGGAAACATTTTTTGAAAAAATTAGCTCATGAGGATATGGTAACCTTTAATGCCGTACAAAATTTTACCATAGAAAAAGCAGAAGAAAATAGAGTTTGTATCAGATATACGTCTAAATCTGCAAGGGTAGAGTTTGAAAAGGTTAGCCCTCAGTTTTTTAATGATTTTAAGCATAAGTTTAACAATTATCGTGTGAAGTTTGATTTTGAAGAAGCAGAGCGAGTAATCATTAAAAAAGATACAAAACGAGATTTATTTAATAAGATGGTGGAGGTAAATCCGCTATTGAAAGACTTGCAGGAACTGATGCAGTTTGATTTTAATTAAGTGTAAATACAATGAATTTAAGAGATTTAAAAAACGATTGGTTGCAAAACTATCCGCAGCCAATGGTGATAGCAGGACCTTGCAGTGCAGAAAGTGAGGAGCAGATGCTAGAAACAGCAAGAGGAATTAAAGAAGCTAATGCAAAGATAGATGTTTTCCGTGCAGGTATTTGGAAGCCAAGAACTAAACCAGGCTCATTTGAAGGAGTAGGGGTAATAGGGCTTAGCTGGCTTAAAAAAGTTAAAGAAGAATTTGGCTTTAAAACCGCTACCGAAGTGGCTAATGCTCACCATGTATATGCGGCTTTGGAGGCAGATGTAGATATTCTTTGGATAGGAGCTCGTTCTACGGTAAATCCTTTTACGGTGCAAGAAATTGCGGTGGCTCTCAAAGGTACAGATAAACCTGTGTTGGTTAAGAACCCTGTTAATCCAGATTTAGCTTTATGGGTAGGAGCTTTAGAGAGGCTTTTGGCACAAGATGTTAAAAATTTAGGTGCAATTCATAGAGGGTTTTCTACTTATCAGAAAACGCAATATCGTAATATACCTAACTGGCATATCGCATTAGATTTTAAAAATCAGTTTCCTAATATACCAATGTTTGTGGATCCTTCACACATTTGTGGGAATAGAGAAGGTTTGTTTGATATTACTCAAGAAGCACTTAATGTAGGCTATGAAGGAGCGATGATAGAAACTCATTGCACTCCAGATAAGGCTTGGAGCGATGCTTCGCAACAAATTACGCCATCGGTTTTAGATGAAATGATAAGTCGCCTAAAGGTAAGAACTTCGGATATTTCTGGCTACGAAGATGATATGGGGAAACATCGGGCTTTAATTTCTGATATAGACTTTCAGTTAATGGAACTTCTTTCTAACCGAATGAGAATATCGGAAAAGATAGGGGCTTTAAAGAAAGAAAATAATATTGCTATCTTCCAACCCGAAAGGTGGAAAGAAATTACAGAGTATGCTAGAAAAAAAGCTGATGAAACGGGTATGAGTCAGGATTTTATAGAAAAAATATTTAAAGCTATTCACGAAGAGTCTATCGAAGTACAAAATAAAGTAATGATAGGTTCTAAATAAATTTTAAAACATAAATAAAAAATCGGTTGTGTAATAATGACAACCGATTTTTTTTATTAAATATTATTATAGTCTTTAGAACGGATACCCAAAGGCAAAGTTAAGTGTAGGTTTAAGTGGTTTTATATGGCTGATTCTCCAGCGTTCTCCTTCTGGTTGGTTAGGGTCGTACATTTTGTAGGCAAAATCTACTCTGAGGGTAACATAGGCAACATTTATTCTTACCCCAAAGCCACTACCAACGCCTAGCTGTTTATAAAATTTATTGAACTTAAAGGCATCTCCTAATCCTGTATCTTTAAGCGACCAAATATTTCCTGCATCTGTAAACAAAGCCCCTTCAAACATATTATTGATAGGGAATCTGTATTCTATATTAGAAGTTAGTTTTACATTTCCCATAATAAAAGACCTTACTTTTTCATTTAATTGAGAATCGGCAGGACCAAGCCCCCCAAAGGCAATCCACGCACGAATATCATTAGAACCTCCATTAAAATAAGATCTCACAAATGGCATATTGGTTGAGTTTCCATAAGGAATACCTACTCCAATAAACTGCCTAAAAACAAGTGTAGATTTTGAATTGATGTTAAGGTATTTTCTCACATCGGCATCAAACTTTGCAAACTGTGAATAAGGAATATCGAATATTGTTTTTTCGTTGTTGGTTAAAATACTTTTGGAATCTTTGGTTTTTCCGAGTAAACTAATGAGGTTACCAGCTAATTCCATTTTTCCACTGAAGTAGAATGGGTGTCTGAAATATTTTTTACCAATCTCGTTATACAAAAATTGATAGTTTAACGAAGAAATAAGTACATTCTGTGTTTGCCTATCTCTATTGAGTAGAGATTGTAAGAAAGTGTTGTAAATGTCTCTATTTTCAGTAGTTAAAGAGTTTAAAAAATCCCCGTCAGAAACTATTGTCCTAGAAACATCATCATAGGAGTAAGCTTTAACATCGTAAGAAGGATTAAAGGCTTGGTAAAGATTAAATATATTTTGCCTTACTTCATTATCTCCACGGAATAGGTCGTAATAGCTGTCTTTATTTCTAGTTAAACTCAGCTGTGTATTGAATAGGGAAAGCCTGTGAGAAACTACATCGTTTACATTGGCAGTATAGTTGAGGCTTCCATTAAAGTTAATTCTATCCATACCAATATTATTCTGTACAGAAGTTCCTAAAACAATAGAAGTTGTGGGAGAATAGCGTTTAGGAATTAATTTGTAATGTTTAAAAGGGAGTAAAAGCCTAGGAACATTAAGAGCTACCTGTGCAGAGAGCTCATAGGCGTTGAATATTTTACCAGGGTCTTTGGCATTTTTAGTGGTACCTATGATACCTGAAAAACTCGTAGATAGGTTTTCTGCACCACCAAAAACATTTCTCGAAGTTAACTCAACAGATGGAGAAAAACCAAAGTTTAATATTTGAGAATAATGAGCATCAAAAGCAGTTTTGAATTCGTATTTAGAAAGTGGTTTCAGAATATATCTTACATCTAAAATACTATCACTGTTTTTTCTTAGTCCCTCTTTGTAATCTATAATGCTAAAATTATTCATTGCATTAACATTCCTTTTGGTGAGGTCTAAAAACTTTTGATTGTAGACCTCTCTATTTTTAAGAATGATAGGGAGCCATAGAGAGCGGGTGGAGTATTGCTTATCAAGTTTGTGTATTCTTACACTATCGTCTTGGGGTACCCTATCAAAACGATAAGGTTTAGTGCTTAGTGTGTCACTAATATGGTTTACAACAAATACATCTACCTTGCCTATAGTTGTTTTTTTATAGGGACTGTCTTTGTCATTTCTATGTATATCCATAGTGAGAGGCACATTTTTGTTACTCTCTAGTGTGTCAGCTGTAAAATAAATTTCCTCATTAGTTCTGTTGAAGCTATAATAACCGACCTCACGCATACGCTCGGTAATTCTTTTTACTTCCTCTTCTAGGTTCTTTTGGTCAAGAATATCACCAGTTTTTATTTTACTTTTATCAAATTCGCTTTCATATATACTTCTGATATTGCTGTCAGGGATAGAATAATAATAGTTTTTTATTCTAGTAGGTTCGTTAAATGTAAGTTTATAAGTTACTTGAGCTTTCTGTTTTGCGGTATCAATATCTTGTTTGTAAGTTACTTTAGCATCCCAATAACCTCTGTAACGCATAAACTGTCTCATGTTTTTTGCACTAGCTATGGTTTTTCCTTGTTCTAATATTTTAGGAGCTTCGCCTACAGTGTGTAGAAAACGGTCTTTAGTTAAAGATTTTCCTACATATTCAGGGTGACCATACTTAATAAATAGAGAATCTCTTAAACTTTGATTTCTCATTTGGTTAGGGTAGGTCACATATTCTGTAAGAATAGTGTCATATTTAGGGTTAGCAGCATTATATAACCATAATCCTAGAGGAACTACGAAAAGAACTTTTTTATTGGGTCTCTGTTGTATGTAATTAGATATTTCGCTAGCAAATAGCTTTTTATCTTCGTAAATTATAGTATTTTTCGTAAGTAAGGCTTCACCGTGAGGTACTTTTTTGGTGCTACTACAAGCGTACAAAAAAGCAAGTAGAATTGTGAGTGCGGAAAATAAATAATACTTTTGAAAATATTTTCTGATATGCTTACGAGTCATAAAGTTAAAATTTTACAATCTTTGGATAAGAAAAAATTCAGACAAAAATACAATTTGTTTTTGGTTGAAGGTAACAAAATTATCAAAGAATTAAAAAACACTAATATAGAAATAGAGTCTGTTTATTCTGTAGATAGTGATGGAATAGAGTTTTTATCTGATGTTTTAATTCCTATTACAGAAAAAGAGCTAAAGAAGATAAGTTTTCTTAAAACACCTAAAGATAGTGTAGCCGTTTGTTATTTGCCTACTCCAAAAATCACAGAAGATAGCAATATTAATTTGGTCTTAGATGGGCTTCAAGACCCAGGTAATTTAGGGACTATTATCCGCTTAGCAGATTGGTTTGGTATAGAACAGATAGTATGCAGTACAGATACCGTAGATGTTTACAATCCTAAAGTGATACAAGCTACCAAGGGCTCTTTTACTAGAGTAAATGTGGTGTATAGTGATATAGAGCAGTTTTTATTGAGTTCTCCTGCGGAAAATATAGGTACAGATATGGAGGGCGAAAATCTATATAAAACTAACTTTCCCCAAAGGTTTAATCTTGTATTAGGAAATGAAGGCAACGGAATGCGACCTAGCGTAGAACGATTGATGAAACGAAATATCACTATTCCTCGTTTTGGCAATCATAAAGCTACAGAAAGCCTTAATGTGTCTATGGCGGCTGGGGTTATTTTGGGACAGGTGTTTTCTGATAAATAATTTAGTATTATAAAGCTCTTTTGAGGTATAAAAAAGCAGAATGATATAGAGAGGTATGTTGTATTTTTCTTTCAAAAAACTTGCATACTTGCTTAAAAGGTTATAAGTTTGCCTTAGTTTTATGACACGTAATATCAGTAATATACAAACAAGTGTAAAAAAGTACCCCAATTATTTGGTAGTTTCAGATAATTGTGTAAACACACACACACACACACACACACACACACACACACACACACACAGATAGTTTCGTGTATATGCGTCCTATTATCTAGAAAATTCTTTAGACTTTTATCGTTAATTATAAATACAAATCCACCAACTTTCGTTGGCGGATTTTTGCGTTTACACCATTCTAAATTTAGCTTTCATAAATACATGCTAAAAGCACCATTGTTTTGTCTCATAACATGGTCGTTCTTGTTGGGTGCTTTTAGTGTTCAGAGAGGGAGTTTTTACTTTCTTTCTACCTTAGCCTTTCCTCTCGTTTTGTGTGTGTTTAGAGGGGAAAGGCGTTTTTTTAGGTTAGAACTTAGAGATGAGATATTAGAGCTCAGTATAGTCTCATCAACCCTTAAGTCCAACACCCAACTTCTACAATCCAATATCTATAACCTTAAATAATCAAATATGAACAATTTTAAATTAAATGTTATGAAAACAAAGACTACAAAATTAAGTGTATTCGCCTTTTTAGGCTTAGGCTTAGTAGTTTACGGACAAAGTGGGAAAGTGGGGGTTAATACATCATCACCTCAAGCTACTTTGGATATTCAGCCTACAGCAAAGAATGGAGATGTTACAGCAACCACTAATGAAGGTATTTTAGCACCTAAGTTAAGTAAAACTCGTGTGGCAAGCATTGCAACACCTGTGGAGGGAACTTTGGTCTATGTAATAGATGATACTAGTAAAACTAAAGGTGCTATAAGTGACTATATAGGTAATGATATCAAAGTAGCTAAAATCACAGAGAAAGGCTATTACTACTATAATGGTACAGAATGGGTAAGAAGAGCAGGAAATAATGATGATATTTGGCAAAAACAGAGCAATAATGATATTAAATTGATAGATGGTAATATTGAAAGTAATATTTCTTATTCATCTGTAGGGGCTTTTAAGAATGTGCCGAAGGTTTTGAGAAATTATAGTAAACACAATCCTTCAACTCAGCAAATAGAAACAGGAAGTATAGATTTGTCATCAATGAACTTAGGTAATTCATTAAATATAAATTTAGGCTATGCAGATAAAATTCCTGTATCTTATGTAGATCCTCTTTATAAGGAAAAACAGTTAATACACAATTATTTATTGGTAGATGAAAAAAATGATGCAGGTGTATATAACCGAATTTTTGGGCAAAGAAATACCATTGCTACTACAGCTACTACAGCGAGTAATTATAGTGCTTTATACGCTAATGTTAACGCCTCTGAACATTATGGTAAAGGGAAGATAAATCTAATGATAGGAGATTATTCTATTGCTACACTATATGATGGTAGTGCTGATAGGGTAGTAGGTGCTTATAGTCAAGCCTCTTCTTATACGGCTAATCAGACTCCTTATATGACAGCTGCTTTTAACTATTTGACACCGAGAGGAACGGGAGAAGTTAATCAGTTATTTGGTACTGAAAATAGAATTCATCTAAATAAATATTCAAAAGGGACATTAAATGCAGTGGCTCTTAACTATAATCAAGCAATTATAACCGATACTTGGACTGGTAAGATAGGTAGATTAGTAGGTAATAGCACTTACTTTAATATTCCAACTACTATAAATAGTATTGATGAAATGTATGGTTTGGTAGTCGCAAATGTAGATAGAGGGGTTAATAAAAACTATGCTATCTATACTAATGCTGGAGAGAATTCATTTGGAGATAAAGTAACAATAAGAAATCATAATTGGACTTCAAATCAAGAGACTATATTTCAATTTATAAATGGAACATCTGTTGATGGAACTAAGAAAGTAAATGCAACCACTCAGATTGTAGATCAAATGAATGGACGAGGAGATGGTGGCTCTAACTTGATATTTAGAACACAAAGTCCTACGCTTGGTACTAATCCTAACTTAACTTTACCTACAGAAAAAATGAGAATATCTGCTGATGGTGCGGTAGGTATTGGCGTTGAATCTCCAGCAGAAAAATTAGAGGTTGCGGGTAATGTAAAAGCCACGGGTTTTATAGGTACTAATGCCGCTATCTTCCCAGACTATGTGTTCCAAAAGTATTATACAGGTACTTCTAGCATTAAATCAGATTATAGCTTTAAAACCCTTAGCCAAGTAGAAGATTTTGTAAAAACTAATGGGCATTTACCAGGTTACCAATCTGCGGAAGCTATCAAAAAACAAGGTTATATAGACCTTATGGCTACTCAACTGACCAATGTGGAAAAGATAGAGGAACTTTATCTACACAGCATAGAGCAAGACAAGGCTCTAAAAGCTAAAGATGCTAAAATAGCAGAATTAGAAGCTCGTTTACAGAAGCTAGAAGCCTTATTAGTAAAATAGTTTAACCTTTCCCCATTGCGATAGTATCACAATGGGGATTTTTATATTTCAAATCAGAACAAAGTATACAAAAGCTTAACCTTAAAAATTTATACATTATGAATACACTAAAAGCGTGGTTGCGTCCCAACCTACTCACGAAAGATGACCCTAACGATTTTGTAGCCGTGCCACTTCTAGGTGGTAGCCTTGGCATTACAGAAATCATAGAAGCCCTTAAAAAAGAGGGTATGGAGATACAGACTGAAACTGCGGTAGATATTATCACTCGTTTTAATCGCAAAGCCTCAGAGTTGGTACTTAATGGTTATAGCGTAAATACAGGGCTGGTGTATATGCGTCCTGCCATTAAGGGCGTGTTTTACGACAAAACTTGGGATAAGGAGAAACATTCCGTATATGTCAATGTCAATCAAGGCACCGACCTAAGAAAAGCTGCTAATGATACCAAAGTAGAAATCCTAGGCGAGCAGTCTAGCCCAATGAGTGTGTTCAGCATTACGGATAAAGCCACAGGCAAAGCAGATGGCACGCTTACCAAAGGCAAGAATGCCGAAATCAAAGGCACTTACATTAAAATAGACGGAGATAACCCTAAAAATGGCATCGTCTTTAAAAACCTAGACACTCAAAACGAAGTGAAGCTAACCAAAGACGATATTGTGCTTAACGAGCCGTCAAGGTTACTTATACTGGTTCCTACAGATTTAGAAGCGGGTAACTATGAGCTAAGCATTACCACGCAAAGCAGTAAAGGCACTACCTTACTGAAAGAACCCCGCACCGAAGCACTAAGCACACCTATTACTATTGTGTAGCGTGTTTTTCGCACATCTAAATAACGACCGCCCTTCCTTAGTGATAAGAAAGGGCGGTCGCTTTATAAGAGGAAGCTACTTCACTGCCTAAGGCGAAGGCTCTTCTCCTTACCGAGAGAAGAACCTTCCCTCGTACGAGGGAACCGAATTCGGATTTACTAAATAAGTAAGGTTAGATATTTTACTATCATTTTGGATATATGTGTGTATTTTTATCTGTGTATTATAGTAAATGTTGTGTTAAAATAGTGTGATTTTAAAATTTTACAGTAAAAAATTTTTTCATTCTATTTTTTTTACAGAACTTTGTTCGCATAATAATGGAAATAAATACTGATAACATGGTAAAATCAAACATTTTAGGGTATCCTCGTATTGGGGAGAAAAGAGAACTCAAAAAGGCTAATGAGCAATTTTGGGCAGGTAAGATAACCGAAGACGAGCTACAGAAGGTAGCGAAGGAAATTCGTACTCACAACTGGAAACTGCAACAAGAGGCGGGAGTAGATTTGATTCCGTCCAACGATTTTTCGTTGTACGACCAAGTGTTAGATGCTACTTTCAGCTTTAATGCTATCCCTACGCGTTATTTGGAGTTAGAAAAAGCTAAAAAAACAGATTTGGAGCTGTATTTTGCTTTGGCTAGGGGGTATCAAAAGGAGGGGATAGATATTACTGCAATGGAAATGACCAAGTGGCTTGATACTAACTACCACTACATTGTTCCTGAATTTACTAAAGACCAATCGTTCTCGTTGCGTAAGAACTTTGCACTAGAGTATTACAAAGAGGCAAAAGATTTAGGGATTGAAACTAAACCAGTTTTGATAGGGGCTGTAACTTATCTTTTATTAGGTAAAGAGAAGGAGGAAGGTTTCCACCGTCTAGAGTTGTTACCTTCTCTACTGGAGGTTTATCGTAAGATTTTAGCCGAGCTGCAAGAGGCAGGGGTAGAGTGGGTGCAGATAGATGAGCCTCTATTGGTATTAGATTTAGATGAGAAGGCACAGGAAGCCTATAGAGAAGTTTATCAGAAGTTTCAAGAAGAGTTTCCTAAGCTTAAGATTATTTTAACTACTT
Source organism: Riemerella anatipestifer (assembly GCF_035666175.1). Lineage (NCBI taxonomy): Bacteria > Pseudomonadati > Bacteroidota > Flavobacteriia > Flavobacteriales > Weeksellaceae > Riemerella > Riemerella anatipestifer. Next base: position 2,289,189 of record NZ_CP142016.1, read on the forward strand.
ATTTTGAAGCCTTGGGAGATAATTTAGAGTTAGCACTTTCTCTTCCTACAAAGGCACTCCATATCGACTTGGTGAGAGCACCGCAGCAATTAGAGCTTGTTTTAGACAAGTTTCCAGAGGATAAGATTTTATCGGTAGGGGTGGTAAACGGACGAAATGTATGGAAAAATGATTTTGAAGATTCGCTTACGCTTATCAATAAAGCTAAAGAAAAGTTAGGAGCAGAGCGTGTATTTGTGGCAAGTTCGTCGTCATTATTACATTCGCCTTGTAATTTGGAGCTGGAGGATAACGAAGCTGTCTTGACTCCAGAAATTAAACAGTGGCTAGCGTTTGCAAAGCAGAAAGTTACCGAGGTGGCTACACTTACTTCTATCGTTAATGGGGTAGTTTCGGAATCTGCACAAAAACTTATAGCAGAAAACAAAAAAGCAGCGGAAAGTAGAAAGGTATCAGAGCTTATTCATAACAAAGGGGTTAAGGAGCGTCTTTCTAAGATTACAGATAAAGAGGCACAGCGTAATAGTACTTTTGCTCATCGTAGAGAGCTACAACATCAGTCATTAAATTTACCATTGTTCCCTACAACTACTATAGGCTCGTTCCCGCAGACTCCAGAAGTTCGTAGCTGGAGAGCACAGTTTAAAAAAGGACAGCTAACCCAAGCAGAGTATGATGGGCTTTTGGAGAAGGAGATAGAAGAGTCTATCCGTTTTCAAGAGGATGCAGGTATAGATGTGCTAGTTCACGGGGAGTTTGAGCGTAATGATATGGTGGAATACTTTGGAGAGCAGCTAGAAGGCTTTGTATTTACTAAGTTTGGTTGGGTGCAGAGCTATGGGTCTCGTTGTGTAAAGCCGCCTATTATCTTTGGAGATGTTTCTCGCCCAGTACCAATGACAGTGCGTTGGTCTAAGTTTGCACAGTCTTTAACGGAAGTCCCTGTAAAGGGTATGCTTACAGGTCCTGTTACCATTTTGCAATGGTCTTTCGTAAGGGATGACCAGCCTCGTTCCGCTACTTGTACCCAAATCGCTTTAGCAATTAGAGACGAAGTGGTAGATTTAGAAAAGGCAGGGATTAAAGTGATTCAGATAGATGAACCTGCAATTAGAGAAGGTTTGCCATTAAGAAAAAAAGATTGGCAAGATTATCTAGAATGGGCAATTAGAGCCTTTCGTATATCGGCTTCGGGAGTTCAAGATGCTACTCAGATACACACGCATATGTGCTACTCGGAGTTCAATGATATTATTTCTAATATCGCTGATATGGACGCAGATGTGATTACGATAGAGTGTTCTCGTTCGCAAATGGAACTTTTAGATGTATTTGCAGACTTTAAGTATCCTAATGAGATAGGTCCTGGTGTGTACGATATTCATTCGCCTCGTGTACCTTCGGTTGAGGAAATGTCTGAACTGATGGATAAAGCAGTGGCTGTAGTTGCCAAAGAACAACTTTGGGTAAACCCAGACTGTGGACTTAAAACACGCCATTGGGAAGAAACCAAAGCCGCCCTTATAGCGATGGTGGAAACAGCGAAAAAATTAAGAGCTAAGTATTCTAGCTAATCGTTATATAATGCAGATGTGAGTATTATATCTGTTTAAAAAGATATTGCCGCCTTTCTAGGGATATTCCCTATTGAGGCGGCAATGTTTTGTTTTATATTCTATTTTTTATATCCTATGTATTGGATTCCTGCCATTACCTCTTTAGGATTTACTTTTATGTTGCCTCTTTTTATATCAACGCTTCCAGTGGATATCGTTCCGTTGCTTCCTACCGTTACGCCACCAGCTTTTATACCTCCTTTTCCTATACTCACAGGTGCATCGTAATCTTTTTGGTTTAGTCCGAAACAATTATTTTTGTTGTTCAGAGATATAATAAGTTTGCCCTCTTCTCCATCATCATCGTCATCGTGTTCTTTAAAAGTTACACACCCCATATTTACCCGATAGTTCCCTGCTAATTGTTTAGGAACAGAATAAATGATATTTCCATTTCCTTTAGTATGGAGTATTGCAAAAATTCTCTGATTAGGTATAAGGTTGGCAATCCATATCTTCTTTGATGATTTAGCGTCTTTAGTTATCACTACATCATTTTCGCTGTCCCGATATTCGTTAGGAGCAACTAAAGTGGATTGTTCATATTTCCCCAAAATTGATTGGGCTTTACTTACGGTAATTGCTGCTATAAAAAATAGAGCCAAAAGGATTTTTTTCATAATCTGTTAGTATTTAATGTTCCTTGCCAAAGTTAGCATTATATGGTTATAAGTATGTTAAGTTTTTATTAAGCATTTGTAATAGTTTCCATTTATCAATTCAAAAAAATACTTGCTGGGGAGTGTTATCAAAATAATTTTTTTAACGGAAGTCTATCATAGACTGCATTGTAACTGAAAGAGAAGTATTATAATGATGATTTTTATCAAATGTTAAGAAAAATTAACATTAGAATTTCTCTAGTTCCGAGTTTATACAGATATTTGCCGTCTGAAAAAATAAAAATAAAATGGGAATAGGTAATATATTCAAGGTTTTTCAGCCGAAAGATAAAGTGTTTTTCGTGCTGTTTGAAAAAGTAGCTAATAATTTAGTGGAAATGTCTAAACTGTTTCACGAAGGCATCAAAGATTTTGATATCAATGACGATTCTTTACTAAAAAAAATGAGTGACCTTGAGCATCAGAATGATGATATTACTCACGAAATTTATGTAGAATTGGGTAAAAACTTTATTACTCCTTTTGATAGGGAAGATATTCACTACTTAGCTAGTGCCTTAGATGATATAGCGGATTATATTTATGCTTCTACTAAGTATATATTTCTATATAAAAGCCCTGAAACTAACGAGTTTCAAGAACTTTCGTTGCTTATACACAAGTCTTGTTTACAGATAAAAGTAGCGATAGAAAACCTTAAAGAATTTAAAAATCCTGCGGCGGTTAAAGAGGCTACTATCAAAATCAATAGCATTGAAAACATTGCTGATGATGTGCATAGCCAAGCGATGATAAAACTATTTGAGTCTGGAGATCCTATAAATGTTATTAAGGTAAGCCAAGTGCTTAACTACTTAGAGGAGGTAACAGATAAGGCAGAAGATGTAGCTAATATCTTGGATAATATTATCATCAAATACGCTTAGAGGTTTTTTAAATTTAACTTAAAACAAAAAAAGTATGGAATTTCCTATACTGCTCATTGTCATTATTGCGTTAGCACTTATTTTTGACTATATCAATGGCTTTCACGATGCCGCTAACTCTATAGCGACTATTGTTTCTACTAAAGTTTTAACCCCTTTTCAAGCAGTACTTTGGGCTGCTGTGTGGAATTTTGCCGCTTTCTTTATAGCCTTCTACATTGTAGGAGAGTTTAAGATAGGTAATACTATTGCCAAGACGGTGAACGAAGACTTCATCAATCTAGAAGTTATTTTTTCAGGATTGATGGCGGCTATCGCTTGGAATCTTCTAACTTGGTGGTTTGGGATACCATCATCTTCTTCACATACGCTTATAGGTGGGTTTTTAGGAGCCGCTCTTATGCACGCTTTGGTTTTGGATTATCACGAGATTGTATCGGCACAACCAGAGTTGTCTACCTTCGAAACAATGAAACTGGCTTTTAAACAGTTGTTTTCTCAAGATGTAGTAAAGTATAGTAAGGTAATACCAATATTCTTATTCATTTTTATGGCTCCTTTTATTGGTATGGTAGTATCTATTATTATTACACTCATTATCATCAATATTTGTAAAAAGTCTAATCCTCACAAGGCGGAAAAAGCATTTAAACAACTTCAGTTGGTTTCTTCAGCTTTGTTCAGTTTAGGGCATGGGCTTAATGATGCTCAAAAGGTGATGGGGATTATCGGAGCAGCAGTGATTTTCTACCATGTAGATATGGTAGGTGGTACAGATATATACGCACAAATGCTTCCTACTGATAGGTTCAACTATTTTGCGAAAGATTATGTATGGGTTCCGTTAGCATCATTTGTGGCTATTGCGTTAGGAACTATGAGTGGTGGTTGGAAAATCGTGAAAACAATGGGAACTCGTATCACTAAAGTAACACCATTAGAAGGTGTAAGTGCAGAGACAGCGGGTGCGGTTACTCTATTTTTAACCGACCACTTTGGTATTCCTGTATCTACTACCCATACGATTACGGGTTCTATTATCGGAGTTGGGCTTACAAAGAGGGTTTCTGCAGTGCGTTGGGGTATTACAGTGAGTTTGCTTTGGGCATGGATACTTACAATCCCAATTAGTGCGATAGTAGCAGGGATTACGTACCTTATTGTGATAATGTTTTAAAAATACAAAATTGATAAATGCCTCTTTACAAAGAGTTTTCTACGAAAGGAATAGCTGTTCTTGTTTGGAAACACGATGAACAAAAGGAGGTATGGCATGAGGAAATAGATACTCAATCTAAAATTTCAATAAAAAAACAATACGAACGACTGATGGTAAGGAGAATGCTCAATTCGGCATTGCCTCTCCATCAGTTGTTTTATTTGGAAGACGGAACACCCTACTTGGAGCCTTCTTCTGCGTTTATTTCAATCAGTCATTCATATCCTTATGCAGTTTTGGCAATCGCTCCTAGAAAAATAGGTGTGGATATAGAAAAGAAGTCTGATAAATTAGTTCGCTTAAAGGAGAAAATACTCTATCCTTCCGAAAAACTTTGGGTTTCTTCTCAAGATGAAGAATCTTATCTGACGGCATTATGGACGATTAAGGAGAGTTTATATAAAATCCATTCGGCTAAATATTGGTCTTTTAGAGAACATTACGAAGTGTTGCCTTTTTCTCTGGATAACCTATCTTCGGTGGAATGTAAGGTGCTTAATAGCCTAACTGGTAACGCAGATATATACAGAGCAAAGTTGGAGATTATAGGCGAAGATTATTACTTAGCCGTAGCGGAAGAAGCGTAGTATTTTCTTAGTTCTAGACTTACTTTTCTTTGTTTTTTGGCGGTACTGAAAATCAGTTCTAGGAGTTCTTGTATGCTTTTAAGTTCGGTGAGGTAAGTTACCTTTTTGGAATCTCGTGTATTATAAAACTCATTTTCGGAAATTTCCGTTTTCCTTTTGTTTAGAAGTTGGTGTACATAATCTTCAGGTGTTAGTTGGCTCTGTTTGTCTAATGTTTCATCGTAGAACTTATTATTTAGAGCAATTTTTATTTTGCTTAGTTCGGCGTTTATCTTGGTGTCCCACGCTTCAAAATCTATTTCAGGGTAATCTTTTGTGGTTTTAGCGTATTGCGATAAAGAAGCAATATAAGCCGTTAATAGATGTGAGGTATTAACGAATTGATGAATATGCTCCAGTTTTTTCTGTTGGTTTTTGGGGTCAGATAACATTCTTTGGAAATTGTCGGATAAATTGGCTAAAGCAATGGTTGCATTTTTTCTTAGCAGACGGTATTTTTCATCGGTAATATTTTTGTGCTGTAGCGTTTTTATAATTTCTTCAAAATAGGCTTTGTTATGGTTGATGGCATTGAGCATAAGGGTTTGGTTTTGGGTATGCTCCCAAACAGGAAAGATAAAGTACGAAGTGAAAAGAGCAATAATCCCAGCGATGATAGTATCTATAATTCTATCCTTTAAGATGACTTCAAAATGCCCTGGGTTTAAAAAGTTGAATGCCAAAAAGATGTAAATCGTCATAAAAAGAACTGCCCAAAAATAGCGTGTTCTGAAAGTTGCAAAGCAGAATACCATAGAAATAAATAATACGGAAACTTGTGCAACGGGGTGGGTAACCCAATAGATAGCCGCTGTCCCTAAAAAAGCACCTACTAAAGTACCATAAAGTCTAAGGAGATTTCTACTTTTAGTAATGCTGTATGCAGGACGCATAATAGCGACAATGGTAATGAGAATCCAGTAAGAGTGTCCTATGCTGAGAGCATCTATTTTAGAGACTGCGTAGCCTATCAGCATAGCTATAGTTACTCTAATAGAGTATCTAAATTGTGCAGAATCTAAGGAAAGATTGTTTTTAAACACCTTAAAATTGATAGGATTTTCATCTGGTAGAAATTTTGACAAATCCAATCCAGAAGATAAACTCTTAGCGAGTTTGGTATCTTGTGATGAAACTTTATAAATCTGATTGATACTTTCAGTAAGTTCCGCTAGTCTCATCATACTTTGTCGCAGGAGTAAGAAATAGTCTAAAGTTTCTGCCGATAGCTTCTGGTTTCTTAAATCAAAATAGATGTTAAAGCAATCTTCTAGCTCTAGTGTAAGAGCGTGTTTGGGCTTTGGAGTGCTGCTTGTTTGTATGCTTATGCCAATGTTTTTAAGCTCAATGGAGAGTATAAACAGCATTCTTTGTATCTTGTTAAATACCTCTTCGTTGCCGAAAAATTGTCTTATTTTAGAATAATCATTATCGGAGGTGAGAAGTTTTTCATACAAATCAATACTACTAATGAAATTCATCATTAAAAGTCGGCTAGCAGTGGTAGATTCATTAACAAACTTTCTAGTTTTGAAAAGGAGTTCTCTAGTTTCCTCTTGAATATTTTTAATGAAAATTTGTTGTGTGGTAAGTTGCGTTACCAGTTGGTCTAAATCTGAATCTTTAGAGTAGAACTTAGACTTCTGTTCTAGGAACTTAGCGAGTTCTAAGTAATTTTCGCCTACGAGTTGTTTGGCGAGTTTATAAGGTTGTAGTCTAGATAGTAATAGTAATAAAAGTAAGTACCAAAGCGTTCCTAATGTGAAAATAAACAAACTTTTAATGATATGATTACCAGTAAGGTGTCCGTCAATAAAAATAGCTAATACCACCAAAGAAAGTCCACCAACGGAAGCCAGTCTAGCACCATAGACTCCTATCATATTGAAAAACATTCCAAAAATGATAATTTCTAAAAACACCAGCAGACTATAATCTTTGAGCAAGCTAGCGGTAGTAGATACCACTAAAACAGCGATAATAGCGGCAATTAAAGTGTTTCGTCTTCTTACGAATGAACCAGGCAAATCTACCAAGGCGATAAAGCTTGTACCTAAAGGAAATAGGAAAAAATCTTTGAAAACTCCTAAATAACTGAAAATAATAGATGGTATAACAATAGCCAAAGAAATTCTTACCCCAGCATATAAATATTGACTAGAAAAAAAGTTTTTAAGTTCTGTGGTGTATTTCATATAGCTTACATCGAGGTAGGTTTTATTTTTCTTTCTTTTTTTTCTTCTTCTTTTTTTCTTTTTTACAGAATTTAGAAAGGTCTTTGGTGGTAATGAGCTCTTCGTTTAAAAGTCTTTCTATCAATAGTTTTTTGTTATTGGTATAATAAGTTTCTACAAAATTTTTGAGTAAGAAAAGCTCATATTCTTCTTTGGAAATTTCTATTTTGTAGAAAAAAATCCGACCTTCTTTCTCTGTGCTTATGAATCCCTTTTCTACTAATATTTTAAGGAAGGTAGAAATGGTGTTTTGATGAGGTTTGGGTTCTGGATAGGCCTCCACAATATCTTTAAGGAAAGCTCCTTGTAATTCCCATACAACTTGCATAAGTTGTTCCTCAGCGGTAGTGAGTGGTGTTATCATTGATGAATAGTTTGCTACAAAAATAACTAAATGTTAGCTAAAACTCTTGCGTCTAACGTAAAAAATATAAGTGTTTTTGTTTTTGGGGTATTGAAGTAAGTGAATTTCATAGTTTCAGTTCAATAAACTTTTTGAAAGAGTATTATATTAAATGAGATTTTTCTTACTTTTGCAATATATTTGAAAATAGCTATGAAAGAATTTTCCAAAGAAGTTTACCTTAAGTGGTATGAAGATATGACTATGTGGAGACGCTTCGAAGATAAGTGTCGTTCTCTTTACTTGAAACAGAAAATTAGAGGTTTTTTACACCTTTATAATGGGCAGGAAGCGATACCAGCAGGATTTACTCATGCTATGGATTTAACCAAAGATAGTATGATAACTGCTTACCGTTGTCACATACATCCTATGGCGATGGGGGTAGACCCTAAGAGAATTATGGCAGAACTATGTGGTAAAGCTACGGGGACTTCGCAAGGTATGGGAGGTTCTATGCATATTTTTAGTAAAGAACACCGTTTTTATGGTGGGCATGGTATTGTTGGTGGGCAAATTCCTTTGGGAGCAGGTATTGCATTTGCTGATAAATATTTTGATAGAAAAGCAGTCAATATTTGTTTTATGGGAGACGGTGCCGTTCGTCAAGGGTCTTTACATGAAACATTTAATATGGCAATGAATTGGAAACTTCCAGTGGTTTTTGTTTGTGAAAACAACCAGTACGCTATGGGAACGTCTGTGAAAAGAACTGCTAACCACGAAGATATCTATAAACTAGGTTTAGGTTATGAAATGCCTTGTTTACCAGTAGATGCTATGGATCCTGAGAAAGTTGCTGAGGCTGCTTTTGAAGCTATAGAAAGAGCAAGAAGAGGAGATGGTCCTACATTTATAGAGGCTAGAACTTATCGTTACAGAGGACACTCAATGTCTGATGCAGAGCCTTATAGAACTAAAGAGGAGGTAGCTATTCATAAAGAGCAAGACCCTATTGAACTTGTAAAACAAAGGATTTTAGATAACAAATGGGCTACAGAGGCAGAGCTAGAGCAACTTGATGAAAATTCTAGAGCTTTCGTAGAAGAATGTGTGGAATTTATGGAGAACTCTCCGTTCCCAGATGCTGAAAAGGTCTATGAATATGTTTATTCTACATCAGATTATCCTTTTTTAGATAAATTAGAAAACTAAAATTTAAGTGAAGATTATGATTAAGGAATAAAATTTTTATTCTTTGAACATAATATAGAACATAATAAATAAAATAATATGGCAGAAATAATTACAATGCCTCGCCTTTCTGATACAATGACAGAAGGTAAGGTTTCCAAGTGGCATAAGCAGGTTGGAGATGCTGTAAAGGAAGGAGATATTCTTGCAGAAATAGAAACAGATAAAGCGGTTCAGGATTTTGAATCAGAGGTTAACGGAACACTACTTTATGTAGGTGTAAGTGAAGGAAATGCAGCTCCTGTGGACACTATTTTGGCAATTATAGGGAAAGAAGGCGAAGATATTTCAGGGCTTGTGGGCGGTAATCAAAGTACGCCTCAACCAGCTTCATCAGAAAGTGTCTCTGTGGAAAATACGGTAACTGAAACTACGTCATCAGTAGAAGTGCCTAAGGGTGTTGAGGTAATTAATATGCCTCGTCTGTCTGATACAATGACAGAAGGTAAGGTTTCCAAGTGGCATAAGCAGGTTGGAGATGCTGTAAAGGAAGGAGATATTCTTGCAGAAATAGAAACAGATAAAGCCGTTCAAGATTTTGAATCAGAATTTAACGGAACTCTTTTATACCAAGGTGTAGGAGAGGGAGAAGCAGCTGAAGTAGATAAAATATTAGCCATTATAGGACCTGCTGGAACAGATGTTTCTGCTATAGTTTCTAATGGCGGAGTGGTTAGTAAGCCTCAAGCTCAACAAGAACAGTCAAGTGTAGCTTCTAGCTCAAAAGCAGAAAATGTTTCAACATCTAATGCTAGTGTTTCAACAGATAGAGTGGCTATTTCTCCATTGGCTAGAAAAATGGCAGAGGAGAAGGGTATAGATATTACAAATCTAAAAGGTTCTGGAGAGAACGGAAGAATAGTAAAGAAAGATATAGAAAACTATCAGCCAAACGCAACAGAACAGCGTTCTGCTTCTGTAACGCCAGCTGCACAAGTAGCTATGAATTTTGTTGCTGGAGAAACTACAGAAACACCTAACTCTCAAGTTAGAAATGTAATCGCAAAAAGACTTTCTGAAAGTAAGTTTTCAGCACCTCACTACTATTTAATGGTAGAGGTGAATATGGATAAAGCCATCACTGCTAGAAAGGAAATTAACTCACTTCCTGACACTAAAGTATCGTTTAACGATATGGTGATTAAGGCGACAGCTATGGCTCTTAGAAAGCACCCTCAAATCAATAGTAGCTGGGCGGGAGATAAGATTATTCATCATGGTAGCATCAATATTGGCGTGGCAGTGGCTATCCCAGACGGATTAGTAGTACCTGTATTGAAGAATGCAGACTTTATGAATTATAGTCAAATTTCTGCAGGAGTTAAAGATATGGCTTCTAGAGCAAAATCTAAAGGTCTTAAAGCTAACGAAATGGAAGGTTCTACATTCTCAATATCCAACCTTGGAATGTTTGGAATAGAAACATTTACTTCTATTATCAATCAACCGAACTCTTGTATACTTTCGGTAGGTGCTATTATAGAGAAGCCTGTAGTTAAAGACGGACAAATTGTAGTAGGTAATACTATGAAGTTGTCTTTAGCGTGTGACCACCGTGTGGTAGATGGTGCTACTGGTGCAGAGTTTTTACAAACATTAAAGACTTACCTAGAAAATCCGTTTGCATTATTAGTTTAATATTTGCAATACTTTAATAAAAATAAAACTCCATATCAAAAGGATATGGAGTTTTTTATGGTTTGTATTTAGGATAAAAAATAACCTCTGTTAAGAAGCAGAGGTTATTTTTAATAATATGTTTTTATTTCTTAGTATCCTTCCGAAGCGTTTTCACCTTTTACAAGAGCCATTGCTGAAGAAGTACCTATTCTTTTCACGCCTAGAGCAATCATTTTTTCGGCGTCTTCTGGTGTTCTTACACCGCCTGCTGCTTTCACAGGAAGTTTCCCTGCGTTTTCTAGCATTATTTCAATACCTTCAAAAGTAGCACCATTAGGCTTGCCACCTTCTGTTTGATAGAAACCAGTAGAAGATTTTACAAAAATATTTTCTAGGTCTTCTTCCTTAAAAGTATCTGTAGCCCAAGTTGCTATTTTTTTAGTCAAATCCTCTATTTGAGCATCTGTAAGAGCAGCGATTTCAATAATCCACTTTGCTATCTTTTTGTGGTTTAAGCAAAGTTCTGTACAACGCAAAAATTCGTCTTTAACTAAATCATTTTCGCCGTTTTTGTAAGCAGTATAATTGATAACAAAATCTAGTTCATCAGCACCATCTTCTATTGCTTTTTGAGCTTCATTTAGTTTTGACTCTATACTCGCTGTACCTTCGTGAAACCCAATTACAGTGCCTAGTACTACCTTAGCATTTTTTTGAGCTAAATAATTTTTAGTTTCTTTAACAAAATCAGGACGAATCATCACAGCGAAAAGTCCATTATCAATTGCTTCATCAGTTAGTTCTCTTACCTTTGCTTTAGTTTCTTCTGGAGTAATTCCAGCCTGTTCAGGAGTTTTAAGATAAGTAGAGTCTAGATAGTTTTTTACGTTTATCATTGCTTTATTTTTTAAGGGTTAAAATAGGGGTCAAAGATACGAAAGTTTCTTCTTTTCTAAATGAGTAATCTAATGACTTTTGTAATGAATTTAAAAAAAGAAAGATTAAGGACAAATGGTTGCAATAAATATAAAAGTTTACCTTTGTACAGCTAAACTAAAAACAGAATGGAGTGTCTACAGAGAAAGGAATTGAAGGATTTTATAGAAGCACACCTCAAAGAAGATGTGATGAAAATTCTTTTGAAAAAACCGATTTTTGAAGGGGTTAACAATCAAGATTTAGTTCAGCAGATAGAAGGACGTAGGATAGCTCGTAAAAAATTCCCTTTTTTGGATAGAAGTGGCATTTTATTTCCTCCTCATCTTAATTTAGAACAATCCTCTTCGCAATCTACGGCTTCTTTTAAAGGAGAAAGGTTTAGTGGAAATCACTTTTTGGATTTAACTAGTGGCTTCGGGATAGATGCTTTTTTTCTGTCTCAAAACTTTAAAAAAGTAACTCTTGTGGAGCAAAATAGCTCTCTTTTATCATTAGTTGAACATAATTGGACGGAACTTGGTAGAGAGGCTGATTTCATCAATACAAATCTGGAAACTTTTTTAGAAAATAACCAAAAGCTGTATGACTTGGTCTATTTAGACCCTGCTAGAAGAGATAATAATAAAAATAAAAAATTTCTTTTAGAGGATTTATCGCCTAATATCTTAGAGATTAAAAATCAACTTTTGGAGATTTCTCCAAAGGTGTTGGTTAAACTTTCTCCTCTTATTGATATTAAATACTTGATTTCCGTTTTGTCTCATATCGTTTCCATAGATGTTATAGCGGTAAAAAATGAAGTGAAAGAAGTTTTAGTTTTGATGGACAGAAGTGCAGAGGAAAACAGCTCTCCGCTTTGCAGATGTTTTAATTTAGAAACAAATGAACCTGATTTTTCGTTCATTATAAAAGGTGAGGAGAATACTCAAGTCTATTTTTCTGAAGCTGAAAAATATCTGTATATTCCTAATGGGGCTATACTTAAATCGGGGGCGTTTAAGAGTGTTGCACAAAAATATCAACTGAATAAGCTTCATATCAATACACATCTCTACACTTCGGAAGAAAAAATATTAGATTTTCCAGGGCGAGTTCTTGAAGTAGAAGAGGTTTCGTCTAAGGAAATAAAAAAGGGAGAGCAGTATAACATTATTTCAAAAAATTACCCACTAAGTCCTGTGGAAATTAAGAAAAAATACAAACTTAAAGATGGGGGACAGAACTATCTTATTTTTACTCAAACCATAAAAGGTAAAGTAATTTTGAGGTCTAAATAAAAATTAAAAATAAATATTTAGGCTATTAAAAAGAGATTTATTAACTTTGGGACAAAATTTAAAAGAATGAAAAAATATATTTTTGCAGTAGCTGCTATTTCGTTTATGGTATCTTGTAAGAAGATTCAGCCAGGAGGCAATAAGAATATTCTTAAACTAGAAGAAGGGGTAGAAAGATATACAGATGATGCACAAGGTAATGGGCATTCTGCTCACGCGGAAGGTCATCATGCTTCAGGCGCTAAAGAAGAGGTAACTATAGACTTGGAAGGTGTTACGCTAAAAGGATATAAAGGTGGAATGGAAGATACGATGTTATCTTTCCTTAAATCAGGGAAGTATGCATCTTCTTCAGATGATGTTCTTAAGAATGTTTGGTATGATTTTGACCATGTTAACTTTAAAATGGGTTCTACCAATCAGTTAGAGTCTGGTGCAGAGCAAATAGATAACTTAGCAAAAATATTAAAGGCGTATCCAGACGCTAAAATTAAAATTGGAGGTTATACAGATAAAACAGGTAGCGAGGAAACTAATGTTAAAATATCTCAAGCTAGAGCAGAATTTATTAAGGCTCAGTTAGAAAAAGCAGGTGTGGGAGCTCAAGTAGTATCAGCAGAAGGGTACGGAAGTAAATTTGCTAAAGTAGCAGCAGATGCCTCTGATGAGGAAAGAGCTTCGGACAGAAAGATGTCTGTAAGATTCACAAAATAAGAAAAGTACAAGTACATAATCTGCGTCTCTCCTCGCTTTAGGAGGGACGTTTTTTTATTTCATTAAAAATAATTACTTTTACTACATCAAAAATAAACTGATGCAAGAAACACAAAATTACATTCAAAACCACAAGAAAAGATTTTTAGACGAACTTATAGAATTGCTTAAAATAGCTTCTATTAGTGCAGACCCAGCTTATAATCAAGATGTGCTTAACTGTGCTGAAGAGGTAGCAAAACACCTAGCTAATGCGGGAGCGGATGCGGTTGAGGTGTGTGAGACCAAAGGTTATCCTATTGTATTTGGTGAGAAAATTATAGACCCATCACTTCCTACGGCATTGGTTTATGGGCATTACGATGTGCAGCCACCAGACCCTTTGGAATTGTGGGAAAGTGGTCCTTTTGAGCCTGTAGTTAAAGAAACTCCGTTGCACCCAGAAGGAGCAATTTTTGCAAGAGGAGCGGCAGACGATAAAGGTCAGTTTTTTATGCATTTAAAGGCGTTTGAAGCGATGATGAAGACCAATGTCCTCCCTTGTAATGTTAAATTTATCATAGAAGGAGAAGAGGAAGTTGGTTCGGCTAGCTTGGCGGATTTCCTTAAAGAAAACCAATCTAAACTGTCTTGTGATGTCATTCTGATTTCAGATACGGGGCTTTATTCTATGGAGCAACCTACGGTAACTACAGGGCTTAGAGGTCTTAGTTATGTAGAAGTAGAGGTGGAAGGTCCTAACCGAGATTTACATTCTGGACTTTATGGAGGGGCTGTTCCTAACCCTATCAATGTGTTGTCTAAAATGATAGGTAGTCTTATAGATGACAAAGGTAGGATAACTGTGGAAGGTTTCTATGATAATGTAGAAGTTGTTTCCCTTGAAGAAAGAGCAGAAATGAATAAACTGAAAGATGATGTAGAATCTTTTAAAAAGTCAATTGGGCTTAATGGTATACAGGGAGAAGAAGGTTATACGACTTTGGAGAGAACTTCTATTAGACCAACTTTAGATGTTAATGGTATGTGGGGAGGCTATATTGGAGAAGGTGCTAAAACCGTAATACCATCTAAGGCGTTTGCTAAAATTTCAATGAGATTAGTGCCTAACCAAACACCAGAGGAGATTACAGAGAAATTTGTAAATCACTTTAAGAAAATAGCACCAGATAGCGTTAAAGTAAAAGTAACACCATACCACGGTGGAATGCCTTATGTCTTAAAGAGCGATACCAATGAGTTTTTGGCGGCTAAAAAAGCAATGGAAAAAGCTTTTGGAAAAGAAGTTTTACCATTTAGAAGTGGTGGTAGTATCCCAATTACGGCATTGTTTGAGGAAGTTTTAGGAGCTAAATGTGTATTGATGGGCTTTGGTTTAGATACAGATGCAATACATTCTCCTAACGAACATTATGGCTTGTATAACTTCTATAAGGGGATAGAAAGTATTCCGTATTTCTTTCAATACTATACAGAGATGAAAACTAAGTAAATATAACTATACTTGGTAACATTATAAAAAAATAAGGCTGCTCTTTTAGGAGTAGCCTTATTTAGTTTGTATTCAGAGAAATTATTTAGAGATTATTTTACTCATAGAGTTGTTTTCTTTTTCTATACTGCTGTAAGACAAGTCAGACAAATCTATTTTAGAAGCTCCACTAGCACTAGCTGTTATTTTATTAGAACTTCCTTTTAGAACAGCTTTAGAAGCACCAGAAACTTCCAAAGTAGTTACATTGGCGGTGTTTATTTGACTATTGATGTTAGATGCACCGCTTACTTCAATTTTAGCACTCTTAGCGGTAATAGTTCCAGAAGTATTACTTGCACCACTGATTTCAATGGTAGTGCTATCGGCATTTAGGTTACCTTTAAAGTCACTTGCACCACTGCAACTAAGGTTGATATTTTTAGCATTAAAGTTTCCAGAAATATTAGAGGCTCCGCTCAAACGAATATCACTAGTATTGAATGTATCTTGACTTTCTACAGAAGAAGCACCGCTTACCTCCATTTTGTTGATGTTTTTGGTATAGACGATGGCTTTGGTTTTAGCATTTTTTAGAGAGGTGTTAGGCTTGTATTTTAATGTAAGCACACCATTGCTAGAAACAACGGTAAGGTAATCTAAAGCGTTAGAAGTTACCTCTACTTTCTCCTGATTAGACTTTACTAATTTAACTCCTATATTGGATTGAACTTTAAGCTGGTTAAAACTAGCCACATCAAACGTTTGGGTTTTGGTAGGAGCGTTGGTGAGATTTACTTTCTGCGAATACACGCTAACAATAAACAAGGTAAGGAACAATAAGATCCATTTTTTTAGATTTTTCATAATATACTTTTTTAGATTGTTATGTTTCAAATATAATAAAAATGATCAAATAAATTCTAAATACTTTCTATTGATATTTTTAGATGGGTAATTAAAAATAATCCATTATATTTGTGCAAACAAAAGCACGGGGTGCCGTTATGGCTGAGATTATACCCGATACCTGATTTGGATAATGCCAACGTAGGGATTGCAATGTGAATCTTTGTATATTTTCAATTCTATACTTGTCGCATTTTTCATGAGGTTATGCTAAAAAACAAGTATATGAAAATGGAAAAATTCTCAACAGGATTGATTCCTCTGAATCATCAAAACTGGCAAGGTAGACCAGAGTGGTTTTTTAATCGTGAACATACAGATACCTATGAGTTGTGGTATGAAGGACGCTACAAACGAGCAGAAATTTGGCAGAAAAAGGTCATGGAGCACTTGATAACCAAAGATAGGCGTGTGAAAACATTGCTGGAGTTTGGTTGTGGAACGGGACGATTTACCCGTTGGTGGAAAAAAATAGGAATTGAAGCTACAGGAGGAGATATTTCCCCACTGATGTTGTCGCAAGCTAAACATCTTTTTGGTGGAGATTTAGTAATGGCAGATTCACATAATATGCCTTTTAAAGACAATACCTTTGATGCACTCGCTTTCATCACCACTTTTGAGTATTATAAAGATCCAGTTAAGGTTATTAGAGAGGCGGCTAGGGTAAGTAGATATGGTATTGCTATGGGGATGATGAATAGATATTCTACCAAAGTTATTAGGAGGAGAATTCAGCAGATTTTTGGCAAAAATCCATTTTATATAACGGCTACATTTTATTCACCTAAAATGCTGATGAGTATTATTGATGAAGCACTTAAAGGCAGAGAATATACGATTGAGTGGAAATGTACAGGATTGCCTCAATGGTTTCCGATACAGCAATGGGAAGTGCCGTTTGGAGATTTTTTCGGATTATACATACAGTTTAAAGATGTGGATTAAATGATTGATGAAATGGGGAAAATAGGACAAGGTTCATTTGAGCAATTTATTTTTAATAATTGTGGTTATCCTAGAACTGAGGTGTTGGCTGGTCCACAATTCGGCGTAGATGTCTCTCTTATTGATTTGCATACAGAAATGGCAATGGCACTCACTAGTGATCCGTTATCACTAATTCCATCACTAGGTTTGCAGGAATCGGCGTGGTTGTCAGTTCATCTTATGGCCAATGATATGGCAACCACGGGGTTCGCACCTATGTACGGTCAGTTTGTGTTAAATCTTCCACCTACACTTTCTAAAAACGATTTTCAAGAATATTGGCAATATGTGCATAAGTTTTCATCAGAAATAAAAGTAGCTATTACAGGAGGGCATACAGGATTTATTGAAGGACAAAACTCAACCATTGCAGGGGGAGGAACTTTTGTTACCATTGCACCTAAGTCCAAAATATTATTGTCAAAATATGCGAATGCAGGAGATATCATATTAGTAACTAAGTCTTGTGCCATCTCTTCCGCAGCAATTCTTGCAATGAGTTTTCCTAAAGTAGTGATTGATAAAGTTGGTAACGAAATTTATAAACTAGCTTGTGAGTCTTTTTATAAGACCTCATCGTTACAAGATGCTCTGGTTGCGGTGGGTCAGGATTTAGATTTTCAGGAAGTTACAGCTATGCATGATGTAACGGAGGGTGGTGTTTTAGGGGCTATCTATGAATTAACAAAAGCTTCGGATAATGGAGCGGCGATTTACTATGACCAATTGCCACTGGCGGAAGTACAAACGGAAATATGTAATCTGTTTGATATAGACCCTAGAAATTGCATAGGTGCAGGTTCTATGATTATTACCTGTAAAAAAGAATTTGTGACAAATGTAGTTTCTCGTTTGGAAGCTAGTGGTATTCCGTGTGTATCTGTGGGGGAATTATGTGGTAAAGAACATGGTATGAAACTTATTAAAAATGATGAGGTGACGGAATTTGAGTATTTAGAAAAATACCCTTATTGGGAAGCATTTTTTAAAGCATTAAAAAGAGGATGGAAATAAAAAATGGGATTTATCTTATCGTAAATCCGTCAATGCATCGTGATACCTTGTTGATAAAATTGGAAAAGATTATTTCAGAGGGTATTGTAGCGGTTCAGATCTGGGATAATTTTAATGACAATGATAATATTTTAGACAT
The DNA here is from genome assembly GCF_035666175.1 of Riemerella anatipestifer. Taxonomy (NCBI): domain Bacteria; kingdom Pseudomonadati; phylum Bacteroidota; class Flavobacteriia; order Flavobacteriales; family Weeksellaceae; genus Riemerella; species Riemerella anatipestifer. The sequence continues at coordinate 2,307,103 of NZ_CP142016.1, forward strand.
CATAAATAGAATTATTGAGATTTGTCACAAAGAAAATATTCCTGTATTGATTAATAACCGTTGGGAACTGTTAAGGGAGGTAAATATAGATGGAGTTCATTTTGATGTGCAACCAAATGATATTGAAGCAATAAGGCGGGAGTTAGGGCGTAAAGTTATTATGGGTATTACCTGTAATAACGATTTGGAACATGTGCAATGGGCTAATAAACAAAAGATGGACTATATTTCATTTTGTTCTATATTTCCGTCATCTACAGCAAATAGTTGCGAATTTGTAAGATTTGATACAGTTCGTGAAGCCCAAAAAATAACGCAAATACCAATCTTTTTAGCTGGGGGTATAACACCTGAAAATGTAGGAGAATTAACCTACTTAAATTGCTCTGGTATAGCTGTGGTTTCTGGTATAATGGATTCTGAACAACCAATTCAAGAAATTAAAAAGTATAAACTAAAATTAAAAAAGACCTGAATATGAGATTAAAAACGATAGAGAAACTCTGTTGTCCTTTTGATAAACAAGAGTTAGAATTAACGATAGTAAAGCAAGAGACTGAAGAAAGTGTAGAGGAAGGATATTTGCTTTGTAATAATTGTAGAAGGGTTTATCCTATAGTTTCAGGTATTCCTATTATGAGTCCTGATGAATATAGGGAGTTTGAGTTAGAGAGACCTTTATTAAATCGTTGGCTAGATAATAAAGTAGATACTCAATTCCGCCTCATTGAAGGATAGATATAGTTATAACCAGTTTATGTTTTAAATTCCTATTTATTCTTTAATAAAGAATAAAAACTTGTGCTTTTGTCTGTATAAATCATTATTTTTGTGGCAATATTCACGGATAAAAAAGACTTATGAAATTCTTAGACAGATATCAAGACTTAGTAGCAGAAGCAATAGAAAAGCATCAATTTAAAAACGAACCAAAAGAACTCTATGAGCCTATGAATTATATCATTTCTCACGGAGGAAAACGCCTGAGGCCTATTATGGTACTAATGGGGTGCGAGCTTTTTGGAGGTAGTTTAGAAAAAGCGATGAAACCAGCTTTGGCTATAGAGTTTTTTCATAATTTCACGCTTATCCACGACGATATTATGGACGATGCGCCACTTAGAAGAAATAAACCTACAATACATACGCTACACGGCATCAATGTAGGTATTCTGTCGGGAGATGCATTGCTCATTAAAGCCTATCAGTTTTTTGAAGATTTAGAGCCAGAACTATTTAAAAAGTGTATCACTCTATTCTCCGAAACGGGAGCGGTGCTTTGCGAGGGGCAGCAGATGGACGTTAATTTTGAAACCAACTCTAGCGTTACCTACGAAGATTATATAAAAATGATAACCTATAAAACGGGGGTGCTTAGTGCAGCTTCGTTTAAGATAGGGGCTATGATAGCGGGAGCTACCGAACAGGAGGCAGAGGCGTTGTATCAATTTGGTAAACATATTGGGATTGCGTTCCAGATTATGGACGATTATTTAGATGTCTTCGGAAATCAGGAGCAGTTTGGAAAGAAACACGCAGGGGATATTTTTGAAAATAAAAAGACAGTACTTTACCTATTAGCAATGGAAAACGCGACTGAGGAAGAGCGAAAAGAGCTTAACTATTGGTACTCTAAAAAGACGGATAATATAGATAAAATCTACTGTGTAGAGAAGATTTTTAGAAGAACAAAAGTAGATGAAAAGGTGCTGAGATTGATACAAAAGCACAACCAAATCGGTCAAGATTGTTTAAAAACCATTAATCTACCAGAAGATAAAAAACAACCTTTTATAGAGTTGGCTAATTACCTTTTGAAAAGAGAATCTTAATTCTCCAAAATCTTAAAATATGATTGTACTAGGTAGTAATTCGGAAGTGGCACAAGCCTTTGTGGAGGAAGTGTTGTCTGAGGGGCAAAGATTTAGAAATCTTTATCTTTTCACTTCTAATAGAGAAAGTGCAGAGAAATTTGCAAAACATATAGAAGTAAAATATCTTCAGCATAGCCAAGTTATCATGTTGGATTTGATGCAACCTATTAATTTTAAAGCCTTAGAAGAAGTAGATTCGGAACTTTTATTCTGTGCTTCTGGTTACTTAGGTAAAGGCACCGAAGAGGGATTATTAAATCACAAAAATACAGAAGCTATTATTGATATTAACTACGCTAAACTTGTTCCGTTACTCAATTATTTTGCCGAAAAAATGGCATCTAAAAGAGCGGGAACTATGGTGGTTTTGTCTTCGGTAGCAGGAGATAGAGGCAGACAGAGTAATTTTATTTACGGGAGTGCTAAGGCGGGATTAACTGCTTATCTGAGTGGACTTAGAAATTATTTGTTCCACAGAAAAGTGCATGTAATGACGGTGAAACCAGGCTTTATGGCTACTAAAATGACGGAAGGTATGCCACTTAATCCCAAACTCACTGCAACACCTAAACAAGCAGCGGTTTCTATATATAAAGCCTACAAAGCCAAAAGGAATGTGGCGTATGTACTGCCTATATGGTGGGCTGTTATGTTGATTATAAAAAACATTCCTGAGTTTATATTTAAAAAATTGAAACTTTAAAATTAGCTCCTAAAGTACCTTTCTTCATTTATGAAAAAACTATATCTATTCGACTTTGATGGTACACTTACCACAGAGGACACTTTATTTCTATATCTTAAATTCTATAACAGCAGTAAATATAGAATACAATTTTTAAGGTACATTCCACTTTTTATTCTTTTGAAAATGAAACTTCTCAAAGCAGAGAAGGTCAAAGAGAGCTTTATTGCTTCTATACTTGCAGGAGAATCTAAAGAGCGAATAGAGAAGAAGTCTAAAGCCTTTTTTGAAGAATATTATCCAAAACTTTTCAGGACTAATGCTTTGGAATTTATAGAAAAAATAGATAAAGAGAAGACGGTAGCGTTCATTGTAACGGCATCGTTGGATATTTGGGTTCGCCCTTTTGCGGAGCATTTTGGTATGGGGCTTTTGGCTACGGAAGCCGAGTTTAAAGATGGGAAATTTTCAGGTAAGTTTAAAACCAAAAATTGCAACGGAGAAGAAAAAGTAAAAAGAATAAAACAGGCTACAGAAGGGCTTAAATATGATAAAAGTATAGCCTTTGGAGATACAGCAGGAGACCACGCAATGCTGAAATGGGCTAATGAAGGTTTGTTTCAATTTTTTCATTAAATTAGCCAAAAATATTGGTGATGAAAAATTTACTTTTAACCTTAGGTTTAGGCATCTTTACGATGTGTACTCCTCAAAAGCGGAAAGTTATGAAGCAAGAGATTAGTAATCAGCAAAAACAAGAGGAAAGATTGTTTTATTCGGAAGCTTCTGGAGGGGAAGAAAAGAGGGGCTTTAGACTTATAAACTCTCAAGAGGAACTTAATAGGGTTTTATCTACGAACCAATTTGTAGTTTTAAATCCAAATGAGGAGAAGAGTAAAGAGCCTAAATTAATTTTTCCTAAAAATCAACAAGTAATTCTTTATCATTTAGGAACTTTTAGAGCAGGTATGCATAAGCCTCAAGGTATTGATAGTGTTAAATTGGTAGGTGATACTTTGGAAGTTTATATGAAAAAAAATCAGTCTTCTTCGCCTTCAAAAACATCTATTAGAGAACCAGAAATGCAAGTGCAGGTCATTACCACACCGTGGATGGTTTTTTCAGTTTCTAAGAATTTAAAGTTTAATAATATCATACTGAAATAAAAAAATGAGTAAAATATATTTAGATAATGCGGCTACTACGCCACTTTTAGACGAAGTAATAGAGGAAATGGTAAACTCTATGAAATTTTGTTATGGTAACCCTTCTTCTACGCATAGTATAGGGCAAGAGGCTAAAACTAGGATAGAAGCTGTGAGACGCCAAATCGCTGATTATTTAAAGGTGCAACCTGGCGAAATTATCTTTACTTCGTGCGGTACAGAGTCTAATAATATGATTATTAAATCTTGTGTGGAGCATTTGGGTGTGGAGCGAATTATTACTTCTCCTATAGAGCACAAATGCGTGGCGGAGACTTGTTTGGATATGAAGAAACGCAAGGGCGTGGAGTTGGTATATCTTCGTCCTAATGCACAGGGTGATATAGATTTGGTAAAACTAGAGCAAGAATTAAAGAAATCGGATAAAAAAACTTTGGTTACTCTAATGCACGCCAATAATGAGATAGGTAATATTTTAGATATCAAAAAGGTATCTGCACTATGTAAAGAAAATGGAGCTTTATTCCATTCGGATACGGTGCAAACGGTAGCTCATTTAGATTTAGATTTTCAAGAAGTGCCTTTGGATTTTGCCTCTTGTAGTGCTCATAAATTCCACGGACCTAAAGGAGCGGGGTTTGCTTTTGTTAGGAAAGCTTCAGGGCTTCAGTCGCTTATAACAGGAGGGCCTCAGGAGAGAAGTCTTCGTGCAGGCACAGAAAATGTGAGTGGCATTGTAGGACTTGGCAAGGCTTTAGAAATTGCAATGAGCAACCTAGAAAATTATACTTCTCATATTAAAGACATAAAGAATTACGCAATAGAGCAATTATCTGGAAATATTTCAGGAGTTAAATTTAACGGAAGAAGCGCTGAGCAGGATAGTAGCCTTTATACGGTATTGAGTGTTCTACTGCCATTTAAAAATCCGTTATTGAGCTTGCAGTTGGATATGAAAGGTATTGCTGTTTCTCAAGGAAGTGCGTGTAGTTCTGGGGCTAGTAAGCCTTCTATGGTAATGATGATGGTAGTAGATGAAGAAGATATGGAGCATACCACACCTCTAAGAGTATCTTTTAGCCATCTTACGACTAAGGCTGATATAGATGCATTGGTAAAGGCTCTTAAAGAAATACAGCAAGAATTATAGAAATAAACGATATTAACTATCGATATATAAATACTAAAATAAAAGAATAAAGTAATATATTTGCAGACTAAAAATGTAAAATTATGGCATTAGAAATTACAGACAGCAATTTTAAAGAAGTAGTAATAAACTCAGACAAGCCTGTATTAGTAGACTTTTGGGCAGTATGGTGTGGGCCATGCAGAATGCTAGGACCTATCGTAGAAGAATTAGCAAATGATTTTGAAGGCAAAGCAGTTGTAGGTAAAGTAGATGTAGATAACAACCAGCAGGTAGCTATGGAGTACGGTATTAGAAATATACCTACAGTTCTTATCTTCAAGAATGGAGAAGTGGTAGATAAGTTAGTAGGCGTGTCTCCTAAGGAGGTTATTGCAGAAAAATTATCAGCACATTTATAAAAAAAAATAAATTGATTTATAAGCACTTTCTAAAATGAAGGTGCTTTTTTTTATATAAAATTTTGTTTGTATTGAAAAAAGTTATACTTTTGCAACCACATTATTCAGATAAGCGTTCTGATACATAATTAAGAATAATGTTCTTATAAAAAGATCCGGTAGTTCAGCTGGTTAGAATACCTGCCTGTCACGCAGGTGGTCGCGGGTTCGAGCCCCGTCCGGATCGCTTTTTTATAACTTTTTTCTGATCCGGTAGTTCAGCTGGTTAGAATACCTGCCTGTCACGCAGGTGGTCGCGGGTTCGAGCCCCGTCCGGATCGCAGTATTTATGGTTAGAACCTCTAGTGTCAACTGGAGGTTTTTTTGTTTTTAGACTTTTCTTGCTGTTAAAAATCATCTTAGATACTTTTCATTTTTAGCTAAATAATCTTAACTTTATAGAGTAAAATAAAAGTAAGATTATTATATGATACCAAAGACTGATTTAGAGAAAATGAAAACCAAAGAGGATCTGATGAAATACCTCTACAAGAATCAAGATGAAGATTCTAAATATGCTGCTCTTATAGAAAAGATAGAGTATGAAGATGAGTTAAAATTGTTACAAACTGAACTTGTAAATCTTCAGAACTGGATTAAAAATACGGGTAAAAAAGTTGCTATTATTTTTGAAGGTAGAGATGCGTCTGGTAAAGGGGGGACTATTAAGCGTTTTGCGGAACATCTTAACCCTCGTGCTATGCGTATTGTAGCTCTTAATAAACCTACAGATGTAGAGCGAGGACAATGGTATTTTCGTAGATATATTAAAGAACTTCCTAATTCTGGTGAGATTGTTTTCTTTGATAGAAGTTGGTATAATAGAGCGGTAGTGGAGCCTGTGATGGGGTTCTGTACGCCAGAGCAATATGAGGAATATATGGTTCAGGTGCCAGAGTTTGAGCATATGCTTTACGAATCGGGGACGCATATTATTAAATTTTGGTTTTCTGTAAGTAAAGATGAACAGTTATTCCGTTTTAATAGTAGGCTTCAAAATCCACTGAAAAAATGGAAATATAGCCCCGTAGATGAAAAAGGACAGGAACTATGGGACGAGTTCACAAAATACAAAAATCAGATGTTTTCTAGAACTCATAATGCCTTTTCGCCTTGGGTGGTGGTGAAGTCTGATAATAAAAAGAGAGCGAGGCTAGAGGCGATAAGGTATGTGCTTAGTCAGTTTAATTACGAAGGGAAAGGAGAGAGTGAGGTTTCTCTTAACCCAGACCCTAGTGTGGTACAGAGGTACTTTAGAATGATTAAGCAAATAGATTTTTAATTATAAATAAACATCAATATGGAACTTACAGATACACAATATAAAAAACTAGATACTAAAAAGGGTCTTTACGCTCTATTGCAGTCAGATACGCTTAATCCAGACAAAGCATTGCGTACGATAAAGTACGAGAAAAGATTGGCTAAATTACAAGAAGAGCTTATCAAAATGCAAAATTGGGTAGTAGAAAATAAACAGAGAGTAATCATTATTTTTGAAGGTAGAGATGCCGCTGGTAAAGGAGGGGCGATAAGAAGAATTACTGAGCATCTTAACCCTAGAGAGCATCGTGTGGTTGCTCTTCCAAAGCCTAATGAGGTAGAGCAAGGTCAATGGTATTTTCAGCGATACATCAGTCAGTTGCCAAAAGCAGGGGAAATTGTATTTTTTGATAGAAGTTGGTACAACCGTGCAGTAGTAGAGCCTGTTAATGGTTTTTGTACAAAAGAAGAGTATGATATTTTTATGTCGCAAGTCAATGAGTTTGAAAAAATGCTAGTAAACTCGGGTACTTATTTGCTCAAGTTGTATTTCTCCATTTCAAAAGAAGAACAAGCAAAGAGATTTGCTGATATTATAGAAAATCCACTTAAAAAATGGAAGTATAGTCCTGTAGATGCTAAGGCTTTAGATTTATGGGATGTTTATACGGAATATAAGGAAAAAATGTTTGAGGTTTCGGATACAGAAATTGCACCGTGGAAGGTACTAAAAGCCAATAAAAAATCTAAGGCAAGAGTAGAAGCATTAGAGTATATATTGGATAAAATTCCGTACGAACCGAAGAACTCAGAGGTGATAACTCACGAAGAGTTAGAAGATTAAGATAGTTTACAAAAGGTGGCTTATTAGTCGCCTTTTTTGTTTTAGGTTTGCGGAATATCTAGGTTGGTGGTTCATATAAAAATTAGTACATTTGTCAGGGTAAAAACAAAAATAAATTTGAATTATAATGAGTCAATTTGATGTTACTGTTATCGGTTCTGGACCTGGAGGTTATGTGGCAGCTATTCGTTGTGCACAATTAGGTTTTAAAACAGCTATTATAGAGAAATATCCTACTTTGGGAGGAACATGTCTTAATGTAGGATGTATTCCGTCTAAGGCACTTTTGGATAGTTCGGAGCATTTTGAAAATGCGAAGCATAACTTTGCAAACCACGGGATTGTTATCAACGAGCCTAAAGCAGATTTGGCTAGAATGATAGAGCGAAAAAACGAAGTGGTAGACCAAACTACTAAAGGGATTAATTTCCTAATGGACAAAAACAAGATTACAGTTTTTGAAGGAGTGGGAAGTTTTGAAACGGCAACTAAAATCAAAGTAACAAAAAATGATGGCTCTACAGAGTCTATTGAGTCTAAATATACCATTATAGCTACAGGTTCTAAGCCTTCTTCTTTACCTTTTATCAGTTTAGATAAAGAAAGAATCATAACCTCTACGGAAGCTCTTAATTTGAAAGAAATACCTAAACATCTTGTCGTAATTGGTGGTGGTGTTATAGGGCTAGAGCTTGGTTCTGTTTACAAAAGACTTGGTTCTGAGGTAACAGTGGTAGAGTATTTAGATAAAATTATCCCAGGAATGGACGGTTCTTTATCTAAAGAATTGCAAAAAGTTCTTAAAAAACAAGGAATGAAATTTATGCTTTCTACAGCGGTTTCTGCGGTGGAAAGAAAAGGCGATACAGTAGTAGTAATGGCTAAAGATAAGAAGGGAGAAGAAGTAAGTGTAGAGGGAGATTATTGCTTAGTATCAGTGGGAAGAAGACCTTATACGGATGGTTTAGGCTTAGAGAACGCAGGTGTGGATTTAGACGAAAGAGGAAGAGTAAAAGTAAACGACCATCTTCAGACTAATGTGTCTAACATCTATGCGATTGGTGATGTGGTTAAGGGAGCTATGTTGGCCCACAAGGCGGAAGAAGAAGGTGTTTTTGTAGCAGAAACTTTGGCAGGGCAAAAACCTCATATCAACTACAATCTAATACCAGGAGTGGTTTACACTTGGCCAGAAGTAGCTGGAGTAGGGAAGACAGAAGAGCAGCTTAAAGAAGAAGGCGTTTCTTATAAGGTAGGAAGTTTCCCAATGAGAGCCTTGGGTAGAAGCCGTGCGAGTGGAGATATTGATGGACTAATTAAGGTATTGGCTGATGAAAAAACAGACGAAATTTTAGGAGTTCATATGATAGGAGCTCGTGCTGCGGATATGATTGCAGAAGCTGTAGTAGCTATGGAATTCCGTGCGAGTGCAGAAGATATTTCAAGAATTTCTCACGCTCACCCAACATTTACAGAGGCTATTAAAGAAGCGGCTTTAGATGCTACAGGAAAAAGAGCATTGCATATGTAATTGATTTATAGATAAATTAATATAAAAATCGCTGTTAGAGAAATTTCTCTAACAGCGATTTTTTATAGGTATTTATTCAATAATTATTGAATTTGAAAGAATTGAGAATACCTGAACTATAAATTGCTCCATTTGGATTATAAATAGTTCTAGGAGCTGTATTCTTTCAATATAAATATAATTTAGCTAGGTATTATTCTTTATAAACAATATACTTCTGACGAATTTTTTCAAACTCTTGTAAGTCTTTTTGCCAAGATTTTTTGATTTCCGTTTCGCTTTTTCCTTGTATAATTTGAAGCCTTAGTTGGTCAGTCCCTGCTAAAGTATCAAACCAAAGATTTTTGATGAAAAACGGTTTATTAGGATTTTTATAGTTTTTGTAAGCCGTAATTATCCATTCTAGGTTAAGTTCTCTCAAATCTTTAGAGTATTTAGAGAGGTTTTCTCCATAGCATAATTGTCCGTTAAAAGGCGGATTTTTAGCTCCAAAATTAGGCTTTGGAGTGAATTTATAACTTAATTTTTTAGTCCATGGTGAGCCATAAATTTGGAAAGGATAGTCAGTGCCGCGTCCTACCGAAACCTCAGCTCCTTCAAAAAAACATAGGGAAGGATATAGGTTGATAGACTTATCATTTGGTAAGTTAGGAGAAGGGCGTCTAAGTATAGGATAGCGTTGTTTTTTATGGTAATTTTTCATTGGGATTAAGGTATACTTAGTTTTTATTTTATTTTTAAGCCAACCTTCGCCGTTTACCATATTACCGTACTCGCCAATGGTTAATCCATAAACTATAGGGACTGGGTGCATACCCACAAAACTTGTCCATTTTTCCTTTAATATAGGTCCATCTGTGTAGCCGTCGTGAGGGTTAGGTCTATCTAGTACAATCACTTCTACATTATGCTCTGCGGCAGCTTCCATCACATAGGCAAGGGTTGAAATATAGGTGTAAAATCTTACCCCAACATCTTGAATATCAAAAAGAATAATGTCTAAATCTTTGACTTGCTCTACGGTTGGTTTTTTGTTTTTACCATAAAGAGAAATAATGGGAATACCTGTTTTGGTATCTACGCCATTTTTTACATATTCCCCTGCGTCGGCTTCGCCTCTAAAACCGTGTTCTGGAGCGAAAACTCTTCTAATATCTATAGTATTTTCTCTTAGGAAATCCACAATGCTGAGTGTATCTAGGGTAGTAGGATTATGTTTTTGTGGTTTTAGTACCAGCCCTGTTTGGTTGGTTACCACGCCTACTTTTTTATTTTTTAATAGAGGAAGATAAAGCTCTGGTTGGTCGGCTCCTGTTTTAAAATCAGGACAAATGTTACCATTTTGAGCATAGTTTCTACCAGATAACCCTAAATAAATTAGGCAAATCAATAGTAAATTTTTAATTTTGAGGCTTAAATACATAGGTTTTGAAATTTCCATTATATTTTTCTAAAAAAATAGCATTCTCCAAAGATAACAAAAATAATCTTTCTAAGGTGATTGTGTTTATTGGTAGGCTGTCTGTTGCGTTGGGGGTCATTGTTTCTTTAATTACGGTAGCCACAGGTTTGGGAGCTAAAAAAGCCATCAAAAATAAGATGGGAGATTTTTCGGGGCATATTTCTGTGAAATCTACTAGGTCTAATTCGTCTTACAACTCTTCAGTTCTAGACTTAAAAGAAATCAATATAAATCAAATTAAGACCTTACAAGAAGTAGAAGGTATGCAGTCTTATGCGTCTGTAAGTGGTATTCTTAGGACAGAAGAAAATTTCTCTGGGATTTTATTAAAAGGTGTTGGGAAAGATTTTGATACCAAAAGATTTGAAAAATTTTTGGTGGAAGGTAGCGTTCCGAACTTTACAGAAAAGGGATATAATAATGAGGTTATATTACCAGAAAAAATAGCCAATGATTTAAGGCTTAAACTAAACGATGAAATCGTGGCTATTTTCTCTAAAGAAGACCAAAAGCCAATCTACCGAAAATTCAAAGTAAAAGGGATTTACAAAACGGATATCAAAATGATAGACGACCTATTTATCATAGGAGATATCAACCATGTGAGGAGGATACAAAATATGGATAAAACTGCCATAGGAGGTATAGATATTTTCCTTAAAGATATGGGAGAAATAGATGAGGTTTTTCCAAAGATTGAAGAGAGAATAGGATATAAAAACTATGCTGAAAAGATAACAGATAAGTATCCAGAAATTGTAAATTGGATTAACATTTTTGATACCAATATAGCTTTAATTATCACAATTATGTTGGTGGTTGTAGTCATCAATATTGTAATGGTGTTGCTTATTTTAATTATAGAACGCACCAATTCCATAGGGGTATTGAAAACTTTGGGAGCAAATAATGCTCAAATACGAGCTATTTTCATCAATTATACTTTACTTATTATGGTTCCTGGTTTGTTGGTTGGGAATTTTATAGGATTGGGACTACTACTTTTACAAAAATGGACGGGCATTGTTCAACTCAATCCTGATAACTATTACATCAGTACCGTGCCTATAGATTTGAATCCTATTTACATTGTGGCAATTTCTTTAGGGATTTTGTTGGTGTCTGCGGTGTCACTTATTTTTCCTAGTTATTTAATTAGTAAAATATCACCAGTTAAAGCGATTAAATACAATTAAGGTACATCAGTGATTTTTCTGTACTTTTGTGGAAACAATACATTAGAATGCAATCTTATTTAGAATTCAAATTTACCATTACGCCACCTCAGCCTTGGAGCGAAATTTTAATGGCGGAACTTATACATATTGGCTTTGATAGCTTTACAGAGGAAACTAACGGTATTTTAGCCTACATTCCAAAGAACGATTTAAACGAAGACGCGATAAAATCACTCTATATTTTTGAGCAAAAAGGTGTGGAGATAGATTATACCTATACAGAAATGCCTAATATTAATTGGAACGAAGAATGGGAAAAAAACTTTTCGCCCATAAACGTAGAAGATAAAGTTTACATTAGAGCAGAGTTTCACGAGCCTCAACCGCTGGATTATGAAATTATCATACAGCCTAAAATGTCTTTTGGTACGGGGCATCATGCCACTACTTACCTGATGATTCAGCAAATGTTGGAAATGGATTTTAAAGGTAAAAAAAATCTTGGATATGGGCTGTGGGACTTCAGTATTGGCAATCTTCGCTAAACTGAAAGAAGCAGGAGATACTTTAGCCATAGATATAGACCCTTGGTCGGTAGAAAATTCCAAAGAAAACGCAGACCGAAACCAAGTCAGTTTAAGGATAGAAGAAGGCACTGCCGAGAATTTAGGACAGGAAAAATTTGACATTATATTGGCAAACATCAATAGAAATATTCTTATTTCTGATATTCCAACTTATGTTTCGGTGTTAGAAAAAGGCGGTAAGTTGTTATTATCAGGCTTATGCTTTTTTGATGTAGAAGACATTATGGAAGTTTGTATGGCACAGAACCTTACACTCAACAAAAAAGTGCAAAGAGAAGAGTGGGTAAGTCTGCTTTTAGAAAAAAACTAAACGCTATATTTGTAACTCAAAATTAAGTCTATAATGGCTAAAAAAGATAAAAAATCAGCAGTTAGCGTGGGTGTTTTAGGTAGCGGAAGTTTTGCTACAGCCATAGTAAAAATGCTTCAAGAGAACTCAAAAATGGTGCATTGGTGCGTTCGTAATGAGTTTGTAAAAGGAGCCATAGAACTTAGAAAACACAATCCTACTTACTTGCAATCGGTGATGTTTAACACGCGTTATCTTAATATTACTACCGATGTTAATCAGCTTGTATCCGCTTGTGATGTTATTATTTTGGCGACGCCGTCTATCTATTTGTCGGACAGTTTAGAGAAAATGACTTGCGATTATTCCAACAAGTTGTTTGTATCTGCTATAAAAGGGATTGTCCCTAAACATAACGATGTGGTAGCACATTACCTTAGAGACCAATTTCAGATAGGGTTTAGAAATCAGGCCGTAATTGCAGGACCTTGCCACGCGGAGGAAGTTGCTATGGAACGCCTCTCGTACCTTACCGTCGCTACCGTAGAAGAAGAAAATGCTCAAAAACTGAAAGATTTATTTTCTTCTAGTTATATTAAGGTAAGTACCAGCAGCGATATACTAGGCAACGAGTATAGTGCAATACTAAAGAATATTTACGCCATTGGGGCAGGTATGGCAAGCGGTTTGGGCTACGGCGACAATTTCCAAGCGGTGTATGTATCCAACGCCATTCGTGAGATGGAAATCTTCCTAGAAGCCATTTACGAAGCCCCAAGAGATGTTAACGAAAGTGCCTATCTAGGGGATTTACTGGTAACGGCGTACTCGCTGTTTTCCAGAAACAGGTCTTTGGGAAATTTGGTGGGCAAAGGTTACACGGTAAAATCGGCGATACAATCTATGAATATGGTGGCAGAAGGCTACTATGCTGCGGCATCTATCTATAATACTGCCAAAGAAAAGGGGCTTAAACTACCTATCATCAGCACGGTATATAATGTTCTCTACGAAGGCAAAAATGTAGAAAAACAGTTCAAAAAGCTCACTGCCAAACTAAACTAATAGGGCGTAACCCCTTTCCATCAGCCGAAAATCCCACTGCTAGGGGGCGGGCTTTCGGCTTTATCTTTACCTTTTGTCCCTAACGAGGGCTTTGGCAGTCAAAAGATAAAGGATATCGCCTCTATCCCTTACGCACAGCAGAGTGTTTAGAAGTTACAAAATATCATATTGAAAAACAGAAATAGATGTTTCAACCAGCGAGAATAGAAGATACAGATATTATTTGGGAGATGCTTCAGCAGGGTATTAGGAGAAGAAAGGAAGACGGCAGTAACCAATGGCAAGATGGTTACCCTAATAGAAGTGTGGTAGAAAAAGACATTCGTGATGGGGTGGGCTATGTTTGGGTTCAAGATGATGAGGTCTTGGGCTATGCCGCTCTAATGCTCAATAACGAACCAGCCTATGATAATATAGAAGGCGAATGGTTATCCAACGGAGATTATATAGTGGTGCATCGTGTAGTGGTACACGACCAATGCTTAGGAAAAGGGATTTCTAAGCAGATGTTCCTGTGGATAGAAGGTTGGGCGAAACAACAAAATATTTACAGTATAAAAGTAGATACCAATTACGATAACCAACCAATGCTCCACATTTTACAGCATTTAGGTTATCAGTATTGTGGAGAGGTTTACTTTAGAGGTAGCCCTAGAAAAGCCTTTGAAAAAGTTCTAAAATAAAAAGGGCTTTTGCTGATTAACCTATTTATTGAGGAATCTAAAAGAAAATGATTATCCTAAATGTTATACATTAGCAATTGCAAAAATATTATATTCTATATAGTGATTTAATGGTAAGAGTCTATATATTGTTTTCTTTATTCTGTTTTCAAGTTTTAATATCTCAGCTTAGAGTGGACTACCGTGTGTTTCACCGTATAGATTCTCTTACAACGCAAGAAGCTGTAGTTCCCTATGATGTTAGGTTATTTATTGATGGTAATGAGACATTATATGTTTCAGAGGCAAGGATTCAGTCAGATTCTTTAAGATTGAAACTTAGAGCTAATATGGATTTTGGGGTGCTTTCTGTTCCTAGAAAAAAAGGATTTCAAAGTGAATATATTACAGGAGATTTAAAAAATAACATTATAACACAACATACTCGAATAAATGATGAAGGTTTCAAATTTGAATGGAAAGTAGATACCAAATGGATGTTAGATACACAAACAAAAAAAATAGGAGAATATACTGCTAAAAAAGCTATGGGTAAACTTTCAGGAAGAAATTATACCGTTTGGTACACTACAGAAATACCTATTCCTGCGGGACCGTTTAAATTTTTTGGCTTACCTGGTTTAGTCTTAGAAGCAGAAGATGATATGGGAGATGTACGTTTTGAATTGATTTCTATAAAAAAATCGGATAGGATGAATGTAAAAGAGTGTATAATAGAGAATGCTAACGAAAAGACAGTTAAAACTTACTCTGAGTATTTGAAGGTATTTAAAAATGCGATGCATGCAAGACCTGCACAAGTTCTCTATGACTTTGCAGACCAAGAAAGTAAAAAAAGACTTGAAGAAAACTATCAAGCGAAGGTTAGAATATATAATAATTTTATAGAGAGATGATTGAGAACCAAAGCTCCATATTTTACAGCATTTAGGTTATCAGTATTGTGGAGAGGTTTACTTTAGGGGAAGCCCTAGGAAAACCTTTGAGAAAGTTTTAAAATAAAAAAAGGTGGCTTATTGCCACCTTTTTTATGAGTCAGTAAAGGTTTAGAGGTTATCTAAAACTTCCTTTAGGTCAGAGTAGCCACCACCATTATAGACATTAGTAAGCCCAAGAGATTTAAAATATTCTACGGCTCTGCCACTTCTGTTGCCACTTCTACAAAACAAGATTACATTGCCGTCTAGGCTGGTAACTTCCTCTTTTCGGTCTTCTAATTCTCCTAGTGGAATGTTTTTAGCGGCTTCTATGTTTCCGTCCATTTCTAGCTCCATCGGCTCTCTTACATCTATAAGGTGGTAATTTCCTGATTTTAATACTTCTTCAATCATGATATTGTTAAATTATAAGGTTTAGAAGCGTAAAGATAGAAGAGATTAGCACAATACCCAAATTTTAGGCATTAAATTTATACTTTTGCACCTGTGAACAAAAAAGCCCACTATACCCAGCTGATAAAAAATAAAGCCAAAGCTTTTGGCTTTCAGTCTTGTGGTATTTCGCAGGCTGCATTTTTGGAGGAGGAATCGCCTCGGCTAGAAGTGTGGCTAAAAAAGGGCTATCACGGTAAGATGTCTTATATGGAAAACCATTTTGACAAGCGTTTAGACCCAAGGCTACTGGTGGAAGGCTCTCGCTCCGTTATTTCGTTGTCGTATAATTACTTTCCGCAAGAGGAATTGCCCACCATAGATAACTTTAAAATATCAAAGTATGCGTATGGTAGAGATTACCACGAGGTTATTAAAGATATTTTGAGGGATATGGTTGCAGAGCTTCAGGAAGAGATAGGAGCTTTTGGCTTTAGAGTATTTGTGGACTCTGCACCTGTGCTGGAACGGGCGTGGGCAAAAAAATCTGGAATTGGCTGGGTGGGGAAGAATGCTAACCTAATTTCTAAGAAAAGCGGGTCTTTTTTCTTTCTAGCCGAAATTATTTGCGATTTGGAGCTAGAGCCAGACGCTCCTACAACCGACCATTGCGGACGCTGCACGCGTTGTATAGATGCCTGTCCTACCAATGCTATTGTTAATGAAAAAATTATAGACGGCAGCCGTTGCATTTCGTATGCTACCATAGAACTCAAGGAGGAAATTCCTGCAGCGTTTAGGTCTAATATGCAAGACTGGATGTTTGGGTGTGATATTTGCCAAGAGGTTTGCCCATGGAACCGTTTTTCTAAACCTCACAATCAGCCTTTGTTTAACCCTAATCCTGCCCTTAAAAACTTTACTAAAAGGGAATGGAGAGAGCTTACTCAAGATTTGTTTTCCGAAATATTTAGAAAATCGCCTGTTAAAAGGACTAAGTTTGCAGGACTACAACGGAATATTTCTTTTTTAGACCAAGAGCTATCAGACTAAATAATGAGTAGTAATAAAAACCCCATTGCATGTTGTAGTGCAATGGGGCGTGTTTTTAGAGTAAGGTATTATAACCTATTTTGCTAGTAGAGCTTCTAGCTTTTCTAATCTAGCTTTTAACTCCTTTACTTCTTTGTCCTTCTCTAAAAGGTGTAAATAGAGTTCTTCTATCTTCTCTACATTGGTCAGTTGAGTTGCCATAAGGTCTATATAACCTTGCTTTTTGATAGCTTCTGCAGATTGATACCCTGGCAAATGTCCATTAGTCTTTACAAAGTCTTCTACTTGACTAAGGGTTTTAAAGCTATAGTCTGCCTTGAGACTAGAAGTACCTGTATAATACTTTTGGAATACATAGTCTGGGAAAGTGGTGGCTCCGCTGTATCCCATAAACCCTTTAGCTGTAACCGCTCCGTCGTCTGCTATGGTAACTCGGTTATCATTAGTTCTAGCAGTAGTGCCATCAGAAGTGGTAGCCAATCTAGCTAAATTATTATTAGCATCATTAGTCCATAAGCCTAGAGCGGTTGTGGAAGTCCCTACTACCAGTTTACCATTTTCATCAGCCATCACACTTTTAAGCCCATTACCTGCTAATGCAGTAGATTTAATAGAGCCACCCACTACTAGTTTCTCATCAATATCAGGGTTTATCTTATAAGCGTAAGCACCACCTATCCCTACATTTCCGTTGTCCCTAATAATGAGTTTAGGTCCTGAGCTTGGAGCAGAATCATCTGTATTGTAAGACCACAAGTGCAACCCTTCTCTGTATGCGGATGCAGGGTCGGTTGGGGTAGCATCGTAGGCGTTAAACCACATCCATCTGTTGGCTTGTGTAGCTCCCGTTTTAGAGTTATTTTCAATATTGATTACAGAGCCTACTGCCCCTTCTCCTAATACTGTAAATGAGCGGGTGTAAGTATGCGATTGGTTAGTAATCCAAAAAGCATCAATATTGGTATCAGACTTAAATTTAACAATGTTTTGATGAACAGGAGTTCCTCTTACCAAAAGGCGTTCATCGGTAGCTTTATTACCTATTCCAAGACCTGCATCAGGAGAGAGGAACATGGCAAAATAGGGCTTAGAGTCTGTTGTTCGTCTAACTCCCCAAGCTAATTCAGATGAAAACGAATTCAAATCATTATATTCTAATACTGATGATCTGAAAAATGAAGCATTTCTATCTCCTGAAAAAGTACCCATAGGGTCTCCTACTCTAAAGTATATTTGTCCTAACACATCATCTTTCTGTATAGCAGTAGGGGCATCTATTGTCCCTCTCAATCTTTCTAAAACTAATGCAGTAGGGGAAATCGAGTTATTATATCTTTTCATTCCTATTCCATAAGCCGATAGTGAAAAACCAAGCTCATTCAATTTATCTGTAGATTGGAAAGAAGCAGTTATCCCATTTCTTTTCTCTCCCTCTGAGTCTAAGAATGGGAGTATAACCTCTCTTCTAAGAATACTTCCGTCCATAAACTTATTCTCCTTCCAAATTTCGTTATAGGTTCCTGCGGTACTCTTTACCCACTCTGTGCCATTATAATAGTAGTAGCCTTTTTCTGTGATTTTGGCTACTTTGGTATCTGTACCTGTATAGTCCGAAATTTTACTGTCGGCTTCATCTGTGGCATACACTAATGTCCCTTCTACAGGGCTAGCAATAGCAGCAATACGCGTTTTAGAAAGTTTTGGAGCGATGAACCCCTCGTTAGTCGTACCAGCTAAGTTAGTTGAGGTAGGTTGTACCTCTAGTGTAGCTGCAGGTTTACCAGTGTTAATACCTACCTTACCACTTTGCCCATAAGCTACTAGCCCTAGTCCTAGAAAGGCTAACACACTTAATTTTGTAGCTGTTGTTTTCATAAAATTTAATTTTAAAGTTGTTAATAATTTATTTTCTCGTAACCGTTTTTTACTTGATTTCCTTTGGGCTTAAAACCGCAGGCGTCTCGTTTAAATTTTCACGCCTGTGGTTGCCCAACCGCACGCCTGCGGATTTTTTTTTCACGCGTGCGGTTTTATTACCCTCTGCTAGAGCTTTTCGTAGCTTAGCGTTGCCAGCATTTTTTTCAGGTCAGAACCTGGGGTGAAGACTACCTTGGCATTTTTAATAGCTGCTGAGGTTACTTCCTCTTCCTTAGCTTTACCCTCGCTACTGATGCTCACCCTCATACTACCGAGTTCTCCTAAACGGATAATTTGTCCGTCTGCTAGAGAAGACTGCATTACATCTACCAAAGCATAAAGCACCGCTCTGATGTCCGCTCCGCTTACTGTTGAAATTTTCTCGATGTCTTTAGTCAGACCTGCTAAAGTTTTTTCGCTGACTACATTGGCAGAGGCATAATATTTTTTCTCGCCTCCACCGGCAACTCCTGGTTGCCCTTTCTGAATCACTTTGTACTTAATTGGCATAAAGATTTAGTTTTTAGATGTTAGTTGTTAATGTTTGGTGGCTATTAGAGGTTGGAGGTTGGTCTTAAGGGCTGATGAGGCTATACTAAGTTCTAATCTCTCATATCTAACCTCTAACCTTAAAAAACGCCTTCCCTCTCTAAACACACACAAAACGAGAGGAAAGGCTAAAGCAGAAAGAAAGCAAAAACTCCCTTTCTGAACACTAAAAGCACCCAACAAGAACGACCATGTTATTAGACAAAACAATGGTGCTTTTAGTAGATATTGATGAAAGCTAAAATTAGAATAGTATAAACACGAAAAGCCACCAACGAAGATTGGCAGAACGGTATTTTGGTTTAACGATAAAAGTCTAAATAATCGGACACATACCCACGAAACTACTTTGTGTGTGTGTTTACACAATTATTTGGAACTACCAAATTTTTGTGTAGTTTTTTTGCATTTTCTTGTATGTAATTGATATGGTGCAGCATAAATATGAAGCAAACTTATAACCTTTTGTTAAAGTACACAAGTTTTTAGAGAGAAAATATTTTGATGAATAAAATAAAAAGTTATCTTCGTGGCTTACTTATTCTGATAAAAAATGAAAAAGATATTAGTTTTTCTACTGAAAGCATTAGGTGCTGTGGTAGGGTTTGTGGTGGTGTATGTCTTGTTAGGTCTGCTATTACCGCTGATACCTGTTGCGGAGGAGCGTGTGAGCGAGGCGAAGACTATTCCTGTTTACATCTATACCAATGGCGTCCATACCGATTTGGTAATGCCTACCCAGACGCCACTCATCAATTGGAGCGAGGTGGTGCCTTACAAAAATACGCGTTCGCAAAACGAAAACTTACCCTATCTAGCAGTAGGCTGGGGAGATAAAGGCTTCTACCTAGATACGCCAGAATGGGCAGACTTAAAGTTTTCTACGGCGTTTAATGCGGCATTTGGGCTGGGCGAGTCGGCAATGCACTGTACTTACTACGCTAAAATGAAAGAAGGCGAAGACTGCAAGAAAATAATGCTTACAGAAACGCAATACGCTAACCTTGTTCGCTTTGTAAAGGAAAGTTTCGATACCGATGAAAGTGGCAAGACGATACTCATAAAAACCGATGCGGTGTATGGCTCTAACGATGCTTTCTACGAAGCTAAAGGAAGCTATAGTTTTATGCACACCTGCAACACTTGGGCAAATAATGGTCTAAAGGCGGCAGGGCAAAAAGCAGCGTTATGGACGCCTACAGATTTCGGTATTTTCAGGCACTACCGATAAACCTCTAAAGGGTTAAAAATAATTTCGGGTTAATGGGAGTACCGTTCTTGTGGACTTCGTAATGCAAGTGCGGTCCTGTGGAGCGTCCTGTATTTCCTGATTTGGCAATGGTTTCTCCTGCTTTTATCTTATCGTTAGCCTTTACCAAGACTTGCGAGAGGTGTCCGTAGAGAGTGGCTAGTCCGTTGCCGTGAGAGATAATCACGCATTTGCCGTAGCCACTTTTCTCTCCTGCAAAAAGTATGGTTCCTGCAGCGGCACTTTTGATGTCTTTGCCGATGCTTACTGCAATGTCTATCCCTTTATGAAATTGCATTTGTTCTGGCTCTTTTGGAGTGGAGTTTATTTTGGTAGTGACAGAGTCTATATTTGTTTTGGTAGAAGGTTTTAGAGAAGCCAAAACAGTTTTAGGAGGAATAGGATTTTTTCTCTTTCCAAAATTAGAGGATATATAGCCTTCTGTAGGAATGCCCAGTGGTACAGTCTGAAGTTTTTCTTGTAAATCTACCAAGTATTGGCTGTATCTGTTAGCCATTTTGGCGAGATAGACACTATTGTTAAGGCTGTCTTGAGCGAGGTTTTCTATGTTGGAATTAACTACCTGCTTAGAAACTAAGAAACGATGCAAATCTTTTACGGTACTGTGTATAAGTCCTAAATCTTGTTTTATTTTGGAGTAATCTACACTATCCTTTTGGGTATTGATTTTAACGAGGTTGACTTCGTATTGTTTGTCGTCCTTTTCAGAATAGAGTTTAATTATAAAAAGAGATTGCAGTAGTATTATCAAAAAAAGTCCTCCTAATATATATTTGTTATTGATGTTTTTCATTCCTAAAAAATTAAGGTTGCAAATTTAATACAGTTTAACGAGCTTTAGCTTTAATAATTGTGTCCTTATATGTTAAAAAGTGCTAAACTTTTGTCTACTCATTGCAACCTTCAGTAATACAATCCCACTGCATGGTACCAGAGCCAAAGTCTTTATACAGCTCCAAACATTGCTTGGTAATGTTCCATATCAGCATACCTTCTTTGGGGTCTGCTATTTGGTCTCTTTCGTCGGTAGTGAGCCTTGTAATAACAAAAGGTTTGTTATTAGATACCAACTTTATAAAGCCTCCTTTGGAGCTATTTGTAATTTGGTCGTTGTTACTAAGAGTAGAGATGACTACTTTGGTAGGTAGAGCCTCTTTGGAGGTGTTGGCAGGTTTGTAGCATTTGCTTTTAGGTGTGCTGATGGCTGCCGTAGGCGTAAGCGTAAAACCACCTAATACCGTGGCATCAGATTCATTGGAACTAAAGGGTTGGTAATTGGTCAAGGCGAAGATGATACTGTTCTTAGGTTTTATTTTGATGATACCTGCAGGGACTTCTCTATCTCGTACGGAGGCGGTTGTTATGGCTTTATTAGGTAAAGTGAGTTGGTATTGACCAGTATTCGGAACATCATCTGCTAATAGCGTGTAAGTTTTTCCAAAATCATCGGAAATGGAGATGCTTACTTTGTCGTATTGAGCCTTCATACTTTCGTCCATTTCCCAAGTAAGCGGGATGGTTTCTCCTCCGTTATAGCTTGGTTGTAGGGTAGAGGTGATGCGGAATGGTTTATAGCTTGGGTTTGCCATAACTGTAATATTTTTGACATCATACATTGTGATATGAGGAGTGTTGGCGTCAAGTTTTTGGTCGGCTACGGCAACCCAAAAATCTGCAATAGCTCCTGATGAAGATGAGGGTAACCCAAGCAAGTAGAACCCATCAACATATTCGTTTTTAAATTCTACTACAGGGTTAGGGTTCATTTTCTTGGACATAAAAAGGGCTCGTCTTTCAGGAGTTAATCTATAAGGATACATATCTGATTGGTGGGCCAGATAGAAAAGGCGGTCGCCATCATCATCGGAGGCTGTAATATCAAACTCAAAACAAGTGTTGATGGGTATGGTATAGGTAGGTTCAAAATTATTGAGGATTACAGGGGAAGTATTATTGAGGACTTCGCCATAAGGAATATTAGAAACGGAAGAGTATTCTCCAACTACTATGGTTCTTTCCTTATTTGTATAGTAAGGAGCTTTGGCAAGCCCTTTCTTTATTTGATAGATGCTAGGAAGCGAAAAGAAATCTCTTGGGGTACCATAGCTCATAATAGAAGTTCCTCTTAGAGGTTCGGTTTGGGCAGAGCCAGAGCTATTGATAGATTCTGTAAAGGTATGGTCAGCACCAAAGAGGTGTCCTATTTCGTGGGCAATGGTAGCTAGAAAAGGTCTGGCAGTAGCATTAGCTTTTAGGGAGTTTATATAAGCGGCACTTTGCATTGCGAGTCCGTTGTAATTAATATTGGCAACTACGAGTCCTAAATCATAGTTTTTGCTTCCAATGAGTTGATTGATGACGCTTGTAGAGCTACTAATTATGGTAGAGGCATTATAAACATTATCACTAGGATATTGGCTTATGTTGATGAGCCTATCGTCTGCAATTACCTCAAATTTAACCCCAACATCTCTAAGGTAGAGTTCATTTAGATAGGCTTCTGCTCGGCTCCAAAAGGCATAAACTTTATCGTTATTGCTATCAAATAATCTTTTGAAAATTGTGGGTGTAACAGCAAGTGCCAGTCTGTAAGTTCTTAGTACATTGTCTTTGAAGAGCAAAGTTTCGTCAGAGCTGATGTTTTGCAATGTTCTATTTTCTAGGTTATCTAGGCTTCTTTTTTTACGAGATGGGGTGTTGTTTTGCTTTATTATATGGCAAGAATGCTCTTCTTCGGCGTCTTCTATGCTGCTACATTCTACATTAGTTCCTTGTACAGAAGCTACTACTATCAGTTGGTTATTAGTATTATAGCCTAAGTAAGTACTAATTTCTTTTCTCGATGGTGTGGTAGAGCTTTTCTTCCAAATTAAAGTTTCTTTAGATTGTGCACAGCTATTTAGGAGTTTAATAGTTACAGAATCATTTGTCTGTGCCTTTATGCTGTATAAACCAAGAAATAAAAAATTAAATAGTAAGATAACAGATTTATTCATCATTTTTTTTCTAAAAAGAGTTGGCAAAGGTACAAAATTTAGTCTCCAATTAAAAACAGCGGGCATCTGAAAAGGCTTTTGGCTATATTCAAATTATCGTCTTCTCCTCTTCTCCTCTAATAACCTACGGAATTTGGAGCGAGTATGGTTATATTTAGTGTCATCGAAGGTTTTTTGCTAAAAATAATTACGGTATATATAGCTGCCTGATCTGAAATGTATTATGCATTATTTCAGTCTTTAAGTTGTTTCAAGATTAGCATTGCTAAATTTTCATGGCATTAAGTTTTTTTCTCCGTCAGTATTGTGTGAAACTGATGGGAAATATTTCTCGATAGAATGGAAAGTAGCTTCTCAAGAAATTTACCTCTCAGTATTTATCAAATCCAAAAATTCTTGTTCGTCTAATATGGTTACTGTGCCTAGAGTTTGGGCTTTTTTAAGTTTGCTTCCTGCTTTTTCACCCACCACCAAATAGTTGAGGTTTTTGGATACCGCGGAAATGTTTTTGCCACCATGCTTTTCTACCATTTCCTCGGCTTGCTCTCGAGTGAATAGGGATAATTTGCCAGTAAATAGAAAGGTCTTACCTTCTAAAGCATCACTTACTTTTGTGTTGGTATTTTCTTCTTGTTCCAGTTGGATACCGTAAGATTTTAGTCTATCTAAGATTTCAATATTTTCTTCATTCTGAAAGTAATTAACGAGGCTTTCAGCTATCTTTATTCCTACATCTTCTACTTCTGTGAGTTCCTCTAAAGTAGCTTTTTTTAGTCCGTCAATAGTATGAAAGTTTTTTACCAATTTTTTGGCTACAGTTTCACCTACATGTTTAATTCCTAAGCCAAATAGCACTTTTTCAAATGGAATTTGTTTGGATTTTTCAATACCGTCCAAAATGTTCTGAGCAGATTTTTCTGCCATTCTTTCTAGTGGCAACAACTGTTCTTTGGTTAGGGTGTAAAAATCGGCGATATTGGAAATAAGTCCTTCTCTGAAAAGTTGTTCTATAGTTTCGGAGCCTAAATTTTCTATATTGAGGGCTTTTCTGGAAACATAATGTATCATTTTTCCAACTACCTGTGGAGGACAATGGGCTTCGTTGGGACAAAAATGTGCGGCTTCGCCTTCGTTTCTCACCAGTGGCGTATTGCACTCTGGACAATGGCTGATGTATTCTACTAATGTTGCATTTGGTTGTCTTTTTTCCTCATTAACACCCACAATTTTTGGGATAATTTCTCCGCCTTTTTCTACATAAACAAAATCTTGATTGTGCAGGTTGAGTTTTCTTATAATATCCTCGTTGTGTAGAGAGGCTCTTTTTACTACCGTTCCTGCTAGGAGCACTGGTTTTAAGTTGGCTACAGGAGTTATGGCTCCAGTACGCCCTACTTGGTAGGAGATACTTTCTAGTTGTGTTTCTACCTTTTCTGCTTTAAATTTATAGGCCATTGCCCATCTTGGAGATTTAGCGGTATAACCTAGCAGTTGTTGTTGTTTAAGGCTATTAACCTTAATTACAATACCATCTATTTCGAAATCAAGATGTTGTCTTTCTTTATCCCAATAATCAATAAAGGCTTTTACTTCGTCTAAATTTTTGCAAAGTTTGGCTTGTTGTGAGGTTTTGAATCCCCATTTTTTAGTCTGTTCTAAAAGTTCCCAATGTGTTTTTACAAAGGTATCCTCCGAAACTACTTGATAAAGCACCGCTGAAAGTTTTCTTTTTCTAACCTCCGTACTGTCTTGCATTTTAAGGCTTCCACTAGCAGTATTTCTAGGGTTCATAAAAAGGTCTAAACCTTCCTCTTCCCGAGACTGATTGATGAGTGCGAAATTCTTTTTCGTAAGATAGATTTCTCCTCTGATGTAGAAAGAGTTTGGGTAATCACCCTTAATCTTTAGCGGAATGTCCGAAATCGTTTTTACATTAGCGGTGATTTCATCGCCTTGGAAACCATCGCCTCTAGTAACAGCCTGTTTTAATGCTCCGTTTTCATAAAGTATAGAGATAGAAGCTCCGTCGTACTTAAGTTCTGCTACATACTCTATATCATCGGTTTCTAAACTTTTAACTAAACGATTTTGCCAATCTGATAAATTATCAAAATTATAAGAGTTATCTAGAGAGTACATTCGGTAACGATGTTCTATCGTAGGGAAATTTTTTGTAATACCTCCACCAACTCTTTGTGTAGGAGAGTTTTCATCTATAAATTCTGGGTAAGCGAGTTCTAAGTTTTTCAACTCTTCTAGCATCATATCAAATTCATAGTCTGAAATACTAGGAGTATCTAAAACATAATAGTTATAATTGTGTTGATGTAGCTCTTCTCTTAATTCCTCTATTTTATACTTAATATCGTCTAGGGACATTTTGATGTTTTTTATTGAAGGCAAATTTAGAAAAAAGAAAGTAATAGAATTTAATCTCTCTGTATTAAAAAAGTAGTTTAAAATTTTGCAGAATCAATTATTGTAAATACATTTGCATCATTAAATAGCCATTTTAATTGTATAAAAATATTTCAATAATGCCGTGTTTCATGATGTGTCTTTTACAGGATGCGGCTGTTGGTTGTACATTAGGTTAAAAAGAAATAGATAATATACAAACAAGAATAAATATAGCCGCTACTTGTAAAAAGTAAGCGGTTTTTTATTGCTGAAGATAATCTGTAAAAATATATAATATGAAAAATTCATTACAAAAGAAGTCTTATCTCCTTACAGCCTCAGTGCTATTTTTTGCAGGAGGTGAATTTTATGGGCAGAGTAAAAAAGATTCT
This sequence comes from Riemerella anatipestifer, assembly GCF_035666175.1. NCBI lineage: Bacteria > Pseudomonadati > Bacteroidota > Flavobacteriia > Flavobacteriales > Weeksellaceae > Riemerella > Riemerella anatipestifer. Next base: position 2,333,207 of record NZ_CP142016.1, read on the forward strand.
GTAAAAACTAAACAAGTAGAAGAGGTAGTACTACTAGGGAGCCGTTCTGGAGCTCGCTCTAAAACGGATAGTCCTGTTCCGGTAGATGTGTTTGATGTTCAGAAAATGAGCGTTACATTACCTCAAACCAATATCAACCAAATGCTGAATGTAGTAGCTCCATCATTTACTTCCACCGTACAAACGGGAGCCGACGGTACAGACCACCTAGACCCTGCACAGCTTAGAGGTTTAGGTCCAGACCAAGTGTTGGTATTAGTTAATGGTAAAAGGAGACACACTTCTGCTCTCATCAATGTTAATGGGACGCCAGGTAGAGGTACTGTAGGTACTGACCTTAACGCTATACCAGCCTTTGCACTTAGTAAATTAGAAGTACTTAGAGATGGGGCTTCGGCACAGTATGGTTCTGATGCCATTGCGGGAGTAATGAACCTCAATCTTAAAAGAAATACAGGTAAATTAGAGGGGCAGCTCTCATTTGGAGTTAATCCAAGTAAAGCTTCTAATAATCACACCAAAGGGATAGATGGAGAAACCTTTCAGATAGATTTAAACTACGGTAATAAAATAGGTTCTAAAGGAGGTTTCTATAACCTTACTTGGTCATCTCAATTCAGAAATCCTACCTACCGTGCCAACGAGGAAGAAGGGAAAATCTTTAATGCTTATAATGCTATAGAACGAAGAGCGGCAGAGGGAGGCGTTAATCTATCCTCACTATTTACAAATATCAATACCACGCCCAACCAGCAGCAATTGGTAGATTATATTCACAATTACTCTCAAAAGGTATCCTACTTTTCGTCTGATTTCCAAAGTAAAATACAGGGAGCGAATAGTATTAGTAGCTTACAAAAAATTTTGTCGGAAGACGTGACCAATCAAGAACTAGCATACAGAGGTCTTAACCGAAAAGATTTTAATATGCTCGTAGGACAATCCAAACTTAGTACCCATCAATTTTTTGCTAATATAGAAGTCCCATTGAATGATGTATGGAAAGTCTATACCTTTGGTGGATATAGTTTCAGAAATGGAACTTCAGGAGGTTTCTATAGAAAGCCTAATCAGTTCCGAACTTTTACAGGGCTTAATTTAGATGGTTTTCTTCCGAATATTACTACTAATATAGAAGACCTTTCATTAGCAGCTGGTATCAAAGGAAGTCTAGGAGAATGGCGTGTGGATTTTAGTAATACTTTTGGGCAAAATAGCTTTGATTATAATGTGAAAAACTCAGGTAATACCTCATTGAGATTTAACTCTCCAAGCGAATTTGATGCAGGTGGACTACGCTTTCTTCAAAATACACTTAACCTAGATGTTTATAGAAGTTATGATGTTTGGGAAGGACTTAATTTAGCCTTCGGAGCAGAACAAAGAACTGAAAATTTCAAAATTAGAGCAGGAGAGCCAGTATCTTATCTTACTTATGATGTTTTTGGAAATCCTCAAACGGCACAAACACTTAGCTTACAAAAGCCTACTGATTTCTTTGGCAATGTATTGCCAGGTGGCTCTCAGGTATTTGGAGGCTTCCGTGCAGAGAATGCGGGTAGCAATGGTAGAAGTTCTTATGCTTTCTATGCAGATGTGGAAGCCAATTTCACTAAAAGGGTTTTAGTTGCAGCTGCAGCACGTTTTGAAAACTATTCAGACTTTGGTTCTACACTAAACTATAAATTAGCTTCTAGGATAAAAGCTACGGATAATCTTAATTTTCGTCTAGCGGGTTCTACGGGGTTTAGAGCACCATCTGTACACCAAATTTATTATAATACCACTTCTACATTATTAGTTAATGGACAGCTACAAGAGGTGGGAACTTTTAATAATTATTCCCAAATTGCTAATCTTTTAGGTATTCCTAAACTAAAACAAGAAACTTCACAATCGGTAAGTGCAGGATTTACCTATCGTATTCCATCTGTAAGGTTAAATATTACAGGAGATGCTTATTTTACACGTATCAACAATAGGATTGTGCTTACAGATACATTCAGAGCGGGTTCTAATACAGAGCTTCAGAATCTATTTACACAGGCTAATGTAAATGCAGCACAGTTTTTTGCTAATGCCATAGATACGGAAACCAAAGGGTTAGATGTAGTGGTAAGCCACGATTTTAAGAGCGGAGATTTTAAACTTACCAATGATTTTGCTCTTAACCTTAGCCAAACAAGGAGGGTAGGAGAAATACACTCTTCACCAGTGCTTAAAGTAGCGGGTTTAGATGATACTTATTTTTCTGAGCGCTCTAGGGTTTATGTAGAAGAAGCCATTCCTAGATTTAAAGCGGGGCTTTCCCATAACTTTAGTTACAAAAAACTAAATGTTTACTTAAGAAATAGCTATTTCGGAAAAGTAACGGGAGCTGATGTAGTAGATGCAAACGGCGATGGTGTTACGTTGCCTAACGAGCACCAAATAATGACGGATAGAGTAGTTACAGATTTATCTATCGGATATGCTTTTTCTCCTAAAATTACCTTTACGCTAGGAGCTAACAACCTATTTGATGTTTATCCTAGCCGAAATCTTCCTGTTTCTACTAGTAATGGACAGTTTGTTTATACAAGAGCAACCTCGCAGTTTGGACTTAACGGAAGATATGTATTTTCTAGATTAAGCTTCAACTTTTAAACTTTATAATAATGCTACTTTATGAAAATAGAGTAGCATTTTCACTTTGATTTTAAAAGAATTTAACATTTTTTAACTTGGTTTCTTTGTAGAACTCCAAAAAAGACTATATTTGTTGGTCTTTTAACAAAATAATAATAACTATTCTAAAATTATATGGATACAACAGTCAGTAAAAAAGGGCATCCAGCGGGATTATACCTTTTATTTGTAACGGAAATGTGGGAACGTTTCAGTTATTATGGTATGAGAGCTTTATTTGTATTATTTATGACTAAAGCTTTAATGTTTGATAAGGGGCTAGGTGCTCAGATTTATGGTAGTTACACTGGACTAGTATATTTAACTCCTTTAATTGGAGGATATATAGCTGATAGATACTGGGGAAACAGAAAATCTATAATTGTTGGAGGTATTTTAATGGCTTTAGGTCAATTCCTTATGTTTATGTCAGGGTATTTATATGAGAGTAAAGAAATTGCACCTTTATTTATGTTTTCTGGTTTGGGATTCTTAATTTTTGGGAATGGATTTTTTAAACCAAATATTTCGTCCATGGTTGGGCAACTGTATTCTGAAAATGATAGTAGAGTAGATGGAGCGTTCACTATTTTTTATATGGGGATTAACCTTGGTGCTTTTATAGCTCCTTTATTATGTGGATATTTAGGAGATACAGGTAATGCTGCAGATTTCAAATGGGGGTTCTTAGTTGCTTGTATAGGAATGATTCTGAGTGTTATTATCTTTGTACTATTTAAAAATAAGTATTTAGTTACTCCAGAAGGAGAAGCTATAGGTGGGAAACCAACTGTTAGTGAAACTTCTGTGAAGGATGATGTGGCTGGGGCTAATTTGGTAGATAATACTAATGCTACAAAAAAAGCTGCTGCTACAAAGTTGATGATAATATGGGGTGTTATTTGGTTAGTTTTATTAGGTGCTTTTTACTTTTTAATGAGTGGAGATGATGGTAATAAAGACTTAATAGGTGCTTTTATTTTTTCTCTAACATTAGCAGCTCCGGGGTATATCATATCTGACCCATCATTAACTAAAATTGAAAAGAAGAGAATTTGGGTAATATATATAGTAGCTTTCTTTGTTATATTCTTTTGGTCTGCTTTTGAGCAAGCTGGAGCTTCATTAACTTATTTTGCAGAAGAACAAACGGATAGACATTTATTAGGGAAAGTAGTACCAGCATCTTATTTCCAGTCAATCAATGCAGTAGCGATTGTTGTTTTTGCTCCTATATTTGCTGTTATATGGTCTGCTCTGAGCAAAAGAAAAATGGAACCAGCTTCTCCTTACAAACAAGCTATCGGTTTATTTTTACTAGCTTTAGGATATTTAGTAATTGCTTTTGGAGTAAAAGGTTTAGCTCCTGGGGTAAAAGTAAGTATGATGTGGTTAGTGAGTTTATATACTATACATACATTCGGAGAGTTATGTCTTTCTCCTATAGGTCTATCTATGGTTAATAAACTTGCTCCTGTAAGATTTGTTTCATTACTAATGGGAGTTTGGTTTTTAAGTACAGCAACAGCTAATAAATTTGCAGGAACATTATCTTCTTTTTATCCACAATCATATGTTTCTGTAGATAAGGTTCAGAATTTTGAAAAAGAAGTAAATACTTCCCTCATAAATAAAGATTTTAATATCAAAGACAAGAAGAATGTTGTTCAGATTGATGGGCAAAATATGATACCTTTTGATAAGATTACTGTAGCGGATATTAAGAATGAAGACTTGAAACAAAATATAAAATTAGAAATAGAGAAAGCTCAAGTAGTAAAAGAAAAATCTTTTTTAGGATTTAAAGTAGCTAGCTTATATGATTTCTTTATGTTATTTGTATTTATGTCTGGTATATCTTCAGTTATTTTATTTTTACTAAGTAAGTATTTGGTTAAAATGATGCACGGTGTTAAATAGCATATTTTTAAAAACTCTGAATCTCAAGATTCAGAGTTTTTGATTTTATAACTATTTTGATTTAAAAAGAATTATGTACATTTGTTACCTAATTAAAGAAAATTGATAATGAAAAAGGTAATACTAATATTTAGTTTATTTTTAATTAACTTAGCTTTGGCACAAGAGGTTAAATGGCTTACCTTTGATGAAGCTATGGCGGCTCAAAAGACTAAACCTAAGAAAATCTTATTAGATGTATATGCTCCATGGTGTGGTCCTTGTAAACTAATGGAGAAAGAAACTTATGGACACCCAGAAATAGCTAAAATTATCAACGAAAATTATTATGCCGTTAAGTTTAATGGAGAAGGTAACGAAGTGACACATTATCAAAATAGAACATTCTCAAATCCCAATTATAGAGCCAATGTTTCAGGCAGAAATGCACCACATGAGTTAGCGAGATTTCTAAATGTGAGTGCTTACCCAACAACAGTTTTTTTAGATGAAACAGGTAAGCCTATTACTAATTTGGTTGGAGCTTTTAGACCTAAAGAGTTAGAACTTTATCTTTCTCTATTTTACAAAGATGAATATAAAAAAATAGAAACAAAAGAGCAGTGGGAAAACTTCCAAAAGAAGTTTAAATCGGTTATTAAATAAATTGTTTTACACAAGTCATTCATATTAAAAGCCTCATTACTAAATGAGGCTTTTATTTTGAATCAAGGTTCGTTACCTCGTATAATAAAATTATTTTCTTTAGAATATTTTTTATCTGTTTTAGTGAAAATCTCAATAAAGTTCATATTTTTTAAGCTATTGATTTTGTCAAGTTGGTATACTGTAATCTGTGTGATGTTTTTCTCATAGATAAAGGTAGAGTCGGCATCAGAGTTGATGATTTCTGTATTAACGCTATAAATGTAATTATCGTTATCTTTTAAATTAGTATACTTGGATACCAGTTGTTTAACTGTTATTAACTTAGTATTAAATCCTGATTTCGTTTTTATAATAATTTTTCCATTGTAACTTTTTCCATCAAGTTCAAAACTTCCCTTACTGATATTTATAGATTCAATATCTAGATTTTTTAAAGTGGATAAAACTAGCGAAGGATATAGTTTCCCATTCATTTCAAAAAGTGGTGTACTAATTTCATTTTTATAAATTACTACAGGCTTTTCTTGATTGTTTGATTGTGCAAATGCAGTAAAATAGAAAAAGAATATTAACCCGTTGTGCATTATGAAATGAAAAAAACAAGAGTTGTTTATTAGACTGAAAATAAGTATATTGTTTTTGCTATAAAACGATATAAATGAACAACATAGAGCAAATATATGAAAGAATTTTGGAAGTTTTAGGACTTTTTTCAGAAAATCAACTGATTAGTTATCAGAGAAGAACACCTAAAATGAGCGATTTAGAAGTCATAAGTCTTAATATTACTGCTGAATACTTGAGTATTGATAGCGAATTACAGTTATTTAGAAAATTGCCAAACTCTCTGATAAACAAAATTGAAAGAAGTGTTTACAATAAGCGAAAACGAAGACTATCCCTACAAACAGAGCAAATTAGACAGCGTATTTCGATGGAGTTCAATGAGTTTGAAGATATTTTTATCGTTGATAGCATGCCAATGAAAGTTTGTGAAAATGCTCGTTCTACTCGTTCAAAAATTTGTAAAGAGCAATCCTATTCTTCACCAACATATGGTTATTGTGCTTCACAGAAATTATATTTCTATGGCTATAAACTACACGCAGTATGTTCTTTAAATGGTGTGATTAAGAATTTTGATATAAGCCCTGCATCCGTTCACGACATCCACTATTTAAAAGATATTGGTGAGCAAATGCGAAACTGTACTTTAATTGGAGATAGAGGCTATTTATCAGCAAAAGTTCAAATAGATTTATTTAACTATGCTAATATTAAATTAGATACACCAATGAGAAGTAATCAGAAAGATTATATTCCTCAATTTTCATTGTACAAGAAAAAGCGAAAACGAATTGAGACATTTTTCTCTCAACTTTGCGACCAATTTATGATTAAAAGAAACTATGCTAAAACTTTTGAAGGCTTTAAAACAAGGATAATCAGTAAAATAACCGCCGCAACGGTTATTCAATATATCAATAAATTTATCTTCCAAAGAAAATTAAATCATCTAAAAATCAGTATTATTTAAAATGCACAACGAGTAATATTAGGTTTAGAAGTGCAAATTTCTTCATGCTTTTTATTTTTAGATATATGCATTGTTTAAACTGTGCTGTAAATCTGATAATTCTTGGCTCTTTCACGATTTGGTAAATAAGTTTTTTATAAGTTTTCTAGAGATGTTTTATTTTGATGTTGTTTTAAAGTTGTGTGTCTATGATTTTTGAATACTTATATAAAGGTAAGAGTTTATTATTTAAGTTTTTTAATCTTTCAGGATATAAATTTATTTTCGTGTCATATTTAGCCTATCTAGAGAAATTATTTGATTATTGTGACTTTATCTGCTATAAAATTATGTATGAAAATTTTATCAAACTTACTTTCAATATCAGAAAAATCTATAAAATCAGTTCTACTAGAAGAAGCCTTTGTTCCAAAATTAGAAACAAGTAAAAGCCAGTTTTCAGTGTATTTTTCAGTGTATTTGCAGATATTATTTTCCTTTTTTTTAATAATATCTTTTAGCCAATCCTTATCTATAAAGTCTACTTTCCAAGCACCAAAATGTTGCCAGTGATTCATTTCTCTTGTATTATATACTGAAAAATGAGAAATACTTTCTGATACTGACTTATTAATTTTAGATTGTACTGAAAAATTAAAATTTTTATTATTTAAATAAACAGTTTCAACTAGATTAAAAACTTCGTCAACATATTTTTGTTCTGAACTTTTTCCTCCGTTGAGCTTTATATTTTTAAAAGTAATTAATACATATAGGTCTGCATTATATTTTTGGTTGAATTTTTTTTGAGCTAGATTGATTATTTTTTCTCTATATGCTTCAACTTGCTTAAGTTTAGGATTAATTAACCTTGTATGTTCAATTGAAATTAATTTTTTGTCAATATTCACGATAAAATCTGGTGTTTCAGAATTTTTGATATTATAAACTCTAAACTTTAGTTCTTCATTTGATATGAATTTTTCCAACTCATATCTCTCTATTTGTTTCTTATCAATTATTTGCATTAGTGTTTTAGAAAAAAATATACTATTGACAAATATATACTAACTTCAGTAGATTTAAAATAGCAGTAGAATATTTTTTAGAGCTTTACTGCGTGAGGGCGGAGGGCATTGTTGTAGCTCCTTTTTTTTGGAGGTGAAGAAAGGTTAGGCTTAGCCGCTGGAGAGCTTCGGCTAAAAAAGACCGACTGCCCAAAGACCGACCCATCAGCCTAGGGAATAGTCTCGGCTTGGGGCACTCCCAAATATTTATAAAACTTATACGCCTAATGTTATAATGGTTCTTCGTCTAAGGTCTCTAGTATAATTTGACACCCTTTCTGTATTTCCTCTTTTGTTAGCGTAAGCGGTGGCGAAATTCTCAGATATTCGTTTCGGTACAGCTGCCAAAATACAATAAGCCCTTTATCCATACATTTTTTAGCCACTCTGAGGGTATATTCTGGTGAACCTAGATTAACGGCTAACATTAGCCCTTTACCATTGATATTTTTGATTTTTGGGTGTACTAATAGTTGCCTAAAAAGAGCTTCTTTTTCTTCTACTTCTTCCATTAGCTCACTTTCTAGGACTTCTTTTAAAGTTGCATAACTAGCCGCAGCTATCAGAGGGTTACCTCCAAAAGTGGTGATATGCCCCAATTTAGGCGAATGAGAAAGGCTTTGCATAATTTCCCTAGAACTCATAAATGCTCCTACTGGAACGCCTCCGCCCATACCTTTGCCCATCACTAGAATGTCTGGCACGATGCCAAAATGTTCAAATGCGAACAGTTTGCCTGTTCGTCCAAAACCTGGCTGTATTTCGTCTAGTATGAGTAAAGCACCTACCTCTTCGCATCTTTTTTTTAGTTGGATAAGATAGTTTGGACTAGGCACTAGAAAACCTGCCGCTCCTTGTATGGTTTCTACAATAACGCCTGCGGTTTTTTCTGTGATTTGGTCTAAATCTGTCTCATTATTAAACTCTATGAACGAAACCATAGGCAACAATGGACGAAATTCTCTTTTATGCACCTCATTACCAGAAACACTCAATGCTCCATGGGTATTACCGTGATAAGAATTTTTGAAAGCTACGATTTCCTCTCTCCCTGTGTATCTTTTAGCGAGTTTCAATGCTCCGTCTATGGCTTCGGCTCCGCTATTAACCAAATAGGTTACCTCCAATGGTGCAGGAGTAGCCTCTGCTAGTAGTTTACATAATGCCACAGGTTTCTCTTGTGCATACTCTCCATAGACCATTATATGAAGGTATTTATCTGCCTGTTCCTTAATTGCATTGATGATTTTTGGGTGCGAATGTCCCAAAGTATTGGCAGATACTCCTGCTACAAAGTCTAGATAGGCTTTGCCATCTTTTCCGTAAATATAGTTTCCTTCTGCTCTTTCGGCTTCAAAACCTGAGGCAAAAGGTGTGGTTTGAGCTTGATACTTAAAGAAATCTTGTTGCATGGTCTAATGAGAGGTTAAAAAGTGAATATTAGTTTCGTTTTTTTCTTTTGGGTTCGTTTTTCCTTTTTGCTTCTTCTTGCTTTTGTTTCAGCTCTTGAGCTTTTTGGTAAAGGCTGTCATCAGAAATATACTCTGTTTCAGGATAGTCAGGCGTGTCTAGGAAAATGTCTTTCCAATGTTTCAGTCGGTCTTTGGTATTCCAATTGAAATCTGGAAAAAATCGTTTTTCTTTGTTTACCATACTCATCGGATACACATCGGTATTCGCACCAATATTACACGAGATGATTTGCACCTTTTTTTCTTCAAACAAAGCTTCTATCGCTCCACAAGTAGAAAACGAGATGCCAATACGGTCAACTTGTTTTGTTTTTTCGTCTTGAGAATCAGCATAGGTAATGGCTTGTGCATTGCCCACCACTTTGGTAAGTTTAAGTTCTCCATCTACAAAAAACGCTGTCATAAAATTACCCTTCACTTGGTTGAACTCATCTTTGTTATTGAGCGAATCGGCTTTGCTAATTGCAAAAGCATTTCCTATTACTTTGATGGAATCTAATTCTTCCTTTTGGGTATTCATATACACCTCTATTTTATCTCCTGAGATTTGTTTTTGTCCTGTCCAAAATATCGGTTTTCCCATGAGGTGTAAAATACCATCAGTTTCATTGAAACTTAGAGAATCGGCTCTACCTTGGAAATTAGATTTAAAAATTCTAGCTTTATGAAAAGCTCTAAGGTAACTCTTTTTTACTCCTGTGCTATCTGGTTTTTGGAAGGCTAATATTTTTTCTGCTCCAAAGTAGATAGAGTCTTCTTTCATTATCTTTACAGCATAAGGTTTTTCTGTTACCATAGCTGAATCTTTGAACTCATAGATTTCGCCATAACCTCCTTTGATAAATCGGTTCTCTTTTGGGTCATCTAAATAGACATTTCCCTTAGCTGTACCGTAGCCTGTATTTTGGTTATAATACATGGTTTCTCCCGTGAGGACTTTCCCATTGTAATGTATTCTAGAGTTTTTATTGAGATACACCTCTTTGGAAGTCATAAGGTAACGCCCCTTTTCTGTATAAACATAATTTCTAGGATTTTGTTTATTGATAACTTTTGTTGCTCCTAAAAATTCTGCTATATTAGTTTTTTGATTTTGAATGATTTTAGAACCTTCTACACGATATTTATCGTTGTCAATACTTACATTACCCGAAACATCTATCGTCTGTGTGTTGATGTTATAGGTGCCCACTTGCGTCCAAATAGTATTTTTACCATTATAAATGGTTCCACCCGAATTAAAATAAGCTGTATTGGGTAAACGGTCGTAATAAAGTGTTTCTGTTTTTATGGTTTGCTGAGGGTCTGTAAGCACCACATTTTTTCTTGCGATACCTCTTTGAGTTTTACTATCGTATTCCATTTCTTGGGAAGTAATGCGGTTGCCTTCGGCAGTGGTAAGCACTACATTACCTATTGCTTTTACAAAGTTGTCATTCTGGTAAAATACAACCTTATCTGCCTTTAAAACTGAGCCTTGATGTTGAAACTCTACATTACCAATAAATACAGGATTACCTTCATATAAATCAGGACGTCTAACCAAAGAGTCTGAGTGAATATGCTTTAACTTTTCTTCATTTCCTGCAACAGTACCTTTGGTATTAGGGTTTGGTTTAAAATACGCATCTTTTACCAATGGTGTTGTAGAGGCTTTCTCTTTCTGCTGAGCCAATGCAGAAAACCCTAAGCACATTAGTACGAGTATAATTAGCCTCATTATGCTTTTTTATGACCGTAGAAATAAAGCGAATGATTTTCTATTTTCACGCCAAATATTTCTTCTATAGAATCTTTAATTCCTTGGATACGAGGGTCACAAAATTCTATAATTTCTGCAATTTCTTTGCTACCTTCTTTTTTATAGATTACCAAATGGTCGTGCTGTTTATCAAAGAAAGATTTTTCATAAGAAGCCGAAGTCATAGATTTTTCACCAAACTGGTGCTTACGAATAAGTCCTGCATCTAGAAAAATTTCTATACTATTGTAGATGGTGGCTTTACTCACATGATACTTCTTATTAAGCATAATGAGGTAGAGGTCATCTACATTAAAGTGTTCATCAAGTTTATAGATTTCCTCTAATATAGTGTATCGCTCAGGCGTGTTTCTAAATCCGTTTTCTTGTAAATACTGTTTTAGAGCGTCTTTTATTATTTCTATATCTTTCTCTTGATGTTCCATTAGGTACTATTATTTTCTAGATTTATTTAGTTACTTGTTTTAAAATTATCCATTTGTATACGCTTGTCTCCAGCTGCTGAATACAAAAGTGGAGCAGATTCTACCACCACATTATGAGTGGCAAGCCCAAAGGCTTTAAAATCATTGCTACCTAATTTTTTTACAAAGTTATAAATATTCATCGTAATTTTTTCCTTTATGGTGAAAAGATTGTCATTTATATAGACATTATCTATAATCACATACTTCATATCTGGAGGAATATTATGGCTCCTAAGCGATGGATAGTTACTCTTATCAGAGATAATCTCAGAGTTCATCATATCTTCCAATACGTCTTGGAAATAATCGTTAATTCTTCTATCTATTTTAAACCCTAACAAGAAATTGATTTTATAAATCGTACCAGGTAACACTTCATCTATTTCATATTTGAAAGTATAAGGGTTTTCTTGATTGATGATGTTCAGTATAAAATAATGATCAGCTCTCTTAGGTTGGGCTCTAATTATAGAATAAATAATCTTAGACTCTATTTCATCTTCCCTTTTAGCACGGCTGAAGAAGGCTAGGTTGGTAGCATATTTAGGCACACTATCGTCTAGTTTTAAATCTCTAATCGTAGAAATATAATTCTCTAGTTTTACAAATTTTATAAATCTGTTTTTTATCATTCTACCATTATACCAAGCATACATACAAATGCCTATAAAACCAGCAAGAACTACCGTAATCCAACCGCCTTCGTGAAATTTTATCACATTAGCACTGAAAAAGCCTAGTTCTATTGTACCATAAATACCTAAAAATAAAAAAATCAATAACTTATTAACTCGTTTTTTGATAAGGAAGAAAGATAGTAGCAAGCATAGTTACCGTGATAGAAAGTCCGTAAGCGGCTTCCATTTTTTCGGATTCTTTGAAGTAAAGCACCACTACTATACACATAAGGAGAAGTCCCCAATTAATTTTAGGAATATACATTTGTCCTTTAACACCAGAAGGGTAATCTATTTTATGGATAGGCCAAAAGTTAAGCGACATTGCCTCTGAAAATATCGTAAAAGAACCTGTAATAAGGGCTTGACTAGCAATAATAGCTGCTAAAGTAGCCAGTATTACTGAAGGTAAAACAAACCAATCAGGCATTATTCCAAAGAAAGGGTTGAGACTGCCAAGAGTTTCGTGATTATATTTTAATATCCAAGCTCCCTGACCTAAATAGTTGAGAATAAGCATTATTTTAACAAATACCCAGCTCACTCTAATATTTTTAGCGCCACAATGTCCCAAATCAGAGTAAAGAGCTTCTGCTCCTGTAGTACAAAGGAATACCGCTCCCATGATAATAATGGCACTAGGCGAATGTGTTATAAGTTTATAAGCATAGTAAGGATTAAAGGCTTTTAAAACTTCTAAGTCTTCCGTTAAACGAAAAAAACCAAAGCCTCCTAGTGCTAAAAACCAAAGTACCATTACAGGTCCAAAAAATTTACCTATAAACGAAGTTCCAAATTGTTGCACAAAGAAGATTGCTACTAATATCCCCAATGTAATGGGAACTACTGGAGTCTCAGGATTGTAAATTTTCAACCCCTCAATAGCAGACATTACTGTAAGTGATGGTGTTATTACTCCGTCTGCAATCAGTGCAGAAGCACCCAGTATTGCAATTAGGTATAGCCACCCTTTTTTTAGATTTTTGACTAGTGAAAATAATGCTAAAATACCACCTTCTCCTTTATTATCTGCCCTTAAAGAAACGAGTACATATTTTATAGTGGTTTGAATTGTAAGCGTCCAAATGATACAAGAAAGAGCCCCTTCTATATATTCATCAAAAGGAATAGAAGCATCTTTTCTAGCATTAACAATGGCTTTCATTACATAGAGAGGAGAAGTACCTATGTCTCCGAAAACAATACCTAAAGAGACTAATACTCCAATGATTGAGAGCTTTTTTGTGTCAAAATGAGAATGCTCTCCGTTAAGTGTAGACATTTAATCTTTGAATTAAAAATAAGAGCAAAATTAAATCAAATTTCGATATAGCTAAAGAAATTTTTGAACTTTCTTTTACAACTAGAAAAGATGAATGGTTTATGAAGTATAACAAAAATACCCCATATTGTTAAAATATAGGGTTTTGTTATATTCTTATAATGAAGGATTAACCTTCTTTTTTATAAATATTGGTATCGTAGTAAGGGAACTTACCTTCCGTAGGTGAATGGTATTCCTTATCCTTATCTCCTCCTAAAGTAACTACTAATGTATAGCACCAGTAGATGAAGAACCCACAACCTAGTAAAAATAAAACCCAGTTTAAAACATTACCAGCAGCATCATAGAATCCAAAAGACCATTTAAATAAATCGCTTAAAAATAACCAGAAAGAAGTCATTGTTTTTCTTTTTTAAATTAACTTTGCACAAAGTTATAAAAAATGTTCAGATTACTCTCAAATGAAATTAAAATTTTTTCTATTCCTATCTATATAGGTGTTTTGTTTCTTATGGTAATCGGTTTTAATGCTTTAAATATCAATACGGTAGAGGTTTTTTCTGGATTGTTTAGCTTCACAGGTATTGCTTTAGGGTATTTTTTATTCAATAAGATAGGTCTTAATTATAACAGGCATGTGCCGTTTTTTATCTATACCTTTATTGTATTTGCTTTCTATGAAGGTAATTTAGATATTGGGATAGCCTTTAACCTTTTTACTAATGCATTTGTATTGCTTATTTTGACCACTGGAGAGGAAGTTTTTAAGAAAAATTACTATCTGATTGTGGGAGCATTACTAGCTTTAGGATATTTATTTTTACCTACAGTGTGGGCATTTACCATTTTTGTAATTATCCATTTAATAGCAACTTCAGATAAAATAGGGCTCAATATATTTAGGCTAGTTTTTGGTTTTATGCTAGTATTATTGTCTTACTTTGGGGTGATGTATCTCCTTGGGAGCAATTCATTTAATTCAGCTTACCTGCCTTTAATTTCTCCTCGATTTCAAGAGAATTACTATCCGTTGTATTTTCTGTTACCTGTTTTGCTGATGGTGTTTTACGCCGTTGCTAATCATTTTATTCATTTTAATAAGAAAAGCCCTATTAGTAGGTTTAAATACACCTTTATATTGCTATACACACTCACTCAATCTATAACAATATTTTTATATATGGGTACAGTGTATGAGTATCTGTTATTCATAGCCTTACCAGTAAGTATCATCGTAAGTAGAGCACTAAGATTTATGCCTAAATATTGGATGCAAGAGCTAGGGCTTTGGGTGGTAGTTTTGAGTTTAGTTTTGTTTAAAATAGGAACTTTTTTAGATATTAAAGAAATAATAAATTTATGATTCAGATAGAAGATAAACTAATTTCGGAGGATTTGTTCTCGGAGGAATTTGTATGCAACCTTAACAAGTGTAAGGGGGCTTGTTGTATAGAGGGAGATGCTGGGGCTCCACTAGAGCAGCCGGAAGTAAAGATATTAGAGGATATTTATCCTAAAATTAAAAGCTATCTTCGTCCAGAAGGAATTAAAGCCATAGAAGAGCAAGGAACTTCTGTAGAAGATTTTGAGGGCGATTTGGTAACACCACTGATTGATAATAGAGATTGTGCTTATGTTATTTTTGATGAAAATGGCATTACCAAATGTGGTATAGAGAAGGCTTATGAAGAAGGAGCTATCGATTGGCAAAAACCAATCTCCTGCCACTTGTACCCTATTAGAATTACAGAATACTCTACTTTTACAGCGTTTAACTATCATGAGTGGAAGATATGCAGCGATGCCTGTGCTTTAGGAAAAGAACTTAAAGTACCTGTGTATAAGTTTCTAAAAACACCTTTAATCAGAAAGTATGGAGAAGGTTTTTACCAAACATTAACGGAAGCTGCGGAAGAATACGAACGAGCTTTTGGTAATCGTGAGTAGTAGAAACTTGGCTTCTTTGAAGAATATGGCTTATCTTTGCAAAAATCTTAACTAAAAAACAACTAAAACAGATGAATAATAAGTATATTAAACTGGTGGTAGCTGCCCTTATGATAGCTTTTGGTGTTTATTTGATGTTTAATAGAAATATAGGTTGGGGTATTGTAATGGTGTTACTATCCTCGTTGCCTATTATATTATTCTTCAAAAATGAGTTTATCCTTCTTGCGTTTTGGCAGTTAAGAAAGCAGAACTTCCCTAAAGCCGCACAATGGTTAGCCTCTATAAAGAATTATAAAAGTCAGTTGCACCGTTCGCAATACGGTTATTATCATTACTTACAAGGGCTTACTCTAGCTCAAGATGAGCCTAGAAAGGTAGAACCTCTAATGAAAAAGGCTTTGGAATACGGTCTGAATATGAAACACGATCGTGCAATGGCAACCCTTAATTTAGCGGCAGGAGCAATGCAAAGAGGACGCAAACAAGAGGCTCAAAGACTTCTAGAAGAAGCGAAAAGGCTAGATAGTTCGGGTATGATGACAGAGCATATTAAAACGATGAAAGACCAACTTAAAATGCCTACTATGCAGAAACACATACATAACCCCAATATGAGACAAAGAGGTAAATTCTTTTAAATGGCATTGTTAATCTGATATATTTTTTATAATTTAGCCTAATGAAATGTACCAAATGTCAATCATCCAATAAGATTAAAGCAGGCTTTGCCAGAGAGCGACAGCGATATAAATGTAAAGATTGTGGCTATTTTTTCAGTGTTGAGAAAAAATCAGATGTAAAAACACTAGAACAAAAGCGTCTTGCTTTAGAAATGTATCTAGAAGGGTTAGGCTTTCGAGCCATTGGGAGGCTATTAAATATTAGCTATGGAACAGTTTATCAATGGGTTAAGAAATGGGGAGAATCTGTAGAGCTTCCAAAAAATGAAGTTCCTATTGAAATAGTGGAATTAGATGAGATTCACAGCTATGTACAGCATAAAAAAACTACTGTTGGAGCTGGATTGCTGTTGATAGACTTAGAAAAAGGTTCATCAGTTTTATTTGTGACAAACGGGACACAAAAACCTTCTTAAAACTTTGGGAGCAATTGAAAAACAGAAATATAAATGTTTTTTGTAGTGATTATTGGAAAAGTTATTCAGAGCTGATACCCAGTGAAAGACACGTAACCTCCAAAGCAGAAACCTTTACAGTGGAGGGATATAACAGTAGAATAAGGCATTATTTGGCGAGATTTAAAAGAAAAACAAAGTGTTACTCTAAGTCAAAAACAATGTTGGAAAATTCTTTAAAACTTTTGTTCTTGAAACTAAATAATGAATTGAATATAATAATTTAACAATACCCTTTTAAAATATAGGTTAGTAAAACAAAAATCCCTTAGCAAAAAGCTAAGGGATTTTTTTATTGATAAATAATTACTTCTCCTGAAAGGTTTTGTAATGGTCTTTGGTGATCCACACTTTACCGTCTTTTGTAAAGATGAGCCTATCGGCATTTCTTCTACCACATTGGTAGTTGATATCTGCTTCGTAGTAACGGTCTCCTTGAGGAAGCTGATTTTCTCTATTTCGGAATTTATCTCCACCAATAGCTTTCCCAGGCAGCACTTCACAAAGATTACCAGAGGAAGGATTCCACCCTGATTTTTTAGCTTCATTTTTGGTAATGTAATACGCTGGAAGTTCGTGATGTTCTTTTATATAAGCAATTACGGTGTTTTCTTCTGTAAGAACCTCAATATCTTGCTGATTGCTTTCTTGGGAAGACGCACCTGTGCTAGCTTCAGATGTAACATTACTTAGAGCATCAGGGCTAGATTTCTGAAAACATTTAACTCCTATTAAAGTCCCTGCTAATAGTCCTAAAACTAGGAAAATCCATTTATTATTAAGATATTTCATTGTATTATGATTTGTGTGATTAAATTCCTATTTCTACTTGAAATCTAGCGTACCAATTATTATCCTTTCTTCCATCTATGTAGAGAAAGTTATTTTTACTTACTTCTACTTGGGCTTTAAAGGCATGCTCCCAAATATACTTGGTAATACCAAAGGAAAGTTGATTTTGTTTTGGTATCAAGTTCTGTATAGTTTTATTAGGTGTCATTTGAGAGAAACGCCCAATGACTTCCCAATTTTTAGGGAAAATATAACTGAGTTGAGTATCGTAGCCATGTCCTGCTGCCACAGGTATTACTTTAGAAAAATCGGCATTATGTGTGAGTGGGTTGCTGGTGCTTCTGCTCATATAAGCAACGGTAGCTGTCCAGCCATTGTATTTCATCATACCATCTAAAAGGATAGACTGCAAATCTCTACTTTCCAACAACTCTTTCCCCCTTTGTCCTTGTGAAAAATTAGACCTTTGGTTGAAGTGATAAGTACCTCCTAGGTAAATCTTAGGCGTAGGCTCTCGGTATAAATCGCCTTCAAAAAATTCTCCATTGTTCTTAAAAGCTCCTAAAGGGTAGAGTTCTACTCTTCCAGTATAGGCAAGTCCGTCGGTTTTGTCATTAAAATTTCTTCCTTCACCAGTAGTTATAGCAGCTTTCAAGCTGTATCCAAACTCATTAGCTTTGGTATTGTTATAAATGGCTTGGAAACCAAAATCCCTATCAATGTTAAACATAGCGTTGTTGATGGAACGGTCGGTAAGGTCTAATGCTCCCGATGAGTTCACTCTTTGTCTGTTCCCTGGGAGTTTTGTTTGTCCGAAACCAAGCATGAGTTTATTGGTAGCTTTATAAAATACAATTGCATCTCTTATGATGTTAAGCGGACTACCTTCTTTAATCTCTCCCACATCATCAGGAGCAAAGGAAAGCTGTATAGCATACAAAAACCTAGGATTACCCACATACCCATCAAACCTTAAACGAAGACGGCGAATGGCAGCCTTATATTCTGTATTTTCATTGTCATTAAAATCAGCTTCTAGCCTGTTCTGCATTCTAAAACGAATATTAAATTGAAATAGACTATCAGGAGAAGTAATCCCTACACCTTTACCAAAGTTATAGTAGGGTAGAGCCTCTAAATGGAGCTGTTTAACCGTCTTAGAGGATAAAACAGTATCTTTTTTAAGCAGAATAATGGTATCCGAAACCTTAGTTTTTTGAGACTTGGCTACTAGGGGTAGAGTAAACAAGCATAGCCAAAACAAATATTTCATCTTAGTATATTATTTAGGAGTGCAAATTTAAACAAAAATAAGCAGGCGATTGTAGGGGATAAACTAAGTTTTGCATAAAATTTCTCTTAAACACTTGCACACTTCTACAAAAGGTTATAAGTTTGCCTTAGTTTTATGACACGCTATATCAGTAACATACAAACAAGTGTAAAAAAGTACCACAATTATTTGGAACTACCAAATAATTGTGTAAACACACACACACACAGGTAGTTTCGTGGGTATGCGTCCGACTATTTAGCAAATTCTTTAGACTTTTATCGTTAATAATAAATAGAGTTCCGCCAACTTTTATTGGGGGCTTTTGGTATTTATATCATTCTAAATTTAGCTTTCATACTTACTTGCTAAAAGCGTCTCATAACATGGTCGTTCTTGTTAGGTGCTTTTAGTGTTCAGGGGGAGCGTTACGCTCTTTCTGTTTTAGCCTTCCTCCTCGTTTTGTGTGTGTTGAGAGGGGGGAGGCGTTTTTTTAGGGTAGAGGATAGATTTCAGAGTTTAGAATTTAGTATAGCCTCATCAACCCTTAAACCGAACCTCCCAACCTCTAAAATCCAATATCTAACCTCTATAATCTTAAACAATTAAATATCAACTTTTAAAATTAAACATTATGACAACAAAGATTACAAAATTAAGTGTGTTAGCCTTTTTAGGACTAGGGCTAACAGTTTATGGGCAAAGTGGAAAGGTGGGGATTAACACTGATAAACCTGCGGCCACCTTAGAAATACAACCTAGCACGGTTAACTTAGCTGGAACAACTAATGAAGGAATTTTAGCTCCTAAGTTGAGTAAAACCCGTGTGGCAAGTATTGAAACACCTGTAGAGGGAACCTTAGTCTATGTAATAGATGATGCTACTAAAACTAATGGGGCTATAAGTAATTATACAGGCAATGATACTAAAGTGGCTAAAATCACAGAAAAAGGTTACTATTATTATAATGGTGTGGAATGGATAAAAAGTAAAAATAATGTGGAAGGACTATGGAAATATACTCAAAATACACAAGAAAGTTCCGTAAATGGTAGTACATCAAAAGATGAATATGCTCTAATACCATCATCTACGAACAATAACAAATATAGAATAATAGCTTCAGTTGGAGAAAATATTAATAACAAAACTCAGTTGAAAAGCTATGAAGGTAGATTAACTGTTTTCAACTATTTAGAAGATGGTACAGAAAGTTCGAGTACAACTTTAAGAACAGGAGGTTTAGAAATTTACAGAGGAGTTAGTGAAGTTTCTCAAACAACGCTAGGGTATATTGATTTTAAAAACAATATAGATATATATAACACAAGATTAAGAGCAGTAGACTTTTTGGCAGACACCGATACTTCAAACGATGATAAAAATAAAGCTTTGCGTTTGGAAAGTATGGATACAGCTAATGGCAATACATTTACTTTTGAGGTAAATGGAAGAGAAACAACATTTTCTAATCCCAATTATATTTATTCTTTTGGAAAAAAAGGAGCTACATTAAAATCTCTAAAATCTGTCGAATCTAATTCTATAGGAAACTATATATACCATAGAATGTATGTAAAAACAGGAAAAGAAGACACAGGTAATAGTTCTTTTATTGATTGGTCAATGAATAGATTTAAGGAAACTATAGATCCCACTCAGGACTGGGAAGGTACGGTTAATCGTCTTCAAAAAAGTATTGATGAAAGAAAAATGGGATTTATAGACTTTGGAATAAGCAATAATAGTTATAACGATATATTGGATAATAATGGTCTTGGATTTGGATATAATGAGACCGTTCATGCTGTAATTAGAGAAAATGGCAATGTAGGTATAGGGATAACAACTCCATCAGAAAAATTAGAAGTAATAGGAAATATAAAAGCAAATACATTTATTGCTAGTAATGGTAATACTTTCCCAGATTATGTGTTCCAAAAGTATTACACAGGAGCCTCTAGCATTAAAGCGGATTATAGCTTTAAAACCCTTAGCCAAGTGGAAGATTTTGTAAAAGCTAATGGACATTTGCCAGGGTATCAATCTGCAGAAGCTATCAAAAAACAAGGTTATATAGACCTTATGGCAACTCAACTCACCAATGTGGAGAAGATAGAGGAACTTTATCTACACAGCATAGAGCAAGACAAGGCTCTAAAAGCTAAAGATGCTAAAATAGCAGAATTAGAAGCTCGTTTACAGAAGCTAGAAGCCTTATTAGTAAAATAATTTAACCTTAAAAAATGATACATTATGAATACCTTAAAAGCATGGTTGCGTCCCAACCTACTCACCAAAGACGACCCTAACGATTTTGTAGCCGTGCCACTTCTAGGTGGTAGTCTTGGCATTACAGAAATCATAGAAGCCCTTAAAAAAGAGGGTATGGAGATACAAACCGAAACGGCGGTAGATATTATCACTCGTTTTAACCGTAAAGCTTCAGAGTTGGTACTCAATGGGTATAGTGTAAATACAGGGCTGGTGTATATGCGTCCTGCAATTAAGGGTGTGTTTTACGACAAAACTTGGGATAAAGAAAAGCACTCGGTGTATGTAAATGTGAACCAAGGTCTAGACCTTAGAAAAGCAGTAGCAGACACTAAGGTAGAAATCCTAGGCGAACAATCCAGCCCAATGAGCGTGTTCAGCATTACCGACAAAGCCACAGGCAAAGCAGACGGCACCCTAACCAAAGGTAAGAATGCGGAAATCAAAGGCACTTACATTAAAATAGACGGCAATGACCCTAAAAATGGCATCGTCTTCAAAAACCTAGACACTCAACAAGAAGTGAAACTCTCAGTAGAGCATATTGTGCTTAATGAGCCGTCAAGGTTACTCATTCTTGTGCCTTCGGATTTAGAAGCGGGGAACTATGAACTCAGCATTACCACGCAATATTCTAAAGGTGGTATCACTACCAAAGAGCCTAGAGTGGGTGTACTTTCAGCGCCAGTGGTTATTGGTTAAATAAGGTGCTATTCCCTAGCTTAATGAGAAACGCCTCCCCACGACCGTGGGGAGGCGTTCCCTATATCCATAGGGAGGTCTTCCCTAAAAATACATTTAGCTTGATACGGCTTTCAGCCCAATAATAGAGCCTATAAGAGTGACTAAGAAAAAGAGTCTTAGTGTGGTGGCGGGTTCTTTAAATATAAAGATGCCAATTAGTACGGTGCCTACCGCTCCTATTCCTGTCCATACAGCGTAGGCGGTTCCTATAGGTAGTGTTTGGGTGGCTTTAATGAGTAACCCCATACTTGTAGTAAGAGCAACCAAAAAGCCTAGATACCACCAAACCGCTTCTGTATTTTCCGAAGTTTTGGCTTTCCCTAAGCGAAATGCAAATAAGGCTTCAAAAAGTCCTGCAATGATTAAAATAATCCAATTCATCTTAATGGTATAAAAAAGGTTTTGATGAGTTGATGTAAAATAAAAAACTGTTTCTACATCTGTTGTAGAAACAGTTTTTACCTATAATTTTAGTTTATATATGCTCCGTTTTAAAGAGCTTGTCGTAGTTATGAAGTTCGTTATTGGTAAAGCCTTGAGATTCCATCCACTCGTCATTATAGACTTTGCTGATGTATCTAGAACCGTGGTCTGGGTAGATAAGTACCACTAAATCATCTTCTTTAAACGGATTCTCCTCTGCATACTGCATAAGAGCTTGGGTAACGGCTCCTGTAGTGTAGCCTCCCATAATGCCTTCTTTTATAGCGATTTCTCTTGTGCGGTAAGCACTTTGTTCATCGTTCACTCGTACAAATTCGTCTATTAAATCAAACCTAAGAGCAGTTGGGATTAAGTTTTTGCCCAACCCTTCTATTTGATAGGGGTGAATATCCTCTTTATTGATAGCCCCTGTTTCGTGGTAAGTTTTAAGTATAGAACCATCTGCATCTACTCCAATGATTTTAATGTCAGGGTTCTGCTCTTTAAGAAATTTAGCAGAGCCAGAAAGTGTTCCACCAGTACCAGTACACGCTATTAGATGCGTGATTTTCCCTTGGGTCTGTTCCCATATTTCAGGACCAGTAGAGGAGTAGTGAGCATCTATATTTAATTCGTTAAAATATTGGTTGATGTAGATAGAGTTAGGTGTTTCTTTAGCAATTCTCTTAGCGACTTCGTAATAAGAGCGAGGGTCGTCCGCAGGTACATTTGCAGGGCAAACATATACGGTAGCACCTAATGCCTTTAGATAAGCTATTTTTTCAGGCTTGGTTTTATCGCTTACAGATAAGATGCACTTGTACCCTTTGATAATGTTTACCATTGCAATGGAGAACCCTGTGTTACCAGAGGTGGTCTCTACAATAGTAGCACCTGGTTTTAGTAATCCTTTTTTTTCTGCTTGTTCTATAATATGCAGAGCTATCCTATCTTTAGTAGAGTGCCCTGGGTTAGAAGACTCTATCTTCGCATAGACTGTAGCTGCTATATTTTCGGTAATTTTATTTAATCTAACAAGAGGAGTATTTCCTATTAAACCGAGAATATTATCATAAACATTAGTCGCCATATTACATTTTCTCAAAAACTGGGTGCAAAGTTAATAAAAAAATAAGGAATATAAGACTTAAATATCTGTTTAGTTTTGGTGGTGTTTTATATTATTAGTTATAGTTGATTTGCTTTTTTACTTCAAGCTTCTATTTTATAGCTATACTCCCAAGGTTTTTTAATATTTTTGCGGTTCTATTTTTAATTCTATGATTATTGTTCTTCTCATTCTAAGTGTAATACTGGGGGTATTGTTGGGTAAATTTTTTGGGGCTAAAGAGAAGCTAGCAAAGAATTTACTTATTCTAAGTGCGGGGTTTCTTATTACGATTTGTCTTAACGAAGTCTTTCCTCAAGTCTACCACGAACATAATCACAACATAGGTGTTTGGATTGTATTAGGAGTCCTGTTGCAGATGGTTTTAGAAAGCCTTACCAAAGGCTTTGAGCATGGGCATATCCACCATCACAGCGAAACTAAAAATATACTGCCTGTGGCACTTATGGTGGGTTTGTTTCTTCATGCTTTTATAGAAGGTATCCCTTTAGCTAACGAAACAGAGGTTTTGTCGCCTTATCTTACAGGTATCTTGTTTCATAACCTTCCTATTTCCTTTGTTTTGGGAGCGTATTTGTTTGGTAAAGGGTCATCAAAGCGTTATTCGTGGAGTATTATTAGCATTTTTGCTTTGGCTTCTCCTCTTGGAGTGTTTTTGGGTAAATATATCCCAATGGAGTGGCAGTCTTATTTTCTAGCCATAGTGGGAGGGATATTTCTGCATATCTCCGCTGTAATTATTTTTGAAAGCAACAAAAACCACAAAATGGATTGGACGAAGCTCTTGCTTGTAGTGTCAGGGATTTTGATTGCTTTGCTAGGGCATTTATTTCATCATCATTAAAAGGTTAAATCTGATTGATATAAAAAAATAAACCTTTGTAGTAAATATTACAAAGGTTTTATTTTTATAAATATAGGTCAGCTAGATAATCCCTAATTCTTTTCCTACTTTTTCAAAGGCAGCTATGGCTTTATCTAAGTGTTCCCTTGTATGTGCAGTTGATAATTGTACTCTAATTCTAGCCTTACCTTTAGGAACCACAGGATAGAAAAATCCGATAACATAGATGCCTTCGTCCATAAGTTTTTCTGCCATTTTTTGAGATAGTGGGGCATCATAAAGCATTACAGGTACAATAGCTGCATCGCCATCAGGAATGTCAAAGCCTTTGGCTTTCATTTGGGTTCTAAAATATTGGGCGTTATCCATTACCTTGTCTCTTAGGCTGGTATCTTCGGAAATCATTTCTAGAACTTTGGTTGCCGCACCTACAATGCCAGGAGCTAAAGAGTTGGAAAACAGATAAGGTCTAGAACGTTGTCTTAACATATCTATAATTTCTTTTTTACCAGAAGTAAAGCCACCCAACGCTCCACCTAGTGCTTTACCTAGTGTAGAAGTAATGATGTCCACTCTTCCCATAACTTCGTTTGCTTCGTGGGTACCTCTTCCTGTTTTGCCGATAAAACCTGTAGCGTGGGAGTCGTCTACCATCACTAGAGCATCGTATTTTTCAGCTAAATCACAAACACCTTTTAGGTCGGCTACGATACCGTCCATAGAAAACACTCCATCGGTAACAATGATTTTAAATCTGTGGTTGTGTTTACTCGCTTCAATAAGCTGTGCTTCCAAGTCTGCCATATCATTGTTTTTGTAGCGATACCTTGCCGCTTTGCAAAGTCTTACTCCATCAATAATGGAAGCGTGGTTAAGTTCATCAGAAATGATGGCATCTTCTGCTGTAAATAGAGGTTCAAAAACCCCACCGTTGGCATCAAAACAAGCCGCATAGAGAATGGTGTCTTCCATACCCAAAAACTCAGATATTTTAGCTTCTAGATTTTTATGAATGTCTTGTGTACCACATATAAAACGCACAGAAGACATACCGTAACCGTGAGAAGCAATAGCGTTTTGTGAGGCTTTCATAACTTCGGGGTGGTTAGATAGCCCAAGGTAGTTATTGGCACAGAAGTTAAGTAACTTTTTACCATTAGCTATAATTTCAGCTGATTGTTGAGAGGTAATGATGCGTTCGTTTTTATAAAGACCTTCGTTTTTGATATTTTGAAGTTCGGTTTGTAAATACTCTAGATAATTTTTAGAAATCATATTTAGTTTATTTTGGTTATAAAATCGTTGGCTAATTTAATAAAAAAAGCCTTCACTGTTGGAAGACTTTATAGATTATTTTACAAATACTAGAGGTTGAGTGTAGGCTCTAGCAGTTTTTCCATTTTAGCTTTAATCTGATTTACAGACCCTGTGTAATTATTGATTAACAATGAGAAAGTAAGGGTTCTGCCAGATTTGGTATTGATGTAACCTGCTAGACATTTTACAGCTCTTAATGTGCCTGTTTTAGCGAAGATTTGTCCGTAGCCTTCGTTATAGAGAAACATTTTCTTTAATGTCCCTGTCTGCCCTGCAATAGGTAGTGAATCGAAGTAGGATTTATAATATCTTTCTTTCATAAGACCTGCTAAAAATTTAACTTGTGAAATAGGTGTTACTAGATTATTTCTAGATAAACCACTACCGTCCATTAGGTTTAATCCATTAAAATCATAGCCGTTAGTATTTAGGTGTTCTACGATTGTTTGTCTGCCTGTTGCTAGAGACTCGTCACCGTTTTTGTAAAATCCTACCGAACGAAGCAGAGCTTCTGCAAATCTATTATTACTCACCTGGTTAACGAAATAGACAATCTCTTCTAAGCTAGGTGATTGATATTTGGTGATAAAAGTTCTGTCTTCGGGTGTGATATCAATTGTTTTTCCTTCTACTTTGCCTGTTACAGATATCTTGTTTTTAAGTAAAGAAGCCTTTAATGTATTGGCGAGAGAATAAGGTGCAGAAGGTATCTTACCAGCTACAATATTACCTTCAAAAGAATCTGTATAAACCATTTGGTTGGTGTATGGAG
Organism: Riemerella anatipestifer; assembly: GCF_035666175.1. Classification (NCBI taxonomy): domain Bacteria; kingdom Pseudomonadati; phylum Bacteroidota; class Flavobacteriia; order Flavobacteriales; family Weeksellaceae; genus Riemerella; species Riemerella anatipestifer. Next base: position 2,359,342 of record NZ_CP142016.1, read on the forward strand.
AAACATAGAAAAATCTTTTTTCATCGGCTTTAAATTTGCGTTTGGTGATTTTTCTCTCTTTGGTTGGGTCTATATTGGCTGTTTTGCCCACAGGGAGGTAGTAATTCTCTCTTTCTAACCATACAATGTTAGCAGGAAGGTTGTCATTATTACCTTTGAAAACTGCAGTTTGTACGAAAATACCACCATTGATTTTGGTAATCCCTAAGCTCTTTATTGAAGATATAAAATCAGAAGCAATGCTACTATAACTAGAAGAACCAGCCATACCAGTTCCCAAAGTAGGGTCGCCGCTACCTATAACGTATAGGTTGCCTTCTAGAACTCCTGTGTCAGATATTTTACCTGAGTATTCTAGCTGTGTATTGTATTTGAATTTGGGACCTATAATGTTCATGGCTGCATCTGTAGTTAACAACTTTGTGGTAGATGCAGGAACTAATGGAGTAGCCTCATTATAAGAACTTATGACTTGCTTACTTTTTGGGTCGTATACTACAAATCCCCATTGACCATTTTTTACCATAGGGTCACTTGCCAGTCGATTGATAGCGATGTCGAGTTCTTCTTTAGCCGAAAGAGTTACTTTTTCAGTAGTTGGTGTCTCGTAGGTAGGGTACGAACTAGAATACTGAGCAAATGAAACGGAAAATATAGATATACAGGCTGTTAAAAGTCCTTTTTTTATTAAATTCATACTTTGAAATTTTATTACTTTGAGGTTTTCTATTAGAAAACAACGAAACAAAGGTAAAAAATATTATAAGTCTAGACCTATGCAAGGGTGGTAAATAGACTTAAATTATGTTAAAAAGAGTTAAAAATCTACAAACACCTCTATTTTTACAGATTGATAAGCGGAGATTTCTCTGAATTCGTCTAATGATTGTGAAATGTACTCTTTGAAAGTAAAGTATTTATTATTTCTAGGCAGTTTGAGTAATATTTGGAACTGATATTTGTTTTTCAACTTTGCGATAGGTGCTTTTTCTGGACCTAAAACACAGTCTAAAGGCAAGTATTTCCTAAGGATAGAGCCTAAAAATTGTGATGCTCTATCTGCTTTACCTTCTTTGGAATGTTTAATTTCTAAAAGTACCACTTTGGTAAATGGTGGATAGAGGAATTTTTTTCTATCATTTAGAAAATGCTCATAGATTTCTTGAGTGCTATTGTCTTCAATCAAACTGAATAAAGGGTGTGCTGGGTTGTAAGTTTGTATAACTACTTTACCTTTTCCTGAAGTTCTGCCTGCTCTTCCAGATACCTGAGTGATGAGTTGATAGGCTCTTTCTTCCGCTCGGAAATCTTGTACGTAGAGGAGAGCATCAGCCTTAGGAATTGCCACTAGGTCTATATGGTAAAAGTCTAAACCTTTAGAAATCATCTGTGTACCGACAATGATGTCAGTTTCTCTATTTTCTATTTTTTCATAGAGTTTCTCATAGGCGAACTTTTTTCTCATAGAATCTATGTCCATTCTGTCCACTTCTGCCTCTGGAAATAGTCTTTTAACTTCCTCCGCCACTTGTTCTACTCCGATGCCTTTGGTATTGAGTTGTTGAGACTGGCACTTAGGGCATTGGTTAGGTTTAGAAGCTCTTTGTCCACAATAATGGCACTTCAATTCGTTAGAAGATTTGTGATAGGTCATTACTACATCACAGTTAGAGCAATAGGTTACATGTCCGCAAGCCTCACATTCTACCACATTGGCATAGCCTCTTCTATTATGGAGGATAATAATTTGTTTTTTGTCCTCTAGGTTTTCCTGAACTTTTTGAACTAATGCTGCCGAAAAATTACCATTTAGAGTTTTGGCTTCCTGCTCTTCTTTAATATTGATGATTTCAAAATCGGGTAAATTTACATTGCCGTATCGTTCGCCTAAATAAAGGTATTTAAGTTTTCCTTTTTGGGCAGCGTAATAAGATTCTAAAGATGGTGTGGCAGAGCCGAGCAGTAGATGTGCTTTATAATGATGAGCTAAAATTTGAGCAGCATCTTTAGCGTTAAAGTAAGGATTAGCTTCTCTAGGCTTGTAGGCGGAATCGTGTTCTTCATCTACAATCACTAAATCTAAATTTTGGTAAGGGAGAAACAATGCATTTCTAGTTCCAATAAGAACTTTAATCTTGTTGAGTTTTACTTTTCTCCAAACTTCCACTCGTTCAAAATCGGTGAGTCTTTGATGATAAAAGCCAATTAAATCGCCGTATTTTTTTTCTAATCTGCGGATAATTTGTTTGGTTAATGCAATCTCGGGTAATAATAATAATGTGTTTTTATTCTCTTTGATGAGTTGCTCTATCAAGTGGATATAGATATGTGTTTTCCCTGAAGAAGTTACGCCGTGTAATAATACTTTCTGATTTTGAGCAAAAGCCTCTTCTATTGCTTTAAGTGTATTGTTTTGAGTTTCAGTAAGAGGTTCAATATTTTCTATATCACCACTATAAGCCTCTAGTCGGTCGTGCTGGAGGTAATATTCATCTACTAGACCTTTATCCATCAGAGCTTTCATTTGAGCGTGGGCGAAATTACCTTCTTCAAACAAAATAGATTTTTTAATAGGAACTTCAGGCGAAGTTGTTTGTTTAGACAAAATGAGCAAGAAAAGTTCTTTTTGTTTTTCTGCTCTATTAAGGCTAAAAATGACCTCTGCTAAAGACTGATTGCCTAGCAATTCCTCTTTGATTTTTACATAAGCTACCTCCTTTACTTTGTACTTTTCTGCCACTTTTTCATCTATCTCTATATAGTGCATATCTATAAGAGCGTTGATGGTTTTAATTAAATTTTTCTTTGGAATAAAGGCTTCCATTTCAGAAAGATTGACCAATTGTTGGACTTCCAGTGCCTGTATTAAAAGTATTTCGTTGGCATCTAGGAGTTCATAATCTATATTAGCATTTGGTTTAAGCTTTAGATAGGTCTCACTTTCCAATTTTAATGATGAAGGAAATGCCAAGCGGTAAATTTCACCCAAATTACACAGATAGTAGGAAGATAGCCATTGCCAAAACTCAAGCTGTGGAAAAGGTAAAATAGGGGTGTCGTCTAAAATGCTGTAAATTTCCTTTGGAGAAAACTCTTTGGGAGTGTTTTGGTGAAGGTCTGAGATGATTCCAGTATAGATTTTTTTTCCTCTAAACGGAACAAGAACACGCATGCCTAACGCTATTTTATCCTGTAAATCAATGGGAACTTTGTAAGTGAAAGTTCCTTTTAGATTAAGTGGTAATATGACTTGAGCGTAAAGCATAGAGGGGAACAAAAATAAGTGATTTTTATTAAAAGTATTTAATGAAGAGCTAATTTTTAACAAGTGTCTTTATGCAAAAAGTACAATGCTACTGACTGAAAAAACATATCTAGGCAAATGATGAAGTTTGGTGCTGTCATTTTGTCATAAAAAAGGGAGTGGCATATTCTTGGTAAAATTGGAGGTGTACTAAAAATGAATATTAACAAAAAAATACATAATTAAAATGAGTAAAATTATAGGAATCGACTTAGGTACTACTAACTCTTGTGTGGCAGTAATGGAGGGTAAAGACCCTGTGGTAATCCCTAATGCAGAAGGAAAAAGAACAACACCTTCTATTGTAGCTTTCACTGAAGATGGTGAGAGAAAGGTGGGGGACCCTGCTAAAAGACAAGCGGTTACAAACCCTAAAAATACAGTTTATTCTATCAAGAGATTTATCGGAGCTAATTTTAAAGCAGATGCTAACGAGGTGTCTAGAGTTCCGTATCAAGTGGTAGAAGGTTCTAACGATACTGTTAAAGTTAAAATTGGAGATAGAGAATACACACCTCAAGAAATTTCAGCGATGATTCTTCAAAAAATGAAGAAAACGGCTGAAGATTATTTAGGTCAAGAAGTTTCTCGTGCGGTAATTACTGTACCTGCTTACTTTAACGACGCACAAAGACAAGCGACTAAAGAAGCTGGAGAAATCGCAGGTCTTAAGGTAGAAAGAATTATCAATGAGCCTACTGCAGCAGCTTTAGCTTATGGTCTAGATAAGGTAGGTAAGAAGGATATGAATGTAGTGGTGTTCGACTGTGGTGGTGGTACTCACGACGTTTCTGTACTAGAAATGTACGAGGTAGATGGTAACGCATCTTTCGAAGTAAAGGCTACCGATGGTGATACACACTTAGGAGGGGACGACTTTGATAATGTGATTATCGACTGGATGGCGGCTGAATTCCAAGCGGAAGAAGGTGTAGATTTAAAATCTGACGCTATTGCTCTTCAAAGATTGAAAGAAGCGGCAGAAAAAGCAAAAGTTGAATTATCGTCTTCTACTCAAACAGAAATCAACTTACCATATATCACAGCTACGGCTTCAGGTCCAAAACACTTAGTTAAAACATTAACTAGAGCTAAGTTTGAACAATTAGCAGGAGATTTAATTCAAAGAACTATCGAGCCTTGTAAGTCTGCTCTTAAAAATGCAGGTATGAGCGTTTCTGATATTGATGAAATTATCTTAGTAGGTGGTTCTACAAGAATTCCAGCGATACAAGAAGCAGTAGAGAAATTCTTCGGTAAAGCTCCATCTAAAGGGGTAAACCCAGATGAGGTAGTGGCTATAGGTGCGGCTATCCAAGGGGGAGTTCTTACAGGAGATGTTAAAGATGTATTGTTACTAGATGTTACACCTCTTTCTTTGGGTATAGAAACTATGGGTTCTGTATTCACTAAATTGATAGAGGCTAATACAACCATTCCTACTAAAAAGTCAGAAGTATTCTCTACTGCGGTAGATAACCAGCCTGCGGTTACTATCAGAGTAGGACAAGGGGAAAGACCAATGTTTAACGATAACAAAGAAATCGGTAGATTCGAGCTTACAGATATTCCGCCAGCACCTAGAGGTGTGCCACAAATTGAGGTAACTTTTGATATAGATGCTAACGGTATTTTGAGCGTTTCTGCAAAAGATAAAGGTACGGGTAAAGAGCAATCTATCAAAATTCAAGCATCGTCTGGTCTTTCTGATGAAGAAATTGAAAGAATGAAGAGAGAAGCTGAAGAAAATTCAGCAGCAGATGCTAAGAAAAAAGAAGAAGCTGACCTTATCAACAAAGCAGATGGACAAATCTTCCAAACTGAAAAGCAAATAAAAGAATTTGGAGATAAGATTTCTGCGGATAAAAAATCAGCGATAGAAACAGCTTTAGCTGAATTAAAAACAGCTTATGAAGCTAAAGACATGGCAAATATTAAAACTAAGTCTGAGGCTTTAGATGCAGCTTGGATGGCAGCATCAGAAGAGTTGTACAAAGCACAAGCTGAAGCTCAAGGAGGTGCAGAACAAGCACAAGCTAACACAGGTAATGCTGCAGATGATGTACAAGATGCAGATTTTGAAGAAGTAAAATAATAGTTGATTGTATATTCAACAAAAGAAAAAGGGAACTCGTTTAGAGTTCCCTTTTTTACTATATAAATAATAGGAGAGTAATTCTTTTTATAATTTTTCTTCAGAATTTAGCTTGTGGCGTCTGATTTCTTTATTCATCTTTTTTAACATACCTATAGTCCCTATTTTTACAGAGTTTTCAGCATTTCCTAGTAATCTAGCATTTCCTTTATAGGTATCATAAGAGGTTTCAATGATGAAATTTCCTTCTGCGTCATAAAGTTTAGCACTTACAAGCACTTGGTTAGAAAAAACATAGCGTCCGAAACCTACTTTAAAATACTTTACCTTTGGGATTAAAGCGACCTCAGCATTATTATTAAGGCAGATTTCTTTGATATACTCAGTATCGATATTATCGTAAGACATGGCACAATCTACTCTTACAATTTTACCACTGTTTTTGTCTTTTAAAAAATCGCTTGCGGCACTATAGAATGCATGGTAGGTAGGAGCATATATTTCAGGGATTTCAGGCACGACGAGTGGATTAAAGTAAACCACTTTTTTTACTTTTTTTATTTTGATATTCTTATTCAGGTAGCCAAGGCTATCTCCCCAAGCTGCACACCCAACAGTACAAATAAAAAAACTAGATATACCTATTAAAATTAGTACCTTTTTCATATATATATTATGCTACAAATATACTCTTTTAAAGCTCATTGGTGCAATACCTTTAAGCAAGATTTATATCTATCTATGCAATCATAAAAAAAGAGCCTTTGTTTAAAGACTCTTTTTTTATTGAAATTGAATTTTATTCGTATTCATCGTAACCACCGTTATTCAGTACAGAGTTGCGTCTTCCGTAGAGGAAGTAAACCAAAATACCAAATATCAACCAACCTATAGCCATATAGATAGCGGAGGTTTCTAAATTCCAAATGAGGTAAATGTTGGTTAAAATCCCTAGACTTGCTATCACAGGAAGCATAGGTGTTTTAAAATCTCTTTTAAGCTCAGGTTTTTTAACTCTCAATAACCAAACAGCAAAACAAACCATTGCAAAAGCGAAAAGTGTCCCAAAACTACACATGTGTACTAAAGTGCTAATTGGCGTAGAAGCAGCTACTGTTGCTACAATAGCACCTACTAGCAGGGTGTTTTTATAAGGTGTTTTTCTTACAGGGTGAATATCTTTAAACATTTTTGGAAGTAGACCATCTTTTGCCATGCCTAAGAAAATTCTAGACTGACCAAGCATCATTACTAATAGAACAGAGATAAGACCTACTGTTGCAGCTACCGTGATGAGAATAACAGCCCAACTCATTCCTGTCGCTTTTTCAAAAGCGATGGCAACAGGAGCGGTAAGTGCATCAGGTACAGAACCAAAGTCTTTATAGTTCATCATTCCCGTAAGGACTAACGACATTAGTATGTAAAGTGCTGTACACACCAAAAGAGAGGTGATGATAGCAAAAGGAATATCTTTTTTAGGGTTTTTAGCTTCCGCTGCTTGAGTAGAAATAGCATCAAATCCAATATAAGCAAAAAATACGGCAGAGGCTCCTGCTATAATGCCTGAAATACCATAGGCTTTACCGAGGTGTCCATCGGCTTGTTTAATCAGTGTTTCTTCAGGAATAAAAGGTGTAAGGTTATCCATATTGATGTACAATGCCCCAACAATGATAATGAAAACCACTACTGAAGTTTTTAATAAAACAATCATATTATTAGTTCCAGCAGCCTCTTTAGTCCCTCTTACTAGAATAGCGGTTACTAATAGCACGATAAGAAACGCAGGGAGGTTAAAAGCAAAAGAAGGTTCAGTTAAACCGTGGTTAATTGCATATTGTTTGGCACTAGCAAAATCGTTGGTAAGATAATAAGGAATTTCTATGCCTACGATCTTTAATAACTTGTTAAAGTAGCCCGACCAAGATACAGCTACCGTCATGGAGCCCATAGCGTATTCTAGCACAAGTCCCCAGCCTATAAGCCATGCGAAAATTTCACCAATAGTACCATAAGCATAGGCATACGCAGAGCCTTCCACAGGAAGTAATGAGGCAAATTCAGCATAGCACAAAGCTGCAAAAATACACGCTATCCCAGCGATTACAAATGAAAGTGCTAAAGCAGGACCAGCGTGATAGTAAGCTCCTGTACCTGTAAGTACAAAAATACCACCACCTATAATGGCTCCCACTCCAATAGCGGTAAGACTCCATTTTCCAAGAACTCGTTTGAGTTCACTTTTTTTCATATCAGCTTCGTAGGCACCTATGGGTTTTTTCCTCCAAATATTAGACATAGTTTATTGGGTTAAATTTTATTAAACATTGCGAATATAAAACAAATTAGCTTAAGTAACTTATCTTTATAATAAAAATAATGAATGATAGGTGTGTTTTAGTTGATTTTACTTTTAAGTAATTGATATTTTTTCAATCTGTTTTTTGATGATTTTTAAATGACCATAAGGCTCAATATTTTGTACTATATTTGGGGCTATGAATTTTGAGGAGCTTTTTTTGAAACCTTACGAAATATGCGCTTACCAAATTATTTTGGAAATGGTAGCTAGTACTTTTGGATTGCTGAGTGTTTATTTTTCTATGAAGAAAAACATTTGGGTATATCCTACGGGTATCGTAAGTACCATTATCTATGTATATCTCTTGTTCAAATTTGGGCTTTTAGGAGATATGATGATTAATTTCTACTATACTGTTATGAGTATTTATGGTTGGATATTGTGGTCTCAGAATTCGGTGGATAATGTTTATATTCAAGCGACTAGGGCTACGGCAAAAGATTGGTTAATATCGGTGGGGCTATTTGTATTGAGTGTGGTTTTGGTAGGGATTATCTACTATTTTAAACCTTATATCGACCAAAATTTTTCTATGGAAGGTGTTGAATTGGGTTGGTATCATCTAGACTGGATGAACTATACCGATATTGTAACAACGGCTATATTTTTAGTAGGTATGTGGCTGATGGCGAAAAGGAAAGTTGAGAACTGGCTGTTTTGGATTTTGGGAGACCTTATTAGTGTGCCTATGTATCTCTATAAAGGTTTAGGGATAACTTCAGTACAGTATTTTATATTTACCATATTGGCAATTATAGGGTATATAAAATGGAAAAAAAATATTTCAGTTGAAAATGCATAATTTATGAAAATAGTACATATAAAAGCGAATGATTTTTTTTGAATTACTAAAGTTAAAAGATGTTTCTATGTGGGATATTTTTGCCCAAATGATAGATGGTGAAGAAAAACAACTTCAGTTTATGGATAATAACAATGAAGTTTTGTTTTCTTATAATCTACCCACCACAACGGAACAACTACAGGAAGATAAAGCTATTTTCTCTAAACAATATGCCAAAAAATTGATGCAAAACAATTGAAGTTAATTTATTTTTATTCTAAATAAACTGATATTTATCATATATTTTTATTTGGACTTATTCTAATTAAGTTTTATCTTTGTCAAAAAAGATAAGACTTGAAAACGAAAAATTATTTTTGCAGGACGGCTTTACCTTTGTCAGTAGTGTTCTTTTTGGGGCAGAGTGTTTATGCTCAAAAGGATACTCTAAAAAATAAAGACATTGATGAAGTCGTGCTTACCGGATACACTAAGGTAAAGAATAGAGTGTTTACAGGGTCTGCCATTCAGGTAAAAATGAAAGATATACAACTGGATGGGATACCTGATGTTTCCAGAATGTTAGAAGGTCGTGTCGCAGGGCTGAATATTCAGAATGTAACGGGAACTTTTGGAGCGGCTCCAAGGATTAACATTCGTGGAGGAGCGTCTATCACGGGTAATGTACAACCGCTTTGGGTGGTAGATGGTGCTGTTTACGAGGATATTGTGAGTCTTACTTTAGACCAATTAGTTTCTGGAGATGCAGTTACTTTAGTAAGCTCTGCCATTGCGGGGATAAATCCTTCGGATATACAAGATATTCAGGTGCTTAAAGATGCTTCTGCAACCTCTATGTATGGTGCAAGAGCCCTTAATGGAGTTATTGTAATTAGTACAAAATCAGGGAGAAGAAATACACCAAACAAAATTTCTTACAATTACGAGCAAACTTATAGAAGCATTCCGTCTTATGCAGACTATGACTTGCTTAACTCACAAGAGACGATGTCTATCTATCGGGAAATGGAGAAAAAAGGGTATTTCTCTATGGCAAATGCTTATTATGGAAGAAGGGGAGGCGTTTATTATAGAATGTATGATGCCATCAATACCTTTAATCCTAATACCAGTACTTTTTTATTGCAAAACACCGAAGAAGCTCGTTTAGCTTTTCTTAGAACTCACGAATATGCCAATACCGATTGGTTTAAACAATTATTCAATATTACGCCAACCCAAAATCATACTATTAGTTTTTCTGGAGGTGGTAAAAATACAGCCAATTATGCTTCGTTAGGATTTTTCAATGATGCGGGTTGGTCTGTTACGGATAGGGTCAGTCGTCTTACGGCCAATTTGAGAAATACTTTTTACCTTAATGATAACCTCAAGTTGGATATTGTAACGCAAGGAAATATAAGGGAACAGAAAGCGCCAGGCACTTTTTCTCAAAGAAGAAATACCGTCATTGGTTCTTTTGAGAGAGATTTTGATATCAATCCTTTTTCTTATGCCCTTAATACTAGCCGTACATTGCGTGCCAAAGACCAGTATGGAAATTTAGAGTATTATCGGAATAACTGGGCACCATTCAATATTCTTAACGAATATCAAAATAACTATATGGATATTAAAGTTTTGGATTTGAAGGTGCAGACGGAACTTGAATATAAACTCAATAAAAAATTAACAGGGAATTTATTAGCGGTGGCTCGCCGTGCACAGACGGAGAACAAGCATTATGTTAAAGAAAATTCTAATACCATTTTGGCATTTAGAGCCAATGATAATGCGGCTGTGGGAGCAGAGAATGTATATTTATTTAAAGATGCAGACCATCCTTTGGCTCAACCGCAATTAGTATTGCCACACGGAGGAATATTCAATCAAACCACCAATACTTTAGAAAGTTACTTGGTGAGAACATCGTTAGATTATAACAATAAATGGAACGAACACGATTTAAAACTATTTGGATTTGGAGAAATTAGATATGCTGACCGAACAGTAACGCCTTTTCAAGGTTATGGAATACAGTATGATAGAGGAAATCAGGTGCGTACTTCTCCATTGGTATTTCAAAAATTAATTGCAGATAATTTAGATTATTTCGGATTGATGACAAGGCAGGATCGAGGGGTTACTTTTTCGGCTAATGCCACTTATGCCTATAAGAATAGATATGTTTTTAATGCGGTGGGTAACTATGAAGGTTCCAATATTGCAGGAAAAGGGGCAAAGACTCGTTGGTTGCCTACTTGGAATGTGGGGGCGAAATGGAATGTGGATAAGGAGCATTTTCTTGAAGATGTGGCTTGGCTTAGCACACTGGCGATTCGTTCCAGTTATGGTCTAACGGCTAAAATGAACGAAAACGCCATCAATTCTTTGGCGGTGTTCAGAAGTGGTGTTACCAATCGTTACCAAATTACCGATAGGGAAAATATACTTAATGTTTTGCATTTGGAAAACAGGGATTTAACTTGGGAAAAAATGTACGAACTCAATTTGGGGTTGGATTTGGGGATGTTCAGAAATCGCATCAATGCTACCGTAGATGTTTATTCCAGAAAATCTTTTGATTTGATTGATTTGGTGAGAACTTCTGGGATTGGCGGACAGTATTACAAATATGCTAACTTCGGAGATATGGAAACCAAAGGGATAGAACTCACGCTTAATACCACCAATATTAAAACCGAGGCATTCCAATGGAAAACCAATTTGAGTTTGAGTTATTTTAAACAGAAAATCACGAGATTGCTTAATAATCCAAATACTTTTGATTTGGTTTCTGGTACAGGACGAGGCAATGTGGTAGGCTATGCCAGAGGGTCTATTTTCTCGTTTCAGTTTCAAGGGTTAGATGGGCAAGGTTTACCCACTTTTGATTTTGGGAATTATCCGTTTCAGGGAGGCGATTTATACGCTCACATTTCGGGAGCCGACTTTGCTGACACCAATTATTCTTTGTCCTATCTAAAGTATAATGGTGCGGTAGAGCCCAACTTTACGGGTGGTTTTTCTAACTCTTTTGAATACAAAAATTTTGATATTTCGTTTTTCATCACTTTTCAAGCGGGAAATAAAATAAGACTTCAGCCGACTTACGACCCTGCTTATGGCGACCTTAATGTATTTTCAAAATATTATTATGACCGTTGGCTCAATCCAGGGGACGAATACAAAACCAATGTACCTGTAATTCCGTCTCAAGATTTAATAACCCTTATGGGGAAAGAAAATATCGAAAGAGCTTATAATACTTATAATTATTCGCAGTTGAGAATTGCGGACGGAAGTTTTATAAGAATGAAAAATATTTCCGTAGGATACAAAATTCCGCAGGAATATATCCAAAAGTGGGGAATGACTTCATTGGCGTTTAGGTTTCAAGTTACCAATCCGTTCTTAATTTATTACGATAAAAATCTAAGAGGGCAAGACCCTGAATTTTATCGTGCGGGAGGCGTAGCTACCCCGATTGCAAAACAGTATTCGGTAAGTCTCAATTTAGGATTTTAAAATCAATAGAAATGAAAAAAATAATATACTTTTTACTGGGAACGGCAATGCTTTCTTGTAACCGTTATTTAGATGAAATGCCAGATTCCCAGTTGGATATAGAAATAGATTCGGAACAAAAAGTAGAAGAGCTACTTACAGCGGCTTATCCCAGAGCCAGTTATTTCCCGTTTTTAGAACCAATGACGGATAATGTAGATGTGGTGGAAAAAGGAGTGCATACAAGGCTAAACGAGGCTTCTTTTTATTGGAGAGATTTTGAACAGGAAGATTTGGATACTCCATTGAATTATTGGAACGATTGCTACCGAGGCATTGCCCAAGCCAACCACGCATTGGACTATTTGAAACAGTTTCCCGATAAAACGGACAGAATTAAAGCCCTTTACGGAGAAGCGCTGTTGGTGAGAGCGTATCTGCACTTTATGCTCGTTAATATTTGGGCAGAGGCTTACAGTCCTAACTCTACGGCTTTGGGTATTCCTTATGTAACGCAACCTGAAAAAAAGGCATTACCAGAATATAAGAGGTTAACAGTAGCCCAAGTCTATGACAAGATAGAAGAAGATTTGCTATTGGGTTTGGCGGCAGTTGATGACCGCTATTATAAACTACCGAAGTATCATTTCAATAAAAAAGCGGGTTACGCTTTTGCTTCCAGATTTTACCTTTACAAAGGGGAATGGGATAAAGTCATTGCTTACGCTAATTATGTTTTGGAAGATAATCCATTGGCTAAAATAAGAGATTGGGCGGGCAAATATCAAACTTTTTTATCCACGCCAGAACTTATTCCTCAAGTTTACTCTTCGGCAGATGAAGAGTGTAATTTGCTGATTACCTCAACGGAATCTCGTTGGAAAAGAGAGGTATCCAAACTAAAATATGCCGTTAGCGAGAATAAAAGAAAAGAACTTTTCTCTAATTATGCTCCCAAATACTCGGCTTCGTTTTGGTACTTAACGAGAGGGAGTAATACGGGAAACCGATATGTGAATAAATTCAGAGAATTACAAAAATTCCAAGATGTAAGTGCCAATCCAAGAGAGCTTTATGTAGATAATGTTTTACTCACGACCGATGAGGTGCTCCTGAACCGTGCAGAAGCTTATACGATGAAGCAAATGTACGATTTTGCGACCAACGACATCATTACCTTTATGAAAGCCAAGTCGCAAAAAACATTCATCAAAGACGAGTTGATGGTAGCGTTTCAGTCAGGGCAAGAAAATTATACTCCTTTTTACCATCTTACCTTCTATCAAGGAGCGTTGGTAAATGCCATTGCGGAGCTAAGAAGACGAGAGTTTGTGCACGAAGGGTTGAGATGGTTTGATATTAAACGCTTTTACCTTTCTGTGAATAGAAATACAGCGGGCGAAACTTACAGCCTTGACAAAATTTTAAGAAAAGAAGATTTAAGAAAACAAATTCAAATTCCGCTTCAGGCTCAAAAATTAGGCTTGGAGGCTAACCCCAGATAAACGAAAAGATGAAAAAGATATTTTGGATATTGTCAATTATAGCAGGTTTGGTATCTTGTAATGACAGAGAGACCTTAAACTCGGAATCGGTGCTTGTGCCAGAAATTAAAAATACCGATGAATTGGATAGATGGCTTTACCAAACCTATACCCAGCCGTATAACATAGAAGTAAAATACCGCTGGGACGCCAATGTGTCGGGACTTAATAACGCGGCTACACCTCCGAGTAGAGCACAAGTGAAACCAGTGATGGAGGCGGTACATTCTCTATGGTTACAAGCCTATGAAAATATTGCTGGAACTCAATTTGTAAAGCAGTACGCCCCGAAGGAAATTTATGTTTACGGAGATAAAAACTTAGATTCGGAAGGTTATGAGCAAATGAGAAGCAATCACGCTCACGGGCAGATGCCATTATACCGAGTGAATGAGTTTTCTAAGTCCGATTCGGCAAGTGTGGTAAAGGTAATGCGTATGGCTCACCATCAGTTTGTGAAGGCTTTAATACAATCTAAACCTTTTGATAAAGAAGCGTTTTCCAAACTCAATTTCAATGCTTATAGCGAAACTTGGGGACAAACAAGTCCTAACAATCTCTACGACCTTACAAGCAGAGCATCGGACTTTGGTTATTATAGCCTATTAGCGGCAAGAGGTGGGGTAGAGGAAGATTTTGCAGAAACAGTAAGTGCTTTACTTTGCAATACCAGACAGGAGGTAGATTATATGATATACAGCTATGCGGGGTACGAAGACCCTTATGATGCTGCCGATAGAGAACGAGCCAAAAAAGCCGTAAAGACCCTCACAGAAAAAAGAGCTTTTGTGATTAAATATTTCAATGAAAATTTTGGAATTAACTTCAATAGGTTGCAGTTTGAAACCAATGTGAAATTAAAAACTTATTTAAAATAAAAATTTATGAAAAACACGATAATCGTCTTTGTAAGTTTGTTTCTATTAGTGGGAGCTTGTAGAGATAAAGATGAAACTATTTTCAAAGAAACACCTTCTCAAAGAACTCAAGAGCCTATCGCTGCATTGAGGAATGAGTTGGTTTCAGCTAAGGAAGGGTGGTGGTTTACCTATTTTCCAGATGTGGATTCTTTGCGTTTTTCAGACCCGAATAAAAATATTAAGACGAGTGATAACGCTATTGTTTTTTTAGAAAGACAATTTGGGCAAGGAGGTTATACATTCTATATGAAATTTAATGAAAAAGGAACGGTAGAAATGCTAAGCGATACCGATTATAACGCTGCAAATAACCTCAAAACAAGTGATTTTGAAGTGAAACAAAGTTCCTACACTCAACTTAGTTTTACCACTTACAACTACATACACCAACTGAATAAAAGTGATTTTCTATTTTGGAAAAAAGACAGCGAGGGCAACTTAATATTCCGTACCAACCGTTATCTGGATACCAATAGAGAATATTTGGTAATGAAGAAAGCCATACTTAACGGAAAACAAGCATCGGATAGAATGAATTTGATGTATCAAAACAAAATAAATTACGAGAGACTCTACAATCCTATTTTAACGATAAAAGATTCGGAGGGCGGTGTTTTGTTTCAAAGCAATTTACCTTATAAAAAGCAAGATGTAAAGAATAGATACCAAGCCTTTGTTAAGAACTGGCAACCTAATCTTTACAATAGTTCTTATTATTCTGGGGTGGCTTCTGGTTATGTGGCTACGCAAGAGGGGTTGTTTTTCTATCCAGGAATACAGCTTACAGACCAAACGAAATTTAGGGTTTTTACTAAAGAAGGTGAGGCTTACAAATCGGTGGTAAACGGCTACGAAGCCTTAATTACGATAAAATAAAAAATACTAATCTTATGAAAAAAATAACTTATTTGTGGAGTTTACTTGTTGTTATTTTCTTTTCGTGTAATGAAAGAGTTGCCGATTTGCCAGAAGAAGACTATCACGCTTTATTTCCAAACAAAGGTAAAATTGATAACCCCAATATAGATTATACCAATATGACTCCTACGGTCTGTGAGCCTACGGAAAACGAGCTCAGTTTTGTTTACCCAGGCGTTGATATGAGCCAAGAGCTTAGAGATTATATCGTAACACTAAAGTTTAAATACACAGAGCAGCAGACCTTTCCTTTAGGACAGAAAATGTCCCAATTTGATTTGAAATATGTGGGAGTAGATAAAAAGTTGGTGGTTTTACGAAGCTACAAAGATAATAGAGGAACACCTCCAACCATAGAAGAAGGCAAGGAATACGAAATTAAGTTTAAAGTAAAATCAGGGTATCCGCTTTATCTTTCCGTCCACGGGGGTGGGTATGATTTATTCTCCCTCAATGCGAGTATTCAAGCCAAATCGGACGATGGGATAGTGGTTTCTCCCGTTATTAAATACGAAACATCGGTTTATTCGGACGGTTTTACAGAGCTTACACCTTACTGCGAAAAAATCATTTTACCGTAGTAAAAATAACTTGATAAATGATAAAAAGTTTAATTATGAAAAATAAAATTATTTTAGCTTTAATGCTTTCTGCATTGTGCTTTACCTCTTGTTCAAGAGAAACTTCTGGAGTGGAAACGCCTTCGGTTCTTCCGCCTGTTACTAAAGAGTCTTACGAGTACAAATTTTCAAGAAACGGACTTTCCACAGTAGATTTAGAACAGGGAAAGGAAATGATAGACTTGTTTTATTTGTTGGATAACGGAATGAAAATCGCCAGTTCTCAATCCAGAAATTATTACGAAAGGAAGGGAAGTGTTTACGCTTTGAGTATGAAAGATATTACGGCAGCTTCCAGTTATTATGCCTCCAAAACAGCTTTACAAACTACCGTCCGCAACGAAATAGAGGTAATGTTTGGTGAGTTGAAAGCCATATCAGATAATAGCGGATTGGAAGCTAAAAAAGGTCAAGCAGGGTTCATTGGGTACGAAGAAGAACGAAGATATGTAGATGCTTACGGTATAGAAACGGGGCAAGTATTGCAAAAAGCACTTATGGGAGTGGCTTTGTTAGACCAAGTACTCAATCAGCATTTAGGGGAAGAAGTCCTTGGCGATGCCCAATTACAAAAAGATAACAGCAACTTAGTGATGGTTACTGGGAAGAGATACACGGCTTTAGAGCATCATTGGGATAGGGCTTATGCGTATATGGGAAGAGAAAACTCTAAGTTTACGCCATTGTTTATTGCCTATTATTTGGAGAAAGAAACTAAAGATATGCCGTTTTTGGCGGGGATAGACGAAAGAGTTTACACAGCGTTCTATAAAGGAAGAAAAGCGGTAGTGGATAAAGACTATACCGAAATGAAAAAACAAGCAGCCATTATAAGAGGTGAATTAAACAAACTCTTTGCGGCCAGAGCTATTTATTATCTTAAGAAAGGCATTCCAGATTTAAGAGAAGATGTTCGAAATGCATTTCACGGTTTGTCGGAGGCTTATGGTTTCATCTATGCCCTTAATGCTGCCAGAAAAGAAGACGGTTCGTCTTATTTATCACCAGCGGAAATCAATCGGATTTTAGCCGAATTTAAGGGAGAGCACGGTTTTTGGGACGTGGACCGCTTAGCGGCAGATGAAAAGACCAAAGGTTCACTACTTAATTTGTCCAAACAGATAGCAGATAAATTCGGATTTAAAGTCAATGAAATTTAAAAATAATCACTATCAATCTAAAAACCATTAAAAAATGAAAAAGTTTTTACTAACCGTAGGAATACTTAGCTCCTCGTTGTTATTTTCTCAAAATTTGATAACCAACCCAAGTTTGGAAGAATGGAGTAGCAGTTGCTACTTAGGAAATTGCAGATACTATCCTAAAGATTGGACGGGCAATGCCGTACAGTCTTCCGATACTCCGAAAGAAGGCACTTACAGTGCGGAGTTGGGGTATGGCAAGAATATAAAATTTGAATTGAGACGAGGGATTGAAGCAGGTCAGAAGTATATTTTGAGTTATTATGTGTATTCTGCCGGTGCAGATAGAAAAGCGGTTCACCGTTTCAGATGGCAAGACTCGGGAAGGTTGCCTTTAACGACAAGTGGAGAAGATTATGATTACACTCATTCTACTACTAATTTCGAACAATGGGAAAAGGTAGAAAAAGAATTTGTGGCACCAGCAGATGCAGCAGGATTTTACATTAACCTCAATACTTCGGGAAGTGGCTCGGAAGTCATCCGATTAGACGATTTCAAATTTTATAAGCAGGGAAGTCTGGCGACACAAGAGTGGTCTTCGCAAAAAGAAGTACAGCTCCATACCCAAGGAAAGGAACTCCAAGTTTTTACAACCAAACCCGTAACTATTAAAATATATGGCGTTGGAGGACAATTATATGTTACAAAAACGGTGAGCTCCAATGATAGGATAACTTTGTCGGCTTTACCTCACGGTATTTATTTGGTGTTGGTAGAAACAGATAAAGGGGCATTCAGTAAAAAAATAAGATTATAAAACAGTCGTAATGAATTATTTTAAACTATTTTTTTCAGCACTCTTTTGTTTGGTATTGTTTTCTTGTGGCGGTAACGATTCCCCTACGGAAAACGCAAAGGTGGACGATGGATTTGACCGAAAAGAAATGCTCAGGCATTGGGCAGATAACTTTATCATTCCCTATACGGAAAAGTTTAAAGATGAGGCGACCAATTTGGATACAAAGATTAAAGCATTTGCACAAGAGCCCAATCAGACTCATCTAACTGAGGTGAGAGAAGCACTTAATAAGACTTACGAAGCCTACCAGTATATTGGTTTTTATCGTTTGGGTAAGGCGGAAGAAGTTTCTATGAATTTTCTGTATAGGGTGAATACCTACCCTACCAATACGGAACGGATAAAACAAAATGCGAAAGACCACAACTATAATTTCCGTCAACTTTCGGAAATTCAGGGGGGTAAAATAGCCCAAGGGCTTCCTGCGATAGATTATTTGGTGAATGGCTTGGAGCCCGAAGATAACGCTATTTTAATGGAATACACTTCGGGGCAAGAGGCAGCGGCTTATAAGGCTTATTTATCGGCGTTGTCTGCGGAAATTTTAAAATCGGCTACCGAAGTTTTAGCAGATTGGAAGGGCGGTTACCGAAACAAATTTGTAGAAAATACGGATAGCAACGCTTCTGGAAGCATCAGTCTAATGGTAAATGCCTATGTGCAGTATTACGAGAAAAATCTTCGTGCAGCTAAGATAGGCTATCCGTCTGGTGTTTTAACGCCGATGTTCCTGGCACAAAGCGAAGCTCCTAAACCTCATTTGATAGAAAGCCAGTTTGCTCCCCAGTACAGTAGAGCGTACGCTCTCTTGGGAACGAAAGCAATGCTGGAATTTTTTCAAGGCAAAGGGATTAACGGTAAAAGTGGCAAGTCGCTACAACATTATATAGACTATATGGCGACCAAGAATGCTCATCACAAGACTTTATCACAAGACATTGTCCGCCAGTTTGAGGAAGCCATAAAAAATATAGAAGCTCTTAATCCCAATCTTAAAATCCAAATAACCCAAGATTTGGCTCAAATGAAAAATGCCTATTTCAGTCTTCAGCAGAATGTTTCTAAACTGAAAGTGGATATGGCACAATCGCTCAATATCACCATTTCTTATATGGATACCGATGGAGATTAAAGACTGGAAATATCAGTATTTTAAAAAGCCTGTAAGTTCTGCCGTTTTGGGGACTTATAGGCTGTTTTTCGGATTGCTAATGCTGGTAAGCATCGCTCGGTTTTTTCTGTACGGTTGGATAGAGCGTCTGTATATAGAACCTCGTTTTTTCTTTAGTTATTACGGTTTTCAGTGGGTAAAACCTCTGGGGAATTATACCTACGCTTTATTTTTGTTTGCGGGGCTAATGGCTTTTTTAGTAATGGTGGGGCGGTATTACCGAATGGCAATCGTTGGTTTTTTCCTTTCGTTTACTTACATCGAACTTATGGATAAGACTAATTATCTTAACCATTATTACTTTATCAGTATTTTGAGCTTTTTGTTGATATTTTTACCGATGAACGTGGCTTTCTCTGCCGATGCGGAAGCCAATCCCGAAAAGAAAAGAGAGTTTGTTCCAGTATGGACGATTAACGCCATTAAGTTTCTGGTAGGCTTGGTTTATTTCTATGCAGGTGTGTGTAAGCTCAATTCCGATTGGCTATTGGAAGCAATGCCGCTCAAGTTATGGTTGGCTTCAAAGTTTCATCTTCCGCTGATAGGTGGTTTGATGGATAAAACTATAACCGCCTATTTGTTCAGTTGGGCAGGAGCATTGTACGATTTGAGTATCCCTTTTTTACTATTATATCGTAAAACCAGAGGCTGGGCATTTGGGAGTGTGGTGGTTTTTCATACGCTCACTTGGTGGTTGTTTCCTATTGGTATTTTTCCTTTTGTGATGATGTTTGGAGCTACGATTTACTTTTCTTCCGAATGGCATCAGAAGTTTTGGTACAGGCTGTACTCTTGTTTCAAATGGGATTTTAAGGCTTACTTTAATGGCAAGGTTTACCAATATGCGCCGTATTTCAAGAAACCTATCTGTGGAATTTTGGTTTTATTTTTTACCGTTCAAGTGTTACTGCCTTGGCGGTATTTGCTTTATCCGGGGGAATTATTCTGGACGGAGGAGGGCTTTAGATTTTCTTGGCGGGTGATGCTGATGGAAAAAGGCGGTTATGCAGAGTTTAAAGTCTATAATCCTAAAACTAAGGAATATTACCGAGTGGAAAATTCGGATTTTCTCACCCCTACACAAGAAAAACAGATGGCATTTCAACCTGATTTTATTTTAGAATACGCCCACTTTTTAAAGGATTATTTTGAAAGGGAAAAAGGAGTAAAAAACGCCAAGGTCTATGCCGAGGTGTATGTGGCTCTCAATGGTAGGAGAAGCCAGTTGTATATTAACCCTAATGTAGATTTAACTAATGAAGAAGAATCATTTTTACCAAAGAAATGGCTATTACCTTTCAACGATGTTATTAAAGGCTTGTAACATTGCATTGCTTACCGCACCATTATTTTTGAATGCTCAACACAAAGAAAGAATCAAGGATATACAGGAGGTAGAACTGGTTAAAAGAAAGTTGGAAGCCTTTGAATCCAGAAAATTGAGGGAAGTGGAAGGCACCAGCATCTTTGCCGCTAAAAAAACGGAAGTGGTGCTAATGGATTTAAAGTTGGCTAATAAAGCCCTTAATAATCCCAGACAGGTCTTTTCCCAAGTATCGGGCGTTAATGTTTTTGATAGTAACGACGGGGGGCTTCAGCTCAACATAGGAGGGCGAGGGCTTAACCCTAACCGTTCTGCTAACTTTAACACCAGACAGAATGGGTACGATATTAGTGCCGATGTATTAGGTTATCCAGAGAGTTATTATACACCGCCTGCAGAGGCATTGGAGGAGATTCAGGTGGTGAGAGGAGCGGCTTCGTTGCAATACGGGACACAGTTCGGAGGGTTGCTTAATTTTAAACTAAAAACGCCAACTAAAACACAACCGTTGGAGCTTATCAGCAGGAATACTTATGCAAGTTTTAATACTTATACGAGTTTCAATGCTTTGAGCGGAACGGTGGGCAAGTGGTCTTATTATACCTTTTTTAATTATAAGCAAGGGGACGGATTTCAAGAAAATTCGGAATATAATGCCAGAAACTTTTATGTTCATTTAAACTATGAGATAACGCCTCAAACAAGTATCAGTACGGAGTTTACCCGTTTTAATTATTTGGCACATCAACCTGGGGGGCTTACCGATTTTCAGTTCTACCAAAATCCTTATCAAAGCAACCGAGCAAGAAATTGGTTTAAAGTGGACTGGAACCTTTGGAATGTGTCATTAAAGCATCAGTTTACCCCTCGGGCCAAATTAAGTTTAAGTGGGTTTGGCTTGGGAGCGTCCCGTTATTCTTTAGGGTATCGTCCGTCCAGAGTTGCAGATGTGGATTATGAAGGGGCTACACGGGATTTGATTACAGGAGATTTTAAGAATTGGGGAGTAGAAGCAAGGTTCCTGCAACAATATGGGAATAAAAACCATACTTTTTTGGTAGGAGGTAAATATTATAAAGCTCAAAACTCGGGGAAGCAAGGACCGGGAAGTGCTTTTTCTGGGGCAGATTTTAACTTTGACCAGACTAATAAAAACTATTTCTTTCAGTCGGATTATAGCTATCCTAACCGAAATATAGCGGTGTTTTCAGAGAATATATTTAAGTTGGGAGCTTCTTGGTCGGTAGTTCCTGGTGTGCGTTGGGAGTTTATAGATACTGGTGCAGATGGGGCGTACCAAAGGGTGATAGAAGATAATGCAGGAAATGTAATCTATAACAAACGCTTTGAAGAACAAGAGAAACGCCAAAGGAATTTCGCACTATTTGGGTTGGGTGTTTCTTATAAGCCTACCAAAGCGTTTGAATTTTACACTAACTTGTCCCAAAATTACCGCTCTGTAACCTTTAGTGATATTAGAGTAGAAAATAATTCCCAAGTGATAGACCCCAACATTAAGGACGAAACAGGCTATACGGGAGATTTGGGGATAAGAGGGAATTGGAAAAATACACTGTCTTACGACATCAATATGTTTGGATTGTGGTATAATAACAGAATAGATAATGTTTTTAGAAAAAGGGAAGGCTTGTTCTCCGATGTAGCAAAGGTACGAACTAATGTAGGAGCGGCATTTATTGCGGGGTTAGAATCGTTGGTAGACGTAAATATCAACCAACTTCTTTTAGGGAATTTGCAACATTGGAAATGGAATTTGTTTTTTAATACAGCACTCACGCATTCTCAATATGTAAAGTCTGAGATACCTGGGATTAAGGGCAACCGTGTGGAATATGTACCCAAAGTCAATTTAAAATCGGGGCTTAACTTTGGGTACCGTAACTTTTTGGGAAGCCTTTTGTTTACCTATATGTCGGAGCAATTTACCACGGCAACTAATGAACCTACGGATAAAACAGATCATCTGTGGGGGATACGAGGGAGCATACCGGCTTATAAGCTATTAGATGCCTCTTTTTCGTACTGCATCACGCCTAATCTCCGATTGGAAACAGGTGTGAATAATGTACTGAATGAAGTCTATTTTACCCGAAGAGCCACAGGGTATCCAGGGCCAGGGATTATTCCTTCCGCTCCTCGCCAATATTATTTCACTTTGGAAATGAAGCTGTAGGCGGTTGGAGATAGGTTGGTTTTATGGAAAATAATATTTTAATGAAAAAGCCGCTGTAACAAATGTTACAACGGCTTTTTCGATATTCTATTTTTAGTAGTTTATTGTTTTATGATTTTTTTGGTTATCATCTTTCCGTCCACTTTTATTGATAGGAGGTAAACTCCTTTTTTTAGGTGATTTAAGTCAATAGTTTTGCCGTGGGTATTGGATAAAATAAGCGTTCCGGAAGCGTCGTAAAGGTTTATTTCGGAAACTGTTTTCTTGGAAGTAATGTATAGAATATCTTTTACAGGGTTAGGATAAAGCGTTACATCATCGCTTGAAGAAGATAAGTTGGAGGTGGACATAGTACCGCAATCTGTATTATAGGTTACACCACTATCTTGTTGCCACGTAGAACTTACTTTTTCGCCTTCGGTAATTTTTACACAAGTTAAGTTAGGGTTATTGGTAATATCTAATCCCGAAAAATTAGCATAACTTCCGAATGCAATGTTTAGACTATTGAGGTTATTGCTTGCCAGAGATAAATTGACCAAATCTGGATTTTTACTGGCGTCTAAAGTTTCTATTTTATTATTGCTTAAATCTACACTTACAAGTTTGGGGTTCTTATCAATGCTGATATTGGTAAGGCTGTTCCCGTAGCAAGATAGGCTGGTAAGTTTTGTATTGTTATCTATGTTTAGCGAAGTTAGTTGGTTGTTATAGCCATCTAAGGTAATAAGTTCTGGGTTTTTGCTTAGGTCTATATTACTGATTTGGTTGTCGCCAAAATTTAAAATCTTTAGCTTTGTGTTTTGGCTTACGTCTAAGGAAGTTAGATTGTTATAGTAGCTGTTTAAATCCTCCAATTCTGTATTTTGACTAATATTTATGGAAGAAATATTAGACCCTTCTAAGTAAACTCTCTTTAGAGCTTTGTTTCCACTGAAGTCTATTTCTGTAAGGCTCCCTGTATTGTAGTATAATTGTATTTCTTCCACATTTTTGAAGGCTTCTAATCCCGTAAGATTGTTGATTTTTTTATCTGATAAATCCAATCTATCAGTTAGGGCTTCTGCCTCTGTTACGCTAATTTCCCCATCGCCATTTGTGTCAATTTTGGGGTAATGCTTAATGAGAGCTTGCTTGAATTCCGAATCAGGAATGTTCACATTTTGAGATAGAACTACCATATGCGATAGTACTAATCCACTAAGTAATAATTTTTTCATGTTTGCTTATTTAGATTTTGTAAAAATAAAAATAACGATAAAGAAAATCCAAATTAAATACCTACGAAAGGATATATTATGATAAATATCAGTTTTAATAAGTTCAGTAGTTTGATTGTGAATGATAGATATTATGAAGAATTCTAACGCATATAAGTTTTTTCTATATAAAACCCGTTGTGCATTATGAAATGAAAAAAACAAGAGTTGTTTATTAGACTGAAAATCAGTATATTGTTTTTGCTATAAAACGATATAAATGAACAACATAGAGCAAATATATGAAAGAATTTTGGAAGTTTTAGGACTTTTTTCAGAAAATCAACTGATTAGTTATCAGAGAAGAACACCTAAAATGAGCGATTTAGAAGTCATAAGTCTTAATATTACTGCTGAATACTTGAGTATTGATAGCGAATTACAGTTATTTAGAAAATTGCCAAACTCTCTGATAAACAAAATTGAAAGAAGTGTTTACAATAAGCGAAAACGAAGACTATCCCTACAAACAGAGCAAATTAGACAGCGTATTTCGATGGAGTTCAATGAGTTTGAAGATATTTTTATCGTTGATAGCATGCCAATGAAAGTTTGTGAAAATGCTCGTTCTACTCGTTCAAAAATTTGTAAAGAGCAATCCTATTCTTCACCAACATATGGTTATTGTGCTTCACAGAAATTATATTTCTATGGCTATAAACTACACGCAGTATGTTCTTTAAATGGTGTGATTAAGAATTTTGATATAAGCCCTGCATCCGTTCACGACATCCACTATTTAAAAGATATTGGTGAGCAAATGCGAAACTGTACTTTAATTGGAGATAGAGGCTATTTATCAGCAAAAGTTCAAATAGATTTATTTAACTATGCTAATATTAAATTAGATACACCAATGAGAAGTAATCAGAAAGATTATATTCCTCAATTTTCATTGTACAAGAAAAAGCGAAAACGAATTGAGACATTTTTCTCTCAACTTTGCGACCAATTTATGATTAAAAGAAACTATGCTAAAACTTTTGAAGGCTTTAAAACAAGGATAATCAGTAAAATAACCGCCGCAACGGTTATTCAATATATCAATAAATTTATCTTCCAAAGAAAATTAAATCATCTAAAAATCAGTATTATTTAAAATGCACAACGAGTTATATAAAATATAAAAGGATAAAAATGGAGAATTGTTCATCTTTTTTTAGGTCTGGTGAAAGCATCTTTATTATGATGAAGCAGGTTTTGTAAAGTTATGTTATATTTGTCCCAGTGATTTTAGGGGGACTAATGACCAGATTTTGCTTACTAATTGTGAAATAGATAAAGATGATACAGAAAGACAAAAGAAAGAAACAAGCTACGCTACTTAGGAATTTTAGAAAAATACATAGGATAACAGGAGCTTTACTATTTGTATTTTTCTTTTTTATATCCGTTTCGGGGCTTCTGTTGGGTTGGAAAAAGCATAGTGGTGGGTTTATTCTGTCTAAATCCTACAAAGGTACTTCCACCGAACTCAAAGACTGGCTTCCGTTGGACAGTCTGCACCGTAATGCTTGTAAAATATTGCACGATTCTATTTCGCCAGACTTATCTCTTGAGTTGGATAGGATAGATGTTCGCAAGGATAAGGGTATGGTAAAGTTTGTATTCAGTCATCATTTTTGGGGCGTTCAGCTTGATGGTTCTACGGGAAAGCTATTGCATATTGAACGGAGGCGGTCGGATTATCTTGAAAAAATCCACGATGGCTCCATTATCGACTTTTATTTGGGAACCGATGGCAGTCCGTTTAAACTGATATACACCACCGTCATGGGGATTGCTCTTTTGATATTTACGATTACAGGCTTTTGGCTTTGGTATGGTCCTAAAAGAATGAGAAAGACTGCCAGACAATAAAATCCCAACACTTATAATAAATCAAGGCTGGTTCTGTGTAAAACCAGCCTTGATTTTATCTAAAAGGAGGCTTCTAATTGGTAAAGAGGAAGCCTCCTTTTACCCGAAAAGACGCTTCCTTTTGTAATGCCTATGGATAGGGACTTTACACCGTCGGGCTTAGAGGTCAGATATACTATATATTATAACCACTTAGCTATTATCAACAGTCTGCCGAGCAAAGGTAAGTTTAGGGAGTGCCCCCGTAGCGGTATTGGGAGCGATAGCTTCCAAATAGCAGGGGGCTGTCCCGTGTCGAAGACAAACCCAACCTTTGCTCTTGAATTTTTCGTCCTTTTGTTTCAAGACAAAAGGACATACATACACTTTATCGTTTTGAAACAAACTTAACACAGTACTTCTGTTTTGCTCCCACTACCAATGCTTATACAAAGACAAGTTGAAATTACTAAACCCCACCTTTAGTTTATGTAAAAACCTGCTGTACTTTTATCCCAAACCACGGCAGGTTTTATACAAAACTACCGCAAGTTTCAAGAGAAACCTGCGGTAGTTTTTTTAAGGCGTATAGATAGGATGGGTTACTTCATTTTTTCAAAGCCTGCTGCCGTCATACTATCTAAGATGCGTTTACCGGGGCGATAGTTTACGCCTACCGATTTAATAAGGCTTTGATTAAAATCTTTCTCCGTAGCTGCTCCGCCACTGCTTAGGGTAGGATAGAGGGTGCCTAACTTTTCTAAACGAACCATATAGCCATTGGCTAAGGCTTCTTGGGCTACATTTTCTAAAGCAACCAATACTCCTTTGATATCCGCCTCACTTAGAGCAGAGAATTTTTCTATTTGTTTTACCATATCGTCTATGGAGAGCTCGCCTGCACTTACAGCTTGGGCATACCATTTTTTAATGCCACCACCTGCTACCCCAGGCTGTGGTTTTTCTACTACTGTGAATTTTATTGCCATAATTCTATTTTTAATGATTGTTGTTCTTTCAAAAAATTGAAATACACAACAAAGGAAAGGGTTAACTATTTTACTAATAATAAGGCTTCTAGCTTCTGTAAACGAGCTTCCAATTCCTTATTTTTATTTTCCAAGGTTTCTATTCTTGTATCTTTAGCTTTCAACTCTTCTTTTTGAGCTTTTAAAGCTTTATCTTGCTCTATACTATGCAGATAAAGTTCTTCTATCTTCTCTACATTGGTAAGTTGAGTTGCCATAATATCTATATAACCTTGCTTTTTGATAGCTTCTGCGGACTGATACCCCGGTAAATGCCCGTTAGTTTTTACAAAATCTTCTACTTGGCTAAGGGTTTTAAAGCTATAATCTGCTTTAATGCTAGAAGTTCCTGTGTAATATTTTTGGAACACATAGTCTGGGAAAAGGGTAGCCCCATTAGTTCCCATAAAAGCTGATGCCTTTACTTTACCTGCAACTTCTAGTTTTTCTACTGGTGTATCTACGCCGACACCTACATTATCCCCAAAACGAACGGTTCCTAAACCTGTATAAATAGCATAGTTTTTAGTAGCTCCTTTATTTACATCATCTATATACAAACCGTACATTTCTCCTATTGTAGCTGTAGCATCATTAACAAAGAAATACCTTGCTCCATATAACTTATCTACGTTAGCTCCTGCATAAGTTCTGTTATAGTTATAAATACCATAATGTAACGGATTTTTGCTGTTTTGACGGAAATAAGATGCTGATCTAATACCATTAGTCCCTGTCTCTACCGTAGCATTTTCTGAAACACTTACCACATTATCTATTCCATACATTACTTTTACCGCGTGAGCAGGAACTACACCGCCAACAGAATTTTGTGAGCTTATAGTATTATTAATACCATAAATATTACCAATAGTTCCATAATTACTTGAATTAGCTATCCTAGCTCCATAAGAAGATGTGATAGTACCGTAGTTTCCAGTAGTAACATCAATTCCTCTTAAAGTCCCCACATTAGCTTGAGTAATATCCACCCTACCATTTAGAGCATTCACTCTTCCCCCTGTTAATCTTTCTATAGTAATATTTGATCTTAAAGCAGCTGTAAACTCACTTCCTTCTATACTAGAAATATTACTGGTTGTAAGATTATCTGCTGTAATTAATCTAAAGCTATTTCCTAAATAACTTTTTTTATTTGTACTTGTGGTATTATTTCTTTCTGCATGCTCATTTTGAAGTAAATATAAATTTGAAGCATATCTATAGGCGCCTGTAGGAGAGCCATTTGTAGAACCTATATGTGATACGGTTGGTAAAACCTTAGAATCAACTATCGTCAAATGTGGTATTTCATTCGTAGGTATCCCCATTCCTCCACTTGTCCATATATCATCAGTTGTATTACCTCCACCTAAATTCGTTAAAAACATACCTGTATTTGTCTTATAGGCTACAGTATCCCCATTAGCATCAGCTGGTTTTAGATAAGTTTCCGTAACTCCATTATTATCTCTCTGAGCCCAAAGTTGGTCGTTAGCTTGGGAGTCACTTAGCCTCACCCATTTTCCTTCAGAAACTGTTTGGTTGGTAGCTCCATTAGGATTAGAGAAATAGTAGAATCCTGGGGCTACATCTACTACTTTACCTTGGGTATTAGCGTCCGAACCTGTTTTCCCTGTAGCGGTGTTATAAACCACTACACCATCAAATCCCGATAATGTTACCTCATCGGTAACCACCTTTAAATCAAACTTAAACTGTGTTAAATCGGTTTTAGGAAAACCTAACAACTTTCCTTTAGAAACATCTGCTTGACCTTGAAAATTACTTGCATCAAGAAAGTAATTGGTATCAAATAAGCTTTTAGAAATTTCTCCATTGGATAGTACTTGGGCTTGAGCTATTGTACAAGTTCCTAATGCTAATGCCAGTATTGTTATTTTTTTCATTTTGTCTGTTTTTTTATGTTAATAAATGACTAGTTTCTACCTCCTATAAGATACCATTTAGCTCCATCAGACCAAACCATTTGAGCTGAACTTGCAGTAATAGATGAGGTTTCTGATGGGAAATCCACCCCATTAGTCCCTGTATAGTTAAGCGTCCCCCCTGTAGAATTTTTAAAGTGAATAATTGCTCCTTTATGTGCACTAGGTGCTGGGAGTTTTAACGCTCCTGCATTAGTTGTAAACTCATAGAAATCAGCTAAACCTATTTCTTTACCAGAAGAAATTCCTCCTTCTTTTGTCCACTCATAACTTGGAGATACCGTTTGCCCCAATCTTGCGGTAAACTCTTTAGTTGTAGAAGCCGCTCCTACTTTTACCCACTTAATAGCAGTTTTATCAAAGTAGTAAAACCCTTTACCATTGTAATTAGATGTAGTACCTGTAGCATTAGCTGCCCCAGAACCAATGAATAATAAAGTACCATCTTCTAGCCCTGTACCCATATTTTCGGCTCTGTCTGCACTTACATTTGGGATTAAAATCCCCTCTTTGGTATTTCCACTTTTGTTAGCATCAGATATTTGAATCTCTAATGTTGCATTAGGATAAGGAGTATTGATACCCACTTTACCATTGTATTGTCCGTAAGCTACTAAGCCTAAACCTAAAAAGGCGAATACACTCAATTTTGTCGTTTTTGTTGTCATAAAATTTAATTTTAAAATTGTTGATATTTAAAGTTTATAGATATTGGATTTTAGACTTTAGATTTAAGGGTTGAGGTGATACTAGGTTCTAATATCTCACCTCTAAGTTCTAACCTAAAAAAACGCCTTCCCCCTCTAAACACACACAAAACGAGAGGAAAGGCTAATACAGAAAGAGCAAAATACTCCCCCTGAACACTAAAAGCACCTAACAAGAACGACCATATTATTAGACAAAACAATGGTGCTTTTAGCATGTATTTATGAAAGCTAAAATTAGAATAGGATAAACGCCAAAAGCCCCCAACAAAAGTTGTTGGAAGAAGTCTATTAAGCCCAAATTTAGGACTAATGATTAACGATGAAAATCTATATAAAAAGTAATATAATAGAACGCGTAGGCACGGTACTATTTGTGTGTGTGTGTGTGTGTGTGTGTACAATTATTTGGAACAACCAAATAATTGAGGTACTTTTTTACACTTAGTTGTATGTTTTTGATATAGTGGGCCATAAAACTGGGACAAATGTATAAGCTATTTTTTAGATATGCAAGTTTTAGGAGCTTGTTTTTTCTTTCAGAGGATACCATTATCCAATAGTTTTGCTAAAGACAGGGCTAAATTTTTTCTAGAAAAAGCAGAAATATCTTGTGGAGTTTTAGTAAAATCGGTTTGTTTCCAAAGTTGGTATTGCTGTAATAAATACTGCTTTAAAGAAGTTTTGTCTTGGTAAGAAAAATGTTTGCCCGTTTGGGTTTCTTCTAATATCTTCTCTACATCAGCTTGGGCAGGTCCAAAGGAAATAATGGTATTTCCAGAAGCAAGATACTCAAATATTTTACCAGGGATAATCCCTTTAGAAGTCTCTTGAGGGAAGTTCGTTATCAGAAGTAGTGTAGAATGGTGCATCTCTTCCACGGCTTTATGGTGTGGGAGGTATCCTAAATCGTTAATATGGTTTTTAAGAGGCGTGTGTTCCCAACTTTCGGAGATTTTGGCATCAATTCTACCCACCAGTTTTAGCTCAAAGTCTGCTTTAAAATCGGTAAATTCACTAATAAGTTCGTTCAGCGTTTCCCATAATATTTCGGGGTTTCGCAGTTGCTCTAATACTCCAATATAGCTTAATGTAAATTTGGTTTTGGGCTTTCTTTCGGTGATATTAAGAGCTTCAGAATCGTAACCATTGGTAATACATACCGCATTTGCTCCTTTTTTTCTAAAGTTTTCGGCATCGGTGTAGCTGGTAGCAAGGGTAATATCCGCATGATTAAATACCTTCTGCTCCAGTTCTCGATGTTTTCTATCGGCTATTTTGGAGAGTTTAAGGTGTTTGTAGTAGGATATTTCTGTCCATGGGTCACGGAAATCGGCAATCCATTTTAATTTTGGGAACTCTTTCTTGAGTTTAAGCCCAATTAAGTGCAGGGAGTGTGGTGGTCCTGTAGTTACCAAGGCATCAAAATGATGTTCCTTCAAATACTTTTTTAGAAACTTTACCGAAGGATTTACCCAAAATACTCTAGCATCAGGAATAAAAAAGTTTCCTCTTATCCAAATAGAAAGTTTAGAATTCCAACTTTGATTAGTGCCAATATCAAACTGTCCTGTCTTAAATTTTTTGTTGTTTTTGTTGAGTTTTTCGGCAATTTGGTAAGGCTCCCAGATTTTTGTTTTTATAATATCAATATCCTTTGGTACTTCCTTTAGCAGGCTGTTGTCTAATAAAGGATAGCTTGGATTTTCTGGAACAAATAAGGTAGGTTGCCACCCAAATTCTGGGAGGTATTTGGCGAATTTGAGCCATCGTTGCACCCCTGGACCTCCAGCGGGAGGCCAGTAGTAAGAGATAATGAGTATTTTTTTAGGCTGTGGCATTCTGCTCTTTGTAGAGTTTTAAAATTCCCAAGATACTTAGTAAGATGAATACTCCAAAAGCTCCATAAGACCATAGTTTACCTTTGTGCAGAACTTCAGGGTCAAAAACCATTTTGATGGTATGATTTCCTGCAGGAACATAAACAGCTCTAAGAAGGTAGTTTGCCTTTATATAAGGAACTTCTTGATTGTCCACAAACATTTTCCAACCTTTCGGATAGTAAATTTCGGAGATTACTGCAAGTTGAGGTGTTTTAGACTGGCTCTTAAGCTGTATTTCGTTTGGCTGATATTGGGTAAGCTGGATATAGGCGGTACTGTCAGGCTGAATGTTTTTGCCATTAAAGTAGCTTTTGTCTTCGGTGCTTACCACTGCTGTTCTTTTGTTATCTATTGTGCCGATGGCCTTGATTTCCTCGTTAGGCGTATTAGCCCATAAAATGTCGGAAACAAACCAAGCGTTGCCGTTAGCATCAGGGTTAGGGTAGGCTTGTGGATTGTCCGCACTACCTACCACGAAATACTTAGCGTTGAGCATATTCAATACTTTTGGTAATGCTACGGTGTCTTGTTTGCTAAAATATTCGTTGATTAAATCATCATATCTTCTCAGCTTAGCAGCACTATAACCTCCAATAGAAGCTTTGAAATAAGAAGTGTTGGTTTCGCCAAAAGTTCCTAAAGTATTATTGAAAATTCGGTAATGACTCTTATCTTTTTCGGCTAAAGTTTCCAAAGTCTTATTGATGTTCACTTGAGAAAGAAGTCCTTGTATGTAAGGATTGTCTCCTGCCTTTCCTATGAGATAGTCGTTGTTTTCTGTTTGGAAAGGGTTTTCTGCGAAGGTTTTATCTACAAAATTACTGCTGTTAAGATAACGCTGATTTACTGTCCATAAATCAAATAAACTTACCAAACCAATGATAACTAAAGCGATATTTTGAGATAATTTTCCCTTTAAACTAAGCCAAAGCACTATCGCCGTAATGCCTACATATAATATTGCTTTTATAGCATCTGCTCGGAAAAACTGCCATCTTTCGTCTTGTAGATAATTGAGTAGATAGGGTGGGAGATAGGTCTTTTCGGTATCATTGTAAAAGTTTAAAAGAGATTTGCCTCCTACGAGTAAAATCACCGTAAATCCTAACACAGAAGCCGTAGTATAGATGAGGTACTTTTGTTTTAACTCTTTGGAAAAATTTTGATTTTTAAAAAACTGATACAAACCTAAAATCCCAATGAGCGGAAATAAAAGTTCTACCACAACTAGGATAGAAGATGGTGCTCTAAATTTGTTGTAGAGCGGAACATATTCTATAAAAAAGTCGGTAAGTGGCATAAAATGATGTCCCCAAGCCAACATAATCGTGAGGGCGGACGCTCCCAAAATCCAATATTTGTATTTTTTTCTAGCAAACACAAATCCTAACACTGCAAGGAAACAAACCACGGCACCCTGATAGGCAGGTCCAGAAGTCATAGGCTGGTCTCCCCAATAGGTAGGACTACTAAGCCCTTTAATGATATTATTAACTTCCTCTTGTGAGGTTGCATTTTCTTGTACAAGTTCTTGGATACGCCCCATCATTCGTTCCGAGTCTTTTTCTTGGCTTCCGCCTCCCATAAGTCTAGGAATAAATAGGTTGAATGTTTCTAGCTTTCCGTAACTCCACATGGTAATACTTTCTTTATCCATACCAGACTTTTCAGTATTGCCTTTTTCGGTGTTTAGAATTTGCTTTCCTCTTACGGTTTCCTTAACATATTCGGCATTTGCCATGAGCCTTTGAGCATTCATACCTACCCCTAAAGCAATAGCAAGGGCTAGTACACCAGAAGAAATACCGAAGTGTTTCCAAGTGGTATTGCCTTTAATGGCTCTAACAAGTTCTGAAATAAACAGAAATCCTAATGCTATAAATAGGTAGTAGGTCATTTGGATATGATTTGCTGCTATCTGTAACCCCATAAACAAAGCGGTAACAATGAATCCTAAAATGTACTTTTTCCTGATATACACTAATAGAATACCTGCAAGTAGAGGTGCAAAATAGGCTACAGTGTGTACCTTACCATTATGCCCAGCAGCGATGATGATGTAAAAATAAGTAGATAGCCCAAAAAACGAAGCTCCAAGTAAAGCGTACTTCCAATTTCTCACGGTTACCATACCCAGTAGGAAAAATCCTGAAAACAACAAAAACAGATAATTGGCTGGTTTAGGAAGGAAGTTTAAGATATTATCCACCTGTTTTATAAGGTCGCCTCTAAACTGTGCACCTGTTTGGTAGGTCGGCATTCCGCCAAACATAGCATCGCTCCAATAGGTTTCAGTACCGTATTTAGCTCTATAATCTAATAGCTCTTTTGCACCGCCTTTGTAGTGCACAATATCGGGTTGCATAAGCTGTTTACCAGAGATAATAGGATTGGCATAAAGTACAGCGATTAGCACAAAAATAACCAAACTGCCAATGATAAAAATGATGTTTTTGTTTTTCAGATTCATATCACTTCGTGAATTTTGTAGCGTATTATTCCTTTATTTCTTCATAATCTACGGTTTCGGCCTCCCATTTTATATTGCTCTTTTTGGAAGTGCTTTTTTGCCGAGATTGACTTTGAGATTGTGATTGATTTTGAGCTTTCTGATGAGGAAAATAATTATAGAATTTGTTAAAGAATAATCGTTTTAGGATATTCCAAACAAAAAATATAACAATAGTAGTCAAAATTATCTTTAAAATATATTGCATAATTTGTTGTAAATAATACGGTTTTAAAGAGTTAAAAAAATCAAAATACACCTACACTAAAGTAATAGAATAGGTGTATTTATAATATGATTAAGGATTAAGCGTAATGCTAGACTGTGTGGTCTGCGTCATCGTTTGGCTTTGTTTACCATCAGATAAACTTTCCTTTTGTGTAGTAGTCATATTTTGTTTAGACGAAAGAATCCAACCTGTGCTGGCATCTAAAATAATTTTACCATTCTGAGAACCTTCTACACTAATGCTGTGTGTGATACCTTCTTGCTTTTTAGAGTCAGATTTTTTTGGAATGCCACCTTTTATGCTTACTTCTGCCTTTCCATCAGCTACTTTTTCTAGTTTATAAGTGGTACTGATTTTTAGCTTTCCGTCAGGTGTTAAATTATCGGTTTCTGTCCAAGTTTCGCCTATTTTAACTCCTTTTTTAGGCAGAATGTTAAGGCTTTGAGTAAATTGTTCCTTAAACATTTTCTCATTAAACCCTTGCTTGAAACCGTCCATAAATTGTTTTCTTTCTTTGGCATCTTTGATAAGACTAGTGATGTTTTGTTCCACCTTTTTATAAACTGCATCAAATCCCGAAATAGAAATAACATTCCCCTTTTCGTCCATTTTCATTTGGAGTTTGTTACCAGAAAGAGCTTTGTTTACCGTCCACATACCTTTTAGTTGTTCCTCTTTTGGTGCAGCTTGTTTGGTATCAATAACTACTGTTTTGCCTTGGGAAGAAGATTTATTAACTTTTCCTACGAGGTTTACGGTAATATCGTAAGTGCCATTAACAAAATCGTTTACGGTAAACGTAATTTCATCGGTCATTTCTTGTGTACCACTAATGCTTTTCCCAGAAGGGTCTTTTACAGTAGTAACATCTTTTTGAAAGGAAGTTAAAGGATAAGTTTTACCTTTTTCTAGTTTAAAAGATAAAGAATATATTCCAGCAGAATCAGCGATGGCAGGTTTTGCCTCAGGAATTTTAGCTCCTTCTTCCTGCGGAGTATCTACTGTAATGGTTTCAGCTTTACCTGTTTCTTTATTGATAACCACTTTGGTTTCTTTGTCTTTTTTACAAGATGTTAATGCGAATGCAACGATGCTAAGTGCAATTATTTTTTTAATCATTTTAAATATTTCAAATTTTAGTTGTGTTATTTTAATTTTAAAGTCCCATTCTCTGTCTTACCACTTCGTACAGGATAGCACCACAAGCTACGGACACATTTAGGGATTGCGTTTTACCTTCTATTGGTAGTTTTATTTTTTCGTCAGAATGGTGAAGTACTTCTTTAGAGATGCCTTTTTCCTCGTTCCCCATTACTAGGGCAAAAGGAATTCTAAAATCCACATCATAGATTAGTTGTTCCGCTTTTTCGGTTGCAGAAAATACAGAAACCCCCGACTGTTGAAGGAAATCTACGGTGTGAGCTAGATTTTTTTCTTTACATATTTTAACATTGTATAGGGCTCCAGCAGAAGTTTTAATAGCATCTGAGTTGATGGAAGCAGCACCTTTCTCTGGAATGATGATGGCATCTACGCCTACACATTCTGCGGTTCTACAAATGGCTCCGAAGTTTCTAACATCAGTTAGTCTGTCCAAAATGACTAAGAAAGGTGTTTTACCTTGTTCAAATATTTCAGGGAGTACCGCTTCTATACTATGGAAAGGAATATCTGAAATAAAAGCCACCACGCCTTGATGATTTTTTCTCGTAAAACGGTTGAGCTTTTCTATGGGTACATAGTTAGGACGGATTTTATGCTTTGCTAAAAGTGCTTTAAGTTCGGCATAAATGCTCCCTTGTAACCCATTTTGTAAGAATACTTTATCTATGGTTTTACCTGCTTCTATGGCTTCTATTACAGGTCTTAAACCGAAGATGAAATCTTCTTTTTTATCGTTATTTTTTTGGTGCGATGTATAATCTTGCTTCATTTTCTGTTGTTTAGTCAATCATCAATGCTCTTCTCTGTGCTAATATATAGCCGTAGTGCAAGCTTTCGTGTAAGTTGTTGAATATAATGGCTTCTTTGATACTTTTAATATCTATCCCAAAACTGGTGGAATATGGCGAGTAGTCCAAAAATAGACCATCATCATAGTCTTTCATTAAAACTCTAGAAGTCTCGGATAGTAGAAATCCTAAATCCTCTACTTCAGAATCCTTTACATCTAAGTTTGGGAGTGTGCCTTTTTTGTATCGTTCTATCCAGTAAGAGTCTATCCGAAAAGGGTTGCCACTAAGATAGTAGTGCAACAACTGTTGAGTGGCTACACAATGAGCAATGTTCCAATAGATGTTATTATTAAATCCATCAGGAATTATGAGCAATTGCTCCAAAGGAGAGCTTTGCAGTACTTCTAATAGATTTTTTCTGACAGCTTTATGGTTAGAAAAATGATAGTTCATTTAAACTTTATTAAAAATGTATTTAATCCTCAAAAATAGTTTAATTAGTTGAAAATGCCAAAGTTTTATTATAAATTAACTATTTTCTAGGGAGAGCTTGGTTAAGTACGATGAATAAAGGATTTAATTTAACAAACTTTAACACAAATTTAGCTTAATTTATTTTGAAAATATTCTCGAATTATTGCACTTTTACCAAATATTTTTGAATAAAAATGGCAGAATTACATCAAGCGGAAGAAATAAAGATTTTAACTGAACAGATTCAAGTTCAGAACTATCATTTTAAGCTCTTAAAAGAAGAGATGGGGAAAGTGGTTATAGGGCAGTCTTATATGGTGGATAGATTGCTAGTAGGGCTTTTGGGTAATGGGCATATCCTTTTAGAGGGCGTGCCTGGCTTGGCAAAAACTTTGGCTATAAAAACACTTTCGGAAGCCTTACAAGGACAGTTTTCAAGGATACAGTTTACGCCAGACCTTCTACCTGCAGATGTGGTAGGTACAATGATTTATAATGTTAAAGAGAATGATTTTTCTATAAAGAAAGGTCCCGTGTTTGCTAATTTTGTGTTGGCTGATGAGATTAACCGTGCTCCAGCAAAGGTGCAATCGGCACTATTGGAAGTGATGCAAGAAAAGCAGGTAACCATAGGTGATGAAACATTACAGTTGCCAAAACCATTTCTTGTAATGGCAACGCAAAACCCTATTGACCAAGAAGGAACTTACCTTTTGCCAGAAGCACAAACCGACCGTTTTATGCTAAAATGTAAAATAGAATATCCTGAATTTGAGGACGAAAGAGTGGTGATGAGAATGGTGTCTACATCAGATATTCCTAAGGTAACTCCTGTGGTATCTTTGGAGCAAATTTCAGAAGCAAAACAACTTATCAATAAAATTTATTTGGACGAAAAAATAGAGAAATACATTTTGGATATGGTCTTTGCAACTCGTTTTCCTGAGCGTTATGGCTTATCCGATTTAAAAGATTATATCAGTTTTGGTGCGTCTCCTAGAGCATCTATCGGTTTAGCGGTGGCATCTCGTGCAATAGCCTTTATTAAAGGAAGAGCTTTCGTGATTCCAGAAGATGTTAAAGAGATTGCAAAAGATGTTTTAAGACACCGAATTGGATTGAGTTTTGAAGCTGAAGCCGAAAATATCACTACAGATGAAATTGTAGATAGAGTTTTAGCTAGAGTTCAAGCTCCATAAAACTTTATTTTATTTGATACAGAAAAATAGATGCAGGTAAAAGACATCATAAAGAAGGTTAAGCAGATAGAAATTCGCACCAAAAAAAGGATAGATGCAGCACTTATGGGGCAGTATCATAGTGCTTTTAAAGGGCAGGGAATGGCTTTTTCTGAAGTGAGGCAATATCAGTTTGGAGATGATATTAGAAGGATTGACTGGAATAAAACTGCTCGTTTCAAAGAACCCTTTGTTAAGGTGATGGAGGAGGAAAGAGAGCTTACTATTATGCTATTGGTAGATATTTCTGCGTCTATGGATTATGGAACAAAGGTTCAACTAAAGAAAGAATTTGTAGCAGAGATTTGTGCTAGTTTAGGATTTTCGGCAGTAGGAAATAATGATAAGGTAGGTGTGGTACTTTTTGCAGATAAAGTATATAAAGTCATTCCGCCACAGAAAGGTAGGAAGCATATTTTAGCCATTTTGAGTCAAATTTTGTCAGCAGATTATGTACCTGCGAAATCTAATATAGATGTAGCTTTAGAATATGTGATGAATGTTTTTAAGAAGAAATCGTTTTTGTTTTTACTATCCGATTTTAATGATGAGATAGATGAGAAAACATTAAAGGTAGCATCAAGAAAGCATCAACTATTAGGAATAAGAGTAGCAGATGATAAGGATAACGAAATTCCAGATGTGGGATATGTGTTTTTTCAAGATGTAGAAACGGGAGAAAATATTTGGGTAAACACTTCTAACCGAAGATTTAGATACCACTTTGCGGAAGAGCAAAAGCAGAATTTAAAAAAGATGAAAGAAACTTTTGATAAAAGTTCTGCCCATTTCATAGACCTTAAAACAGGAGCTGATTATACGCGAGCATTATATCAATACTTCCAAAGGAGATGAAACTAAGAATAATTTATACATATATAGCAGTATTTCTTTTACAGTGCTTTGGGGCTCAAACACTTTCCTCTAGTCTTACAAAAAATAAAGTAGGAATGGGAGAGCCTACGGTGCTTAAAATAACCATCAATGGTCTTCAAGGGAAAGATGTAGTGTCTGCTCCTAAAAATGAGTTGTTGCCCTTTCATTTTGAAGAAATTAAAGATGATATAGATAAAAAAGAAGACCAATACACGAGGCTGATAGAGTTTGCTATTTTTGAGGAAGGAACTTTTAAGATTCCACCTTTGGAATTCAAAATTGGAGGGCAGGTGCAAACAACGATACCTTACGAAATACAAGTGGTAAATACGGCTCAACAAGGAGATGAGGTGAAGGATATTATGAATAACAAGCAGGTGGAGCTTGGGGTAAGAGATTATTGGGAGCTTTATAAATATTATGTGTTAGGCATTTTAGGCATTCTAGCATTGGTATTTCTGATAGTGTTCTTTGTTAAATACGGAAGAAAAAAATCAGCGGAAGCTAAATTACCAACTAATAAAACCCTAAAAGCACTAGAATTATTAAAGAAGAAAAAGTATATTCAGTCAGGTAATTACAGAAGTTTCTATGTGGAACTTATAGAGATTAGCAGAACTTTTTTACAAGAGCAGTACCATATTCCTGCGGAAGTTTTATTAACAGATGATTTGTTGGCTTTAATGAAAGAAGACTCTAAAATATCCATAGAAAATGAAAAAGTGATAGAGGAAGTCTTTTTGAGAGGAGATTTGGTAAAGTTTGCTAAAACCATTCCTGATGCCGATTTAATGGAAACCGACTATCAGAAAATAGTGGATTTTGTGAAACGTTCATATCAAGATATAGAATTTGAAAACTTAAGGAGAGATGTTTAATTTTGAGTTTCATAATCCTTGGTTTTTATTACTTTTTTTAGGTTTTATACCTCTTGTTTTTAGAGATTTAAGTCATAAGAAAAGAAAAGGAGTTGCTGTGTCTTCTACTAAGAATATGCAAGTGATTTCTTATTTTGGAGCGGTGTTGTGGCTACTCAGAGTTTCTAAATATATTATTCTTTCGGCTCTTATTTTGGCGATAGCAAGACCTAGGACTTTCAGTATTTCGGAAGATAGGGACGAGACTAAAGGTATGGATATTGTGCTTTCCATAGATGTGTCGCTGAGTATGTTGGCTAAAGATTTAAAACCTGATAGATTAACGGCTCTCAAAGAGATTGCAAGGACTTTCATTAAGCAAAGAACTACGGATAGGATAGGCTTGGTGGAATATTCTGGAGAGGCGTTGATGAGAGTGCCTTTGACTTCGGATCATAGGGTAGCAGAGGAGGAATTGATGAGTTTTAACCCAATGGATTTGGAAGGTGGGACTAATATCGGCGATGGTTTGGCAGTGGCTGTTAGCCATTTAAGAAAATCTAAAGCAAAGTCTAAAATCATTATTTTGATGACAGATGGTGTAAATACCATAGATAATGCGATGTCTCCACTAACAGCAGCAGAATTGGCACAAAATAATGATATTAAAGTTTATACCATAGGTATTGGGAGTAATGGCTTAGCATTGATGCCTACACAGCAAGATATTTTTGGTAATTTGGTGTTTACGGAGGAACAAGTGAAAATAGATGAATATCTTCTGAGAGATGTAGCACAAATTACAGGAGGTAAGTATTTTAGAGCGACTTCTAATGAGAGTTTAAAGCAGATTTACGAAGAAATAGACACTTTAGAAAAGTCCAATATTAAAACCTCTAAGATTTACAATTATCAAGAGTATTTCAGGTGGTTTTTATGGATAGCATTGGTAACTTTAGTTCTAGATGCTTTGTTGAGATGGAGGGTGTTTAGAGTATTAAATTAACAAGAGAAACTTTATGTTATAGTGATGGATTGGTATTTGGGTAATTATTGGTATGCATTATTGATGCTTTTGTTACCATTATTGGGTTATCTTTTGTTTCGTTATTTAAAATGGAAAGAAAGGGTTAGAGGCTATTTTGCAGATGAACGCTTTCAGAGTACATTATTTGAAAAAACAAAGTGGTATCCTAAGTTTTTCTTGGTGATGTATTTTGTGGCATTTTTATTTTTAATTTTTGCGATGATGGATTTAATGGGAGGTAAAGAAGAAATTAAAGTGCAGCAAAAAATGAATAATGTAATGTTTCTTGTAGATGTTTCTAACTCTATGAATGCTCAAGATGTTGCTCCAGATAGGCTTTCGTTAGCGAAAAATATTGTAATGTCATCTATGCAAAAAATGACTAATGATAGAGTGGGTTTGGCTGTTTTTGCAGGAGAGGCTTTTTCGGTAATGCCATTAACTACGGATTATTTGGCGGCGGAATCTTTTGTGTCTGGTTTGGAAACTTCGGTGGTTTCTACGCAAGGGACGGATTTCTATAAAGCCATGCAGGTGGCGGTTTCTAAATTTAAGACCGTTTCCAAAGGGTCTGGCAGGATAGTACTGATAAGTGATGGTGAAGATAATGAAGGCAATGAAGCTGCAGCGATAAAAGAAGCTCAATCTAATGGAATACAGGTTATTACCGTAGGTGTAGGTACAGAGGAAGGAGCTCCAATTCCCGAATATATTTTTGGACAATTGATGGGGTATAAGTCTAGTCTAATGGGGGAAACGGTAATTTCTAAAAGACAAACTCAGGCTTTAATAAATATTTCTGAAAAGACGGGAGGTGTTTATATTGATGGTAATCATATAGATAAAGCAGTTAATGAGATTTTAGAAAATCTTAAAAAACAATCTTCTACAACAGAAAGTTTTGTGAAATCTCAAACAGGAGTACATTACTATCAATACTTTTTGGCGGTGTCTTTGCTTTTATTTTTTATCATTTATTTAACAAATCCTAAGCGAAATTTTAACATTTAAAATCGTTATTTTTGCATAGTAAATGACTAGGAATCTATTTATTAGTTTTTGTTTAACTTTCTTTTGTATCTGTATCTTGCAAGGGCAGGGCAGCTACAATGTTTTGTCCTATAAGGGAAATAGAGAATATGATTCTAAAAACTATGATAAAGCTTCGTCTTACTTTTTAGAGGCTATTAAAAAGAGGCAAGACTTTGGCGGTCATTATAATTTAGGTAATACTTTGTATAAGAGAGAAATGTATTCTGAAGCAAAGGCAGAATACCAGAAAGCTTTATCTCTAGCGAAAACTAAGGAAGATAAAATGGCATCTTTGTACAACTTAGGCAATGCAGAAATGAAGGCTCAAAATTATGATAAAGCCGCTGAGTTCTACAAGAAAGCTTTACAGCAAGACCCTTACAATGAGTCTATAAGAAAGAATTATAATATTTCTAAGTTAAAACAAAAGGAGAAGAATCAATCAAAATCGAATAATAAATCTCAAAATCAAAATTCGGAGCAAGATAAATCACAAGATAATCAGCAAAAAAAAACTGAACAAGAGTCGCCTCAAAATTCAGATAAAAATAAAGACGGTGGGGCTAATGAGAAAGATAAAGGTCAGGGTGCAGGACAGACGCCTAAACCTGATAATAACAGCTCTGAAAACAAAAGAGGAATGTCTAAGGAAGAAGAAAATAGAATTATGCAACGCTTGGAAAGTAAAGAGCGAGATGCTGCAAGAAGAATTCTTAATAAAAATTCATATATAGACCCCAAAAGTAATGAAAAGGATTGGTAGCTATAATGCGTAAGGAGTTTTGGAGTATATTACTGTTCTTATTGTCCGTAAAATTGTACGGGCAAGTCTCTTTTTATGCAGAAACTAATACCAAAGAAGTCAAAGCAAATGAGCCTGTATTATTTACAATAATGCTAGAGCTTAATGGTAACGAATACAGACAAGAGTCTCTAATAAGGTTGCCCGACCTTTCAAAATTTGAAGTTTTGAGTGATGGCTCCTCCAGAAATATTTTTTTAGACCCTGATAAAAATATTATGGTAGACCAAATTGTCTATCAAATATTGATAGTGCCTAAGAAAATAGGGAAACTAAAGATTGGAAGTGCTTTAGTAACTGTAAATGGGAAAATATATAAAACAGAGCCGTTTGAAGTATCTGTAACGGGAAGAGAGGCATTGAGTAATAATAAAATTTCCGATGATATTCAACTAAAACTACAGGTTAAAAGTCACTCTGTTTATCAGCATCAAGGAGCGGTGGTAGAACTCAAAGCGTATGCTAAGAATATAGACTATTTTCAAAGAATCCATGATATTAAACTTCCAAAAGATGGGGATAATAGATTTTATCTTATATCAGGGAGATCAGACGATATAGAACCATTAGAAGGGAATATACTTTTGTCTCAAGTATTGGGAGTGTATGTAATGTTTCCTGAAAAATCTGGACAGGTGGAGCTATCTAAAATTTCTGCTAAGGTAGCAGGAACGGGGAAAGATGAGATTATTTATTCTAACTCAAAAAATTCTATAAGAGTTAAGCCGTTACCAAAAGAGGCGCCTGTTGGATTCAAAAATGCAGTTGGGCAGTTTGAAATAGCATCTGATAATGTTGTAAAAGAGGTGAAAAAGGGAGTGCCGTTTTATTTTACGGTGCGTTTAAAAGGGGTAGGCAATTTGGATAGATTGCAATTTCCTTCGCTTGTGCCTAGTAAAGACTACAAGGTTTATCCTCCAAAAATTACAAAAAATATAGCTGTTACCCAGCACGGAATGAAGGGGAGTTTAGTTGCTAAGTATTTAGTAGTGCCTAATGTACTTGGTGATATAAAACTAGAGTTGGAGCCTTTGGCTTATTTTGACCCTAAAAAAGAATCTTATCGCACATTAGAACTTAATGAAGTGAATGTGTTGGTGGCTTCCGATAGTTTAGATAAAGCAAAAACTAACACTTTGGATAAAGTGATAGATAATACTAACTATGTCTTAGAAACGGTACAGTTACCTAAAATTAAAAATGAAACTTTTAAAAGCTCTGAAAATACCAAATGGTATCTTCTAGGAGGGTTACTGCTATTAAGTAGCTTTTTAGGTGGTTTTTTATTGAGTAAGAGATTGAAGAAAAAAGGTAATGCAGCTGATATAAAATCTGATTTGAAAGTACAACATTACAGCATAATTGATTTTGAAGATGATTATAGAGTTCTGAGAGAATCTCTAGAGTATAAAAATTACCCAATGTTTTTTGATACTTTTGATAAAATGAAGATAAAAGTTCAGCACTATTTTAATTCAAACAGTATCAATATTCAATCTGTGATAGAAGAGAAGAAGGGCTATTTTATAGCTGAAGAATACAGGCAATTGGTTTCTAATATAGAAATAGAAAAGTACGCTCCTGTTAAAGATGCTGAACAATTAAACGAGTTGTATTATAAAATCATCAATTTACACAACAAGATGGTGGTGTAATCATTTTTTATTCCTATTTTTGCCCCCAAAAACGTAATAATAAAGATGGGATTTTTAGAAGAATTTTCGCTTAAAGAGTCAATGACGAGTTTCATGGTATTGTTTGCCGTAATAGATATTATCGGTTCTATTCCTGTTATTGTATCATTAAGGAAAAGGTTTGGTCATATAGAGTCAGAAAAGGCTTCTATAGTATCAGGTGTTCTAATGATTTCTTTTCTTTTTATAGGAGATAAAATTTTGCAATTT
Organism: Riemerella anatipestifer; assembly: GCF_035666175.1. Taxonomy (NCBI): domain Bacteria; kingdom Pseudomonadati; phylum Bacteroidota; class Flavobacteriia; order Flavobacteriales; family Weeksellaceae; genus Riemerella; species Riemerella anatipestifer. The sequence goes on from NZ_CP142016.1 coordinate 2,403,660, forward strand.
ATTGGGGTAGATGTTAACTCATTCGCAATAGCAGGGGCTTTAGTTATCTTTGTAATTGCTTTAGAAATGATTTTAGGAATTGAAATCCATAAGGCAGGAGAGGTTAATGCTGCTTCTATAGTTCCTATTGCGTTTCCTTTGGTCGCAGGAGCAGGTACGCTAACTACGACTCTTTCGTTAAGAGCAGAATATCATATTGTAAATATTATTATAGGTATATTACTCAATATTTTAGTGATTTATCTTGTGCTTAAATCTGCTAACTGGCTAGAGAAAAAGCTTGGAGATGCCACACTTATGATTTTCCAAAAGGTGTTTGGGATTATATTACTAGCCATTTCTATAAAACTATTTACAGCTAATTTTGCACAACTAATAGCAAACTATATCAATATCTAAAAAAGAGTTATGAGTATGAAACTGGTGTATAAAATATTTTTAGTGTTATTCGTTGTATTTATAGGTCTTAACCTTTATGCAATAGATTGGGAATTAGGATTTATGGATAATGAGAATACCAAATTTGTATTTTCTATTTCTGCAGCGTTGTTGGGAGTGCTTTTAGTTTTTGTACTCAATACATGGAGTAAGTTGTCTCCTAAAAAATAAAATAGAAGGAGGGCTTTTCAAAACTGAAAAGCCCTCCTTTTTTATTTACTTCTCTAAGTTTCTGTAGTAATCAAGTGCAGCAATTATTTGTTTTTCATCCACTTTATAATCAAATAAGCAACTACCTATCTCATTGATGAGTGCGAAATTAACAATGCCATTTTGGTTTTTCTTGTCATTTTTCATTAGGGTTATAATGTTGTCGTTAGAAAGCTCTTTTATAGAAATATAAGGGTAAAAACGAAGCAGTTGTTTCTCTATATTATGATAAGTTTCGTTATCTATAAGCCCTTCTGTAAGGGCAAGGTAACTTTCTGTAATCATACCTAGAGCTACGGCTTCACCGTGAGGAATAGGCTTTTCTAGTGCCATAAAAAGGCTTTCTACGGCGTGCCCTATAGTATGTCCAAAATTAAGAGTCTTTCTTACATTTTGCTCTTTAAAGTCTTTATTTACGACCTCTTGTTTTATTTTCATAGAAGTTTCTATAAAAGGAGCAATGCTTTCTGGTGTGAGTTCGGTAATGGAGCTTAGAGCGTTCCAATGTTGCCTATCAGCTATTAGACCATGCTTTAGCATTTCTGCAAAGCCACTTCTTAATTCAATGAAGGGTAATGTTTTCAAGAAATCTGTATAGACAAAAATCTGTTCAGGAAGAGCAAAAGTCCCTACGATATTTTTAAGATACTGGTGGTCTATTCCTGTTTTTCCACCTATGGAAGCATCACACATAGAAAGGAGCGTGGTTGGGAGGTTAATAAAACTAAAACCTCTTTTGTAGGTAGAAGCGATAAAGCCACCTAAATCGCTAATAACACCACCGCCAAGGTTAATGAGCAATGATTTTCTATCTACTTTGAAGTCTGAAAGTATCTCCCAAATTTGTACGGCTGTACCGATGTTTTTATTTTCCTCACCAGCTTCTATCTCTACAATTTCAAAATGAATATCGGTTTGTAAATTTCCTAGAAGAGTGGGGAGGCAGTATTCGTGAATGTTTTCATCTACCAAGATGATAATTTGGCTTGGTTGGGTCTTTTCTAAAAACTGATTAAGACTACTAAAATCGGAATCTAAACGACTAATCATAAGTGTTAAATTTCAGCAAAGATAACTATATTTTTGGAGTAGATATTTTAAAATAGAGCTTTTAAAAAGATGATACTATCAAGTTGAAAATTCTAAAAATACCATAGTCCATAAAATTCATACTCCAAAGGATAACTAGAAATACTAATAGAACAATGATTCGTTGTTTCTTATCAAATCTCCTCCAATACGAAGTAATGGTATAATACAATAGAAAGATACTGGTTAGAAAGTTAATAGCTCTAAGTATGTAACTTTGTTGAATATCTTTATCACAATGAAGACTAAATGAGTTAACTATATTAAAAGCTGATAAGCTTAATACCACAATAATAATTGATATTATTGGTACATCATCAAAGAATAATTTATGTACAACTAACAGTAAAACAGAACAGAAAAACGGTACAATCCAAATTTGTACGGCAGCTAAGTTATAAATACGGATATAAAAATCAAGAATTCCTATTCCCCAAATAATAAAAGAAGAGAGAATTAAATTTTTAATAAAATGATAGATAAAACTGGAATTGATTTGCATTTAATTAATATGTTGTTTGTTATAGCAAAATCATTTTCATCATAGCTAAATTATAAAAATAAATTAAACTCTATTGGCTTGTTTGGAGTATTTGCTATTATCAACGATTATTTGAAAAGGAACTAAATTTTAATAAAGAAATTAGTTTTAAATCGGATAAATTAGATAAATTTGTCGTCGTATAAAAAACAACTAATAATGAGTCTTTTTAACGATGCCAAAGTCGCTTTTGCAGATAAAACAACAGAACAGCTAGAGAAAGCAAAGTGGATGTTTACTATGATTAAGTTTCCACAACTGACTAATATGGGGATAAACCTTCTTAACTTTAGTATTAAAAATAATTTTCCTTTTGTTGAGGGGATTGTTGAAAAAACATTATTCCAGCAGTTTTGTGGTGGCGTTACTAGAGAGCAAAGCCAGAAGGTAGTTAATGAGATGTATCAGCGTCATATAGGCAGCATCTTTGATTATGCTATAGAAGGTAAAGAAGAAGAACAAGCCTTTGACTATACTTGCGAAGAAATAAAACAAAATATTCTATACGCTGCGGGGAATCCTGCCATTCCTTTTGTAGTTTTTAAACCAACAGGATTTGGGAGGTTAGATTTATATGCAGAAGTTCAGGCGAAAAAAGAGCTAACAAGTTCAGAAAAAGAAGAGTGGAGCAGGGTAGTGAAACGCTACGAAGAAGTTTGTCAGTTAGCATACGACAAAGGTGTGATAGTAATGGTAGATGCCGAAGAGTCTTGGATACAAACAGCCGTAGATGATTTGGTAAACGAAATGAAATCTCGTTATAATAAGGAGAGAGCCATTGTGTGGAATACCATTCAGATGTATAGAACAGGAAGATTGGAGTATCTAGCCGAAGACTTAGAAAGAGCCAAATCTAAAGGTTACTACTTAGGTTATAAGTTTGTGAGAGGGGCTTATATGGAGAAAGAAAGAGAAAGAGCAGAAAAAATGGGTTACCCATCACCTATCCAGCCAACAAAACAGGCTTCTGATGATAATTATAATGCAGGGATAGATTTTGTAATGGCTAATTTAGATAAGGTTTCGGCGTTCTTTGGAACTCATAATGAGAAATCTACGGAGTTGGTAATGGATAGAATGAAAGAAAAAGGTCTGCCGAATGATTTTCAACAAATCCATTTTGGACAACTTTATGGAATGAGTGATAATATCACTTACTATCTAGGAAACCAAAAATACAATGCGTGTAAATATCTGCCTTATGGTCCAGTGAAAGATGTAGTGCCATACCTTACAAGAAGAGCCCAAGAGAATACTTCTGTGGCGGGGCAAACAGGTAGAGAGCTATCTCTAATAGAAAGAGAACTTAAAAGAAGAAAAACAGAAAGATAAAATCTATCTAAGATATACAAAAAAGCCAAAGTAAAGCCTTTTACTTTGGCTTTTTTATTTTAGGCTAGGATTGTTAGGCCAAAGTTGCACTTGTTTCAAAAAAAGTTTTGTTTCTTTTGGATATTCAAAACCTAAGGTCTATATTTGTGCTGTATTTGTACCTTAACATCATCGGAAATGTTATCAAGAAAGGCGGAGGGACTAGACCCTATGAAGCCTTAGCAACCCTTTCATCAAGAAAGAAGGTGCTACATTCTACCTATTTAGGGATAGATAACTAAAAGATTTCTACATTACCTTTTGAGCTTTCTTTTTAACATTTCAATGATTTTTAAATTTTATTGAAATGGAAACTAGCATATTTAATCAGTTCGATGCCTTGCTGCAAAAGAGGATACTTATTTTGGACGGTGCTATGGGCACTATGATACAACGATATAACTTTACCGAAGAAGACTATCGTAGCGAACGCTTTAAAGATTGGGAGCACCCTGTTAAAGGGAATAACGACTTGTTATCCCTCACACAGCCACAAGCGATAGAGGAGATACATCGTCTGTATTTAGACGCAGGGGCAGACATTATAGAAACCAACACCTTTTCTAGCACTACCATTGCGATGGCAGACTACGCAATGGAGTCTTTGGTGGAAGAACTCAACTATGAATCGGCTAGAATTGCTAAAAAACTTTGTGAAGTTTACACCGAAAACAATCCTGATAAACCTCGTTTTGTGGCAGGAGCAATGGGACCTACTAACAGAACGGCGTCGTTGTCTCCAGATGTTAATGACCCAGGCTATAGGGCAATTACCTTTGAAGATTTAAGAAAAGCTTACAAGCAACAGGCAAAAGCATTATTAGAAGGTGGTGCTGATATTTTACTCGTTGAAACCATCTTTGATACGCTTAACGCCAAAGCCGCTTTGTTTGCTATTGATGAGCTGGCAGAGGAGAGAAACACCAGAATTCCTATTATGGTATCAGGTACAATCACCGATGCCTCTGGGAGAACCCTTAGCGGACAAACAGCAGAGGCTTTTCTTATTTCGGTTTCTCATTTAGACTTGCTGAGTGTAGGGCTTAATTGTGCCTTGGGAGCTAAGCAGCTCACACCTTATTTACAGGCTTTGTCAGAACATTCTAATTTTTACATTTCGGTGTATCCTAACGCGGGGTTGCCCAATGCTTTTGGAGCATACGATGAAACGGCAGAGCAAACGGCAGAGCAAGTTAAAGAGTATTTAGATAAACGGTTGGTCAATATCATTGGGGGCTGTTGTGGTACAACACCAGAGCATATTCGTGCCATTGCCGAATTGGTACAACATTATGAACCTAGAAAACTTAATCTCGTATGAAAGGAAATCATCATCAGTTAGAACTTCCTGCGAGACCGCTTAAATTGTCAGGGTTAGAGCCGCTTATCATCACTCCCGAATCTAACTTTGTGAATGTTGGGGAAAGAACGAATGTTGCAGGGTCTAAACGATTTTTAAGGCTGGTAAAAGAGGGCAACTATTCTGAAGCTTTAGAGATTGCAAGGCATCAGGTGGAAGGTGGCGCTCAGATTTTAGATGTCAATATGGACGATGGACTTATTGACGGTAAAGAAGCTATGGTAAAATTCTTAAACCTCATCGCTTCCGAGCCTGATATTGCTCGTATTCCGATTATGATAGACTCTTCCAAGTGGGAGATTTTAGAGGCTGGGTTACAGGTAGTACAAGGTAAAGCGGTGGTCAATTCCATTAGCCTTAAAGGTGGCGAAGAAGAATTTATCAATCAAGCTAAAAAAATAAAAAGATACGGTGCGGCAGTTATTGTTATGGCTTTTGATGAAGTGGGGCAAGCCGATACTTACGACAGAAGGATAGAAATCGCGGAGCGGTCTTATCGCCTTTTGGTAAATAAAGTCAATTTTGCTCCAGAGGATATTATTTTTGACCTTAATATATTTCCTGTAGCTACGGGAATGGAAGAACACAGACGAAACGCTATAGATTTTATTGAAGCGACGAGATGGGTAAGACAAAATTTACTGTATGCTTCGGTAAGTGGAGGCGTGAGTAATGTGTCGTTTTCTTTTAGAGGTAATGATACCGTGAGGGAAGCCATGCACTCGGTATTTTTATACCACGCCATACAAGCAGGAATGAATATGGGGATTGTAAACCCTACTATGTTAGAGGTGTATGACGAAATTCCTAAAGAACTTCTAACCCTAGTAGAAGATGTTATATTAGACCGAAAAGATGATGCTACAGAACGCCTACTAGAATATTCAGAAACGCATAAATCTACCAAAAAGGAAAAGGTAGAAGATTTATCGTGGAGAGAACAATCTTTGCAAGAACGAATTACCTACTCATTAGTAAAGGGTATCGACCGCTTTGTAGAGGAAGATATGGACGCCGCTCTTAAAGTGAGTGAAAAGCCTTTAGATATAATAGAAAATAACCTTATGACAGGTATGGGCGTAGTGGGTGATTTATTTGGAAGTGGGAAGATGTTTCTGCCTCAAGTGGTAAAATCGGCTAGAGTGATGAAAAAAGCCGTGGCTTACCTTCAGCCTTTTATAGAGCGCGAAAAAGATGCTACACGACCGTCCAATGGTAAAATTTTAATGGCAACCGTAAAGGGAGATGTACACGATATTGGTAAAAATATTGTGAGTGTGGTGTTGGGTTGCAACAATTACGATATTGTAGATTTGGGCGTAATGGTACCTGCTGAAAAGATAATCCAAACAGCGATAGACGAAAAGGTAGATGTTATAGGACTTAGTGGACTGATTACTCCGAGTTTGGACGAGATGGTACACATTGCCTCTGAATTAGAAAGGCAAAATCTAGAATTTCCTTTAATGATAGGCGGTGCTACGACTTCAAAAGCCCATACAGCGGTTAAAATTGCTCCTCAGTATCGCAATACGGTAGTTCATGTTAATGATGCGTCTAGGGCGGTAAATGTGGTAAGTTCTCTACTTAATAAAGAGAAATCTAATGCTTATGCTCTTAATTTGAGAGAGGAATATGATGAGTTTAGAGAGAAATTTCTTGGTAGAAAAATAGAGAAGGAGTATGTCTCAATAAAAGAAGCAAGACAAGAACGCTTTAAAATTGATTGGGATAAAGAAATCATTTCCAAGCCTAATAGTTTAGGAATAAAGGTAATTGAAAATCAAGATTTGGAAGCTTTGTTACCTTATATAGATTGGTCGCCGTTTTTTAGAAGTTGGGATTTACACGGTAAATATCCACAGATTTTAGAAGATGAGGTCGTTGGTGTTCAGGCTCGAGAACTGTATCATGATGCTCAAAAAATGCTCAGCCATATTCTAAAGGAGAAAACACTTACAGCGAAAGCTGTTTTTGGGATTTTTCCTGCTCAATCTAATGATAAAGACGATATTATCATCAATAAAAATGAGGAAAAAATAGCCTTTAGAACATTAAGGCAACAGCTTAAAAAATCCAAAGGAAAGCCTTACTATGCTTTGTCGGATTTTATTGCTCCAGAAACTTCGGGTAAGCAAGATTATTTGGGGTTGTTTTGTGTAACGGCTGGTTTTGGTACAGAAGAATTAGCTAAAGCCTACGAGGCTCAAAATGACGATTATAACGCCATTATGGTAAAGGCTCTTGCGGATAGATTTGCAGAGGCTTTTGCAGAATATCTGCACCGTGAGGTAAGATTAAAATATTGGGGATATGCCCAAGATGAAAGTTTAGATAACGAGGCGCTTATTGCCGAAAAATATAGGGGGATTCGTCCAGCTCCAGGGTATCCTGCATGTCCAGACCATTTGGAAAAAGAAACCATTTGGGAAGTACTCAAAGTAGAGGAAGAAATAGGGGTTTACCTCACCGAAAGTTTAGCGATGTTTCCTACGGCATCGGTGTCGGGGTATTACTTTGGAAGTTCTCACGCCAAATATTTTGGAGTGGGCAGAATTACAGAAGACCAGTTAGAAGATTACGCTAATAGAAAAAACATCAGTATAGAAAAAGCAAGAAAATGGCTTACTTCTAACTTATCAGAGTAGTTTAGTTTTTGTGTAAAATATTAAAATTTGATTATGAAAGTAACAGAACATATAAAAAAATCAGAAGGTAAAACCTTATTTTCGTTTGAGATATTACCTCCATTAAAGGGACAGAATATACAATGTATTTTTGATGCCATAGACCCTCTTATTGAGTTTAATCCTAGCTTTATAGATGTTACCTACCATAGAGAAGAGTATGAATATGTAGAGGTAAGAGATGGCTTGTTAGAAAAAAGAGTGGTAAGAAAACGCCCTGGTACAGTGGGGATTTGTGCTGCAATACAGAATAAATATAAGGTAGATGCTATTCCGCATATCCTTTGTGGTGGCTTTAATAGAGAGGATACCGAGAATTTTTTAATTGATTTAGATTTTTTGGGTATAGATAATGTAGTTGCATTGAGGGGAGATGCAGTAAAGTCCGAAATTTATTTTAAACCTGAGAAAAATGGTCATACTTATGCTTCAGATTTGGTAAAGCAGATACAGAATATGAATAAAGGGATTTACTTAGATACTAGCTTGGAGAAAGCAGCTCCTACCAATTTTTCTGTAGGTGTGGCTGGTTATCCAGAGAAGCATATGGAAGCCGCTAGTTTTTCTCAAGACATAGGTCATCTTAAGAAAAAAGTGGAGGCAGGTGCAGATTATATTGTGACCCAAATGTTTTTTGATAATCAAAAATACTTTGATTTTGTAGACAGATGCCGTTCCGAAGGGATAGAAGTCCCAATTATACCAGGACTTAAGCCTATTGCCACTAAAAGTCAGTTGAGTCTTATTCCGCATAGATTTAAGGTAGATTTGCCAGATGATTTGGTAACGGCTATTACTAAAGCCAATAACAATAATGAAGCTAAAGAAATCGGTGTAGAATGGTGCATAGAGCAAAGTAAGGATTTAATGAAAAAAGGAGTGCCTATTCTCCATTATTACTCTATGGGTAAAAGCGAAAGTGTAAGAAAAATAGCAGAGGCTATATTTTAAGATTGATATTGGTTCAGGCTATCTCTCACGATAGCCTGAACGTTTTTATTAGTCAATTTCTTTTGAAATCAATAGGCTTACAGCATTTCCTCCAAATCCAACAGCATTTACTAGTATATTATTGATTTTCTTTTCTTTGGTTATGTTTTGTTTTTCAATAAAAGGAACTTCAATGAGTTGTTGGTGCTCTAACATTAGCAAAGCCAATTCTAAACTCAAAATTCCAGAAGCTCCAAAGGTGTGCCCTATTTTCCATTTATTAGTGGTAAAGAAAGGAATGTTATGAGGTGTAAAAACATCTTCTATGGCAAATTTTTCGGAGGTATCACCTTTAATAGTTCCAGGAGAATGCATCACGATGGCATCTACTTTAGACTTGTCAATATTTCGAGTTGCCATTTCCATCGTCATTCTAAGGCATTCAGCCCTTTCGGAAATAGAAATGTTATGGGTTAAAGGCTCCGAAGCAACGCCTATTCCTGTAATATAAGCGAATGGTGGTCTTTCGCCTGTGAGTTTACCGATCGCCATAGAACCAGCACCTTCGCCTAAGACCATCGTATTTTCTGTTTTAGAAATATCTCCAGCAAGGCAAGGATAGTTTTCGCCTAGGCGATGAGAGTAGATTTTAAGGGCTTTCATTTGAGCGATACTAAACGGCGTTAAAGAAGCCTCGGCACCACCTACCAAAAACTGATTGGTAAATCCAGCTTTTATCCACGCAATGCCGTTGAGTACAGAATGTAAAGCCGTAGAGCAAGTAATGGAATGAGAAAAGTCTGGACCTGTAATGCCTAAATCCTGAAGCACCCAAGTTGAGATATTACCCAAAGTGGTAAGCGGAGAGGTTAGGGTAGGAGTTTTTCCTGTTTCTAAAAAGGTTTGGTAGAATTTTTCAAAACTTTCAGTAGCACCTCTGGAGGAACCTAAATTTACCCCAATATTATCGTTAGTATTCCATTGGGCTTCTTTAAAGGCCATTCTTGAAGCAAGTATACCGTACAGTACAGAAGGGTCTAGCTTTTTGTAAGAAGGGTGTTCTTCTTTTAAAGCATTCAGATGAGGTATTACGCTATCATGCAGTTTTCCCATTAAGGTAGTCTCTCCGTTGGAAAGTTCTTTTTTTAAGTAGGATTTGTCATCACAATAGGCATTCCAAATGTCTGTTTTGTGCATGCCTAGAGCAGATACACTGCCAAATCCGTAAATACCAATAGCCTCGTCTAGCTTCATCTGTCTAAATCTGTGTTAAGAAGGAGCAAAGATAAAAATATGAGATGGACTGAATCTACTTTTTAGTGATATTTTTGTACTTTAGCCCCAGAATTATTCCCTTTGAAATGAATATTCCCAAAAGATTATTAGATAAAATTTCCGAACGAAAAGAAAAAAATGCGTGGCGAGTGTTAACGGAATACACAGGCGAATATGTAGATTTTTTTTCTAATGATTATCTAGGTTTTTCTAAAGAAGTTTTGTTAGAAGATGATAAAGTTGCTTCGTATTCAAAGGTATTGGGTGGCTCTACGGGGTCTAGACTATTGTCTGGTAATTTGCCTATTTTTAGAGAAGTAGAAGAGGTTATCAAAGACTTTCATCAGTCGGAAGCAGCTCTTATTTTCAATTCGGGATATAATGCTAATTTAGGCGTGCTTAGTGCTTTACCTCAAAGGAATGATTGGGTATTGTATGATGAACTTTCTCACGCTTCCATAAGAGATGGCATTCGGTTGTCTTATGCACAATCTAAAAAGTTTAAACATAACGATTTAGAAGACTTAGAACATTTACTTAAAACCAGAAAAGAAACATTGGTTGCAGGAGAGATTTATATCGTTACAGAATCTGTTTTCTCTATGGACGGCGATGCTCCTGATATTGAAGCTCTGTTCAATCTTGCTCAACGTTATGGAGCTTATGTTATCATAGACGAGGCTCACGCTTTGGGTGTTTTGGGAGAATATGGGAGCGGACTAAGCCAAGTATGGTGTCAGCATTCGGCTTTGCTTTGTAGGGTGGTTACTTTTGGTAAAGGTCTAGGGTGTCACGGTGCGGCGGTGCTTTGTTCAGAATTGTTGAGGGAATATCTTATCAACTTTGCAAGGAGTTTTATTTATACTACAGCTTTGGATAGGCATTCGGTGTCCTCTATTTTAAAAGGATATAAAGCCCTTAAAACTCAAACACATCAAAGAGAAAAATTACTCACGAATATTGCTTTTTTCAAAGGAGAAGTAGAACGCCTAGGGCTTAGTGATTACTTTATTCCTAGTGTTGCACCTATACAAGGTATGCTGGTACAAGGCAATAGTCAAGCTAAACTATTGTCTAAAACTTTGGAAGAAAACGGCTATATTGCCAAAGCAATACTTTCGCCTACCGTTCCCGAGGGCAAAGAACGATTGAGATTTTGTATACACGCTTACAACACACCTTCGGAGATAACGGGAGCTTTAGAAATTGCCCACGATTTTATCATTTCTAATGTAAAGAAATAAACTTATGAAACTATTTGTTACAGGCATAGGTACAGAGGTTGGCAAAACCATGATTTCTGCCATATTGGTAGAGGCTTTAGGAGCTGATTATTGGAAACCTATACAAGCAGGAGATTTAGACTTTTCGGATACAGATAAAGTGAGAAGTTTGGTTACTCGTACAGATGTATCGTTTCACCCAAATGCTTATGCCCTTAATACACCTGCTAGTCCGCATTATTCGGCAGAATTAGATGGCGTGTCTATCAGACTTGAATCTATGGTAGAACCTCTTGCCGATAACGATTTGGTGATAGAAGGTGCAGGTGGTGTGATGGTTCCCATAAATGATAAGGATACTTTTTTAGATTTCATTAAGGAAGATTATAAGGTAGTTTTAGTTTCTAGAAATTATTTAGGAAGTATCAACCATACTTTAATGACTTACGAAGTGCTTAAAAATAAAGGCGTTAATTTTTTAGGTATTGTGTTTAATGGAGAAGCTAATCCTTCCACAGAACAGATTATCATCTCTAAAACTCAACTAGAAGTAATAGGTAGGGTAGCGGAAGAACCAATATGGAATAAAGAAACAGTGCGAAAATACGCTTCTGTGTTTAATACTAATTTTTTCAAAAAATGAATTGGAGCGAAAAAGATTTAGAATACAACTGGCACCCATACACACAACATAAAGGGCTAAAAGAACTCCCTGTAATTGTGAAGGGCAAAGGCGAGTTTTTATGGGATACCAATGGTAAGCGCTATATAGACGGCATTGCCAGTTGGTGGGTTAATCCGTTTGGACATAGTAACTCTGTTTTAGCAGAAGCTATTTATAATCAGCTTAATACTTTAGAGCATGTGTTGTTTGGAGGTTTTACGCATACCAAAGCAATTGAACTTTCAGAGCGGTTATTAAGTTTATTGCCCTCTAATCAGAAAAAGATATTTTACTCGGATAATGGTTCTACGGCGGTGGAAATAGCTATCAAGGCTGCCCTCCAATTTTTTTATAACAAAGGTTTAAAAAAAACTAAGATTATTGCTTTTGAAAATGCTTTCCATGGGGATACCTTTGGAGCGATGGCGGCTAGTGGGATTTCATTTTTCACCGAAGCTTTTAAAAACTCCCTTATAGAAGTAGAAAGAATACCTGTGCCTACCAAAGGAAACGAGGAAAGATGCATTAAACAATTTGAAACTTTGGTAAAAACAGATGAGTTTGCGTGCTTTATTTTTGAACCATTGATACTTGGTGCGGCAGGAATGCAAATGTACGATGCAGAGCCTCTCAATCAATTGATTACTATTGCTAAACAAAACCAAGTGTTTACCATAGCTGATGAGGTTATGACGGGCTTTGGTAAAACGGGCAAAACTTTCGCTTGTGAATATCTTTCTCAACAACCAGATATGATGTGTTTTTCCAAAGCTCTAACGGGGGGAACTATACCTATGGCGGTTACTAGCTTTTCGGAGGAGGTGTTTCAAGGGTTTTATGATGATGATGTTAATAAAGCCTTGTTTCATGGGCATACTTTTACGGCTAATCCTACGGGCTGTTCGGCGGCTTTAGCAACGATAAATCTCTTGCTTACAGACGAAATGCAAAGGCATATTAAAAGGGTTCATCAGTCTCACCTTAAATTTTTGAAACAACTAGAAGGGAAGAAAGTGGCTAATGCTAGAGTGCTAGGTGTTATTTTAGCATTTGAGTTAGAGTTAGACGGTAAGCACGATTATTATGGAGATTTAAGAAACAGGCTATATCAGTTTTTTATAGAGCAAGGGGTAATTCTTCGCCCAGTGGGTAATACAATTTATGTGTTGCCACCTTATACCATTTCTGATGAAAGCCTCAATATCATTTACCAAAAAATATTGGAGAGTATAGATAAATTTGGAGAAGTTTTTTGATGAGAGCTATAAAGTATAGCTATTAACTTTATCAATAAAAATAATTTAGAGATATGGTGTATCAGTATAAAAATATAGGTTATTCCTTTTTAATAATAATTACTTCGCTAGTGGCGTGTAAAGAGGGTAAATCTAACCCTAACCCTTTACCAAAAGAAGATGATAAATCGGTAGTAATTCAAAAAACAAAAGAGGTTAAAAGTCTTGCCAATTTGCTCATACACGAAGTAGTGAACAGACTACCTACATCTGATACCCTTTACATTGCAGTGGAAAAGCAGTATCCTATCTGTGGGAACGATGAGCGATTTAAAGGTGATGGAACAATGGCTTCTACTAGCGACACGAAAGAAATTAGTATAAATTCTACAGAGGCTTATGAATCACTTTATAAAGTTAAAAACACAACAGTAGTAACAGGAGGGCTTTTAGATGGGGATTATTTTAATGCTGATTCAACGGAATTTAGCTTTAATCTTTTAGAAGAAAAAACCAGTCTATTTATTGGATTTTGTTTCAATTAAAAACGATAAAGTAGAGGTGGCGATAAAACATAATGATAAAGAAAAAACTCATATCACTGTAGTTTTTAAAAATAATCAGTGGGTGGTTTTACACTAAAGCCTTTTGGTAATATTATTTTTTTGAAATTAAATAAGAATAATTAAAAAAAATTACTGCGACTTATCTTGTCTTTTATTATGGTTACCTTTATCCAAAAAAACAATGAAAAAACTATTTTTGGATGATGTTCGTACAGTATCAATGGTCTATCCTAATGCAAGTGATGGTGAGTTTGATGTAGTACGGTCTTATCAAGAGTTTGTAGAATATATAGTTAACAATGGATTGCCAGACTATATTAGTTTTGATAATGATTTGGGGCTTGATGATAATGGTAATATTGCCCCAGATGGTTTGGAAGCTGTAAAATGGCTGGTTTATGAATCGGGTTTAGATTTACGGAATCTAAAATATTTTGTCCACTCTGCAAATCCTGTGGCTTCAGAGCAGATTAAAGGACTTATGGAAAATTACATGAGGCATCTAAATTCAGAGTCATAAGATAAGTCTTATTTAAATATTAAGTAATATATTGAATATTGTTATACTTTTGTTTTGCAGTACTAAAACCAAAAGTATATTTTTTAATCTTTCAATCTTTCTATAAGAGCCATATAAAAGCCATCGTAGCCCTCGCTAGGGAGGAGGCTTTGGTCTTTGATAAGTCTAAAGTTAGGGTTTGTAGCCAAGAATGTGTTTACCTGATTTTGGTTTTCTGATGGTAGGATAGAGCAGGTAGCATATACCATCTTACCTCCTTTTTTTAGGATTTTAGAATAATCTTGGAGGATTTGCTGTTGCTCTTTCTTTATTCTTTCTATAAAATCGGTATCTATTTTCCATTTAGAATCGGGGTTTCTTTTTAGAACGCCCAATCCAGAACAAGGTACATCTAGTAGAAGGCGGTCGGCTTTATCGTGTAGCCTTTTAATGACTTTGTTGTCCTCTATAAATCTAGTTTCTATGTTGTGAGCTCCCGCTCTTTTAGCTCGGCGTTTTAGTTCGGCGAGTTTCCACTCAAAAATATCTAAAGCGATAATTTGCCCTTTGTTTTTCATCAAAGCAGCAATGTGAAGTGTCTTGCCACCAGCACCAGCACAAGCATCTACCACTCTCATACCTTCTTTAACCTCTAAGAAATGAGCAATTTTCTGAGACCCTGCATCTTGTACTTCAAACAATCCATCTTTGAAAGCAGAGGTTAAAAATACATTTTTCTTTTCCTTTAGCTCTATGGCTTCTGGGTAGTTTTTGAGGCTGTGGCATTCTACGCCCTCGTCGTTTAAGTCTGATACTAACTCCTTTTGTGTTGTCTTGAGTGTGTTGGCTCTTAGTACAGTAGCTGTTTGTTGGTTAAGGGCTATCATTTCTTTTTCCCATGCTTCGCCGAGTTCTTTTTCTAGTGTTTCCGCGAGCCATTCAGGAATAGAATGTTCTATGGCTTTGGTAGGGATGGTGTTTTTTTTCAGTTTGGTGATGATGTCGGCTATTTTAATTCCGTCAAATTCTTCAAACTTTTTATAATGCGTTTCGCTCCAAAGCAGATAAGCAAGGATAAGCCTATAGATATTGTTGGGCTTTACGCCTTCGCCCATATAGTATTCTAGGCGTTTTTTCCAACGGATAATATTATAAAATATCTCTGAAACTACCGCTCTATCTTGGCTTCCCCATTTTTTGTTGGCTTTTAGCAGTCGTTCTATGACTTTGTCTGCGTATTTGTTTTTCTCAAAAAAGGTTTCTCTAAGTGCGTCGTGTATGCCAATAAGTAGGTTGCGGTGTATGAGTTGCATAAGTGTTTTTATTGTTTTTAATTCTAAAATGAATGGAAGTAAGTCAATACTCATATAAATATTGACTTATCCTCTGCAAAAGTACTAAAATGAAACCATAACTCCATACAGAAACGGATATTAAAGCGTAAAGGATAGAGGCGGTATCCTTTTTTGAGGAGGAACGACGAGAAAAAGATAAAGCCAAAAGCCTGACCCGAGCGGTAGGGAATGCTTCGGAGAGGGGGACGCCCTAATTATTGGGAGCAAAAGGGTGAGGGTTTGTTTTCTCTTTTTTATCTTTGCAGGATTAAATAGCTAGTTGGTTCTTAGAATTCATGGAAAAATATATCAATCTTAATCAGAATAGAAATCTTAAACTGTTTAAAATTATCTCTAAAGTAGCGGAGGAAAGAGGGCAGACGGCGTACATTGTGGGAGGCTATGTGAGGGATTTGCTTATGAAACGACAAGTGCCTACGGATATAGATTTTGTAACGGAGCAAAGCGGGATAGAGTTAGCGCAAGCAGTGGCGAAGGAGCTGGATTCTAATCTAAAAGTATCGGTATTTAAGACCTATGGGACTGCTATGATAAAGTGGAAAGGACTAGAATTGGAGTTTGTAGGTGCAAGAAAGGAAAGCTATTCGGAAGATAGCCGAAAGCCTGCTGTAGAGAAAGGTAGCCTAGAAGATGACCAAAAACGCCGTGATTTTACCATCAATGCGATGGCAATCTCTCTAGGAAAAGAAGACTTTGGGCGTTTGATGGACCCTTTTAGTGGAGTACAGGATTTGGAGTCAAAAATTCTGAAAACTCCGCTAGAGCCTTTGCAAACTTATTCTGATGACCCTCTTAGAATGATGAGAGCGATTAGATTTGCTTCTACGCTTAATTTTAAGGTGGAACAGAATTCTCTAGATGCGATAAAACAGGAAGCGGACAGGATAAAAATCGTCTCAATGGAGCGTATTATGGTAGAGTTTAACAAAATAATGCTTTCCGAAAAACCATCTATAGGCTTGAAACTCTTGGACGATACGGGACTTTTGGAGAAGATTATCCCTGAACTTACCGCCCTTAAAGGTATAGAAGAAATAGAAGGACAAACGCATAAAGATAATTTTTACCATACACTAGAAGTAGTAGATAATATTTCTAAACATACGGATAAACTTTGGTTGCGATGGTCGGCACTGTTGCATGATATAGGGAAAGCACCTACCAAGAAATTTGTAGATGGCACTGGGTGGACTTTCCACGGACACGAGTTTTTAGGTTCTAAGATGGCTAAACCTCTTTTTCAGCGATTGAAGTTGCCTCTAGGGGCAGACCTAAAGTATGTGCAGAAAATGGTAAAGCTTTCATCTAGACCTATTGCTTTGGTAACAGATGATACTTCTGATGCTGCTCTTAGACGCTTATTGTTTGATGCAGGGGAAGATTTGGAAGACTTGTTCACGCTATGTAAGGCTGATATTACTACTAAAAATGCCAAAAAACAAGAACGCTTTAGAAAGAACTTTGAGTATGTAGCTCAAAAAATAAAAGAGGTGGAGGAGAAAGACCAAATAAGAAATTTCCAGCCGCCTATTTCTGGGGAAGAAATTATGGCTTTGTTTCAACTAAAACCAGGTAGAGAAATTGGGATTTTAAAGGAGAAAGTAAAAGAAGCAATTTTAGAAGGTGAAATTTCTAACACTCCCGAAGAAGCTAAAGATTTCGTAATAAAAGAAGCGGAAAAAATAGGATTGAAACTTAGTGTTTAAGATGATAATAAAAAAAAGCAGAGCCATTGGCTCTGCTTTTTTACTATACAGATTATAAATTATTTCTGTTGCTGTTGCTTAATCAAGTTCAATGCAGAACCAGCTCTAAACCAACCTATTTGTCCATCGTTGTAAGTGTGGTTAGCTAAGATAGTATCTTTAGAACCATCTGTGTGTACTAACTCAATAGTAACAGGCTTACCTGGAGCAAATTCAGCTAAATCTACAAAGTTGAAAGTATCTCCTTCTTTGATTTTATCATAATCAGCCTCGTTTGCAAAAGTAAGAGCTAACATACCTTGCTTTTTAAGGTTAGTTTCGTGAATACGAGCGAAAGATTTTACTAGAACCGCCATAGCTCCTAGATGTCTAGGCTGCATTGCAGCGTGCTCACGAGAAGAGCCTTCACCATAGTTATTATCCCCAACGATAACCGTTTTGATACCAGCCGCCTTGTAAGCTCTTGCTGATGCAGGAACTTCCATATACTCACCAGTAAGTTCATTTTTAACTTTGTTGGTTTCCATATTGAATGCGTTTACAGCACCAATAAGGGTATTGTTGGCGATATTATCTAGGTGTCCTCTGTATTTTAACCAAGGTCCAGCCATAGAAATGTGGTCGGTAGTACACTTACCAAAGGCTTTAATCAACAACTTAGCTCCCATTACATTTTCTCCATTCCAAGCAGGGAAAGCGTCTAGTAATTGTAGTCTGTCAGACTCTGGAGCTACTTTTACTTGAACTTGAGAACCGTCTTCAGCTGGAGCAATATAGCCTGCGTCTTCAACATCAAATCCTCTTGGAGGAAGTTCAAACCCTTGAGGTTCGTCTAATAAAACTTCTTCTCCATTTTGGTTAGTTAATTTATCTTTTCTAGGGTCAAAAGTTAAATCTCCCGCAATAGCTAACGCTGTTACTAATTCTGGAGAAGCTACGAAAGCATAAGTGTTAGGGTTACCATCTGCTCTCTTAGAGAAGTTTCTGTTGAACGAGTGTACAATTGTATTTTTTTCTTGTTTTTCAGCACCTTCTCTAGCCCATTGTCCAATACAAGGTCCACAAGCGTTAGCAAATACTTTACCTCCGATTTTATCAAAAGTATCTAAATAGCCATCTCTTTCTACAGTAAACCTTACTTGTTCAGAACCTGGTGTAATAGTGTATTCTGCAGCTACTTTTAAGTTTTTCTCTTGAGCTTGTTTCGCTACGGAAGCGGCACGAGAAATATCTTCGTAAGAAGAGTTGGTACAAGAACCAATTAATCCTACTTCAACTTTAGTAGGCCAACCGTTTTTCTCTGCTTCCTCTTTCATTTTTGAAATAGGTGTTGCAATATCTGGAGAGAAAGGACCGTTCAAGTGTGGTTCTAATTCAGAAAGGTTGATTTCAATAACTTGGTCGTAATATTTTTCAGGATTAGTGTAAACCTCTTCATCTGCACGAAGTACATTTTTGATAGCGTCGGCAGCTTCAGCTAAATCTGCTCTACCTGTAGAACGAAGATACTCGCCCATATTATTATCGTAAGCAAAAATAGAAGTGGTAGCACCTATCTCTGCACCCATATTACAGATAGTACCTTTACCTGTACAAGATAAAGCTTCTGCACCTTCGCCAAAGTATTCTACAATAGCACCAGTGCCTCCTTTTACAGTAAGGATACCTGCTACTTTTAGAATAACATCTTTAGCAGAAGTCCAACCGTTAAGTTTACCTGTAAGTTTGATACCAATCATTTTTGGGAATTTAAGTTCCCACGGCATTCCTGCCATTACATCTACAGCATCGGCACCACCTACACCTATGGCTACCATACCCAAACCACCAGCATTAGGCGTGTGAGAGTCGGTACCAATCATCATACCACCAGGGAATGCGTAATTTTCCAATACTACTTGATGGATAATCCCAGCTCCTGGTTTCCAGAATCCAATACCATATTTGTTAGATACCGATTGAAGGAATTGATAAACTTCGTTATTTTTATTTTCAGCTTCTTGTAAATCTTTATCTGCTCCTACACGAGCCTGTATAAGGTGGTCTGCGTGTACTGTAGAAGGTACAGCCACTTTAGCCTTACCTGCTTGCATAAACTGTAAAAGAGCCATCTGTGCCGTAGCATCTTGCATTGCTACTCTATCTGGAGCAAAGTCTACATAAGATTCTCCTCTCTTGAAAGCTTCTGGCTTCTGTTCAGAGAAAAGGTGAGCACAAAGGATTTTTTCAGAATAGGTAAGAGGTCTTCCCATAAACTCTCTCGCAGCGTTTACTCTGTTCTCAAAATCAGAGTAAACTTTCTTAATCATATCAAAGTCAAAAGTCATATTATTAAATGATTTATTTTTCGTATTCAAAATTTAGTATCCACAAAAATACGAATTTTACACGGAATAGCTGTTTTTAATGAGTTTAGATTGATTATAAATAAGGGAATGAAAGTAGGATTACTCTATCCAATCCTGCTCTATGAAACTATTTTCTCGTTTCATCTTTTCTTTAGCACTTTTTTCCATCTTTTTGATGAGTTCGCTTTGAGAAACCTCTTTTCCGTTGATAGAGGCTTTTAACACTACATTACTTCCCATCATTCTAAAAGATTTAGCAGGGTCTGAACGGTTTTCCTGAAATGCTTTCTTGAATTGTTTCCTGTCTATTTTAACTAAATTTATTAGTTTGTCGGTAAGGTTCACTTCTTGAGTATTGTTTATTTTTTGGCTACCAATGAGTTCAAATGAAAACATTTTTTGGTGGTCTTCCATTTTTACAATTAACCCTGGTAGACCGTGAAACTTGTATGGTCCGTCTGGAATAGGAATATCTGTAGTGAACCACGCTGTCCATTTTCTACCTGCAAATTCAGTGGTGGCTTTTTGAACTTTCCAATTTTTAAAGGTTTCATGTTCTGGAACGATTTTCCATTGCATTTTTCTTTCGTCGCGTACGGCATAATCATCAAAACCTATTTTGGTATAAAGTTCTACTTCATAATTAGGATAAGTTTTTAGTATCCAATCTTTAACCTTGGCTCTTTTCATATTTTTTAGATGACTAAGGTTAATGTTACCAGAAGAAATTTGACTTTGTTTTTTAATTTCTTGATTGATTATAGAATCGTTTTCTTGTTTTATTTTGCTGTAGAATACCGATTTTTCCTTATAAACATCTAAATTCATAATTTCTGAAATTAGAGAGTCTTTTTTAGTAGAATCTACAGCAAATTTGTACTCATAAGTGAATCTTTGGTTTTGACCTAAAACCCAATTCATCATAAACAAACAAATGGTTGATAGAATAAATTGTTTCATAATTAAATATTTTTTTGTTAAAAGTAGAAAAAAATACTTAACATCAAACATCAGGTTGGTGTTAAAAAAAGTTAAATAAAAATTACCGTTTCAATTTTTTTAATAGAGGGGCAATGAGTTGTTGAGTTGGGTAAATTTTGCATATATAATTGCCTAAGAGAATGATAGTAAGCGCAAGTGTAGGGCGATAAATAAAGTCTATTATTGCCCAAGGTAAAGCGGGTAGATAGTATATCAGTAGGATTGTTCCGCTACATAATAAAGACATATACAACATCTTTAAAGAAAGCGGAAATACCCCAAAATATATTCGGTTGAATATAATTTTAATAATGTTAAAAGTGGTGAGAGAAATAGCGGTTGCCAAGGCTATTCCCATAATTCCTAAATCGGTATAGCGTAGAAATACGAGATTAAGCCCCACTGTAGCAAATGCTAAAAATAGCATGACTACTATGTTGAATTTGAAGTATTTGGACATGGAAATAATATGCCCATTGAAACCTGTGGCTAAATCAAAAAGAATAGCAGGACCTAGTATCCATAGTAGGTATTGGTGGTCTAATAGTTCGTTTCCGTTTTTAATCATCTGTCCTAAAAATGGAAATCCAGCTAAAAGACAGGTATAGAGGATAATCCCAATACAGAAAAGATTAAGAGAAGTTTTTTGATGAGAGGCTTGGAGTTTAGCCATATCGTTTTCTTCAAAACATTGGTTTATCAGTGGAGCATAGATGGTGTAAAGCCCCATAGCAGGCACGGCAATGAGTTGCAAAATAGAGTAGATGTTAGAGTAAACGCCATTGAGTTTGAAATTAAGAAACTCGCTTATCATTACATTATCTATTTTGATAGCGATATAGTTGCCTATGTTTCCTAAAAAACCATAAAAACTGTACTCTAAAAATTTTTTCCAAGTGTTATTAGTCCTAAAAAATTGTGTGGAAAAATCCCATTTAAACCCAGTTAGTTTTTTATTATACCAAAAATACCCTGCCAGAGACAATACAAATACTCCTAGAAAAAAAGCCAAAGCACCGTATTCTGGAACTCCTAGAAAGAAAAATAAAGAAAAAGCTCCCATATTAGCGATTTTAGGAAATAAATTTTCAAAAATATTAGGAATGGCTATTCTTTTATAGTTAGAAATATATTTGTTGAGTACTGAGGAAATGGAGAGTAGAAAAAGTAATGGTAATATGAGGTATTTCATATTCCAAAACTGAGTTGCTTTAAGGCTGGGAAATAGGAGACAAGCAAGAAAGAACGCTCCAGAAAATACTATGAAATTAAAAACTACAGCTAGTAGAGAGAGAGAGAGCATACTTTGGTTGAGTCCTTGTTTTTCCGCAGAGAAAAAGAATTTAACATTAGAAAAAGAAATACCAAAGACTACGATTGGTAGAAAAGTTTCCGCCATAGGTAGAATGTATCTCAGTTTTCCATAGAACTCATAATCGTGAGGGAATAGGAATACAGAAGATAGAGTGCCTATTAAAAAACCTAAGTAGCCTATTATGGAATACTTTATACCTTGTCTTGCAATAACATTCATTAATAAAACAATGAACCGCAAAATTAGCAAAATAATTAACACTTGTTTTAAAATTCTCAATCTAATGTCTATTGAGCAGTTAGAATAATATTATGCGTATTATATATTTGTTTTCGTTCTGTAGAAAGGAATATTTTTTATAAAAAAATATAAAATACGCAATAAATAAGTTTATTTATATTTTTGATTTTCAGTATTTTGATTATTTCTTTTTAAGAAATTAATAAAATATTTTTCTGATTGGAAATATTTCGTATATTTGTGTGTTAGCAGTAATGCGTGACGAAAAAAATCGTATCTTTGACAAAAATTTGAACTGAAAGAAAGAAGTAGGAAATGAAATTACCAAAGTATCCGTTGGCATCGAGCGACAAGTTAATGACCTTTGAATTTACAAGCGAAGGACAGAAAGGCTTAATTGAAAAACTTGTGCGTTTCCAAGAAACCAACGTGAAAAACGTTTACAACCTTGCGTTTGGCGACAAAGACCTAACAACAGGCGACATAGACGATAAAGTAATTTCAAACAATGGGGATAGCGAAAAAGTTTTGGCGACAGTTGCCGCAACGCTTTACGCTTTTACCGACAAATATCCGAACGCTTGGATTTATGCGACAGGTAGCACAAAATCCCGAACAAGACTTTACCGAATGGGAATAACAAAATTTCTTTCGGAAGTAACAGAAGACTTTGAAGTTTTGGGCGAGAAAGATGAGGATTGGTTTCCGTTCAAAAAAAATGTTGAATATGACGGATTTTTAGTGCGTAGGAAAACAAAAAAATAATTAACTTTGTAAAATCAAAATTCAATTGATATGAAAGTAACAACTGAAATAAAGAAACGTAAAATTCCGATTGTTCGGGTGGACAAAGCGTTAAACAAGTTTGACGACAAAATCCTATTCCCAGACAAATTGGAAAAAGCAAATGAAATGCTTAAAAAAGTTGGACTACCTAAACAGTGGACAACTGCATAAGCACTACTGCTAACATCGGTTTTGCGTCAGGCGGGCTGACGTATAAACTTGAAGCCTTGTGCTTCGATTAAACATTAGAAATAAATTTAGGCTTTTGTGCTCCGAAACCCGCCCGAACGCAAAGCCGAACAACGTTAGCTGGCATTTTAAACAAACTCATGAAAATGAATACATTAAAACTGATAATAATTTCATTTACGTTTCTAATAATCAATTCATGTGCTACGGTACATGATAATAACCTAAAGTATCAAATAGAAAAAATCATCTCATCCAAAAAAGGTGATTTTGGCATCTCAATTATTGACGAAAATAACAACATCATCGAAATTAATGGAAATAAATCTTACCCTTTACTGAGCACTTTTAAATTTCCAATTGCTTTGACAATACTACACAAAGTTGAAAATGGTGAACTATTAATGCAACAACAAATCTTCATAAAAAAAGAAGAATTGCTGGAAAATACTTGGAGTCCATTTAAAGAAAAATACCCAAACGGAAACATTTCAATTTCATTAGAAGAAGCACTTCATTGGATGATTGTTTACAGCGACAACAATATGACTGATATTCTACTCCGTTTAATAGGTGGAACTAACGCCGTAGAAAAATTTATTGATGATGAAAACTTTGTCATTAAGAACAATGAAGATGAAATGCACAAAGACTGGAATTCTCAATTTATTAACAAATCAACACCAAATTCATTCACGAAACTTTTAAAGAACTTTTCCGAAGGAAAAATGTTAAACTCTGAAAATACGAAATGGCTATATGAATCTATGGTTAATAGCAAAACAGGTGTGAAACGATTAAAAGGCAAACTACCTAATGTTAAAATTGCACAGAGAGCTGGCACTTCTTTCACAAATGATGATGGAATCACAGGCGCAATAAACAATGTAGGCATAATGCAACTTCCTAATAATCAAAAAATTTATATAACTGTATTCATACACAATACTTCGGAAGAATTCAACAAGGGTGAGGAAATAATTGCTGATATTGCTAAAACGACTTATGAATTTTATACAAAAGAATAAAAACGTCAGCTAACATAGTATTTGCAAAAGGCGGGGTTAATGTGTTGAATTAAAAAGCAGGAATATTTAGCCGCATATGCTTTTCAATTCAACTATTTTGAGTAATTTAGTTTCATTGAAAAAGCATCTGCTACGGTTGGTCGAAATTGAACTATTGGTTCAATTTAGCCCACCCTTCGCAAATACTTTTTCCGTTATGCGGCAGCTTAAAAGACGACACCAAACCAAAAAAATCATCTTGACAACCACCCGACTTTGAACTACGAAGGATGAAATTTTTCAGGGACAACTTCCAGCATTTCCAAAAAACAGTTTACCCATTGACTTGGAGACAAACAGACAATTTGAGCATTAAGGTTTAAACCGAATTTTTCCGAAATTGACCTGACCTGACTTTTCCTGAAAATCGACTTTAAAGCTGTTTTTACAGATAAATCAGGTTTCTCTAACAGACAGGAAATAAATGCTAAGTATTTGGCTTTAAACTTAAAATCAAAAAATAAGTGTTTTCTTTTAATGTTTAACAGGGCTGATTTGACAGTTGGCGGTGGCAAGAAACTTTCAGGACCTACCTCATAGACAAGTTTCAAATCAAAAAAAGTATGATAGAAAACGGTATATGGATTGTAAAGCTTCCTCGAAAATAACTTTTGTGTAGGTTCTAACTGAAGGACAATTGAACCTCCCAGAAAATTTTCAAGACTCTCAAACATCAGGATTTTGAAAATATCGGAAGTAATGCCATAAGGAATATTTGACACCACTTTGAAAGGAAATTTCGGAACTGCAAAATTCCTAAAATCACAACCGACAACTTGAACATTTCGGGCATCAGAAAATAATTTTCGTAAATGTTCAACCAAAGCTGTGTCGTTTTCAATAGCAACAACATTGTTGGCGATTTTTAATAAATGAACAGTAAGGAACCCCTTGCCTGCCCCAATATCTAAAACCGTATCCTGATTACTTATATTTGCTTGTCTTATTGCATCTTTTATTAGCACTTTATCAATAGTAAAGTGCTGACCCGTAAAACGAACGGGCAATTTCTTTTTTGTCATTAGTAACTTCTTACAGGTGAATACTTGAATTCAAATCACAATTCAAAAATTGAAATTGCTTGACTGCAAATTTAGTAACTTTGCTTGACAAATTAACGAGAAAGAAGAGAAAATGAAAGCCGACCGCATAACATCACCTATACGCAAGCAGGGGGTTCGTGCTTCGTAAGACTGGAAAGTGGTAAATTTAAAGTTCAGTTCATCGTAGGTAGCTTAGTGGTAAAAATCCCTGCCTGCGTGTAGCTGAAAAACGTTACCAGCTATACACTCCAAACATTTCGCTAAGGAACTGAAACGATTTAAAGTGCTCTAAATTGTGAATAATAAGAAACTGAATTCAGACCCAGCCGAGCAGAACGTGTTAGAGGTCTAAATTCATTTTCTACAACGGACGACTTGAAAGCATATTTGAATGAGTCGACTCTTAAAAAATGTTGGGGAGTACAGCTGATAACTTTTAACGCTCGACTGAATGTTGGACTTTTAAAACCTAAAAAAAGAGGAAAAATCCAAAAGGGAAGAACCTCAAACTGACGAAAAGCGGAAAAACGAATGGATTTTGGAACTGAAAACTGAAAAAGAATAACTAAAAAACTGCGGAACTGACTTAAAGGCTGAAAAACTAAACGGTCAAATTGTGGACTTGAACGCTGAAAATGTGAAAAATGTGCGGACTGAAAACTATGCGGAAAAGACACTACGCAGAAAAAAATAGTACAGCTGGTAACAAGGTATTGCCGCAAGCGGGGTTAATTGCTTTTTTAGAAAATTTTGTTTATCTTTGGAGTATGGTATTTTAGTTGAAGTTAGGTGCTAAGAAGCCCCGCCTTCGGCAATACCCGGACCGATGTAGCGAAATCCGCTTCGCTCCTTTCGCTACATCGGCTCGGCGGCTTACACCGCCTGATGAGCTCGTCGCTTCGCGAACTTCGCACATCAAGCGGTTTTGCAAAATTCCCTCACGGAAGCAGAGCTTCCAGAGGAAACTTCGCAAAGCCGCCGAGCCGTTAGCAGTAATGGTAGGACGACCCAACAGACAATGAAGTGATATGCAAAAAACGACATTTAAGATAGCAAAAATGGACTGTCCATCAGAAGAACAAATGATTCGGATGAAACTTGACGATTTGACAAATATTCAATCGTTAGAATTTGACATACCCAACCGACTTTTACACGTTTTTCATATAGACAATAATGAACAAATTTTTCAGCGACTTGACACATTAAAATTTGACACTTCAATTCTCTCGACTGTTTCGGTTGACAATTTTACAGCAACTGACAATCAAAATGACGAAAGAAAAACCTTATGGACTGTTTTAATAATAAATTTTTTGTTTTTCGCCATTGAAATTGTAACAGGACTTATATCAAACTCAATGGGCTTGGTTGCCGACAGTTTAGATATGCTGGCTGACAGTATTGTTTATGGACTTGCATTAATTGCTGTTGGCGGAACAGTAGTCAGAAAAAAGAATATCGCAAAATTTGCAGGATACTTTCAAATTCTTCTTGCTGTAATTGGTTTTATAGAGGTAGTCAGACGATTTATTGGAGTCGAGAAAATGCCTGACTTTCAAACAATGATTTTCGTTTCGATTGTAGCGTTAATAGCTAATGTTATTTGTCTGTATTTATTGCAAAAGAGAAAAAGCAAAGAAGCTCATATGCAAGCAAGTATGATTTTTACTTCAAATGACATAATCATAAATTCGGGAGTAATTACAGCAGGACTTTTGGTTAATTGGCTCAATTCAGGTTATCCCGACTTAATTATTGGAGCAATTGTATTTGTCATTGTAGCGAGAGGAGCTTACAGAATTTTACAGCTATCAAAATGACGACTGACAAGACAACGGAAGAAACCACTACTGCTAACAGCGGTTTTGCGTCAGGCGGGGTGACGTGCTTCGTATGAGCATTTGTGCTAAATTTGAGCTTTCGGCTTCGTATCAAGGTTAATGCTAAAAATCCCGCCCGAACGCAAAGCCGCAAAACGTTAGCAGTAATGCGTGACGAAAAAAATCGTATCTTTGACAAAAATTTGAACTGAAAGAAAGAAGTAGGAAATGAAATTACCAAAGTATCCGTTGGCATCGAGCGACAAGTTAATGACCTTTGAATTTACAAGCGAAGGACAGAAAGGCTTAATTGAAAAACTTGTGCGTTTCCAAGAAACCAACGTGAAAAACGTTTACAACCTTGCGTTTGGCGACAAAGACCTAACAACAGGCGACATAGACGATAAAGTAATTTCAAACAATGGGGATAGCGAAAAAGTTTTGGCGACAGTTGCCGCAACGCTTTACGCTTTTACCGACAAATATCCGAACGCTTGGATTTATGCGACAGGTAGCACAAAATCCCGAACAAGACTTTACCGAATGGGAATAACAAAATTTCTTTCGGAAGTAACAGAAGACTTTGAAGTTTTGGGCGAGAAAGATGAGGATTGGTTTCCGTTCAAAAAAAATGTTGAATATGACGGATTTTTAGTGCGTAGGAAAACAAAAAAATAATTAACTTTGTAAAATCAAAATTCAATTGATATGAAAGTAACAACTGAAATAAAGAAACGTAAAATTCCGATTGTTCGGGTGGACAAAGCGTTAAACAAGTTTGACGACAAAATCCTATTCCCAGACAAATTGGAAAAAGCAAATGAAATGCTTAAAAAAGTTGGACTACCTAAACAGTGGACAACTGCATAAGCACTACTGCTAACATCGGTTTTGCGTCAGGCGGGCTGACGTATAAACTTGAAGCCTTGTGCTTCGATTAAACATTAGAAATAAATTTAGGCTTTTGTGCTCCGAAACCCGCCCGAACGCAAAGCCGAACAACGTTGTGCGTCATCTTGAAGCGACATAAACCTTAATGAAACAAAAATTAAAATGAGAAAAATAATAATACTTTTAAATATAATTATATTAGTAAACTTTACCGCAAATTGCCAAACTAAAAAACTAAATACAAAAGAAGTTGTAAAAACAGAATTTGGAAATATTTTGGATAGTTTAGAAGTAAACGGATCAATTTTAATTTATGACGTAAAAAACAAAATATATTATTCTAACGATTTTTCTTGGGCAAAAACTGGAGTAATTCCAGCATCAACTTTCAAAATTCCGAACTCAATAATTGCTTTAGAAACTGGAATAATTAAAAATGATTCTGCAATTTTCAAATGGAATGGTGAAAAACGGAGATTTAAAATATGGGAAGAAGATTTGACTTTTAAAAAAGCGTTTCAAGTTTCTTGTGTTCCTTGTTATCAAGAAATTGCTAGAAAAGTTGGTGTAAAAAGAATGAAAAAATATTTGAGAAAATTAGATTACAAAGGAATGGTTTTCGACAGTTTAACGATTGACAATTTTTGGCTTGAAGGAAATTCAAAAATATCTCAAAAACAACAAATCGACTTTTTAAGGAAATTCTATTTTTCAAAATTTCCAATTTCTGATAGGACAATAAAGATTGTCAAAAATATTATGGAAATTGAGCGAACTGAAAATTACATTTTAAGCGGTAAGACTGGATTAAGTTCGATAGAAGAAAAATATAATGGTTGGTTTGTTGGTTATGTTGAAACAAAATCTAATGTTTATTTTTTTGCAACAAATGTAATTCCGACAGACGGATTGAATGTTGATGATTTTATTTCATCGAGAATTAATGTAACAAAAAATGCGTTAAAGCAAATGAATATAATGAAATGATAAATGCCACTAACATATGGTAGCCGATAATTGCCGGCTTTCGTGCCAACTTGATACTTTGGTGCTTTTAACGAACCGAAGTGCTAAATTGATACGAAAGTGCTGTAAATCCGGCAACTACGGCTACCATTTTTCGTTAGCGGGCATTGTGAAAGATACCAGCATAACAGTTAAACATTGATAAATGAAAAAAAAACTACTTTGGATATTAATTTTAGGACTGATAATAATCAGTTGCAAACAAAGGAAAACAGAAATGAAAGAGAAAATAATTAAAACAAACGGCATTGAACTCTGTACGGAAAGTTTTGGAAATAAGAAAAATCCAGCAATCCTTTTGGTAGCAGGTGCAACCGTATCAATGCTGTATTGGGACACTGAATTTTGCCAACAATTATCTGAAAAAGGATTTTTTGTTATTCGTTACGACAACAGAGATGTAGGAAAATCCACTAATTATGAACCAGGTTCTACTCCATACGATATTGTTGACTTAACTAATGACGCTATTTCAATATTGGATGGCTACAAGATTGACAAAGCACATTTTGTGGGGATTTCTTTGGGCGGACTAATTTCTCAAATAGCATCAATAAAGTTTGCCGACAGAGTTAACTCCTTAACTCTTATGTCATCAGGCCCTTGGGGAGACTCAGACCCAACTATACCTGAAATGGACACGAGTATTTTAGATTTCCATAGTAAAGCAGGTACAGTCAATTGGACAAATGAAGACAGTGTGGTAAACTATTTAATTCAGGGTGCAGAATTAATGAGTGGCAAGAAACAATTTGACAAACAAAGAAGTGAAAAACTGATAAGAGCTGAGTTCAATAGAGCCAACAATTATATAAGTATGTTCAATCACGCTGCATCGCAAGGTGGTGGTGGTGAAGAATATTGGAACAGATTAAACGAAATCAAACAACCCACCTTAATTATCCACGGAACAGACGACAAAATTTGGCATTATAAGAATGCAGGTTTTTTACTAGAAAAAATAAAAGGTTCAAATCTAATCACCCTTGAAGGTACAGGACACGAATTACACGTTGATGATTGGAAATCAATTATTGATGGAATAGAAAAACACATAAATGACTGATAAACAAAAACAACGCCCCGCGTGGGCCTATACGCTGCCGGCAGCACTGCTGCTGATGGCTCCTTTCGACATCCTCGCTTCACTGGCGATGGATATTTATCTCCCTGTCGTTCCAGCGATGCCCGGCATCCTGAACACGACGCCCGCTATGATCCAACTCACGTTGAGCCTCTATATGGTGATGCTCGGCGTGGGCCAGGTGATTTTTGGTCCGCTCTCAGACAGAATCGGGCGACGGCCAATTCTACTTGCGGGCGCAACGGCTTTCGTCATTGCGTCTCTGGGAGCAGCTTGGTCTTCAACTGCACCGGCCTTTGTCGCTTTCCGTCTACTTCAAGCAGTGGGCGCGTCGGCCATGCTGGTGGCGACGTTCGCGACGGTTCGCGACGTTTATGCCAACCGTCCTGAGGGTGTCGTCATCTACGGCCTTTTCAGTTCGATGCTGGCGTTCGTGCCTGCGCTCGGCCCTATCGCCGGAGTATTGATCGGCGAGTTCTTGGGATGGCAGGCGATATTCATTACTTTGGCTATACTGGCGATGCTCGCACTCCTAAATGCGGGTTTCAGGTGGCACGAAACCCGCCCTCTGGATCAAGTCAAGACGCGCCGATCTGTCTTGCCGATCTTCGCGAGTCCGGCTTTTTGGGTTTACACTGTCGGCTTTAGCGCCGGTATGGGCACCTACTTCGTCTTCTTCTCGACGGCTCCCCGTGTGCTCATAGGCCAAGCGGAATATTCCGAGATCGGATTCAGCTTTGCCTTCGCCACTGTCGCGCTTGTAATGATCGTGACAACCCGTTTCGCGAAGTCCTTTGTCGCCAGATGGGGCATCGCAGGATGCGTGGCGCGTGGGATGGCGTTGCTTGTTTGCGGAGCGGTCCTGTTGGGGATCGGCGAACTTTACGGCTCGCCGTCATTCCTCACCTTCATCCTACCGATGTGGGTTGTCGCGGTCGGTATTGTCTTCACGGTGTCCGTTACCGCGAACGGCGCTTTGGCAGAGTTCGACGACATCGCGGGATCAGCGGTCGCGTTCTACTTCTGCGTTCAAAGCCTGATAGTCAGCATTGTCGGGACATTGGCGGTGGCACTTTTAAACGGTGACACAGCGTGGCCCGTGATCTGTTACGCCACGGCGATGGCGGTACTGGTTTCGTTGGGGCTGGTGCTCCTTCGGCTCCGTGGGGCTGCCACCGAGAAGTCGCCAGTCGTCTAACCGACGACTGGTAGCAGGCCCGCTCCGATGCGGCGCACTAACCATCGAAACCTCGTGAATGTCGGTATCCTGTCTGGCAGGATACCGCTCATTTCCCTTGTTCAGTTCAACATCGCATTGGCAAAATGGCGGGTTAAGTTCAAAATTCAACTTTTGTGCTTTTTATTCCGCCGAATGTGTCCCACATTCAGCTTTTTTTTAATAATTTAGCTTCTGTGGAAACACATCGGCTACGTCACTGCTAAATTGAACTTTCGGTTCAATTTATCCGCCACTTCGCCAATGCGTTTCCCGTTATGCGGCAGCTTAAAAGACGACACCAAACCAAAAAAATCATCTTGACAACCACCCGACTTTGAACTACGAAGGATGAAATTTTTCAGGGACAACTTCCAGCATTTCCAAAAAACAGTTTACCCATTGACTTGGAGACAAACAAACAATTTGAGCATTAAGGTTTAAACCGAATTTTTCCGAAATTGACCTGACCTGACTTTTCCTGAAAATCGACTTTAAAGCTGTTTTTACAGATAAATCAGGTTTCTCTAACAGACAGGAAATAAATGCTAAGTATTTGGCTTTAAACTTAAAATCAAAAAATAAGTGTTTTCTTTTAATGTTTAACAGGGCTGATTTGACAGTTGGCGGTGGCAAGAAACTTTCAGGACCTACCTCATAGACAAGTTTCAAATCAAAAAAAGTATGATAGAAAACGGTATATGGATTGTAAAGCTTCCTCGAAAATAACTTTTGTGTAGGTTCTAACTGAAGGATAATGGAACCTCCCAGAAAATTTCCAAGACTCTCAAACATCAGGATTTTGAAAATATCGGAAGTAATGCCATAAGGAATATTTGACACCACTTTGAAAGGAAATTTCGGAACTGCAAAATTCCTAAAATCACAACCGACAACTTGAACATTTCGGGCATCAGAAAATAATTTTCGTAAATGTTCAACCAAAGCTGTGTCGTTTTCAATAGCAACAACATTGTTGGCGATTTTTAATAAATGAACAGTAAAAAACCCCTTGCCTGCCCCAATATCTAAAACCGTATCCTGATTACTTATATTTGCTTGTCTTATTGCATCTTTTATTAGCACTTTATCAATAGTAAAGTGCTGACCCGTAAAACGAACGGGCAATTTCTTTTTTGTCATTACTGCAAATTTAGTAACTTTGCTTGACAAATTAACGAGAAAGAAGAGAAAATGAAAGCCGACCGCATAACATCACCTATACGCAAGCAGGGGGTTCGTGCTTCGTAAGACAGGAAAGTGGTAAATTTGAAGTTCAGTTCTTCGTAGGAAGTTCAGTGGTTAAAATCCCTGCCTGCGTATAGCTGAGAACCGTTATGTGAAAGAATAAAACGGCACCTCCAAAAAGAAAGTGCCGTTTCGAAATTAAATTTATAAATTCTCAATCCACTACTTCTGAAACAGTTGATTTTTCTATTAGAAAAATTCCGTCAAAAGCTTCTTCTATTTCAGTTTTTAGGCACATCGAATCAAATCGAATCTTATTACAATTTTTTAATTCCGTACTTCTGTTCATTAGTAAACAGCATTCTTTTCCTCCAAATTCTTGCATAATAAATTCAACAGAATCCGACTCTGGAAAATCAAGTGGAAATTTATCAACCCTAAAGCCAAATTGATAATCATTATCAGGATACAATGCCGCAGTTTCTCCACGTAGATTAGTTATTGCAAATGCTTTATATTTTTCTCCAAAAGTCATCGAAAGTCTTTGCCCCATTGGATAACAACTAATAAATCCATCAAAATCTACCGGAGTTTTTTGAATGTGAGCATTGTGGGCAACCAAAATAATCTTTTTACCAAGTGAATTTTTCAAAAACCAATCAATGCTTTCTGCCATATACTGGTCTTTTGCTCCCATATCTCCTTCAATTCCCCTTTCAGTAATGAAACTTTCCATAGCATCAGCATTATAATTCATATAAATCAAGCCTTTAACTTGATGAACTATCGATTGAAATTCTAAACTTTCTAATTTTGGTTGAAGAGTAATCAAACGAATGTAAACTTTTAATAGCAATGCTTTTAATTCATTATGTTCAGCTTCATCAAAAAGCGATAAATTTAACGCAAGCTGAGAAGTCGAATAGAAATCAAATTTCTCAGCAAGATTTAAAATCTTCTGTAAGACATCAGAAGAAACGATTGAAAGTCTTTGCAAATAATCAGATACAATACGAAAGTTTGGAAAATAAGAACCTCCATTTTTAGGAATATCCACACCTAAAAAGGTAATTTGATTATTATTGTCTTGATTATACCGACGAAGCCATAGCAAAGTATCTTTAAACTCATTTGGATAATAAAAGTGTGACAGTAACTTATCCAAATCGTCGAATGGAATTTGTGATTTTATCCACTTATCAACTTCTAATCCTTCAGAAAAACCAAACTCAAATGCCAAGGTGTCAAAATCACATTCAGTTACTAAAAACTCAATAACTTGATGCCTGAATGTAAAAAACTCTTTTATGAAATGTGCGTTTTCGCCTAAACCAACAATTGTAGAAGAATCAAAATATTCTCGAAATCGAAAAAGACTTTGTTTTATGGATGTATTATTTTCCGAATTAAACGGAAAAGTTAAGGGTTTTATATTTTTCATTATTACCTTATTTTAAATTAAAAATTAACGTACCAAATAGCAACCGTCTCAAAAAGACGATTTAATAATTTACTTTAATTTTTAATTACCAAGGCTTGCTGAAATACATAAAATGTGAATTATTTGAATACAAAGATACTAAAAATTCCTTCACATAACATCGCATTGGCAAAATGGCAGGTTAAGTGCTAAATTGAAAGTTTCTGCATTTTATTCCGCCGAATGTGTTCCACATTCGCTTTTTATTTGTAAGTTAGCTCTGTGGAAACACATCGGCTACGTTCTCGCTAAATTGAACTTTTTGTCCAATTTATCCGCCACTTCGCCAATGCGTTTCCCGTTATGTGCCATTTTTGAATGACAATGCGAATAGATACAGACAAACAAATGAATTTACTTAGTGATAAGAACGTTGCAATAATTGGTGGTGGACCCGTTGGACTGACTATGGCAAAATTATTACAGCAAAACGGCATAGACGTTTCAGTTTACGAAAGAGACAACGACCGAGAGGCAAGAATTTTTGGTGGAACCCTTGACCTACACAAAGGTTCAGGTCAGGAAGCAATGAAAAAAGCGGGATTGTTACAAACTTATTATGACTTAGCCTTACCAATGGGTGTAAATATTGCTGATGAAAAAGGCAATATTTTATCCACAAAAAATGTAAAGCCCGAAAATCGATTTGACAATCCTGAAATAAACAGAAATGACTTAAGGGCTATCTTGTTGAATAGTTTAGAAAACGACACGGTTATTTGGGATAGAAAACTTGTTATGCTTGAACCTGGTAAGAAGAAGTGGACACTAACTTTTGAGAATAAACCGAGTGAAACAGCAGATTTGGTTATTATTGCCAATGGTGGAATGTCTAAAGTAAGAAAATTTGTTACCGACACGGAAGTTGAAGAAACAGGTACTTTCAATATACAAGCCGATATTCATCAACCAGAGGTGAACTGTCCTGGATTTTTTCAGCTATGCAATGGAAACCGGCTAATGGCTGCTCATCAAGGTAATTTATTATTTGCGAATCCTAATAATAATGGTGCATTGCATTTTGGAATAAGTTTTAAAACATCTGATGAATGGAAAAGCAAGACTCTGGTAGATTTTCAAGACAGAAATAGTGTCGTTGATTTTCTCCTGAAAAAATTTTCCGATTGGGATGAACGCTACAAAGAACTGATTCGTGTGACATCATCTTTTGTAGGGTTAGCGACACGAATATTTCCCTTAGGTAAGTCTTGGAAAAGTAAGCGTCCATTACCCATAACGATGATTGGAGATGCTGCTCATTTGATGCCTCCTTTTGCAGGACAAGGCGTAAACAGCGGGTTGATGGATGCCTTGATATTGTCGGATAATCTGACCAATGGGAAATTTAACAGCATTGAAGAGGCTATTGAAAATTATGAACAGCAAATGTTTATCTATGGCAAAGAAGCACAAGAAGAATCAACTCAAAACGAAATTGAAATGTTTAAACCCGACTTTACGTTTCAGCAATTGTTAAATGTATAAAATGGAATAAAACGGCACATAACAAACAAATTGGCAATAGAGCCGGTGAAGTACTTCTATTGAACTTTTGTGCAATGTTGAAGATTAGTAATTCTATTCAACATTTGTGCTAAAAGTCGGCTCCATCGCCAATTTGCCAAACGTTAGCAGTAATGGTAGGACGACCCAACAGACAATGAAGTGATATGCAAAAAACGACATTTAAGATAGCAAAAATGGACTGTCCATCAGAAGAACAAATGATTCGGATGAAACTTGACGATTTGACAAATATTCAATCGTTAGAATTTGACATACCCAACCGACTTTTACACGTTTTTCATATAGACAATAATGAACAAATTTTTCAGCGACTTGACACATTAAAATTTGACACTTCAATTCTCTCGACTGTTTCGGTTGACAATTTTACAGCAACTGACAATCAAAATGACGAAAGAAAAACCTTATGGACTGTTTTAATAATAAATTTTTTGTTTTTCGCCATTGAAATTGTAACAGGACTTATATCAAACTCAATGGGCTTGGTTGCCGACAGTTTAGATATGCTGGCTGACAGTATTGTTTATGGACTTGCATTAATTGCTGTTGGCGGAACAGTAGTCAGAAAAAAGAATATCGCAAAATTTGCAGGATACTTTCAAATTCTTCTTGCTGTAATTGGTTTTATAGAGGTAGTCAGACGATTTATTGGAGTCGAGAAAATGCCTGACTTTCAAACAATGATTTTCGTTTCGATTGTAGCGTTAATAGCTAATGTTATTTGTCTGTATTTATTGCAAAAGAGAAAAAGCAAAGAAGCTCATATGCAAGCAAGTATGATTTTTACTTCAAATGACATAATCATAAATTCGGGAGTAATTACAGCAGGACTTTTGGTTAATTGGCTCAATTCAGGTTATCCCGACTTAATTATTGGAGCAATTGTATTTGTCATTGTAGCGAGAGGAGCTTACAGAATTTTACAGCTATCAAAATGACGACTGACAAGACAACGGAAGAAACCACTACTGCTAACAGCGGTTTTGCGTCAGGCGGGGTGACGTGCTTCGTATGAGCATTTGTGCTAAATTTGAGCTTTCGGCTTCGTATCAAGGTTAATGCTAAAAATCCCGCCCGAACGCAAAGCCGCAAAACGTTGCACGCAACACTACTGAAATTCACGCAGCCGAAATAAAGTTAAATTTTAGCGTTATAAAAGAAACTGAATCCAAACCGAACAAAGAAAATGTTGAAAGGTTTGAATTCATTTTCTATTTTTTGTATCACGGAATATAATTGATTTTTACTCGTAGTGAATTTTCATTAGTGTAGCGTAACAACGGAACAATCACCGAATTGACTTTGTCAGAGTAGTAATTACAATTCCTATGAAAAACTGAATTGAAAATAGGATAGACT
The DNA here is from genome assembly GCF_035666175.1 of Riemerella anatipestifer. Taxonomy (NCBI): domain Bacteria; kingdom Pseudomonadati; phylum Bacteroidota; class Flavobacteriia; order Flavobacteriales; family Weeksellaceae; genus Riemerella; species Riemerella anatipestifer. Next base: position 2,440,372 of record NZ_CP142016.1, read on the forward strand.
TGAATTTGAAAAACTGTAATTGATTTTAGGAAACCGAAATTGACTGAAATTGCTTGGACAATTGAATCTTAATCTGTGCGAATATACCATATTGTGAATACTAAATAGAAGCGGAAACGAAAGTCCAGCGTGCAACACGGGTTTTGCAAAAAAGCGGGAGCGGTTTTTGTTTGGACATAATGTAATTTTTATTACCTTTGTATTGTTGGGGGAGGTTGGTGGTTTTTTATCCGCTTCTTCGCAAAGCCCCACCATTACCAGCTATACACTCCAAACATTTCGCTAAGGAACTGAAACGATTTAAAGTGCTCTAAATTGTGAATAATAAGAAACTGAATTCAGACCCAGCCGAGCAGAACGTGTTAGAGGTCTAAATTCATTTTCTACAACGGACGACTTGAAAGCATATTTGAATGAGTCGACTCTTAAAAAATGTTGGGGAGTACAGCTGATAACTTTTAACGCTCGACTGAATGTTGGACTTTTAAAACCTAAAAAAAGAGGAAAAATCCAAAAGGGAAGAACCTCAAACTGACGAAAAGCGGAAAAACGAATGGATTTTGGAACTGAAAACTGAAAAAGAATAACTAAAAAACTGCGGAACTGACTTAAAGGCTGAAAAACTAAACGGTCAAATTGTGGACTTGAACGCTGAAAATGTGAAAAATGTGCGGACTGAAAACTATGCGGAAAAGACACTACGCAGAAAAAAATAGTACAGCTGGTAACAAGGTATTGCCGCAAGCGGGGTTAATTGCTTTTTTAGAAAATTTTGTTTATCTTTGGAGTATGGTATTTTAGTTGAAGTTAGGTGCTAAGAAGCCCCGCCTTCGGCAATACCCGGACCGTTACCAGCTATACACTCCAAACATTTCGCTAAGGAACTGAAACGATTTAAAGTGCTCTAAATTGTGAATAATAAGAAACTGAATTCAGACCCAGCCGAGCAGAACGTGTTAGAGGTCTAAATTCATTTTCTACAACGGACGACTTGAAAGCATATTTGAATGAGTCGACTCTTAAAAAATGTTGGGGAGTACAGCTGATAACTTTTAACGCTCGACTGAATGTTGGACTTTTAAAACCTAAAAAAAGAGGAAAAATCCAAAAGGGAAGAACCTCAAACTGACGAAAAGCGGAAAAACGAATGGATTTTGGAACTGAAAACTGAAAAAGAATAACTAAAAAACTGCGGAACTGACTTAAAGGCTGAAAAACTAAACGGTCAAATTGTGGACTTGAACGCTGAAAATGTGAAAAACGTGCGGACTGAAAACTATGCGGAAAAGACACCACGCAGAAAAAAATAGTACAGCTGGTAACAAGGTATTGCCGCAAGCGGGGTTAATTGCTTTTTTAGAAAATTTTGTTTATCTTTGGAGTATGGTATTTTAGTTGAAGTTAGGTGCTAAGAAGCCCCGCCTTCGGCAATACCCGGACCGTTGTGTGCTATGGTAGAACGGCACTCCTGCAAAAAATGAACAAAAAACATAACAAGAAAAAATAAATAAATATGTCAAAACTAAATGTTGACCAAAAGACAATAATGTTATTATTTTCCGACAAGAAATCGGATTTTCTCATTCCTGACTATCAAAGACCATATGCTTGGGAGGAAGGACAATGCCAAACGCTCTGGGACGATATTTTTTCATTTGCATTTCCCGACAATAACTATGAAAAGTTCAACAAAGATGAAGAGTATTTTTTAGGTTCGATTGTAACATTTGAAAATGAAAATGGAAAAAAGGAAGTTATTGACGGACAGCAACGCTTGACTACTTTAATGCTTCTACTTCGTGCATTTTACTCGAAATTTGGTAATATGCAAGACAATAATTCCAAAAACACAAGAGAAAGAATTGCTCAATGTTTATGGAAAACAAATGAGTTTGGAGAAGCGGATTTAGAAAATTTAAAAATTGATTCAGAAGTTGCAACAGACAACGACAAAGAAGAATTTTTAGAAATATTAAGAACAGGAATTGTAAACAAGGGACAAAAAAGTAATTATGCTAAAAACTATATTTTCTTTCAACAAAAGATAGATGAGTTTTTAAGTGAATTCCCATCTTATTTTGCGTATTTGCCTGCACGAATTTTACAAAACTGTATCCTTTTACCAATAGAAGCAGAATCACAAGACACAGCATTAAGAATATTCTCAACATTAAACGATAGAGGACTTCCTTTGTCAGATGCGGACATATTTAAAGCACAATTTTACAAACATTATGGTGCAAAAAACGAAAAGGATGCTTTTATTGAGAAATGGAAAGAGCTAGAAGAAATAAGTAGTCGAATTTTTAAACCTCTTAACGGAACACCAATGGATGAACTTTTTACAAGATATATGTATTTTGTTCGTGCAAAACAAGGTAATAAATCAAGTACAACAGAGGCACTTCGAAAATTCTACGAAAAAGGTAAATATGCAATTTTAAAACAAGATGAAACTTTACCAAATCTTAAAATTTTAGTAGATTTTTGGAATGACGTTTACACCCAAAATACAGAAAGATTTTCGCCTAAAATTTTGAGAAAACTATTTATTTTGAACTATGCTCCAAACGGAATGTGGACATATTTTTTATCTGTTTACTTTTTACACAACAGAAACGAAAAAGACCAGTTAGATGAAAATAAACTTGAAATTTTCTTAAACAAAATTATTGCATTTGTTTGGGGTTATGCTTTCACAAATCCGGGTGTAAATGCTTTGAGAACTCCTGTTTATAGTGAAATGATAAATGTTGTTACAAATAAAGAAGTAAATTTTGACGAACATAAATTTGAAGAAAACACTTTAAGAACTGCGATTAACAACTTTGAATTTAAAAACGGAAGACCTATAACACGGGCAATGCTTACTTGGTGGGCATTTAATGACAATAATCAAGAAATACCTGCTTTAAATATAAACTTTGATATTGAGCATATTTTTGCTCGCAAAAGACAAGAAAACGACAAAACTTTAACCAACACCAAAAATCTTGAATCACTTGGAAACAAAGTATTATTAGAAGACAAAATTAATATTAGAGCAGCTGATTACAGATTTAACGACAAAGTGAAATATTATAAAGGATTTACTAACGACAAAGGGCAACATAAAAAGGGAACAATAATCCAAGAATTGGTTAATTTAGCAAATGATAAAAGCGATTTTACAGAACAAGACATTATAAACCGTACTGAAGAAATTACTAACAATTTTATCGACTATTTAAGAGATAACAACTTAATTAAAAAGAATTTACAATAACCACAGCACACAACAGCGGTTTTGCAAAATGGCGGGTTTAGTGCTAAATTGAACATTTGGTTTTCAAATGAAATTTAGTGTTAAATTGAAAGTAAGTGCTTCAAAATCCGCCACTTCGCAAAGCCACGAACCGTTAGGCTATATGCTATAACAACAGCACTCGAAAAATAGGAACTGAAAAACGAACAGAAATAATTTGTAAATTTGCGATATGAATGACAAAAAACTTTACATAATCGCAGGCTGCAACGGAGCAGGAAAAACAACTGCATCGTTTACGATTTTGCCAGAGATTTTAGATTGTAAAGAATTTGTGAATGCTGACGAAATTGCAAAAGGACTTTCTCCTTTTCAGCCCGAAAAAGTTTCTTTTGAAGCTGGGCGAATAATGCTAAACAGAATTAACGAGCTGCTTTCAGAAAACGAAAATTTTGCATTTGAAACAACTTTATCAACCAAAAGTTATAAAAGCAAAATTAACGAAGCAAAAGATAAAGGCTATCGAGTAATTTTATTATTCTTTTGGCTTCAAAACATCGATTTAGCTAAAGAACGTGTAAAAATAAGGGTTTTTGAAGGTGGACATAATATAGAACCAGAAGTTATTGAAAGAAGATATATCAGAGGCATTAAAAATTTGTTCGACATTTATCTTCCAATTGTTGATGGAGCATTTATTTTTGACAATTCTGAAGTACAACACAAATTGATTGCAGACAAACAAATAGACAATTTATTGAACATTGTAGACATAGACAAGTTTAATCTTTTAAAAAATTACTATGACAACAACTGAAAAACACATAGAAGAAAAAAACAAAATCCTAAAAGGTCTTGAAAAAGTATATGAAAAACTTTTAGAATTCAAGAAAATGAAAAATAGCGAACTTGTTGTTTTGCGTGACAACAAAATAATTAAGATAAAACCTGAATAAAAGCACATCGCCTAACAAGGTATTGCCGCAAGCGGGGTTAATTGTTTTTTTAGAAACTTTTGTTTATCTTTGAGGTGTGGTATTTCAGTTGAAGTTAGGTGCTAAAAAGTTCCCGCCTTCGGCAATACCCGAGCCGTTAGCCATAATTTTAAACAACATCGCAATTAAAAGACAATTCATCATAGAAAAACAAAAGTTGAGTAATTAATTTTTGCGTATAATACCTTTGAACCAAAATAATTAACAAAATAAAAAATGAAGAAATTTTTAAAAATCATTAAGTACGCATTTATTACCATTTTAAGTGTTTGTTTACTATTTGTCTTGTACTTTTTTATTAGCAATAAATTGTTTTTAGAGTCTAAAAATGAAAATAATATAACCTACTTGGCAAAAAACAATACTGAAATCACAAACTCAATTAATGACAAATTATTTGATGATGATTTTTATAAATCAAAGGTTTTCCTTTTGGGAGAAATTCACGGCTATGCTGACAATCAAAAATTGGACAAAGAGTTACTTTTTTTCTTAAATAAAAAATTGGGTGTTAAATATTACATCGCTGAAATGGACAGCATTACTGCTAAAAAACTTAATGTTTTTTTGACAGATGAATCGAAAAATCAACAAACTTTAAAAGAGGTTGTTTTAGCAATTAAAAAAAGAATTCCGCAACAATCAAGTCAGGAACTATTTGACAAATGGAACGATATTTATGATTATAACCAAAAACTAACAGATTCATTAAAAATTACAGTAATTGGAATCGACAAGAATTTCGACGATGATTCAAAAGGTACAAGAGACTTGGCGATGGCAACTAATTTAAAAAACTCAATCAAAAAATTGAATCTCGAAGATGAAAAATTTTATGGTCTTTTTGGTTTTTTCCACACCTTGCAAAATGTTACTGAAAATGGAAAAGAAACGTTTGCTTCTGAACTGAAAAATTTGGGTATAAAAACCACAACTTTTGTTAGTTATGCATTAGACAGCGAAATGTACCTTCCTAAAAATCCCCAATTCCCTACCCCAGAAAATGAAAAAGTGGATTGGATTAATGCAGATGGTCCATTTCAACTTGTTAAGGGAATCAATGATTTAAAAGAATTAAGTAAACCCAATTCAATTACCCTCTTTAAATTGAACTCAGAGGATTCACCTTATTTACAATCTCAACATTTAATTAGTGTAAAATCAAGAGTTTTTGGAGAAAATATTGTTCCTAAAAAAGGGACTTTTACAACAGATTATTTTCAGTATGTTTTTCTATTGAAAAATTCCAAAGCATTAACAAAACTGAAATAACAAAAACTACGGCTAACAAGGTATTGCCGCAAGCGGGGTTAATTGTTTTTTTAGAAAATTTTGTTTACTTTTGAAGAGTGGTATTTTAGTTGAAGTTAGGTACTGAGAAGTCCCCGCCTTCGGCAATACCCTGACCGTTAGCCGACACCCCACGAGCGATCGTGCAAAAATCGACATTCCGACAAATTTCAGCTTTGGAGTAACTTCAAACAAAAATTAAAATTGTATATTTGGAACGTATTTTGAATAAAAATGAAATGACTAAATATAAAATAGCAAAACCGTTTTTGAAATGGGCAGGTGGAAAAACACAACTCATTTCTGATATTGAACGAACTCTACCAACAAACATAACGCAGAAGAATTTCACATATATTGAGCCATTTGTGGGTAGTGGGGCAGTACTTTTTTGGGTACTCAACAACTTTGCAAACCTAAAAAAAGCTGTAATTAACGACATCAACGAAGATTTAATTAACACTTACAAAACCATTGCGGACAGACCAAAAGAGTTGATTTCAATTTTGCAAATAATGCAAAATGAATTTCACACTCTGGAAGGAAACGAAGAAAAGAAGAAACTCTATTACTACCAAAAAAGAGAATTGTACAATTCAAGAAAAGAAGAACAAAGCGGACAAGCCGCCCTGTTTATTTTTCTCAATCGTACTTGTTTTAATGGTTTGTATCGAGTGAATAGAAAAAATGAATATAATGTTCCGATGGGAGGTTATAAAAAACCAACTATTTGCGACAAAGAAAATATTTTAGCAGTTAGCGACGCATTGCAAAAAGTAGAAATTTTGTGTGGCGATTTTGAGCAAACGCTTGATTTTGCAGAGCAAAATACGCTTTTCTATTTTGATCCACCATACAAACCATTAAGCGAAACATCGAGTTTCAACTCTTATGCAAAAGATGAATTTAACGACAGCGAACAAATCAGATTAAGAGATTTCTGCAACAAACTTGATATTTTAAATCATATATGGATTTTAAGTAATTCTGATGTGAAAGGAAAAGATGAAAATGATAATTTCTTTGACAATTTATATTCTGATTTCAACATTCAAAGAGTTGATGCAAGAAGAAGTATAAATGCAAATCCAGAAAAAAGAGGAAAACTAACAGAGTTATTAATTACAAATCAAGTAAACAACGAAGAATATGTCAGAGCAATTTAAAATCTTTTTATCGCAACTTTCAGAAACTAACGCAACGCTTGATTATTTCGCAGATTTTAAGAAAATAAGGAACAATGTAAACAAAATTGCAATCAAACTTAACCAATTGAATTATTTAATTGGCAAAGAAAATTTGAAAGAAGCGGTAATAGAACTTTATGAAGAAAATTCAAAAGTTTTTGAAGTGTTGGACATCTTGATTGCTATTCGCAAAAACAAAAACGCTAAAACATTCAACAACAAAGGCGAAATAGTATTGTTAGACACTTATTTCACCTCGCCTGAACTGATTTTGGAATATATTGAAGAAACGGGATTGGCAGAAGTTTTTAGAAACAAAGATGTTACTAATTTAGTTGACTATGTTTTTGGAATAGAGGTTGGTTTAGATACAAATGCACGAAAAAACAGAGGGGGTGACAATATGTCAAAAGCTGTTTCACTCATTTTTGACAAAGCAGGAGTTTTCTACAAAAAGGAAGTAAATAATACAATCTTTCCAGAAATCATAAGTTTAGGTGCAGATGTGAAACGTTTTGATTTTGTCATTAAAACCAAAAAGAAAACTTATTTAATTGAAACTAATTATTACAATAGTGGAGGTTCAAAATTAAATGAAACAGCAAGATCTTATTCTGATGTTGCTCCTAAAATTAACCTATATGAAGGTTACGAATTTGTTTGGATAACTGATGGACAAGGTTGGTTTTCTGCAAAAAACAAATTAGAAGAAGCATATAACATAATTCCAAGTTTGTACAATTTGATAACACTTGAGGATTTTATCAAGAAAATTCAAGAAGAAACTGTAATAGAATTTTAAATGATAGTACCTTATTTCAAATCTGATGACAAAAACTTTTATCTTCTTCACGGAGATACAATGGAACTTTTGCCAAAATTTGAACATAAGTTTGATATGGTTTTTGCCGACCCTCCTTACTTTTTATCTAACAATGGGCTTTCAATCCAAAACGGAAAAATTGTAAGTGTAAACAAAGGGAAATGGGATAAATCTGAAGGTTTTGAATTTATCAACGACTTTAACAGAAAGTGGCTTTCATTGGTTCGCGAAAAGATGAAAGGTGATGCTACAATTTGGATTAGTGGAACAATGCACAATATTTTTTCAGTCGGGCAAATCTTGACAGAGTTAGGCTTTAAAATTTTAAACATTGTAACTTGGGAAAAGACAAATCCACCACCAAATTTTTCGTGCAGATACTTTACTTATTCAACCGAACAAATCATTTGGGCAAGAAAAACTGAAAAAGTCCCCCATTATTTCAACTACAAGTTAATGAAGCAACTAAATGGCAATAAACAAATGAAAGACGTTTGGAAGTTACCAGCAATTGCACCTTGGGAAAAATCGTGTGGAAAACATCCAACACAAAAACCTTTATCAGTTTTGACAAGACTTATTTTGGCTTCGACAAAACCAAACGCTTGGATTTTAGACCCATTTGCAGGAAGCTCAACGACAGGAATTGCCGCAAATTTAGCTAACAGACGATTTTTAGGAATTGACCAAGAAGAAGAATTTTTGACAATCAGCAAGAACAGAAAATTGGAAATTGAAAATCCAAAAATATCTGTAACATACCGACAAAAAATGGGAGGTTTCAACGACGAAAAAGAACTTGAATTATTTCTTGTCGAAGAACCAAGAACAGAATATAAAAATGAATTAAAACTCGAAAACAAAAGGGCGATCGGCTAACATCGTATTGGCAAAATGGCGAGTTAAGTCCTAATATAAAAGCAAGTAGTTCTATTTAACATTAATGCTAAATTCAATATTTTGTGTTTTGATTTCCGCCACTTCGCCAATACATAAACCGTTACCAGCTATACACTCCAAACATTTCGCTAAGGAACTGAAACGATTTAAAATGCTCTAAATTGTGAATAATAAGAAACTGAATTCAGACCCAGCCGAGCAGAACGTGTTAGAGGTCTAAATTCATTTTCTACAACGGACGACTTGAAAGCATATTTGAATGAGTCGACTCTTAAAAAATGTTGGGGAGTACAGCTGATAACTTTTAACGCTCGACTGAATGTTGGACTTTTAAAACCTAAAAAAAGAGGAAAAATCCAAAAGGGAAGAACCTCAAACTGACGAAAAGCGGAAAAACGAATGGATTTTGGAACTGAAAACTGAAAAAGAATAACTAAAAAACTGCGGAACTGACTTAAAGGCTGAAAAACTAAACGGTCAAATTGTGGACTTGAACGCTGAAAATGTGAAAAATGTGCGGACTGAAAACTATGCGGAAAAGACACTACGCAGAAAAAAATAGTACAGCTGGTAACAAGGTATTGCCGCAAGCGGGGTTAATTGCTTTTTTAGAAAATTTTGTTTATCTTTGGAGTATGGTATTTTAGTTGAAGTTAGGTGCTAAGAAGCCCCGCCTTCGGCAATACCCGGACCGTTGTGTGCAATACTATCCCAAAACCGCTAAAAATATTGAATGTCAAAAATTTATCATTATACAAAACTTTCAACAGCAATTGAGTTCATTCTACCAACAATGACTTTAAGAACAAATTTCTTAAATAGAATGAACGGTCCTAAAGAAAACCAAAGATGGGCTTTTGGAGGTGTAAATATTCCTTATAGAGAATTATATCCTGAAATTAATCTAAATCCAGACAAAAATATTGCCCACTTTGAAAGTCAATATCAACTTGGTGAAGATATTAAGGCAAAAATTCAAGCTATTTGCTTTGTATATTCTGATAAGTATTATGGTTACGAAAATGAAATGATGTGGGCACAATATGCCGAAAATCACCATGGAATATGCCTTGAAATCGATACTGACTTATTTCTTGAGGAAAATAAAGATATAAACATTTTTAAATTTCAAAATGTGAATTATAACCCAAAGAAAAAAAATCAATGGATAGATTGGAATTTAAAGAAATCTAAAGAAGAAAATATTTATCAACATATTGAACGAAATTTTGAAGAATTATTTTTATCAAAATCACATTATTGGGAAAAGGAGTTTGAAAAAAGGTTAATAATCATTGAGGATGACTATTGTTTTTTGAAAATAAAAAAGTCATTAACTGGAATTTATTATGGATTATTTACTAACCATAATTACGACAAGTCTATTCAACAGTTTATTAATCCCGAAATAACTAAATCGTACAAAGTCTATTTTGAAGATAATAGACTTAAGCGAATGGAAAGAAGAAAATAGTACAGCACACAACATAGTATTTGCAAAAGTCGGGATTAAGTAATAGTTGAAAAATTTGGAATATTTATCAGCTACTGCTTTTCCGTATTACTTTTTTTCTTAAATTAGCAATATGGAAAAAGCATCCGCTACGGTTTGGTCGAAATTGAACTATTGGTTCAATTTAGCCCGCCCTTCGCAAATACTTTTTCCGTTGCACGCAACACTACTGAAATTCACGCAGCCGAAATAAAGTTAAATTTTAGCGTTATAAAAGAAACTGAATCCAAACCGAACAAAGAAAATGTTGAAAGGTTTGAATTCATTTTCTATTTTTTGTATCACGGAATATAATTGATTTTTACTCGTAGTGAATTTTCATTAGTGTAGCGTAACAACGGAACAATCACCGAATTGACTTTGTCAGAGTAGTAATTACAATTCCTATGAAAAACTGAATTGAAAATAGGATAGACTTGAATTTGAAAAACTGTAATTGATTTTAGGAAACCGAAATTGACTGAAATTGCTTGGACAATTGAATCTTAATCTGTGCGAATATACCATATTGTGAATACTAAATAGAAGCGGAAACGAAAGTCCAGCGTGCAACACGGGTTTTGCAAAAAAGCGGGAGCGGTTTTTGTTTGGACATAATGTAATTTTTATTACCTTTGTATTGTTGGGGGAGGTTGGTGGTTTTTTATCCGCTTCTTCGCAAAGCCCCACCATTACCAGCTATACACTCCAAACATTTCGCTAAGGAACTGAAACGATTTAAAGTGCTCTAAATTGTGAATAATAAGAAACTGAATTCAGACCCAGCCGAGCAGAACGTGTTAGAGGTCTAAATTCATTTTCTACAACGGACGACTTGAAAGCATATTTGAATGAGTCGACTCTTAAAAAATGTTGGGGAGTACAGCTGATAACTTTTAACGCTCGACTGAATGTTGGACTTTTAAAACCTAAAAAAAGAGGAAAAATCCAAAAGGGAAGAACCTCAAACTGACGAAAAGCGGAAAAACGAATGGATTTTGGAACTGAAAACTGAAAAAGAATAACTAAAAAACTGCGGAACTGACTTAAAGGCTGAAAAACTAAACGGTCAAATTGTGGACTTGAACGCTGAAAATGTGAAAAACGTGCGGACTGAAAACTATGCGGAAAAGACACCACGCAGAAAAAAATAGTACAGCTGGTAACAAGGTATTGCCGCAAGCGGGGTTAATTGCTTTTTTAGAAAATTTTGTTTATCTTTGGAGTATGGTATTTTAGTTGAAGTTAGGTGCTAAGAAGCCCCGCCTTCGGCAATACCCGGACCGTTATATGTAATTAATATCAAAAACACTATAAAAATGGACGATTTAAAAAAACTAATTGAAGAAGCTATGAAAAAAGCTAAGTCTGAAATGAAAGACGTTAATATCTTAATTGCCGGCAGAACTGGTGTTGGAAAATCCACCTTAATTAACGCTGTTTTTGAAGGAAATTTTGCGACTACAGGGAGTGGAAAGCCTATTACACAAAAAATAACAGAAATAAGAAAAGAAGGCATTCCAATTGTGCTAACAGACACAAAAGGCTTAGAAATACAAGATTACGAAGAAATTAAAAATGAACTTCAACAATATATAAAGAATAAAAATAACGATGCAAATCCAAATAACCATATTCATATGGCTTGGATATGTATTGATGAAAATTCTAGAAGAATTGAAGATGCCGAAATAGATTTATGTAATTTTTTATCTGAAAGAGTTCCTGTTATCGGGGTTATAACTAAAGCCTTACATGATGATGGTTTTAGAAATGAAGTTCGTAAACATTTTACAAACGCAAAGAATATTGTCAGAGTAAACTCAGTTACTTTTAATATAGGTGAAAATAAAGTACCAATTACAGGTCTAAATGAACTTGTTGATTTATCAATGGAAATTCTGCCAGAGGCTCAGAGGAATGCTTTTGCTGTAGCACAAAAGGTTGACATGAAGCAACGAATTAATAGAGCACATAAAATAGTAGCCGGATCTGCATTGACAGCTGCTGGGGCAGGTGCAATTCCAATACCATTTTCTGATGCTGCCACACTTGTTCCAATACAAGTTGGTATGCTTGCTGGAATTTCATATGTTTTTGGATTAAATACAGATAAAGCATTGCTTTCTACATTAGTAAGCTCCACAATAACTGGTGTAGGAGCAACTTTTGTTGGAAGAACAATTGTGGCTAATATTGCGAAATTTTTCCCAGGAATTGGAAGTGCTGCAGGAGCTGCGATTTCTGGAGCAACAGCAGCGGCAGTTACAACTCTTTTCGGTGAAACTTATATTAAAACATTAGAATTACTTTTAAAGAATAATAGTATAGAATCCATTACCATTGTTGATATTACAAATGAATTTAAAAAACAACTAAAAATAAATTAACTGCATATAACATCGGTTTGGCAAAAACGGCGAGGGAGTTTTTAATAGAAAATTTGGTTTTCTATTAATTTTTGTACATTTATCGAAGATTTGGCTTCGTAAGCCCCGCCTTCGGCAATACCCGGACCGTTGGCAGAAATAGTACAACTGAAAAACTGTTCTAAAAAAATCTCGTAAATAAAACTTAAATATTAAAAAAGTTTGTATCTTTGTATGGAAACAATAAAAGATATGGATGAAAAAATTTAATGTGTTATTTTTAACCGAAGCAAGAGAATTTTTATTGAGTTTGGAAGAAAAAAGTCAGGACAAAATAATCTTTAATATTGATAAGGCTAAAATAAAGACTGATAATGAGTTGTTTAAAAAACTGAAAGGAGAAATTTGGGAATTTAGAACACTCTATAACAAAACCTATTATCGACTTTTTGCCTTTTGGGACAAGGAAAATAATCAGGAAACATTAGTTATATCGACACATGGAATAATTAAAAAGACAGGAAAAACTCCTGAAAAAGAAATAGAAAAAGCAGAACAAATCAGATTACAGTATTTTGAATTGAAAAATAAACTTAAAAATGGCAACAAATAATAAGGAATTGGAAATTTTTACTTTAGACCAAATAAAGAACGAATTTATCGGAGAAATCGGAACCGAGAAACGAACTCAATACGAACAAGAGTTACAGGTAGAATTGTTAGGCGAAATGATTCGTACTGTCCGACTTGAAAGAAATTTAACCCAAGAAGAATTAGGGAAATTAGTTGGTGTTCAACGTGCTCAAATTTCAAAATTGGAAAATAACACGAAGAATGTAACAATGGAAACGATTTTGAAAGTTTTTGGGGCATTGAAAGCAAAAGTAAATTTTAATGTAGAATTGACGAATAATACAATACAAATTGCTCAATAAAACTACTTCTGCCAACAAGGTATTGCCGCAAGCGGGGGATATTTGCATTTTAGAAAAATTTGTTTAACTTTGAGGTGTGGTATTTTAGTTGAAGTTGGGTGCTAATAAGCCCCGCCTTCGGCAATACCCGAACCGTTGTGAGCAATACTTCACAAAAGTGCATATAAACGAATAACGAACTGAATGAAGACAATTACACTTCCTGACGAACTTAATATCGAAAGTTTACAACCTGTCCAGATTTTTGATTACTGTAGCTCAAAAGAAATTGCAAAACAGCAAATTATTCTAAATCAAAACACATTCAGTTTTTTAATCGAGGGAAATAAAGAAGTTGTTTTTGATAACTCAACTTTATCAATTGATAATTCCAAGTTTCTGATAATGAAGTCAGGACATTGTTTAATGACAGAAAAACTTTCAGACACTCGAAATTATAGAAGTGTACTTCTCTTTTTTTCCAACGATATATTATTGAAATTTATCCAAAAAAACGAACTGAATAGAAACGAATTGAGTGAATATAAATCGGTTTATTCTTTTAAATATGATGAATTTATTCAACGATTTGTAAATAGTTTATTAGATATTTCCAAACTTTCAAAAAACATTCAAAAAAGAATACTTGAAGTGAAGTTTGAAGAGATAATACTTTATTTGACAGAAATATATGGTACAGACATTTTGCACTCGTTGTTGGTGAAAAATAATGATACATCTCAAAAATTCGTTCAAACTGTTGAAACGAATTTGATGAGCAAACTGACATTAAAAGAATTAGCATTTTTATGCAATATGAGTATATCTACTTTTAAAAGAGAATTTGAAAAACATTATGCTGAATCGCCAATAAAATGGTTTCAAAATAAAAGATTAGAGTATGCACATCATTTGCTCTATAAAGAACAAAAAAGATCTTCAGAAATATATTTAGAGGTCGGATATGAAAATTTATCAAGCTTTATACAAGCTTATAAATCAAAATATGGAGTTACACCCAAGCAGCATTATAAAGATTGAGCTTTTAGAAACACTTTTTGAACATTACGCTAAATTTTCCTCGAATTATACAATTTAATTTTGCTGAGAATTTAAATAGTAATAAAAATGAAAAGAACAAATTTGATTTTAGTTTTGTCGTTGATTTTCTCAACAGTTGTTTTTGGACAAAAGACATTTACATTAAGCAGCAAAGATTTAGGTGGAGAAACTACCAAAGTACAAGAGTTCAATGGATTTGGCTGTTTGGGAGACAACCAATCGCCTCAATTATCTTGGAAAAATGCACCCGAAGGAACAAAAAGTTTTGCAATTACAATGTATGACCCAGATGCACCAACTGGAAGTGGTTTTTGGCATTGGGTTGTGTTTGACATTCCAGCAAACATAAATGAGTTGGTAACTAACGCAGGTAATATTAAACTTAATTTAGCACCAAAAGGAGCCATTCAAAGTAAAACAGACTATGGAATTAATGGCTTCGGAGGTCCTTGCCCACCTGTTGGACATGGTTTTCATCAGTACATCATAACAGTTTATGCCTTAAAAACTGACAAATTAGGACTTGACGCCAATATTAATCCTGCTGTTGTAGGTTTTTATCTTTGGAACAACACTCTTGCAAAAGCGAGTATTGTAGCTTATTATAAACGAGACAAATAACAATCAACAAAATAGTATTGCCTACAACATCGGTTTGACAAAAGTGGGGCGACATTGCTCAATTCAACATTTGTGCTTATATTTGGCATTAGTGTTGAGTTGAGCTTTTGTGCATAAAATTTCCCACTTTCGCCAAGCCTAAAACCGTTGCCTGCCACACTATCCAACTGCTTCGTCCGAAGGATTGAACTTACCGAGTGATTAAATTGTAAATAATAAGAAACTGAATTCAGACCCAGCCGAGCAGAACGTGTTAGAGGTCTAAATTCATTTTCTACAACGGACGACTTGAAAGCATATTTGAATGAGTCGACTCTTAAAAAATGTTGGGGAGTACAGCTGATAACTTTTAACGCTCGACTGAATGTTGGACTTTTAAAACCTAAAAAAAGAGGAAAAATCCAAAAGGGAAGAACCTCAAACTGACGAAAAGCGGAAAAACGAATGGATTTTGGAACTGAAAACTGAAAAAGAATAACTAAAAAACTGCGGAACTGACTTAAAGGCTGAAAAACTAAACGGTCAAATTGTGGACTTGAACGCTGAAAATGTGAAAAACGTGCGGACTGAAAACTATGCGGAAAAGACACCACGCAGAAAAAAATAGTACAGCTGGTAACAAGGTATTGCCGCAAGCGGGGTTAATTGCTTTTTTAGAAAATTTTGTTTATCTTTGGAGTATGGTATTTTAGTTGAAGTTAGGTGCTGAGAAGCCCCGCCTTCGGCAATACCCTGACCGTTATCTGCAATCTTGCCAAGCCACCGTTAATAAATAGAAAATGAGGGGATTTATCAAAATAGCATTGATTTTATTTGGAATTGTAGTCTTATTACACTTTATTTTTATGATGATTGTTTTGAGTGCATTTGGTGGTTTTGATAAATCATACTCAACTTCTGATTTGAAAGAAGAATATATCAACAATAAAGACAAAATATCCGAAGTAATAAACTACTACAATAGTATTGTTTCAGAAGACAAAATTGTAGAAATAGAGTTTGAAGATGGTGAAACAATTGCAAGATTTGGAATTTATTACAGAGACTCCACAATGGGAAAAAATAACTTTTTGGATTGGGACTTGAAATTAAATTCTAGCCGAACAGATAGCATCATGAAAACAATCAATTGGAATAATGAAATTTTAAAAACTTTGAAAAACAAACTAGATGGTGCTAACTGTATTCAGATAAAAAATGGTGAACCAACTCAAGTTGGATTTGCGAGAAGTGGGATGGGAATGTACTTTTTTAATATTTTTAAAAATCCTATAAATTATACTCAATTTATAACCGATGAAAATTATAATGATTGTAATTTTCGATATGTAGATCCATATTTAGTTTTGGAATATAGAGGCGGTGCAATTGGTCCCCAATGTTTTCCGGAAAAAGACAAATAATAAAGACAGCAGATAACATAGTATTTGCGAAAGGCGGGGAGAGGTAATAGTTGAAAATTAGGGAATATTTATCCGCTACTGCTTTTCCGTATTACTTTTTTCTTAAATTAGCAATACGGAAAAAGCATCCGCCTCGGTTTGGTCGAAATTGAACGATTGGTTCAATTTAGTCCGCCCTTCGCAAATACTTTTTCCGTTGTAACCAATTTAGGAAAACCTTGTGGAAAAAACGACGGAAAAAATAAATGAAGATTTAAAAGCTGATTTTGTGTTACTAATGCACCCACGTTCTAAGTGGTTGTTTTGG
The DNA here is from genome assembly GCF_035666175.1 of Riemerella anatipestifer. Classification (NCBI taxonomy): domain Bacteria; kingdom Pseudomonadati; phylum Bacteroidota; class Flavobacteriia; order Flavobacteriales; family Weeksellaceae; genus Riemerella; species Riemerella anatipestifer. The sequence continues at coordinate 2,456,979 of NZ_CP142016.1, forward strand.
AAATATTTTCGGAAATATCGAATAGAAGGCTCTTTGTGGAATATCTCTGAATTTATTGTTTACAAAGGAATAGAGGTCGAATTTATGTTTTATTCACGAGAAAACGAATTATTATTTCAAGACACCTATGAATTAGACCGCTGGTTATCTCCTCGAACTAAACGAGAATTGATAATAGATTTACCTGAATTAGTGAAGAAAACAGAACAGAAATTTAATCATTTTGATTACCGAATCACTAAATGGATAGAAGTGTCAGGAGTGGGAGGACATAATACCGTTAAACCCTAACTCTGTCAAATTTCTCTGCCTAAGCCTCATAAATAATTGATTTTCATATTTTTACAACACGACACAGAATAACCTAATTATTGCATTAAGCATTAAAAATCAAAATGTTACAATGTTTAAACTGTCTGAACAATCAGATTTAGGGTTAAGTATAAAGATAGAGAAATAAAGAAAATAAAAACTGGTTACAACAAGGTATTGCCGCAAGCGGGGTTAATTGTTTTTTTAGAAAATTTTGTTTATCTTCGAAGAGTGATATTTTAGTTGAAGTAAGGTGCTAATAAGCCCCGCCTTCGGCAATACCCGACCGATGTAGCGAAAGGAGCGAAGCGGATTTCGCTACATCGGCTCGGCGGCTTACACCGCCTGATGAGCTCGTCGCTTCGCGAACTTCGCACATCAAGCGGTTTTGCAAAATTCCCTCACGGAAGCAGAGCTTCCAGAGGAAACTTCGCAAAGCCGCCGAGCCGTTGGTGGCAATTTTACAAACCAACAGCAAAGACAAACAAAACTTGACATTAAACGATGAAATTAAAAAAAATATTATTATTTCTGCCCCTTACCATAATTATATATTTGGGAGTAGGTGCATTACTTTTATATACTGAAACAATTCAAAGATTATATATTTTCCTGGGGTGGTCTATAAAGCACGGAAATACAGACGAAGATAGCTCAACAGTTAGTTCAGACGGTCCAATTATTATTTACGAAAATGGCAAAATAATTAATTATCAAATCTTTCCAAAAGATACTTTATTTACAACGAGTAAAGTTGAAATTAGTAAGCAGGATACTTTAAGTTGTTATGTTGATAAAACAAGAGATACATTCAAATTTCAATTAAAAGATAGTTTGGAAATCGAACCAACAGAATATGCCTTACCCAATAAAATGCTTGTCATTTCTGACATTGAAGGAAATTTTAAAGGTTTTAAATCAATTTTGCTGGGAAATAAAATCATTGATAATCAATTTAATTGGACTTTTGGGGATAATCATTTGGTTTTAGTTGGAGATTTTTTTGATAGAGGTTTAAATATTACTGAATGTCTATGGTTGGTTTACAAACTTGAAAAAGAAGCGGAAAAACAAGGCGGAAAAGTCCATTTTATTTTAGGAAATCACGAAATGATGAACCTAAAAGGAGAATTAAAATATGTTCGAGATAAATACCACGAAAATGCAGATACTTTAAAATTAGACTATGGAAAATGGTACGCAAATAATACTGAATTAGGTAGATGGTTAAGAACAAAAAATGGCGTTGAAAAAATTGGTGATTTTCTATTTGTTCATGCAGGTATTAGAAAAGATTTTCCTGAAAAATACAATTTAAAAGAAATCAATGAGAACATAAGAAAATCAATAGATACAAATTTTGAGAAAGGTAAAAAACGAGATGATGTTTTTATAGGAAACGAAAGTCCACTTTGGTATCGTGGTATAGCAAAAGAAGATGAAGCCCAAAAGGATGTAGAGAATACATTAGCAAAATATAAGTCTTCAAAAATGATTATTGGACATACGATTTTTGAAAAAATTCAATTTTTGTACAATCAGAAAGTTATTGCAATTGATTTGGAGCACAAAAAAAATTCTGATAAAGGTAAAATGTTTGCTCTTTGGTTTGAAAACGGCGACTTTAAAATAACCGACCAAAATGGAACTAAAACTGCATTGAAATAAAAAAACTGCCACCAACATGGTATTGCCGCAAGCGGGGTTAATTGCTTTTTTAGAAAAATTTGTTTACCTTTGAAGTATGGTATTTTAGTTGAAGTTAGGTGCCGAGAAGTCCCAGCCTTCGGTAATACCCTGACCGTTATCAGCAAGCGTACTCAACCGCACCGACAAAACTAAACAGTAGATAAATTAAATGAAAAAATACACGGCAAACTACACATATACTAATCCGAATTTTGTAATTCAAAACCTTGTAACAAATCAGACAAATGCTGAGTTGTTACAGACTTTATATGTCGTAAAGAATATTTTACAACGTGGTTTCCCAACAACTCTTTCAAAATATCTACAATCGCAATTAGGCGAAATTCATAAACTTGACAACTTTGAAGAACGTTTTTTGTTTGCCACAAACCAGACACCAATTTGGAACGACACAATAAAAGGAGATAAAGACAATAATCATTATCCAGCAAAGGACTTTTTTGAACGAATAATTCCTAATGAATTTGGCGATTTTTCTTTTATTCAGTCTTTGCTTATTCCCGAAATTGAAATCAACGAGATAACAGGTGAAGATGACAAAAATTTCATCAATCAACAAGTAGATTTTTATTTACCACAAGCAAAACTCGTAATTGAAATTGACGGACAGCAGCACAAGATTGATGAAGTTACAAGAGTTTCGGATAACACAAGAGATAACTATTTAGCAAGCAAAGGAATTACGACTATAAGAATTACTACAAGAGAATTGCAAAACGGAACTTATACGGAAAAAGTTGAAACGATTTTAAAATATCTTGAACGTTACGATAAACTTCTGGATTTCTATAAAAACGCTTGTAGAAAAATAGAAGAAAATAGGCTGAGAGAAGAAGAAATTAAAACGAAATTATTGCCTACGGCAATAATCCGTTTTCAAATTTTACTCATTGAGTTGCTTACTCATAAGTATTTAACATTTGACGAAGATTGGAATTTCAATATTTTAGCTCATGAAGATTTACCCGATTTTGCTGAATTGGCAATAAAAGATCTAATCATTTGGATTGATAAACTTTGGCAACTTAAAAACAAACAAGAACTCAAAAAGCCAAATTTCAACATTGCAATAACGAATGATAAAACAAAATTTCAGCCAATAACCCAAGCCATAAATATTGACTTTTCGCTATTCAAACGCTATACGGACGAAAATAAAATCAACGAAGATGTGATTTTTGTCCGTACAGATTATTTTGACATTGTAAAAGACAAAAATTATTTCAGAGTTAGCACAACCGAACTAATCAACTACAATATAACAGACGAAGACAAAACAATTTTAGAGTTTTTTCTTGATAACATTTTTGACAAACCAAGCTTTAGAGAAGGACAATTTCCTATCATTTCAAACGCATTAAACAGAAAAGATACAATCGGACTTTTGCCAACAGGTGGCGGAAAATCTTTGTGCTATCAACTTCCGTGTTTATTACAACCAAGTATAAACTTTGTAGTTTGTCCAATCAAATCGCTGATGTATGACCAAAACGATAATTTGGTTAAAACACTTGTAACAAATGTAAGTTTCATTACAAGCGATTTGGAGAAGGACGAAAGACGAGAAATAGAAACCAATTTTGAACAAGGGCGATATTTATTTGTTTGGATTTCGCCTGAAAAATTTCAAATTCCAAGTTTCAGAGAAAAAATAAATGCCCTTGTCGCTAATTTTTCTATCGCTTACGCAGTTGTGGACGAAGTGCATTGCCTTTCAGAATGGGGGCACGATTTCAGAACTTCGTATCTGAATTTAGCCAAAACCATTGACAAATTAAGTCCGAAAGATGAAAACGGAGAAGGCAAAATCAAATTTATTGGTTTAACGGCAACGGCTTCCGTTAATGTTTTGAAAGACATTAAAATTGAGTTTTCAAGACAGAAACAGCGTTTGGAAGATGAAAATATAAAATCACTTTTGGATTACAGCCGAAAAGAATTACAATTTGAAGTGATTAATGATAAGGGAAATAAAAGGCAACAGTTACAAAACCTTATTGAAGAACTTAAAAACACAGAAAATTTTATTGAAACAACCGAAAAAGCAGGTTTAGTTTTTACGCCAAATGTAAACGGTGCTTATGGTTGCTATCAAGTTTCAAACATATTAAACACGCTTTACCAAAATAAAGTTAGTTGGTTTTCGGGCGATATTCCCAAACGAGATGTTTACGATGAAAAAGCAGGAAAAAAAATAAGAACAGAACCTATAATGAACCGTGACGAGTTCAATAAACACAAACAGAAAGTTCAAAAAGATTTCAAAGAAAACAAGTATCAACTTTTAGTTGCTACAAAAGCCTTTGGAATGGGTATTGACAAGCAAAATATTTTTTATACTTTTCATTATGGTTTGCCAAGTTCTGTAGAAGCACTATACCAAGAAGCAGGAAGAGCAGGTCGTTGGGATAAGCGAAAAAAAGAAAACAAAAATAAAATAGGGAAATGTTATGTTTTACATTCGCCCGAAACACACGACCAAGAGAGAGTTGAACGACTTTTCCATAAAGATACAACTTTTTCAGAAATGAAAGCAATCAGCGATGAAGTTGGTTTTGGTGGTAGAGATATTTTCAAGCAAGTTTTTCTTTTCGTTCAAGGACAAAACGATATCGAAAAAGATTTTGAAATTATTTTAGGTATAATCAAAAATTATTTCAAAGAAAAATCAAAAGTCAGAATTTTTTGGAATGATGCATATTCAAAACTCAAAATAAAAAGTGATGTTTTGCAAAAGGCGATTTATCGTTTGAGTTTATTAGGTATAATTTCCGATTGGACGACCAATTTCATTGACCATTTTGAAGTTCAATTTAAGTCGCTTAATGAAAATCATATTATCAAAAATATTTCCGACTACATTACAAAATATGAACCCAACACCGATGTAAAAAAAGATTTACAAAATGTTCCTCAAAACTCCGTTTTAGAAAAAGCAGTTTGGTATTTACTGAATTGGACTTTTGAAAATATTGCATACAGCCGAAAACAATCACTTAAAACGCTTTCCGATTGGTGTTCGGAATTTGAAAATAGTGAAAGTTTTAAGCGACGCATTGACAGTTATTTCATTTTTTCAGAAACGACTTTTGTTTTTCAACACATTGCAGAAAATCAAAAGGATTACGAACGATGGTTTGAAGTTTTGACATCTAACAATCAATTTCCAAACAAAACGGAATTTGAAAAACTAAAAGACAGCATTAGCCGATTTTTGGAAAGTTACCGCAATAGTGTTGGACTAAATTTTGTGAGCGGTTTTGTGCGTTTAGCATTGGATGAATATGAAGATAGTGACGGAAAAGAACGCTTTGAAAGTACTTTATCAAATGTTAAAGAAACCTTTACCCAAGAACAACAAGAAGACTTTTTGAACCGCTTAAAAGTTTTAGGAAAGCATTTGACCGAAGAACAAAAAATGGAATTGAGCCAATCCATTTCAAGATATTATCCTGAAATGTTGGAAGGACTTGCTGAATACTACGATTTGGCATATTTGCTAAATGATGTTTACGCAGAAAAATTAAAAAAAATGAAAACCCTTAATAGAAAGTTATATGAGCAACTTGCAAAAATTTAATCAAACGCTTGAAAGTTTCAACCAAGAAGTTGAGCAACTCAAAGATGTTTCAGCTGCTTACAAGAAGTTACAGCAACTTATCGAAACTTACAATCAAATCATCAAGACATTTGAAGAAAATAGCAATACGCTTGACAAAATAAATGAATTTCAAAAAGTTCAACAGGAAAAAGTTGTCAAAAGTTTAGCAGAAATTGAAACCGCCAATAAGCAAAATAAAACTGAACTTGCCAAACTTATTGAAGGCAAAACCGACATAATCCGAAAAGAAAACAAGGACTTTTACAAAGATCTTGAAAGCACAATTAAAATTAAACTTGATGATAACAAATCGGAAATCAAAAAACTGATTGAGAACGAGAGAAACCAAATCAAGCAGATTTTTGAAATTGAGTTTATGAAAAACACAAAGGAATTAAGACAAGTTATAGAAAACGAAACCAACAAACAGACACAATTACTTGCCGACAATCAAAAGACAATCAAAATTTCCATTTGGGTTATTGGTGGATTGACTTTAATAATGAGCCTTTTAGCACTAATAAAATTATGGATGTAACGCCTGACAAAAACGCCAGCTGATAACAAGGTATTGCCGCAAGCGGGGCTGGTTTGCATTTCCGAAACTTTTGTCTATCTTTGAAGTATGGTGTTTTAGTTGAAGTTAGGTGCTAATAAGCCCCGCCTTCGGCAATACCTGAGCCGTCCGATGTAGCGAAAGGAGCGAAGCGGATTTCGCTACATCGGCTCGGCGGCTTACACCGCCTGATGAGCTCGTCGCTTCGCGAACTTCGCACATCAAGCGGTTTTGCAAAATTCCCTCACGGAAGCAGAGCTTCCAGAGGAAACTTCGCAAAGCCGCCGAGCCGTTACCTGCAAGTTTATGTAAACAGTTCGTGCTATGATTGAAATTCAAAAATTTAAGAAAGAAAATATTGAAAAATTAATTTCGTGGATTGATAATGCTGAAGATTTGATGCAATTTGCCGGTCCGAAATTTACTTTTCCCCTAACAAAATTACAAATCCTGGAATCTTTAGAAGATAAAAATCGATTTACATTTTCAGTAAAAAATAAAGATGAAATAATTGGACACGCCGAAATTTATTTCAAAGAAAATTCACTTGCTTTAGGACGAATTTTAATCAATAAAGAAAATCGTGGAAAAGGCTATGGAAAATTATTAACCGAAAAACTACTGGATTACGGCTTTGAAAATTCGGAAAAAGAATTTGCCGAATTAAATGTATTCGATTGGAATATACCTGCCATAAAATCTTATGAAAAAGCCGGTTTTATAATTAATCCGAATGAATCAGTACAAAGAGAAATAAATGGGAAAATTTGGACTGCACTAAATATGAGAATTTATAGACAGGAATATAAGAAAACCTGCAGGTAACATAGTATTTGCAAAAGACTGGGTAAAGGTGTCGAATTGAAAAGCAGAAATATTTAGCCGCATATGCTTTTCAATTCAACTATTTTGATTAATTTAGTTTCATTGAAAAAGCATCTGCTACGGTTGGTCGAAATTGAACTATTCGTTCAATTTAGCCCGCCCTTCACAAATACTTATTCCGTTGTCTGCAATAATTTACCAATTATTACGCTGAATCCAATTTTATTAAAAATTTGTACGTATATTTGTACAAAATATTAAATCATGTTTGTAGCAAGTGTATCAGATTTTAGGAAAGACATTAAAAGTTATTTCGACCGAGTGACGAAAAACTTTGAAACCTTAATCATCAATCGAGGAAAGGATTCAGGCATTGTCGTGATGTCTTTAGACGAGTATAATTCTTTAATGGCAACGAATCATGAACTCTCATCAAAGAAAAACGAAATGAGACTTGATACTGCTATTGAAAAACTTAAAAAAGGTTCTTCTTTTCAAAAAGAATTAATTGAAGAGTGATGAAATATGTTTTTGTAGACGAATCTTGGGAGGATTATTTATACTGGCAAAAAATTGATAAGAAGAAACTAAAGAGAATTAATGATCTACTCAAAGACATTTCAAGAAATCCATTTGAGGGCATTGGCAAGCCTGAACCTCTAAAGCATAAATATTCCGGTTTTTGGTCAAGAAGAATTGATGATGAGCATAGACTGATTTATAAATTTGAGGACGACCAAATATTAATAGCAAAGTGCAGATTTCATTATGATTGAGAATTACTGCAGACAACATAGTATTTGCAAAAGGCGGGGGTAAGTGTAGGATTGAAAGTTTGGTAATATTTATCCGCTTCTGCTTTTCCGTATTACTTTTTTTCTTAACTTAGCAATACGGAAAAAGCATCCGCTTCGGTTGGTTGAAATTGAACGAATAGTCCAATTTATTCCGCCCTTCGCAAATACTTTTCCCGATGTGGCGAAAGGAGCGAAGCGGATTTCGCCACATCGGCTCGGCGGCTTACACCGCTTGATGGGCTCGTCGCTTCGCGAACTTCTCACATCAAGCGGCTTTGCAAAATTCCCTCTCTCGGAAGCAGAACTTCCAGAGGAAAGTTCGCAAAGCCGCCGAGCCGTTAGCGGTTATGGTAGGACGACCGCAAACCGAAAGTAAAAACATAAACAGACAATGAACAATGAAATATTATTTACGGAAAGACAAAGATTTAAAAAATGGTGGTTATGGTTAATTCTATTAGGAGTTAATGGACTATTTCTTTAAACAAGTTATCGGTGGACAACAATTTGGTGACAAACCTATGAGCAATGCAGAACTTTTAATTGCGACAGGGCTAACTATTGCTTTTACATTTTTATTTGTAAATCTTCGACTTGACACAACTATTAAAAAAGACGGAATTTATGTTCGTTTCTTTCCATTCCACCTAAAATTCAAATATTACTCTTGGGACAGTTTAACAAAATCATACGTTAGACAATACTCTCCATTAACTGAATATGGTGGTTGGGGCTTAAGCCTTGGACTTTTTGGAAAGGGAACAGCGTTTAATGTTTCGGGAGACAAAGGTTTACAACTTGAATTTTCAAACAATACGAAACTACTTATCGGGACAAACAAACCAGACGAACTGACCGAAACACTTAACAAAATTGAACAAATAAAACAATGACGATAAAAATCACAAACCGCTAACATCGGTTTGGCAATATGGCGGCTGAAGTGCTTCGATGAAACATTTGTGCAAGGTTCAATAGCAGTAATTCTATTGAACTTTTGTGCTAAAATCCGCCACATCGCCAAGCCGAGAACCGTTAGCGGTAATTTTATGACCGACTGTTATCAAAACGAAACAACGAAATATTAAAAAAAATATGATAATATTTTTTATAATTTTATTTATTCCACTTTTAGTCATTTCTTGGTACGGGATTGATTTTTTAGTAAAAAAAATAATGAAATCAAAATATGATAGAAAATATTCAGTGATTTCTTTTGCTATTTCTATTCCTATTTTATTTATAATTTTCGTTTATATTCTTTTGTCATTGGCATTTATGTCAGGAGCAGAATTTAAAGATTAAATTGAAATGAATAAATCACTTACAATATTGACTCTTTTACTTTTGACAATTTTGAGTTGTCAAAATGAAAAAAAAGGAGAACCCAAAAACAAAGAAGCAGTTAAACGAGCACAAACAATTGAAACAGGACAAAAATCACTTCAAATTTCAAAAAACATAAATGAAAAAACCAAAGCCTCTCAAAAGATAAAAAAAGACAGTTTGGATAATGTTTTAATTGGAAAAACAACACAAGAATTACAGAAGTATAAATTTTACACATGTTTAGAAGTAGTTCTTGAAAGTCAAAAATATGCAGTTACGATATATTCTTTAAACGTTGACAATTGTCATAATGGGAAAAATAAAGTAGTTATTGGAAAATTCATAAATTACTATGAGCAAGGAAAAGCAAATTTTGAAATAAAAGATGAACTTATTGTTACAAGTAATTTTCCAAAAAAATGTCATTCTAATATTCGTATAAAATTAATAGAAAATCAGCTTGAAAAAAATTATATAATTGAATATGAAGACAATTCTAAAGAAACACTTACAAAAATTTACAGACTTTGGGAAATAGACTTGAATAATGAAAAGTTTATACAAGTAGAAATACCAGAAAATTTTAAATGTGATAATCTAGGCTATGCAGATGGAATATAAAAACTACCGCCAACAAGGTATTGCCGCAGGCGGGGGTAATTGTTTTTTTAGAAACTTTTGTTTATCTTTGAAGTATGGTATTTCAGTTGGAGTTAGGTGCTGAGAAGCCCCGCCTTCGGCAATACCCGGACCGATGTAGCGAAAGGAGCGAAGCGGATTTCGCTACATCGGCTCGGCGGCTTACACCGCCTGATGAGCTCGTCGCTTCGCGAACTTCGCACATCAAGCGGTTTTGCAAAATTCCCTCTCGGAAGCAGAGCTTCCAGATGAAACTTCGCAAAGCCGCCGAGCCGTTAGCGGATATTTTATGATAGAACCTTGGACAACAGAAGAAACAAATGAATATGACAAGTTATTTAAGACTTGCCAGACTATGGTTGGACAAAAAATCGAACAAATTGTTTTTTACTTGAACGAAGATGACATTGACTTTACAGAACAACCAAATGAATACGGAAAAAGCCTTTTGAATGCAATTGAACTAAAAATTTCCAGCGAGACGTATTGTTTGGGAAACTTGTTCTTTGGTAAAAGTTACAATGGACTAAATATCATAGCTGGGAAAACAACTGATTTTGAAAATGTTGAAGATAAAAAACCTATTTTTTATCCTTCTGAAATAGTGGGACAGCAAATAACTAAGACAGAAATTTATTGGACAAAATCACTTTGGGGAAACTATTTTGTACCACAAGAAATTGAATTTCGGACGACATCACATTTTTTAGTTTGTTCGGCAATTGAAGTGAATGGCGGACAAGTCAATACACCATTGACTGACGAACTACTCATTGTAGAAAACGATTTGTGTTTGAAAAAATTTCAACTTGGAGAGTTCGGTCTTGAGATAAATGACAGATATGTATTCAATAGCTTGGACGAACTTATTGAAAATGAAAAAAACATCAGCTAACATCGGTTTGGCAATAGGGGGGCAGACAGTTGTAAATTCAACATTGGTAATTCTATTTAGCTTTTTTGCTAAGGTTGGGCTGACATTTTCCAAATGCCCCACCATCGCCAAGCGGCAAAACATTAGCTGCAAGTGTAAGAAACGCCCTAAACGAAAGATGTTTGAATTGAAAGGAAAATTATCAATAGACAAATATGACATACGAAGAGTTTACAAATAAATTTAAAAAGACAAACTCGTTTGACAAGTATTGGAATTATTTCATCTCTATTTCAGTAATCGGAGTTGGCCTATATTTTCTTTATCTACTGAATTTCACAGAATGGTATGACCCTAAGAAGGTAACAACAAAAAATATAATGCCAGTTTGGGGCATCTACGTTCTTAGTGGACTTTTAATATTGTTAGGACTTTATGGATTTTGGAGAATTCCAAAAACTTACGAGTTGACATTTATAAAATCTGATTTTTCAATTGATAAAAAAAATCAAATAATAAACAAAATAATTACAGAATTCAAGCTTAACGAACTTGAAAGAGACGAACAGTATCGACACTTTAGATATGTAGGAAGGTTTCGGAATACTTTTGATATTTATATTTTCTATGACACAAATAATTTCTATTTGAATACCCAACAAATAGATTTTGGAAATGACGGTGGTTTCATTGACTTTGGAACATCAAAAAGAGTTACAAAAAAAATTAAAAACAAAATAATTACTTTCCTATAAATCAGAACTGTTACAAGGTGGATAAATATTTAAAAGACAATTGAATGGTGAAAATAACACCAGCAGCTAACATAGTATTTGCAAAAGGCAGAGTTTAGGGAATAATAGAAAATTTAGTAATAACCCGTTGTGCATTATGAAATGAAAAAAACAAGAGTTGTTTATTAGACTGAAAATCAGTATATTGTTTTTGCTATAAAACGGTATAAATGAACAACATAGAGCAAATATATGAAAGAATTTTGGAAGTTTTAGGACTTTTTTCAGAAAATCAACTGATTAGTTATCAGAGAAGAACACCTAAAATGAGCGATTTAGAAGTCATAAGTCTTAATATTACTGCTGAATACTTGAGTATTGATAGCGAATTACAGTTATTTAGAAAATTGCCAAACTCTCTGATAAACAAAATTGAAAGAAGTGTTTACAATAAGCGAAAACGAAGACTATCCCTACAAACAGAGCAAATTAGACAGCGTATTTCGATGGAGTTCAATGAGTTTGAAGATATTTTTATCGTTGATAGCATGCCAATGAAAGTTTGTGAAAACGCTCGTTCTACTCGTTCAAAAATTTGTAAAGAGCAATCCTATTCTTCACCAACATATGGTTATTGTGCTTCACAGAAATTATATTTCTATGGCTATAAACTACACGCAGTATGTTCTTTAAATGGTGTGATTAAGAATTTTGATATAAGCCCTGCATCCGTTCACGACATCCACTATTTAAAAGATATTGGTGAGCAAATGCGAAACTGTACTTTAATTGGAGATAGAGGCTATTTATCAGCAAAAGTTCAAATAGATTTATTTAACTATGCTAATATTAAATTAGATACACCAATGAGAAGTAATCAGAAAGATTATATTCCTCAATTTTCATTGTACAAGAAAAAGCGAAAACGAATTGAGACATTTTTCTCTCAACTTTGCGACCAATTTATGATTAAAAGAAACTATGCTAAAACTTTTGAAGGCTTTAAAACAAGGATAATCAGTAAAATAACCGCCGCAACGGTTATTCAATATATCAATAAATTTATCTTCCAAAGAAAATTAAATCATCTAAAAATCAGTATTATTTAAAATGCACAACGAGTTTAGTAATATTTAATCGCAAAATGCTTTTTCCGTTAGCTGCAAGTTGAACAGACCGCATAATGAAAGAAATTATTTGCCCATATTATTGGGACTGTGGAAAGATATCCGAAACCAAAGAATTAAATGAATACGATTTTAATTTTTTGCAATCAGCAGTCTTGAAAAAAATGATATTTATGTTCATACATTGTCCTAAATGTTCAAGAATGTTTAAGTTTGATACTGTTAAATGGGAAGCAGAGGCTACGCACACAGTTGCCCCAAACATTATTGTTGAAAAAAAGAAAAAAACAACGAAGCAACTAATCTCAATTCTTGATAAAGCGAAAATTGAAATTCCGACAGCCTATTTTGACTATTTAACAGGTAACAACTTTAATTCTGAAATTTCAATCTTTGAAAACGAGGACAATTTCAAACTTTATGACTTAAACGAGCTTTGCGAAAAAATAAACATAGATGGAAAATCTTATTTGATTATAAGACAATTAAAAGGTTTCGTAAGTTCATTGATGGGAATTATAGATGAAACATCGAAAAGTAAGAAGGAACAACAATTTACTCTAACGGAACTTTCAAATTGTTTGACAATTGGATATGAAAACACTAGAATTTTATTCATTGACTACAGAGACAGTAATTCTATTTGGATTTTTCATTCTGATAATGGATACGATTTTGAGAAAACTAATAAAAAATTAAACGAAATAATAAAGAAAAGTAAATAGCCTGTAGCTAACAAGGTATTGCCGCAAGCGGGGGTAATTGTTTTTTTTAGAAACTTTTGTTTATCTTTGAAGTATGGTGTTTTAGTTGAAGTTAGGTGCCAATAAGCCCTGCCTTCGGCAATACCCTAACCGTTATGTGAAAACCCATACCACAGTAATACTAGCTTATATGTCAAACATTTTAACATTTAAACAAGTTTTTGATTCTAAAGTTTTTAGAATACCTGATTATCAGAGGGGATATTCATGGGGAAATGAACAATTAGAACAATTATGGTCAGATTTGAAAAATATTCACTTGCATTTAGGAAATTTTCATTTTACTGGAATTTTAACTATAAATAATTTTCAACAAAAGGATTATGAACGAATTCAGCGAGAGGCACCTGGTTATAATGTTGAAAATGATTTTGTCAAAATTGGAAATAAGTATTTCAAACCTTATCACCTAGTTGATGGACAACAAAGAATTACTACCTTGCTAATCCTTTTGTCTGAATTGATTAAAAAATTAAATGAAAATTATTCTAATGACAAATTAATAAATGATATTATAAATATTTTCTTCAAGGTAAGTGAGAATTCAGTGAATAAATATTTATTTGGATATGACGTTGATGTTCCCTCTCATGAATATCTCATAGGAGTTATTTTCGAAGATAGTCAAATGATTGTGAATGAACCTGAAACATTGTATACACAAAATCTATTAAGGGCTAAAATTTACTTCAAGGATAAAGTAGAGGGGGTATCAGAAGAGGAATGCTTGCAGCTTGTTGAGAAGATTACTAATAAGTTATTATTTTCGGTCCTTAATTATTAGTGAAGGCATCTACAATCTGGATATTTCTATGGTATTTGAAACTTTAAACTTTAGAGGTAAGCAATTAACAGGACTTGAACACTTCAAGAATAGAATCCTATATTTAATATCTAAACTTCATACAACTGAAAAACTAAAAACTCAATGTAGACAGAGGGTTAATAAATCGTGGTTGGATGTATATAAATGGCTAGGGAAAAACAAAGATAATGAGTTAAATGATGATACCTTTTTAAAAGCTTTTTGGTTGCTCTACTTTTCTAATAAAAATATGGTATCCAAAGATTTCAAAGCCTACCAAAAAAATATTTTTACTGAAATTTTTCATTTAGAAGAGACAAATCAAAACATATTTTTAGAGAGAAACGAACTTTATCATTGGCTTAATGAAATGAGTAAATCAGTTAAGTTATGGTTTTTTATAAATAATCCGTATTTTTTTGATGATAAAGATGAAAAATTTGAATATTTATATAATAGAAGAATAACCCGTTGTGCATTATGAAATGAAAAAAACAAGAGTTGTTTATTAGACTGAAAATCAGTATTATTTAAAATGCACAACGAGTTTTTGCTATAAAACGATATAAATGAACAACATAGAGCAAATATATGAAAGAATTTTGGAAGTTTTAGGACTTTTTTCAGAAAATCAACTGATTAGTTATCAGAGAAGAACACCTAAAATGAGCGATTTAGAAGTCATAAGTCTTAATATTACTGCTGAATACTTGAGTATTGATAGCGAATTACAGTTATTTAGAAAATTGCCAAACTCTCTGATAAACAAAATTGAAAGAAGTGTTTACAATAAGCGAAAACGAAGACTATCCCTACAAACAGAGCAAATTAGACAGCGTATTTCGATGGAGTTCAATGAGTTTGAAGATATTTTTATCGTTGATAGCATGCCAATGAAAGTTTGTGAAAATGCTCGTTCTACTCGTTCAAAAATTTGTAAAGAGCAATCCTATTCTTCACCAACATATGGTTATTGTGCTTCACAGAAATTATATTTCTATGGCTATAAACTACACGCAGTATGTTCTTTAAATGGTGTGATTAAGAATTTTGATATAAGCCCTGCATCCGTTCACGACATCCACTATTTAAAAGATATTGGTGAGCAAATGCGAAACTGTACTTTAATTGGAGATAGAGGCTATTTATCAGCAAAAGTTCAAATAGATTTATTTAACTATGCTAATATTAAATTAGATACACCAATGAGAAGTAATCAGAAAGATTATATTCCTCAATTTTCATTGTACAAGAAAAAGCGAAAACGAATTGAGACATTTTTCTCTCAACTTTGCGACCAATTTATGATTAAAAGAAACTATGCTAAAACTTTTGAAGGCTTTAAAACAAGGATAATCAGTAAAATAACCGCCGCAACGGTTATTCAATATATCAATAAATTTATCTTCCAAAGAAAATTAAATCATCTAAAAATCAGTATTATTTAAAATGCACAACGAGTTATTACAAATCTTTCAGTAGTTCTTCTACCGCTCGTTTAAGCTGATTATCCTCGCCTTGATTGGCTTTTTCTTGATCTAAATAAACCTCTACATCTGGCTGAAGCTCAAAGTTTTCTAGATAAGTACCATCTTCTTTTTCATAGCCTACGACAGGAATTCCAAAATTTAATGTTGAATCTTGCAAGGTAACCCAATTAACTGAAGTCATTGTTCCTGGAACTGGTGCTCCTACCAACTTACCCAGTTTTAAGTGCTTATAAACCCACGGCGTACCATGTGCATTAGAATAGTCTGCTTCGTTAATTACCATAATAGAAGGTTTCGTCCAACGGCGGCTAGGCATTACTCCATACTTCTTACCTTGAACTTTCTGAGTAAGGTATTTTTTAGCACTAAAGAAAACCTCTATATCCTCGTGCAAACGCCCACCTCCATTATTTCTAATATCTATTACGACACCTTCTTTATTATTATATTTCCCTAAAACATCAGAATACACCTCACGGAAACTATCATCTCCCATAGAACGAATATGCACATAGCCTAACCTTCCGCCAGACCATTTTTCTACATCTGCGGCTCTTTGCTTAATCCATCTTTGATAAAGGATTTCGTTCCATCTCCACGCATTTATCCCTTTTATTTCTTCGTCCCAGCGTGTTCCATCTTTAGGATTATAAAGAGAAATTAAAATCTTCTTTCCTGCTTTACCTTCCAAATACTGATAATAGTCTACTTTAGATGTAATAGCTTCCCCATCTATCTTTTCAATAATATGCCCTTGCTTAGCTTTAGAACGATAGTTATCAAACGGACTATTCACAGGTATTTCTTCTATCAAAAGCCCATTATCCTGTGGAGTGACAAATACACCTAGCTCCGCCGTAGCCTCTTGACTTAATGACGGAGAACGATACCTAGAACCTGTATGTGATACATTAAGCTCTCCTAAAAGCTCACTAAGCATTTCTGAAAAATCGTAGTTGTTATTGATATACGGAAGATATTTTCGGTATTGCTCTGTGAGTTTTTCCCAATTAACTCCGTGCATATCTTTAACATAAAAACGCTCTTTGAGTTCTCTTTTCACCATATCAAACATAAACTCTCTCTCCTTAGTTAAATCCAACTTCATATCTGCTGAAAAACTAAGGTCTTTTATCTTTTCTGATGGCAATTCTAAAAGTTTAGCTTTTTGTCCACTCAGTAAAAATATTTTCTTACCATCTTTACTTGCATCTAAATAAGCCGACGAACCATTGAGTTTAGACAATAGTTTTGTTGACCTTTCTCTTAAATCGTGTACCCATAAATCAAACCCTTTTTCAAAAGAAGCTAGATAATAGAGTTTCTTTCCGTCCTTACTAATAATGGCATCGCCAAGCTCCGAAGAATTTGGTGTAAGTCTTACCACTCGTTCGGATAGATTCTCCCATTCTATATTGATATCTTTAGATTTTTTATCTTTCTTAGGCGTTTCTTTTTTATCGTCTTTGCCATCTTTAGCATCTTCCGTTTCGGATTTCTTTTCATTCTTTTCAGCCTCAGTTAAAAGTTCGTATTCCTCTTTGTTCATACGGTATTTGTCGTAGGCTTCTCTATTGAGAAACACGATCATTTGGTCGCTCATAGAACCCCAAGAAGCATGATTACGCATTCCGTAGCGTTCAGATTTCCAAATAATAGCATTACCATCTAACGCCCAACGAGGATTGGTATCAAAATAACCAGAGTCTGTAATATTCACAATCTCCTTACCACCTTCTGTACTTATGATACCTATATCAGAATAAGGTACCCTATCCCTCGCAATATACTGTACTACAAGCCATTTCCCATCAGGTGACCACTCGTAATTGATATATCCATTTCTCTCTGTTTGATACTTAGGGTCTGTAATTTTTCTGATTTTTTTAGTTTCAAAATTGTAAATAGCAATATGCGTTCGGTTCTGAACAAAAGCTACCTCTTTACCATCAGGCGAATATTGAGGATACATTTTCTCTGAATTATCACTAGGAATGAGTTTTTCTTCGGTAATTAGAGTTGCATTAGAAAAGTTAGGATCTTCTTTTCTTTGAATACTTGCTTTGTACAAATCCCAATATCCATCTCTATAACTGGCATAAACAAGACTTCTCCCATCTGCTGAAAAACTTACACCTTGCTCTGCAGCTGCCGTTTTAGTGATTTGTTTAGTTGTATTATAGTCGGTAGAATTTACAAAAACTTCTCCTCTGATTACCATTGCTATCTGCTTACCGTCTGGAGAAACCGAAGATGAAGTTGCCCCCGAACTGAATGCCATAAATTTACTCTGCTGATTAGAAACATCACTAATGATATTTACATTTACCTTCTGAGGTTTGCCCATCGGTTTGGATAAATAAATTTCGCCATCATAACTGTAAGCTATATAGCCGTTATTCGCTACAGATAAATAACGTACTGGAAAATCTTTATGAAAAGTAACCTGTTCTATCTTAGAAGGCTGTGCAACAGAAGTTTTAAACACATTAAAATTACCCGCTCTTTCACTAAGGAAATATAAAGTTTTCCCGTCTGAACTCAATACAGGATTTCGGTCTTCTCCCTTCCAATTGATAATTTGAGTGTGCTTTTTAGACTTAAAATCGTATCTCCATATATCTCTCGTAACGGAAGAGGTATGATGTTTACGCCACTGATTTTCGTTGCCTTTAATATTTTCATAATACATCGCCTCTCCGTTGGAAGTCAAGCTAATAGACTTAGTAGAAGAGTTGAAAATTCGCTTTGGCTGTCCTCCATCAATAGAAATTTGATATAACTGTATGGAAGCCGATGGAAAAATAACATTCTGAGGGCTATTTTGGAGATTAGCCGAATAGATAATATTTTTCCCATCTTTAGAGAAAGCTAATGGCAATGCTGCCTGAGAATGGAAGGTAACTTGCTTTGCCTCTCCACCTTGAGAAGGCATAATAAAAATTCGTTGAAACCCATTTTCTCTATCACTACTAAACGCAATAAATTTCCCATCAGGAGACCATACAGGGTCTGAATCGTAAGCTGGATGTGTAGTAAGCCTTACTGCAGAACCACCCTCCGTAGAGACTGCATAAATGTCTCCCATATAGGTAAACGCAATTTTTTTTCCATCAGGAGAAATGGCAATATTTCTCAACCACAAAGGCGAATTGTTCCCAAAAACACTAGTCCAAACCAGTAGCAATAGTAAAGCAAAATTTAACTTTCTCATCGTTTTTTATAATAAATTCTTAGTTAATCAGTAGAAAGTGAACTCTCACTAAAGACCTCATCCCCCAAAAATACAAAAAATATATAAATCGGATTTTCACTCTTAAAATCAGTATAAAAACAAAAGACTGCCTCAAAAAGACAGTCTTTAAAATTGAATAAATCATTAAATTTATTTTACAGGTTTGATAGAAATAGCGTATCCTCCACTTCTTGCCATTTTAACAGGAATTTTAGACTTGCTAGTTACTACCTTTTTGTAAATATGATACGATTGTGGATTATTAACATAATCAGCATCTTTACCATCTTCGTAGATAGTTGCTTCATATTTTCTACCTTTATCAAGGAATGATAAATCTACCACAAAATCTCTAGCATTTTCGTCTGTGATACCACCCACAAACCATTCTTCTTTTCCCTTAGCCTTTCTAGCAGTATGAATGTAATCTCCTGGTTCGGCAGCTAGGATTTTAGTATCGTCCCAATCCACAGCAACATCTTTTATAAACTGAAACGCATCTAAATGTTTCTCGTAGTTTTCTGGTAAATCCGCAGCCATCTGTAAAGGCGAATACATCACAACATAAAGCCCTAACTGTTTTGCTAAAGTAGTTTTAACAAATCTAGTATCGTTAGGGAAATAATAGTTCATTTTAGTTTGGAAAATCCCTGGTGTATAGTCCATTGGACCACCCATAAATCTCGTAAACGGCAATATGGTCTGGTGTTCTGGTGGGTTACCTCCAAAAACTTCGTATTCAGTACCTCTAGCAGCTTCAGCAGCTACCCAGTTAGGATAAGTTCTATTAAGTCCAGAAGGTCTTACAGACTCGTGAGAGTTAACCATAATTTTGTAATTCGCAGCTTTTTCTGCGACACGGTTGTAATGGTTAATCATCCATTGGCTATAATGATGTTCGCCTCTAGGAATAATATTGCCCACATAACCACTTTTAACAGCAGTATATCCGTATTTATTCATTAGTTTAAATGCCTCATCTGCCCACCTTTCGTAGTTAGTTGCTGCTCCCGATGTTTCGTGATGCATCATTAAACGAATTCCTTTTTTATGAGCATAATCGTTAAGCATTTTTATATCAAAATCAGGATATGGCGTAACGAAATCAAAAACAAATTCCTTCGATTTACCAAACCAGTCTTCCCAACCAATGTTCCAACCTTCAATTAACAATGCATCAAAACCGTGTTTAGAGGCAAAGTCTATATAGTTTTTTACCTTTTCGTTATTAGCAGCGTGTTTTCCGTTAGGTGTTAGTTTCGTGAAATCGGTTTCTCCTATTTTTACATTGTCTGCCGTAGAGTACGCCCACTGAGATTTACCTATAATCATTTCCCACCATACGCCCATGTATTTAGTAGGTTTAATCCAAGAAGTATCTTTGTACTTGGTAGGCTCATTAAGATTGAATAACATTTTAGAAGCTAAAACTTCCTCTGCCTTTGGTGATGCAATGATGGTTCTCCAAGGTGTAACCGCAGAAGTTTGAATATAGCCTTTTGCTCCTTGTGCATCAGGCGTAAGATGAATTGTAAATTTGTAATCTTTAGCACTTACATCTAAGTTAGACGCAGGATAATCTATCACAGCAGCTTCTGCCAAGTTAATATAGAGCGGCTTCTTACCTTCTCTTTTAAGCATTAGCGGTGTCTGAACTCCGTTTTTGATAGGACTTTGCGAAACATTGTCTTCCACAGCAGCAGCCCATTTAGCTGGTATTTCGGAAACATTACTCGTCTGATAAACATACTCTTGCGTATCATAATCTCCAGCTAACCACCAAGCCTTCATATCCGTAGGGAAATCAAACTCGGTAAGCTCTTCTTTTATGATAAAATAGTTGAGATTTTCTTGTTGTGGAAATTCATAACGGAAACCTAAACCATCGTTAAAAAGCCTGAATTTAACAACGATATTCTTATTCTGTTCCTTTTGATTTAAAGTAATCGCAAGTTCATTATAATGATTTTTATAGAACTTTTTTTCACCTAGAACAGGTTGCCAGTCTTCATTTTTAGAATCTCTTTTTTCATCTATCTTTACAAAGCCAGAACTCAAGTTTAAGCTCTCTTGATTGCTGATGTCTTTATAGTTATAAGTTGATTTCTTAAAAACTTCAAAACCTAATTTTGACGGCTCTAATACAGGATTACCTTCATAACTAAGGCTATAATACGGAACTCCGTTCTCTAGTTTGAAATTCATTTCAAACTTGCCATCAGGCGATTTTAGGCTCTGTGCAGACAAGACTCCGAAAGAAAGTCCTAAGAATGCTATGGCGATATTTCTTTTCTTCATAACTGATATTTATATATAGTTGAATTAAACGGCAAAAGTGTTGTTTTAGGCAACACTTTTGCTATATTTAGGTTATAATTATACTAGTAACCAGGGTTCTGAACCAAGTTAGGGTTAGCTATCAAATCTCTTGATGGAATTGGATAGAGGTTTCTAGTGTCACTTACTGCAGTACCATCTTTAACACCTCCTTTCCAAGGCCATAGATAAGCACCAGAAGTAAATTTACCGAAACGAATTAAATCGGTTCTTCTTGTACCTTCCCAAGCTAACTCTCTAGCTCTTTCGTCTAAGATGAAGTCTAAAGTTAATTGTGATGCAGTAATATTTCCATTAGTATTGCCATAGGCTCTTTCTCTAATTTTATTTACATAAGTAAGAGCTTTGCTAAGGTCTCCAGAACCTCCTCTCAATACTGCTTCTGCATACATAAGATAAGCATCTGCTAAACGGAATAGAGGGAAATCTGTATCTGTAAAAGTTCCTGAAACATCAGAACCTGCTTTACCTGCTCTATCTATATTTTTAAACTTAATGAACGCATAACCATCTGTAAATGAAGCTATATCGTTAATTTCATAATTCTGCCCATTGGTAAAAAATCTACCTCTTTTGTCTATATCTCCTAAAGCATTCGGGAATTTTTCTACTAAATTTTTAGTAGCTCTAAGTCCTCCCCAACCACCGTTGATACCAAAATTAGAAGCCGTCATCTTTCCTCCTACAGCAGCATGAATAAGATATGTTGTACCTCCATAAGTACGAGAGCTAATACCATCGTAATTGATAGAAAATACTACCTCATTATTATCCAAATGATTATCTGCTAAGAAAAGTTCCTCGTAATTTCCTTTTAAGCTATACCCTGCCGTTGCTACCTTTTCTGCATAATCAGCTGCTTCTGTATATCTTTTTTCTCCTGTATAAACTTCTGCATTAAGGTAAAGTTTAGCAAGCAGCATCCATACAGCAGCTCTATCTGCTCTCCCGTATTCGTTAGCTCTTGGCGCTTTTAATAATCCTTCTAAGTCTTTTAATTCTTTTTCTACATATTGGAATAAAGCTTTCCTTTCTATTCTCGCAGGAGGCGTTAAACCTATTTCTGTATTTTCATTTACAAAAGGAATATTACCAAATAAATCTACGGCGTGTGCATAACTCAGTGCTCTTAAAAAACGAGCTTCATTTCTGAAAAGTCTAGCTTCTTCAGCCTGAACTCCTGTAATACCACGAGACGATAGTTTATCGTCAGACATTTCTCTAATAAATTCACTGGTAAGTGTTACTTGATACATAATACGATAATACATTGCTGTAACAAACTGGTTATCAGAACCCCAAATCATAGTATTCATTTCTGGTAAATTGGGATCTCTCCATGCTATCACCGCTTCGTCAGTAGGTAACTCTTGTAGTTGGAAATACTGTCTTAAATAGTTAGACATACCACTATTGATACCTTTAATATCTGCCTTACCATCACCACCTTCTTGTCCACTTATTGCTAACCCAGCATAACATTTCGCTAAGACATTTTTGTAATTGGCAAAATCTGAGTAAACGCTTACAGAGGTAACATCACTACTATGCACTTGATCCAAATCTCTTTCACACGAAGTAAGAGAGAAATTAAATGCTAAAGCAGCTATTCCTATTTTTAAATATTTTAAGTTCATTATTTTAAATTTTTAACTTGTATAACTTTTAATTAAAACTGAAGGTTGAAACCTAATGAATACACACGAGGTCTTTGGTAGAAATTGTTATCAATACCATTGAAAACCTCTGGGTCTACCCCGCTATACTTGGTAATCACAAAAACATTGTTTACAGAGGCATTCACTCTCAGTCTTGCATTTCCTATAAACTGAGGGAAATTATAGCCTATATTGATATTATCCATTCTTAAGAATGAAGCATCTTCTACATAATAATCTGAAAAATATTGAGATGTCGTAAACCCTGTATTAAGATAGTCTCTTGTAAGATTTTGAAGATAGCCGTTAGTTCCTATGTTTTGTAGATTTCCGTATCTAGCATTGGCATTATTGTAAACATAGTTACCTAAACTAGCTCTAAGTGCAAATCCCATATCCCAATTTTTATAGGTCATTCTAGATGTAAATGCAAATAGAGCTTTTGGCATAGACGATTGGTATTCATACAAATCTTGCTCGTTTATAATGCCATCTCCGTTTCTATCTACATAATCGCCTTCTATTGGTCTTCCACTAGCATCATATTTCTGCTGATAAACATAGAAAGAATTTGGTTTATAACCTACAGAATGTGTTTGTATCAAACCACCTGTAATGCCTGATATACCACCTACAAGCACTCTTTGACCAGCTCCTTCATTAGCTGCTAAATTGGTAATTTTAGCATCTTGGAATGTTGCATTAGCAGAAATATCCCAAGAGAAATTTTCGTTTTGAATAGCCTTCCACAATGCACCAATTTCAAGCCCTTTAGATTCCATATTTCCTATGTTTGATAAAAGTAAATTGGTAAAGTTAGCACCTCCTGGGGTTGGAGCCTCACTTAGTAAATCTACTGTATATCTCTTGTAAGCATCTACATTAAATAGTAATCTATCTTTCAAAACACCAAAGTCTAATCCTATATTGGTAGTTCTTGTAGTTTCCCATCTAATGTTTGGGTCATAGCCTTCTGGACGATAAAGAGTGTAAGGTACACCTCCAAAAAGATAATTAGCTCCAGAGTTAGAGATACTATATACTGCCAAATAAGGATAATCGCCTGAAATATCCTGTTGACCTGTTACCCCCCAACCTCCTCTCAGTTTAAAAGTAGAGATTGTAGTGTTACCTTTAAGGAAGTTCTCTTGATCAATTCTCCAAGCTAATGATACGGATGGAAAATAGCCCCATCTATTATTACTATTAAACCTAGAAGAACCATCTCTACGCACAGAAGCCGTTAGTAAGTATCTATTTTTAAATGTATAATTTAATCTAGTATAGTAAGAAAGTAATAAGTTTTGCGTAAAGAAATCTACACCACTCGCAGGGTCTTTAGTTCCATCTCCGTAGATTGTAGGTGCAAAAGGTTTAGTTTCATTCCATTTTTGGTAAGAATACCCCGCCATTACATCAATATCAGAGTCTATAGAAGGTAGTTTTTTGGAATAATTTAAATAAAATTCTAAAAGCCTATTTTTCTTTTCCTGTTCATAGTTTCTGTTCGTTCCTTTTTGGAAGTATGATGATGCTAATGTAGGTAAAGTAGTAACTGTTCCGTTAGAGTTAGATAGGTCTAGACCTAAATTTAAGTTAGCTCTGAGCTCTGGTAAGAAATGAAATTTATAGTCAAACTGAACATTCCCCAAGAGTCTTTTTACATAAGAAACATCTCTCCTTTGATAGAGCATAGAAAGAGGGTTTCTCGTTGCATTTTGGTTAGGTATTCCATTGTCCATCCATTCCCAATAACCGCCCATCGCCTGATTAGAAGCATCATAAATGTTTTGTGTTGGATCAAACGCAATAGCCGCATTGATGGCCTCTCCATCAGTAAACCTATTTTCTACATAAGTCCCTTTTAAGTTAAAATTAATATCCAAATGATTATTAAATAATTTTGGATTTAAGTTTAAACCTGCGGTGCTTCTTTCTATATTATTAGTTCTAATAATACCATCTTGGTTAAGGTATCCTAAAGATAGTCTAAATGGCACTTTACCAATCCCTCCAGATAACGTTAAATTATTATCAAAGCCTGTCGCTAATTGATAAAAAGCTTCTTGCCAGTTGGTATTTGCATTACCTAATTTAGAAATATAATCCGCCGATGCTTTATCCTTTACTAAAGTTCTGAATTCGTTAGCATCCATCATATTCACCGTTCCAAATCTTTGAGAAACAGATGTTGTGGAATTATAGCCTACTCTAAGTTTTCCTCTAGTTCCTTTCTTAGTGGTAATGATGATAACCCCATTAGAAGCTCTATTACCATAGATAGCTGCTGCAGAAGCGTCTTTAAGAATGTTAAAAGACTCTATATCATTAGGGTTAATAAGGGCTAGTGGATTAGCCGCTCCATCAATACCTTTGGTATCTAATGGCATTCCGTCTATAACGATAAGTGGGTCATTAGATGCATTAAGAGACGCTCCACTTCTTACTCTAATTGTAGAGCCACTACCAGGAGCACCGCCATTAGTTGTAATCTGTACACCTGCCGCTTTACCTTGAATAAGCTGTTCTGGAGAAGATAACATACCATCATTAAAATCTTTAGAAGAAATAGATGTTACAGACCCTGTAAGATCTGATTTTTTCTTCTTTCCGTAACCTATAAGCACTACCTCATCTATACTTTTGGTTTTGGCAGAATCTACCTTTTGTGCTTGTAGCATTGCCCCTGCCAACAGAAAAGCGGGTGCAACCTTTAGTACTGAATAGTTTTTCATTGTATTTTATTAAAAATCAATATTATAAAAAAATTAACATTTACCCGTTGTGCATTATGAAATGAAAAAAACAAGAGTTGTTTATTAGACTGAAAATCAGTATATTGTTTTTGCTATAAAACGATATAAATGAACAACATAGAGCAAATATATGAAAGAATTTTGGAAGTTTTAGGACTTTTTTCAGAAAATCAACTGATTAGTTATCAGAGAAGAACACCTAAAATGAGCGATTTAGAAGTCATAAGTCTTAATATTACTGCTGAATACTTGAGTATTGATAGCGAATTACAGTTATTTAGAAAATTGCCAAACTCTCTGATAAACAAAATTGAAAGAAGTGTTTACAATAAGCGAAAACGAAGACTATCCCTACAAACAGAGCAAATTAGACAGCGTATTTCGATGGAGTTCAATGAGTTTGAAGATATTTTTATCGTTGATAGCATGCCAATGAAAGTTTGTGAAAATGCTCGTTCTACTCGTTCAAAAATTTGTAAAGAGCAATCCTATTCTTCACCAACATATGGTTATTGTGCTTCACAGAAATTATATTTCTATGGCTATAAACTACACGCAGTATGTTCTTTAAATGGTGTGATTAAGAATTTTGATATAAGCCCTGCATCCGTTCACGACATCCACTATTTAAAAGATATTGGTGAGCAAATGCGAAACTGTACTTTAATTGGAGATAGAGGCTATTTATCAGCAAAAGTTCAAATAGATTTATTTAACTATGCTAATATTAAATTAGATACACCAATGAGAAGTAATCAGAAAGATTATATTCCTCAATTTTCATTGTACAAGAAAAAGCGAAAACGAATTGAGACATTTTTCTCTCAACTTTGCGACCAATTTATGATTAAAAGAAACTATGCTAAAACTTTTGAAGGCTTTAAAACAAGGATAATCAGTAAAATAACCGCCGCAACGGTTATTCAATATATCAATAAATTTATCTTCCAAAGAAAATTAAATCATCTAAAAATCAGTATTATTTAAAATGCACAACGAGTTAACATTTATTTAACTCAATAAAATTGAGGTGGCTAAGTTACAATATATTTATGAAATAATTAACTACTCTGAGTAATATCATAAATTACAGAGTAACAAAACAAATTTCATCTCTCGAACACAGAAAAAGCAGGCTTTATTTATAACTCCAGGATAGTACAAAACGAAATAATCTTCTGTTTATATCAAAAAAAAACTTAATTTTGGTCTTCTAAATTTTAGAATAAGAAACGGAAATGAAAAATTTATCAGGTCTAGGGGTTGCTTTAGTAACTCCTTTTAACGAAGATTTATCTATCGATTTTGATGCTCTTACAAAGCTCATAGAATACAACATAACTAACGGAACAGATTTTTTTGTAGTTCTTGGTACAACTGCAGAAACTGCCACCCTTTCTAATGAAGAAAAAGAAGCTGTTATACAACACATTGTTAAAGTTAACAATAAAAGACTCCCTTTAGTTCTAGGTATTGGCAGCAACAATACTTTAGCAGTAAAAAAAGAAATCGAACAAACTAATCTTGATGATTTTGAGGCTATTTTATCAGTTTCTCCTTACTATAATAAACCTAACCAAGAAGGACTTTATCAGCATTATAAGGCTTTAGCAGAAACAGGTAAAAACATCATTATTTATAATGTCCCAGGAAGAACAGGGCAAAATATAGAAGCCGAAACTACACTACGATTGGCTAAGGAGTTCTCTAACCTATTTATGATAAAAGAAGCGGCTCCTAATCTTACGCAGTACTTTGATATTTTAAGAAAAAAGCCTACAAATTTCTCACTAATGTCTGGTGATGACGAGTACACTCTTCCTGTAACACTCGCTGGAGGTGATGGAGTAATCTCAGTAATTGGACAAGCCTACCCTAAAGAATTTTCTGAGATGATAAAACTCGCAAAAAATGACAAAGTAAAAGAGGCTTATGCTATCCATAATCAACTGGTGGAAATCACGCGCCTTATTTTTGCTGAGGGTAATCCTGTTGGTATCAAAGCTGTTTTAGCACATAAAGGCATTATTAAAAATCACCTTAGATTACCTTTAGTTAAAGCCTCAGAAAGTCTACAACAAAAAATAAATTCAGAGGTTGACAGACTAAACTCTGTTTTTAAATAATTGATAGAATATCAAATAATCTAACTAGAGCTATCCTCTTTAGGGTAGCTTTTATACCATTAAAAACTCTATAATGCCTATAGATACTATTTTTGAAAGCGACCTCTGTAAATGGATTGATGTTACAGCTCCTACCAAAGAAGATTTAGACTCCCTACATCATCAGTTCCATATCAATAAGTTACACTTAGATGATACTGTAGACCCAAGTCATCTTCCTAAATTTGAAGAAGTAGAAGGCGTAAAATTTTTCTTAACTAGAGAAAATGTAGAACTCCAAAGAAAAAACTTAAATGGCATCAATGATGTAAGTACTAAATTAGGCATATTTATCATAGAAAAAATAATTATCACTATACATAGAACTGATAATAAGAGTATTCTAGAAATTAAAGAAGACCTTAACAAAAATCCTGATAAATACAAGAAATATTCTCCAGATAAGTTAGCTCTAATCTTAGGACTCAAGATAATGAAATCCTTTGATGACGAAAGCAAAAAACTTATAGAGATTATTGATAAGTTAGAGACTGAGATTTTTATGCAAAATAGCCCTCAGCTCAACCCTATAAAAAAACTCTACAAAATTAAAAGAAAGGCAGGGCTTAATGCTAGAGTACTTAACATGTCTTCGGATTGGATAGGTGCTTTTAAAAAACTTAATCTAAAAGATATTGAAATAGCAGACCTTGTAGATAAACAAAAAGATGTGATGTCTGATTTTGACCATATTAGTGCTCAGATTACTAACCTCATCTCTGTATATATCGCCTTATCTGACCAAAAAGCCAACCAAGTGATGAAACTATTAGCGATGTACTCAGTCTATTTTTTACCAATTACCTTCATCGCTGGACTTTATGGAATGAACTTTGAATTTATGCCAGAGCTTCATCATAAATATGGTTATTTTGCAACTTTAGGTGTAATGCTGAGCATTATTATAGCCACATTCATTTACTTTAAAAAGAAAAAGTTTTAGAATACTATCTCCCACACAAAAAAATCTTTTATTTTTGTGTCTATGAACTCTCTTACAGAAGAAAATTACCTAAAGGCTTTATTTCATCTAAAGACTGATAACAACGAGGTTACAGTAAACGAACTCAGCAAATTTTTGAACATTAAAATGCCGAGTGTTAATAGTATGATGAAAAAATTTGCTCAAAAGAACTGGGTGATTACCGAAAGCTACAAACCCATTATCCTTACCGAAATTGGACAAAAAGAAGCTGCGTTAGTTATTAGAAAACATAGGCTTACAGAGATGTTTTTGGTAGAAAAAATGGGCTTCGGTTGGGAAAATGTGCACAAAATAGCCGAGGAACTAGAGCATATACACTCTGAGGAGTTTTTTGATAAAATGGACGAATTACTTAATTACCCTAAAGTAGATCCTCACGGAGAACCTATCCCTGACAAAGAGGGCAACATCATAGAGCAAAATCTAAAGAAACTCAGCGAATGTACCGAAGGCTCTAAGGTAACACTAGCCGCTGTAACTGTAGATACCAAAGATTTCCTTAGCTTTTTGAATGATAAACAACTCAATTTAGGAAGCCAACTTACTGTAAACAAAAAAGAAAAATTTGACGCTTCTATGATGGTTACTATAAACGGTATTTTCCACTCTTTCAGCAAGGTAGTTTGTGATGCTCTTTTAGTAAGGCTAGATTAAAACTCAGCTAAAAGTATCTCTTTTAATTTTATCATACCTTCTGTTGCCGAAGTAGCAAAGCAAGTAGCCTTTTTTGTATAACGCTCGGGAATTTGAGGGTCAATAAGAAACAACTCGCAATGCTGTGGAATATAATGTACCAAAGATGCCGCAGGATAAACTTGTAACGAAGTTCCTATCACTAAAAATAAATCTGCCGAGGTTGCTATATCTATAGCTTTCTCCATTTCAGGCACAGCCTCACCAAACCATACAATATGAGGTCTAAGTTGAACGCCTTTTTCATTTTTGTCTCCTAGATTAAGGTCAGTTTCCCAATTTATAATCTCGCTTTCAGAGTTTATAGGTCTCGCCTTTTTAAGTTCTCCGTGAAGATGAATAATATGAGAAGACCCCGCTCTTTCGTGTAAATCATCTACATTTTGAGTAATAATAGTTACCTCATAATATTTTTCTAATTCTGCTAAAATGCTATGAGCCAAATTTGGTTTAACCTCTGCTAATTGCCTTCTTCTAAGATTATAAAAATCTAAAACCAATTGCGGATTTCTAGCAAACCCTTCTGGGCTCGCCACATCTTCTATACGGTGGTTTTCCCACAGCCCATTAGAATCTCTAAATGTTTTAATGCCACTTTCAGCAGAAATACTCGCCCCAGAAAGTACTACTAATCTTTTTTTCATGAAGTAATGTTTATCATAAAAAGCATCTCCAAGCCTATTTTTCATATAATATTTGGGCTTTCTTTTATCTTTAATTCTTTTAAATCTCTTTAAATAATTTTTCAGAATTCCAAACAATTGCAAATTCCTCATTCAGGTTTGCAAGCGTTGTCTGATGAATTAACTCCGAATCGTATTTTTCTCCATTAATTCCAATCCTGTCAAATGTTGCTGTAGCGTCCGAAATGAGATAAGTTTCATAACCATAATTTCCAGACATTCTAGTTGTTGTAGAAACACAATGGTTGGTAGTTATTCCTACAATTACTAATGTGTTAATATTTAAACTATCAATTTGCTCTTTTAATGTAGTTCCAATAAATGCACTATTTACATTTTTAGTAATGATAGCCTCAGAATCATTTGGTGTAACATATTCGCTAAATTCAAATCCTGCATTTGTGATATGAAGTTTTGATTTAGGATTATCCGAACTATGCCTTATATGAAAGATTGGTAAATTTAATTCACGCCATTTTTGCAGAATTTTACCACAAATTTCTTCAGCATTTTTATTATTACGATTTCCGCCCCAATAATCTTCTTCAAGAAAAGCCTTTTGAACATCGATTAAAACTAATGCGGGATTTTTTTCTCTTAATTTCATTTTAAATACTTTTTAGAATCGTTGCTAATTTACTACTTTTTTACAAGAGGGCTAACCCTTCTGAAAAGAAATTTTTAGTATTTGTATCGTATAAGTATTTATCCGTAAGTTGTAAATAAGATAACTTTTCAAAGTCAATATTTTTTAAATATAAGGTATCATTAGAAATTTTGTACTTACCGTTCCAATGGTGAAAAGCATGAGGCGAATATTCTGTAATTTGGAATGTTTGATTTTCAAATAATGTTATTTCTGTTTTTGTTTCAGTACCAATAGAATATGTGGATATCACTTCTCCATTTTTTGAGTGGCAATTATTAAATATATTGAACAAAACTCCAATCATACCAAACAAACAAATAATCTTTAGAGTTCTGAGTTTTTTTTCTTCGCTTTTGATAGAAATATAAAATCAAACCATTAACTAATATTAAACAAAACACAAACGGAATTATTATAATATCATAAACTGATTCTACATAATCTCCATAACACTTTGTTAGCTTAAGTAGTATTAACAGAAGAAAAACTAATGTCAAATATTTTAATATTTCCTTAATGATTTTCATCTTTATTTTTTATAAAAGAAAAGCATTTTGTAATACAAGTATTACTAATCTCCCTATCATTTCCCTAACTCCATCTTCTGCAAATTAGTTTTTTATTATTCCATTTTCAAATTCAAATTTTTGAATTGTATCCGTTTCATTTTCTATATCATGAAAAAGCATTATTCCACTACCGTCGATAATTTTTCCGCAATTCATTTCATTTCCTTTTTTATCATAGCAGGATTTTATTTTCATTAGTCTTCCGCTAGCATAAAATCGTTCAGTATATAATTTTCCGTTTTTATGAAACCATTTCCATAATCCATTCTGCTTATTATCTATTATTTGCCCTTTTCCCATAAATTCCCCGCTATCAAAATAATAATTCCATATTCCATTTTGTTTATCGTCAATATATTTGCCTTTTTGATGCAATTTTCTATTTGAATAAAAATATTTCCATTTTCCATTTTTTTTATCCTGAGAAAAATTTCCAATGGAATTTAAATTCCCATTCTTAAAGGAAGTCCATTTCCCTTGTCTCATATTGTTCTTTAAATGCCCTTTTCCTTGTTGTCCATTTTCAGTTATGGTTGTTTTTAAGCAGAGCAAGAGGTTATAAAAAAAATGATTGATAAGGTTAATATTTCCTTCATTAATAAAATGTTTGTTACAAAATTACAACTACCACCTCTAAATATGCAACATTAGTTTTGCTATGGTAAAGTAAATCAAAACTCCTAAAATATCGTTAGAAGTTGTAATAAATGGACCTGTGGCTATTGCGGGATCTATTTTATTTTTATTAAGGAGAATAGGCACTATAGTCCCAATAACAGCAGCCACCAAAATAACCGCCAACAGCGAAACCGAGATAGCAATAGACACCATCATATCGTGCCTATTGACAAGCAAATTAAACGAAAGAATGATAACTGATAAAATAACTCCCGATGCTGCGGAAACGCTCACTTCCTTTATCAAGGTTTTAACGGTGTCTGTACCCAAAGTATTATTAGCTAAACCTTGTACAATAATCGCCGATGCTTGTACTCCAATATTACCTGCCGTTGCGGCTATTAGAGGCACAAAAAACATAAGAGCAGGTATCTTTTGGAGGGCATCTTGATTCCCTTGCAGTACCTGCGAACCTATTAAACCACCTACCATACCTATAAAAAGCCATGGTAAGCGTGCTTTTGTAAGCGAAAAAATGGTATCTGTAGAGTCGACATCTAAGGAGATACCCGATGCTAACTGATAGTCTTTCTCTGCTTCTTCGGTTATGAAATCAATAACATCATCTATCGTAATACGTCCTACCAGATTGCCTCTAGCATCAACCACAGGAACCTCAAAAAGGTCGTACTTTTGCATAAATCTTGCTACTTCCTCAGCCGTATCCGTATCCATCACCGAACGGATTTTAGGATTATAAACCTCCGAAACTTTAGTAGAAGAAGTGGTTGTAAGTAGTTTTTTTAAACTTAAAAGTCCTAGCAGTTTATCATTATCATCTACTACATAGATAGAATACACCTCATCTAAATCTTCGGCTTGCTTTCTCATCTCTTTGACCGCCAAAATAATGGTTAAGTTCTGATTAACCTTCACCATTTCCGTTGCCATAAGACCTCCAGCCTCGTCTTCATCATACCTAAGTAAGTCTACGATACTTTGAGCGTGTTCTTCGTCATCTAACCTTTGGATAATTTCGGTCTGCTGATGTTCTGGAAGTTCAGAAATAATATCCGCCGCATCGTCAGAATCTATCTCATTGATAATCTCATCTGCAATCTCTTGCGAAGAGAGCCCTTTCATAAAGCTCTTTCGCTCGTCTTCATCTATCTCTAAGAGTACTTCTGCAGATTTCTCATTACTCATTAAATCGTAGAGAAAATGCTGTTCTTCCTCCTCTAAATCTTCAAATATAGAAGCAATGTCTGGTGCCTCCATTTCGGAAAGCATCAGAGCTACCTCTTTAGCATTTTTCTCCTTGATGAGATTTTTTATCAGTTCTCTAAGAGCAATGGTTTCAGTCAAAATAGTCTTTATTTAAAAGTTAAACGGCTGATGATTTTAGTGCATTTTTCCACTCAATAGTAAAGATGATAAAATCTTCTACACTAAGTTCTTCCGCTCGCAAAGTTAAGAAATTATGCGTTAATAAAGCGTCGGGAATATTAAGTCCTTTAAGAGCGTTACTTAATTTTTTTCGTCTTTGATTAAAGCCTGCTTTTACAATTTGTTTAAATAAAACTTCGTTGCCTTCTAGACCTTTTTTAGGATTTCTGGTAAGCCTGATAACTCCAGATTTCACTTTAGGTGGTGGCGTAAAAACATTTTCGCTAACGGTAAAAAGATACTTTACATCATAATACGCCTGAACCATTACCGACAGAATCCCATAACTTTTAGTGCGAGGTTCTGCAGAAGTTCTTTCGGCGACTTCTTTTTGGAACATTCCCACCATTTCTGGTATTTGGGCGTAATTATCTATAATTTTAAATAAAATCTGTGATGAAATATTGTATGGAAAATTCCCTATAACAGAAACCTGTTCCGAATTGAAAATTTCAGCTAGGTTAGCTTTTAAAAAATCACCTACAAAGTGTTTTTCTTCTAATTTGGGGTAATGTTCTTTAAGGTAAGCAATAGACTCTACATCTATCTCTGCCACAAATATTTCTGAATTTTTATTAAGAAGATATTTGGTTAAAACTCCCATACCTGGACCTACTTCTAAGACAAAATCCTGAACATCAACCTCTAAAGCTTCTACAATTTTAGATGCTATGTTTTCATCGTTAAGAAAATGTTGCCCGAGGTGTTTTTTAGCTTTTACTGTCAAAATGAAATGATTTTTTTATGATTTTATTAACAATGATTTTAGTCTTATTGGGAGCAAATTTCGGAAGATTTTTTCTATTTTAGCCGAAAAATTTTATTTAATGGCTAATACAGTAGACGATTTTAACAAAAGAAGGCTGAGATCCAGCAATATCACGGTAGTTATTAGTATAGCATTAGTTTTGTTTTTGGTAGGGCTTTTTGGTCTTATACTCATCAATGCTCAAAAATATTCAGACTATATTAAAGAACAGCTTGTAGTAAATGCTTTTTTTTCCGAAAATTACGATGCTAAGGACTCTCTAAAAATAGCAAAACAGGAGCAAGAGGCTATAAAGACGATACAAGCACTTCCTTTTGTTAAAAAAACGACTTTTATCTCAAGACAACAAGCGTCTAAAGAAGCTAAGAAAAGTATGGGGATAGATGCTGATGCTCTTTTTGAAGAAAATATATTCCCGTCTTCAGTAGAGGTTTCTCTAAAGCCAGATTTCGTAAGCCCTAAAGAAATACAAGGCGTGGTTAAAGAATTAGAAAAAGTAGATGGCATTGTAGAAGTAAAAAATAACAGCGACTTAATGATTGAGGTTTACAACAACCTGAATAGAATACTCACTTGGATATTAGCATTTTCTTTGGTATTTTTAATTTTAGCGATTGTACTGATTAACAACTCTATTAGATTAAAAATTTTCTCTAAAAGATTCATTATTAAAACGATGCAACTTGTAGGTGCTAAGCGTCGTTTCATCCTTAAACCGTTCATCATAGAAGCCGTTATACTAGGACTTATAGGTGCTGTTATTGGGCTTTTAGCACTATTCGGGGTTTGGTACTACTTTACTAACCAAATAGGAACTCCGTTTGTACAAGATACTAATCAGTACATACAACTAGTTTTAGTTGTTTTTGGCGTAGGAGTTCTTATCACCGTTCTAAGTACCATTTTTGCAACTTGGAGATTCCTTAGAACTAATATTGATGATTTATACTATTCTTAGACTATGACAGAACAAAATAATAAAGCAAACGAAAATAGTTTTTATTTCAAAAAGGTCAATTATAAGTGGATGCTTATAGGTTTAGTGTGTGTAGTCCTTGGTTTTATCCTTATGATGGGCTCTGGGGCTAACACAACTCCTGATGGTAAATTTGACCCAAACTATTGGAATGAGGATATTTTTTCTATCAGAAGGATACGCATTGCTCCACTATTAGTTGTTACAGGATTTGTGATACAAGTCTATGCTATTTTGAAAAGAAAATAATCATTTTTTATAATGCAAAAAACTAAAGTCAATTGTTTCTATAATGCAATTGACTTTTGCTTTAAACTTTTTAAGTTATGAATTTTTTAGAAGCTATTATTATTGCCATTATTGAAGGTTTAACAGAGTACTTACCAGTTTCCTCTACGGCACATATGATTTTCACAAGTTCTATATTCGGAATACAAGAAGACGAATTTGTTAAAATGTTTCAAGTATCGATACAGTTGGGGGCAATCCTTGCTGTGGTATTTTTATATTGGAAAAAGTTTTTCAATTTTCAGAATTTCAACTTTTATATCAAACTCGGTTTTGCTGTGGTTCCAGCATTGGTTTTGGGTTATCTATTTGATGATATGATAGAGTCTGTCTTAGGAAACCCTATTCCCATCGCCGTAGTTTTAGTTCTAGGTGGCGTGGTTCTTCTATTTATTGATAAAGTATTCAAAACTCCTGAAATACATACAGAAAAAGAAATCAGTATAAAAAAAGCTATTACCATCGGTTTTTGGCAATGTTTAGCTATGATGCCTGGTACTAGCCGAAGTGCAGCTTCCATTATTGGAGGTATGCAACAAAAATTATCTAGAGAGGCTGCTGCTGAGTTTTCTTTCTTTCTAGCTGTACCCACCATGCTTGCTGTTACGGTATATTCTATTTTTGTAAAAAAATGGGAATACTTAGGGGTAGAACAAAAAGGCTACGAAATGCTTACACACGGTGATAACCTAAAACTATTTTTAGCGGGTAATCTAGTGGCTTTTGTAGTTGCTGTGATAGCTATTAAATTTTTTATAGGAGTGATAAAAAAATACGGTTTTAAACCTTGGGGCTGGTATAGAATTATCGTAGGGATAGCATTGCTTGTCTATTTCACGGCCGTAAAATAAATCTATTAATATTGAAATATTGATATAATCTCTGAGACATCATTAAACTGAGAAATCAGTAGTGTATAACAGACATTTAGCCTATATTTGTTAAGTTAACAGCTCCACATAAACACCAGTTATAATGAAACAATGTCTAGAATGCAACGAAACAATAGTAGGTAGAGAAGATAAAAAATTTTGCTCAGATAGTTGCCGAAATTCCTACAACAACCGTATGAATAAAGACCATACCAACCTTATGCGAAATACAAACAATCAACTAAGGAAAAATTACAGGATATTATCTGAACTAAATATAGAGGAAAAAACTAAAATCCCTAAAATAAAACTCTTTAACAAAGGATTTAATTTTGACTTAATCACCTCTATCATCAATACCCAAAACGGTAAAACCTACTTTTTTGTTTATGACCAAGGCTATCTGCCATTAGACGAAGAGTGGCTTCTTTTGGTAAAAAAGAAACAATAATCATTACTTTAAACTATCCAATGGGCTTTTTATTGTCCGCTGATGCTCGGGAGTAACCTGCGTATAGATTTGAGTAGTCTTGATATTATTATGTCCCAAAAACTCCTGTATATATCTTATATCTGTCCCCATTTCTAGAAGATGAGTAGCATAGCTGTGTCTTAAACCGTGTATACCTACGGTCTTATTTATACCTGCCTTTCTCATCGCAGTTTTAAAAACCGACTGAACCGACCTTACAGAATACACTCCGCCATACTGTCCTTCAAATAGATACTTTTTAGGTTTATACTCCCGATAGTAAGCTCTAAGTTCAGGCAAAATACTTTCAGGCAAAGGTACCATACGATCTTTTTTACCTTTAGCATTCTCAATTCGCACACGCATAGTTTCGCTACATATATCCTCTAGTTTTAAATTCACAATCTCACTCACTCTCAAGCCCATACCATAGCAAAGTTGTAACATACATCTATGTTTGAGGTTGGTGGTTACTTCAAATATTTTTAAAATTTGTTTTTTATTTAAACTCTTTGGCAACTGTTTTTTCTTTTTAGGACGAGGAATATCAAAAAACATTTTTTTACGATGTAAGACTTGCTCAAAGTAAAATTTAATCGCATTGATTCGGCTGTTTATTTCTGCTTCCGAAAGTTTTAAATCCTCAAAACAATAGAGAAAATAAGCCCTTAAGCGTTCTTCGGACAATTCATCTACTGAGAAATCTTTTAAGACATAAAGCAGTTGGGCAAACTCTACAGCATAAGTTCTAAGCGTATTTCGGCTGTATCCTTTTAGTTTTAAATGTTCTTGAAAACGTTCAAAAGCAGGACGATTAACCGCTTTTATTTTTGAAAATACCATTTTGCCAACCAAAGGCTCTTCTGTGATACTAAATAGTTCTCTATAATGTTTATTGTTAGGCACATACCAGCTCTTTTGACTAGCCGACCAATGGGCAGTGGTATGTTTTTTAAGAAGGTCAATAAGCTCCTTCTGATACGGAAAAGAAATCCATATCACATTTTTCTTACGATGTTCTCCAACCTTCGTTTGGTATAAGGAGCTATTCCACTGCATATCTTTTTAATTTACTCTTCTACCCTATCCAAAATCTCTCTTGCTTGGTCTGCCAAACTCTCATCTACTACAAGGATATAGTTTTGGTTTACAGGCATTACAGCTACATTATTAACATACTCATTTTTAATATAGCTTTCTATACCTTCAGATAAAAGTTTAGACTTCATAATCTCTACTTCGTATAGAAATCCTGAGTCAAATATTTTTACCATAACCAAATTTATTTTATTCAAATATAATAATTTTAAACCCGTTGTGCATTATGAAATGAAAAAAACAAGAGTTGTTTATTAGACTGAAAATCAGTATATTGTTTTTGCTATAAAACGGTATAAATGAACAACATAGAGCAAATATATGAAAGAATTTTGGAAGTTTTAGGACTTTTTTCAGAAAATCAACTGATTAGTTATCAGAGAAGAACACCTAAAATGAGCGATTTAGAAGTCATAAGTCTTAATATTACTGCTGAATACTTGAGTATTGATAGCGAATTACAGTTATTTAGAAAATTGCCAAACTCTCTGATAAACAAAATTGAAAGAAGTGTTTACAATAAGCGAAAACGAAGACTATCCCTACAAACAGAGCAAATTAGACAGCGTATTTCGATGGAGTTCAATGAGTTTGAAGATATTTTTATCGTTGATAGCATGCCAATGAAAGTTTGTGAAAACGCTCGTTCTACTCGTTCAAAAATTTGTAAAGAGCAATCCTATTCTTCACCAACATATGGTTATTGTGCTTCACAGAAATTATATTTCTATGGCTATAAACTACACGCAGTATGTTCTTTAAATGGTGTGATTAAGAATTTTGATATAAGCCCTGCATCCGTTCACGACATCCACTATTTAAAAGATATTGGTGAGCAAATGCGAAACTGTACTTTAATTGGAGATAGAGGCTATTTATCAGCAAAAGTTCAAATAGATTTATTTAACTATGCTAATATTAAATTAGATACACCAATGAGAAGTAATCAGAAAGATTATATTCCTCAATTTTCATTGTACAAGAAAAAGCGAAAACGAATTGAGACATTTTTCTCTCAACTTTGCGACCAATTTATGATTAAAAGAAACTATGCTAAAACTTTTGAAGGCTTTAAAACAAGGATAATCAGTAAAATAACCGCCGCAACGGTTATTCAATATATCAATAAATTTATCTTCCAAAGAAAATTAAATCATCTAAAAATCAGTATTATTTAAAATGCACAACGAGTTAATTTTAACTATATTAGTAGCGTTTAAATCAACCTTATCACATTAGTATGAGTTATTATCCACTTAATAGTATCCCAGACTATTACATGCTAGATAACCTTCTTACCGAAGAGCATAAATTGGTTAGAAATTCTGTGAGACAATGGGTACAAAGTTCTGTAATTCCTCAGATAGATAACGCTGCACAAACACACAAAGAAATCCCCAATCTAATGCAACAATTGGGCAAAATAGGAGCTCTAGGAGCCTATATTCCAAAAGAGTATGGCGGTGCTGGGCTAGACCAAATTTCCTACGGCATCATTATGCAAGAGTTAGAAAGAGGAGATTCTGCGGTGCGTTCTGCGGCTTCAGTGCAATCATCATTGGTAATGTATCCTATTTTTGAATTTGGAACAGAAGAACAAAAAAGAAAATTCCTACCTTTACTCGGTGCGGGTGAAATTACAGGAGCTTTCGGGCTTACCGAACCTAATCATGGCTCTAATCCGTCTGATATGGAAACTCACATTAAAGACATAGGCGATTATTTTTTGCTTAATGGAGCTAAAATGTGGATTACCAATGCTCCTACTTGCGACATTGCTATTGTTTGGGCTAAAGATGAAACCAATACCATTAGAGGGTTAATCGTAGAAAGAGGAATGGAAGGTTTCACTACTCCAGAAACACTCAATAAATGGAGTCTAAGGGCCTCTAGAACGGGAGAATTGGTATTCCAAAATGTGAAAATCCCTAAAGAAAATATCCTCCCAAATGTAAAAGGAATTAAAGGTCCGTTGTCCTGTCTTAACTCTGCTAGATATGGGATTTCTTGGGGTGTTATAGGTGCTGCTATAGATTGCTATTGCACCGCAGTACAATACGCCAAAGAGCGTACACAATTTGGGAAACCTATTGGTAGCTTTCAGCTTCAACAAAAGAAATTAGCCAAGTTTCTCACAGAAATTACTAAAGCTCAACTTCTTTCGTGGCGTTTAGGTCTGCTTAAAAATGAAAACAAAGCTACTCCAGCACAAATTTCTATGGCTAAAAGAAATAATGTAAAAATGGCATTAGATATCGCTAGGGAAAGCAGACAAATACTAGGAGCAATGGGGATTATGGGAGATTTTTCTATGATGCAACACGCCGCCAATCTAGAATCCGTAATTACTTACGAAGGTACTCACGATATTCATCTTTTAATAACAGGTATGGATATCACGAGTATTAGTGCTTTCTCATAAAAATAAACTATAAAAACAAAATTTAAACTATGAACGAAAAAGACAAACGATTTATCGCTTTATGGCAAAACTTACGACAAAGTAGGCTTAAGTTTTCGGTAAGGCAAGGCGTAGTAATCGCCTTTATGTTTATACTTATTGCTGCTCCTATCAATTATTTCATTACTCAACCTGATGATTTTAAAGCCTTTTTAGGAAAAAATGGGATTATTTGGTTGGCAGCTTCGGCTATTCTTAGCCTGTACTACTACTTTGTGGGCTTTAATAAGTATGAAAAAAGGTATAAAAGTTTAATAAATCAATAGAATTAAATCTGAACAATGATAGATAAAACAGTTAAAAATGTACAAGAAGCCTGCGAAGGTATCAAAGACGGAATGACCATTATGCTTGGCGGATTTGGGCTATGTGGAATCCCAGAGAATAGCATTGCTGAGCTGGTAAGAAAAAATGTAAAAAATCTCACTTGTATTTCTAATAATGCAGGTGTTGATGATTTTGGACTAGGACTTTTACTTCAAAATAAACAAATAAAAAAAATGATTTCTTCCTATGTGGGAGAAAATGCCGAATTTGAAAGACAACTACTAAGCGGAGAGTTAGAGGTAGAACTTATCCCACAGGGGACTCTAGCGACTAGATGTTTGGCTGCGGGGTATGGTATGCCTGCTTTTTTCACACCTGCTGGCGTAGGGACAGAAGTTGCCGAAGGTAAAGAGGTCAGAAACTTTAATGGTAAAGATTATCTTTTAGAATATGCTTTTGATGCTGATTTTGCCATCGTTAAAGCTTGGAAAGGCGACACAGCAGGAAATTTAATATATCGTTCTACTGCTAGAAATTTTAATCCACCAATGGCAATGGCTGGTAAAATTACGATTGCAGAGGTAGAAGAACTTGTACCTGCAGGAACATTAGACCCTGACCAAATACATACTCCTGGAATTTATGTACACCGTATTTTCCAAGGAGAAAATTACGAGAAGAGAATAGAGCAAAGAACCGTAAGAAAAACCAATCAAGACTAAACTTAATTATGGCTTTAACAAAAGAACAAATAGCACAAAGAATTGCTAAAGAAATAAAAAATAATTCCTATGTTAATCTAGGCATAGGTATCCCTACCCTAGTTGCCAACTACATTCCGAAAGGCATAAATGTTGTATTGCAATCCGAAAATGGGTTACTCGGAATGGGACCCTTTCCAGAGGAAGGCAAAGAGGATGCAGATTTAATAAACGCAGGTAAGCAAACCATCACTACTTTACCAGGTTCAGTAGTTTTTGATTCAGCGATGAGTTTCGGTATGATTAGAGCTCAAAAAGTAGATTTAACCATACTAGGAGCGATGGAAGTTTCCGAAAGCGGAGACATCGCTAACTGGAAAATACCGGGTAAAATGGTAAAAGGTATGGGAGGTGCGATGGATTTAGTTGCTTCCGCAAAGAATATTATTGTGGCAATGCAACAGGTGAATAAACACGGCGAGTCTAAACTTCTCCAAAAATGTAGCTTACCTCTTACAGGAGTTAAATGTATCAAAAAAGTAGTTACAGAGCTTGGCGTTTACGAAATAGTACCCGAAGGAGGCTTTAAATTATTAGAAAAAGCACCTAATGTAAGCCTAGACGATATTAAAAAGGCAACAGCTGGGAAACTCATTATAGAAGGAGAAATCCCAGAAATAGTTTTAGATTAAAACAAATATATATTATGGAGGATAGAAAAACAAAACTAGAGCGTTTTGAAGAAAGTGTGTTATCTAAATATCAGATTTACAACAGTATTTTTATGACATTACCTTTCAGTGGTGTGTCTAATGTGGGGAGATTTTTGCCTCTGTTTGGCGAAGAATGTAAAAAAGGCTATCAAGATAATAAAACACCTACCGAAATCGTAGAAGAGTTTTTCAAAAAATACGCTCCACAATCCTCCGAAAAAGAAACTAACGACCTTCTGTTTAGGTTTATACAATATATTGAAAGGCAAGTAGTTTTATTTGATGCCATAGAAGATGCCGCCTTTTCCACAGTAAATAATATGGACGGACTGGGCAGTATCCGAAATATGAAAGAGAAAGCCGAAGCTCGTAACAAGGTTACTGAACTTAAAGCTACTCTACAAAAACTTAAAGTAAGACCTGTACTTACTGCTCACCCAACTCAATTCTATCCAGACTCTGTATTGGTTATCATTAACGATTTAACCCAAGCGATTAAAGATAATGACTTAACCACCATCAAAAAACTTCTAGCACAGCTAGGTAAAACGCCTTTCTATAAAAAGGAAAAACCAAGTCCGTTAGATGAAGCTATTGGGCTTATTTGGTATTTAGAAAATGTATTTTACCATTCTATGGGGAATATTTACAGCTATCTTAAAAAACATATTTTGAAAGATGAAGCTCTTAAAAACCCCGTGGTAGAACTAGGCTTTTGGCCCGGAGGCGATAGAGATGGTAACCCTTTTGTAAAACCAGAAACCACTCTAAAAGTAGCAGAGAGACTCAAAAAAAGTATTCTAAAAAACTACTATAAAGACATCAGAGTCCTAAAAAGAAGACTCACTTTTAAAGGAGTGGAACATTTAGTAAAAAATCTAGAAGACCAACTCTATAAAGCAGCATTTTTAGAAGAAGAAAACACTCTAACGCTTCAAGAGTTCAGACAATCTCTTGAAGAAATACGAGCCATTTTAATCTCAGAACATCAATCTCTATTTGTAGATGAGCTAGATGCTTTACTCTATAAAGTTGATATCTTTGGATTCTATTTTGCAAGTCTAGACATCAGACAAGATTCTAGAATCCATCGAATTGTGATAGAAGATATTGCAAAATCTACCTCTGGAAAAATTATTCCCGAGAACTATTCAAGCCTTTCCTGTGAAGAACAAATCCAAGTTTTATCACAAGTAAATGGTGTGTTAGACCTAACCTCATTTAACCAAGAAATCACTAAAGATACCTTAGGTTCTATCCTAATGATGATGGCTATCCAAAAAGAAAATGGAGAAAAAGGTTGCAACAGGTATATTATTAGTAATAACCCGTTGTGCATTATGAAATGAAAAAAACAAGAGTTGTTTATTAGACTGAAAATAAGTATATTGTTTTTGCTATAAAACGATATAAATGAACAACATAGAGCAAATATATGAAAGAATTTTGGAAGTTTTAGGACTTTTTTCAGAAAATCAACTGATTAGTTATCAGAGAAGAACACCTAAAATGAGCGATTTAGAAGTCATAAGTCTTAATATTACTGCTGAATACTTGAGTATTGATAGCGAATTACAGTTCTTTAGAAAATTGCCAAACTCTCTGATAAACAAAATTGAAAGAAGTGTTTACAATAAGCGAAAACGAA
The DNA here is from genome assembly GCF_035666175.1 of Riemerella anatipestifer. Lineage (NCBI taxonomy): Bacteria > Pseudomonadati > Bacteroidota > Flavobacteriia > Flavobacteriales > Weeksellaceae > Riemerella > Riemerella anatipestifer. The sequence goes on from NZ_CP142016.1 coordinate 2,500,601, forward strand.
GACTATCCCTACAAACAGAGCAAATTAGACAGCGTATTTCGATGGAGTTCAATGAGTTTGAAGATATTTTTATCGTTGATAGCATGCCAATGAAAGTTTGTGAAAACGCTCGTTCTACTCGTTCAAAAATTTGTAAAGAGCAATCCTATTCTTCACCAACATATGGTTATTGTGCTTCACAGAAATTATATTTCTATGGCTATAAACTACACGCAGTATGTTCTTTAAATGGTGTGATTAAGAATTTTGATATAAGCCCTGCATCCGTTCACGACATCCACTATTTAAAAGATATTGGTGAGCAAATGCGAAACTGTACTTTAATTGGAGATAGAGGCTATTTATCAGCAAAAGTTCAAATAGATTTATTTAACTATGCTAATATTAAATTAGATACACCAATGAGAAGTAATCAGAAAGATTATATTCCTCAATTTTCATTGTACAAGAAAAAGCGAAAACGAATTGAGACATTTTTCTCTCAACTTTGCGACCAATTTATGATTAAAAGAAACAATGCTAAAACTTTTGAAGGCTTTAAAACAAGGATAATCAGTAAAATAACCGCCGCAACGGTTATTCAATATATCAATAAATTTATCTTCCAAAGAAAATTAAATCATCTAAAAATCAGTATTATTTAAAATGCACAACGAGTTTTAATAATTAAAAAAAACTATGAACCGTAAAGATTTTATAAAAACAATAGGAGGTGGGACTTTAGCATTATCATTAGTACCTAATACTTTCTTGGCTAATACCACACTTTTCAATAGTTCAGACAAAAAAATAACAATTCTTCATACTAATGACCAACACAGTAGAATAGAACCTTTTGATGCTAATTATACTAGGAATCCTAATCAAGGAGGTTTTGCAAGGAGAGCTCATTTGGTAAAAGAAATTAGACAGCAGGAGCGAAATGTACTACTTTTAGATAGTGGTGATATTTTTCAAGGGACGCCTTACTTTAATATGTTTGGCGGAGAATTAGAGTTTAAACTGATGTCTATGATGGGTTATGATGCCGCTACGATGGGTAACCACGATTTTGATAATGGTTTAGAAGGATTTTTAAAGGCTTTGCCTAATGCTAAATTTCCGTTTATATGCTCTAACTATGATTTTAAAAACACCATACTAGACGGAAAAACGCAACCGTATAAAATTTTTAATAAAGACGGAATCAGAATTGGGATTTTCGGAGTAGGCATAGAACTAGAAGGGCTTGTAGGTAAAAAACAGTATAAAGAAACTGTTTGGCATCACCCTGTAGAAATAGCTCAGCAATACGCTGATATGCTTAGAAATGAAAAGAAATGTGATTTGGTAATCTGCTTGTCTCATATTGGTTATTCTTACAAAGGAGAGCATACCAATAAAATATGTGATGTAGAATTGGCTCAAAAAACAGATAATATAGATTTAATTTTAGGAGGTCATACGCATACTTTTTTACCAGAACCACAATCTTTTATCAATAGAAAAGGAAATAAAGTTTTGATAAATCAAGTGGGTTGGGCTGGTTTATTACTAGGAAGAATAGACTTCTATTTCGATAGCCAAAAGAAGATTAAAAATATAGCTTGGAACAACCAAGTGATAGATGATAAGATAATGGTTTAAGATGAAGAAAATATTTTCGCTTTTAGTACTTAGTGTGAGCTTTTTAGTATTAGCTCAAGAGAGCAAATGGCAAGATTTGTTTTCATATAACTATATTGTTAAAATAGAACAAGATGGAACAGAGCTTATTACGGCTACTAAAAGCGGTTTATTTTACTATAATGTAGCTTCTGGAGAGATTAGGAAATTGTCAAAAGCTAATGGGCTTCATGAGGTTGGTATTACGGCGTTTGACTATAATCCCGATACTAAAATAGGGTTGATAGGCTACGAAACAGGAGCTTTAGATATTGTTACACCTAATGGAGTTAATTTAATTGTAGATATTCCTATAACAAGGAGTTATCAAGGTTCAAAAAAAATCAATCATATCTTTATAAAAGATAATCTAGCGATAATTTCGGCAGGTTATGGGGTTTCTATCTTTAATTTGGATAAAAAAGAGTTTGAGGAAACTGTATTTTTTCAGGAAGGGAACAATTTTATAGCCTCAAATGAAGCTTTTGTAAAAGATAATGTGGTGTATGCTTCTACATCTAGAGGACTTTATTCTCACAAAATAGATTTGGAATTTTCTATTTATCTCACTTGGCAAAGGCTTAATGCATTTGATTTATTGCAATCTGATACCAATGGACAGGATTATCTATTTGCCACAAAAACAGAAATCTATTTTGGAAATAATTTTCAGCGTTTACCATATTCTTTTACTAACATTAAAGATGTGGTGTACCAAACCAACAGTTTTTTAGTTTGTGATGTAAATAAAATTTATCAATTTTCTACTGATGGTATTTTGCAAAACACTTATGATTTTTCATCTTATTATCTTACGACAGGCGCTATGTATGATGGTAAGTTGTTTGTAGGAACGGCTTTTTCAGGCATTTTAGACCAAAATTTTATTAGTATTAAACCAGATGGACCATATAGTAATACAGCTTCCCGAATTACTCTTGCTGATGATAAAATATGGGTAGCTGCGGGTAGAAAGGGAAGCTATTACCAGGTAATTTATGACAATAATTTAGGTTATTACTACTACGACGGAACTCGTTGGGTGTATCCACAGTATTTTTTAGATAATTCACAGCTAGCATTCAATATTTTAGATATTGCTGTTAATCCTTCTAACCCAAGCGAAATTTATTTTACTAATTATGTGCAGAGAAATTCCAAGGGAGTTTATAAAATGATTGATAATAAGCTCTCAAAAGTTTTTAATACTTCTAGTGCTCAATGGTATAATGTTCCAGAGTACTTGGTCTTCGATAAAAATAATAATTTATTTGCCACTTTTTCTTTTTTCGAAGGAGATGTAAATTTTGGAGGAATGTACTTTATTTCTCGAGATGACTCTAGATTTGAAACTATAAAAACAGCAAATATAAAAACTAGCTCGTCGGGTATACTAGCTTTTAATGATAGACTTTTCATAGGTGGACCTAGAGTATCAGAGGGAGGTCTGTTAATTTATTATTTTAACAACACGCCTACTCGTTTTGATGATGATTTGAAACAAATTTTAAGAGTTGAAGAAGGCTTACCTTCCGCATCAGTAACAGCTATGGCGATGGATAAAAACAATAGTCTATGGTTAGGTTCTACAACAGGACTTAGAATTCTTCCGAATGCTCTGAGCGATTTGTACGGAACTAAAGTAAAAGTAAATCCCATAGTTATTACTCAAAATGGCATAGCGGAAGAGCTTTTTAAAGATGCAGAAATTTTGAGTATAGCGGTAGATTCTGGTAATAATAAGTGGGTATCTGTAAATGGAGGAGGTGTGTTCTTTCTAAGTGCTGATGGACAGAAGGTTTACAATCATTTTACCAAAGCTAATTCTCCTCTTCCTTCGGACGAAGTTACAGATATTAAAATAAACGATAAAACAGGACAGGTTTATTTTGCAACTAGTAATGGTATAGTGGTTTATAAAGGCGATGTAGCTAATGTAACCTCAAAATTTGGGGAAGTAGTAGTTTATCCTAACCCTGTGGTTTATAGCCAGTTTAAGGGAAATGTAAAAATAAAAGGACTGGCTGAAAAAACCAATATTCGTATTACAGATGCTGCGGGTAATTTAATTCATCAAGCGGTTTCTAGAAATGGTTATTACGAATGGAATCTACAAAATCAAAGAGGTTCTCGTGTGGCTTCAGGGATTTATTTTGTATTGATGACCAACGAAGACGGTACAGATAAAGCAACAGCGAAAATAGCAGTGGTTAATTAAATACACTAAAATTGCAATCTTTACAAGGGTTTATACTATCTTATACTAAATATAATGATTCTGGTGCGGTGCTTCGTGTTTTAGAAAGAGAAGCGGGTATTCAGTCTTACTTTGTTAAGAATATTTATCTGGCTCGGAATAAGCAGAAAGTGTATCTTATGCCTTTAATGGGGGTGGATTTTAATGTTTCCAAAACCAAAAGTGGAGCATTACCATTAGTAAACCAAATTTCTCCTTCAGAAATATCAAAGATGATAGATTTCACTTTGGTTAATAATGCTCAAATGACTCTTTTAGCAGAGTTTATTCTAAAAACGGTTCCTTATGAAGTTGTGGAAGATAGTCTTTATCAATGTGTGGAAGATTTTTATATCAATATGGACAATAAAAACGCACTGATATTTTCCATTTATTCCATAATAAAGAATATTGGTTATGGATTTTTATTTACAGAAGGTACTTTCTTTGATTTAAAAAATGGGTGCTTTCAAGAGGTAGAAAATGAGTTTACTATCAACAGAGTTTTGTCAGATATATTAAAAAATATAGAAAGTTTGGCATTTATTAAAACTCCGATAGATACTAGTGAGAGAAGAGATATAATAGATGTTCTAATGAGATATTGTAAGTATCATATTCCTGAATTTAGTGAGCCTAAATCGTTGGATATTTTTAGAGAAGTTTTTTAAACTAAGAGGTAAAGAGGTAATCATAAAAATAAAAAAAGGATGATAATTTATCATCCTTTTTCTCAGTAGTAGCGGGGACACGACTCGAACGTGCGACCTCAGGGTTATGAGCCCTGCGAGCTACCTACTGCTCCACCCCGCGATATTGTGATGCAAATATACGACGATTTTTTTAAATACCAAAAAAATAGAATGAAAATGTTTCTATTTATTGTAACTAGTTGATTATTAGTTTTATTTTCTTAGTATTATTGCTTAATTATAAAAGGGAAGGAATATTTAAAGCCTTTTAGGTTTACTCGCATAAAGTGCCAAACTCCCAAAAAAGCCACCTAAGAGAAAACCAACCATCGCTCCGTAAATAATATCTAGTGGATAATGAACTCCTAAATAAATTCTACTATAAGCTACAAAAGATGCCCAAGCGAATACCATTAGTCCGAAAAATTTAATCCTTTTAGAAAAAATAAGGTTCATAAAAGAAGCTATAAAGAAGCTGTTAGAAGCGTGTGCTGAATAAAAACCAAAAGGCCCACCGCATTTTACTTCTCTTACTAATCCCTCTAAGATTGGTTCGTGGCACGGACGAAATCTATGAACTCCTATTTTAAAAATATTAGCAATCTGGTCGGAAGTAATAATTCCTAGAGTAATAAATAGGAGGATATAAATGACTTTTTTCTTCTCGTAGTTTTTTATGATGAGATATAAAAATATAAAATAGAGAGGCAACCAAGTAAGTTTGCCTGATACCATAACCCAAAAGGTGTCAAAATAGGTATTACCTAATCCATTTAGATAAAGAAAGAGAGATTGGTCAAGCTCTATGATTTTGTGCATATTACTCTATCTGCTTACAGGTCCTTCGTGAGCGTCGTCTAGTTGTGATATACTAGTTTTTTTATCTAGATTTACAATATCGTTGGTCGCTTCGGTAAGGTCTTTCTTAATATCGTTCAAAGGATTTATCTCCTGTACGGATTGTTTTACCTGCTCAATTTCCTTTTTTATTTCAGATACAGGATTGTCTGTCTCCTTCATGATTTCGGTTTTGATGTCTTCCATTGCAGACTTCATTTTTCTAACACCTTCACCTAACCCACGAGCTATTTCTGGGATCTTTTTAGGTCCAAAAAGCACTAATACTACTAGTGCTATTACTAACATTTCACTAAAACTAAAATCCATTCTGCTAAATTACAAATAAAAGTATGAAACGAAAAAAATTATTTTTTATTTTTATAAAATCCACGGTAAACTATATAGGTGCTAATACTCATTAAAATAAATCCAACAAAGAAAGGGGCACCAGCAAACTTAAAAGGAGCATCGTTATGAGTGAAATAGTAAAAAATATTTGTCATAAGAGGCGGACCAATAATACTCGTGAGACTAATAATGCTGGTAAGTGCTCCTTGTAGGTCGCCTTGCTCACTCGCAGATACTTTTGTGGAAATAACGGATTGTAAAGAGGGACCAGCAATTCCTCCCAAACAATAAATCCCAAGAATGGCAAACATCATCCAACTGCTTCCTGCAAATGAGAAAAGCAGCATTCCTAAACTATACATACCAATGCCATAAAAGATACTTCTTTCATTACCTATTTTGGGATTTACTTTTCTCAGTATAACCCCTTGTACTAAAGCTGTTAATCCTCCCATTACACCTAGTGAAATCCCCACTGTTTTTTCACTCCAACCAAATCTATAAATACCAAAATAAGCCCAGTTAGTTTGTACTGCATGTGAGGCAATATAGACTAAGAATCAAGCTAATATAAGTTTATACAACTCAGAGTATTTTCTTAGCTGTAGAAGAGAGCCTATGGGGTTAGCTCTTTTCCAATTAAATTTCCGTCTGTGTTCTTTGGAAAGACTTTCAGGCAGTATAAAAAAACCGTACAGAAAGTTGATAAGGCAAAGTGCACCTGCTGCTAAAAAAGGTATTCTGGCACCATAATGTCCTAATACACCTCCAAGTACGGGACCAATAATAAAACCTAGCCCAAATGTAGCTCCAATAATTCCGAAGTTTTTTGAACGATCTTGCTCTGTACTTATATCTGCAATGTAGGCACTGGCGGTTGTGATGCTTGCTCCTGTAATACCGGATAGAAGACGACCTATAAACAACCATAAAATGCTAGGAGCCCAAGCTTGTAGAAAAAAGTTTGCTGAAAAACCTAATAGCAAGAATAGGATAACAGGACGCCGTCCAAATTGGTCACTTAAATTACCCAATACTGGAGCAAAAATAAATTGCATAACCGCATAAGCGAAACTCAACCACCCCCCATACTTAGAAGCAAGACTAATATCTCCATTGATGAGTTCTTCTATCAATTTAGGTACTACAGGTATAATAATGCCCCAGCCTGTAATGTCTATAAGGAGAGTAATAAAAATAAAGCTAATAGCTGCAGACTTATGAGGCTTTTCCATATTTTTAAAATAAGGAGCAAAATTAAATAAAATTTGCCTTCAAAAATCAAAATATAAGAGTTATTATTTAAGTAGGTATTTGTATTGAATTATTTTTTTTTGGAATCATTGTGTAATATCACTCGTTGTGCATTTTAAATAATACTGATTTTTAGATGATTTAATTTTCTTTGGAAGATAAATTTATTGATATATTGAATAACCGTTGCGGCGGTTATTTTACTGATTATCCTTGTTTTAAAGCCTTCAAAAGTTTTAGCATAGTTTCTTTTAATCATAAATTGGTCGCAAAGTTGAGAGAAAAATGTCTCAATTCGTTTTCGCTTTTTCTTGTACAATGAAAATTGAGGAATATAATCTTTCTGATTACTTCTCATTGGTGTATCTAATTTAATATTAGCATAGTTAAATAAATCTATTTGAACTTTTGCTGATAAATAGCCTCTATCTCCAATTAAAGTACAGTTTCGCATTTGCTCACCACTATCTTTTAAATAGTGGATGTCGTGAACGGATGCAGGGCTTATATCAAAATTCTTAATCACACCATTTAAAGAACATACTGCGTGTAGTTTATAGCCATAGAAATATAATTTCTGTGAAGCACAATAACCATATGTTGGTGAAGAATAGGATTGCTCTTTACAAATTTTTGAACGAGTAGAACGAGCGTTTTCACAAACTTTCATTGGCATGCTATCAACGATAAAAATATCTTCAAACTCATTGAACTCCATCGAAATACGCTGTCTAATTTGCTCTGTTTGTAGGGATAGTCTTCGTTTTCGCTTATTGTAAACACTTCCTTCAATTTTGTTTATCAGAGAGTTTGGCAATTTTCTAAATAACTGTAATTCGCTATCAATACTCAAGTATTCAGCAGTAATATTAAGACTTATGACTTCTAAATCGCTCATTTTAGGTGTTCTTCTCTGATAACTAATCAGTTGATTTTCTGAAAAAAGTCCTAAAACTTCCAAAATTCTTTCATATATTTGCTCTAAGTTGTTCATTTATATCGTTTTATAGCAAAAACAATATACTGATTTTCAGTCTAATAAACAACTCTTGTTTTTTTCATTTCATAATGCACAACGGGTTAATAGACTATTTTTGTCGAATGAAATATTTACGTCAAATTTTACTATTTATTTTAATCTATTGTATAGTAGCTATTTTTTGTATTGTTGGACAATCTCTATTGTTTCAATATCCGTTGTCGTTACATTTTTTGATTGCTTTTCTACATTTTTTAGGTCTTATAACGGTGGGAGGAGTTGGTTTATTCAAAAAGGATATTATGGGATTTGTCTACATGGCATTTATGATACTGAAAATGGGTGCTTTTTTATATCTTTTTTATGTTTTTCCTGACCTGAAAAAACAACTTATGGTATCTGTGGGGCTTTATTTTTTCTATCTTTTAATAGAAACAGTTTTGATAATCAGTCTGATTTCTAAAAATCTTAAAAGCCAACAAAAATCATAAAATTTTAATTTTTTTTAATTTGAAAATATAAAATCAATTTCCTACTTTTGCAGAAATTATAAACTGAAGAAAATGCACTTCAAGAGAGTTATTTTATTGTTAACCATTTTTATGATGGGTTGGGCTAATGCCTCTACCGAGACTAAACAACCTGGAGAGAAGTATAATCCAGTTCCAGACATTATGCATCACATCTCAGACTCCCACAGTTGGCATCTTTGGGGAGAAGGAGATAAAAGTATCGGGTTTTCTTTACCTGTGATACTTTGGGATAATGGATTGAAGATTTTTTCTTCATCTCATTTTGGTCATCACGAGGATGAGGTAGCTCAAGTAGATGGTAACTACTATAAGTTATACCATAATAAAGTATACAAAACTGATGCCAATGGTACTTTAGAGATGCATGATGGGCATCCTTCCAATGAAAGACCATTGGATTTTTCTATAACTAAAAATGTAGCACAAACTTTATTAGCTGCTGTTTTACTAATTATTTTAGCTTTTGCTACTAAGTCTAGCTACACTTCTAATGGAGTTCCTAGAGGGATAGCTAAATTTTTGGAGCCTTTAGTGCTTTTCGTGAGAGATGACATTGCTCTAGAGAATATTGGGACTAAAAAGTATCTAAAGTATACGCCGTATTTAGTAACGCTGTTCTTATTTATATGGATTGTTAACTTACTTGGGCTTATTCCAGGTGCAGCCAATGTTTCAGGTAATATTGCCTTTACAATGGTGTTGGCAGTTCTTACATTTATTATAGTAACATTTAGTGGTAAAAAGACTTATTGGTCGCACATATTTGACCCACTAGGGAACAATATGCCGTGGGCAGGTAAAGCTTTAGTTTATGTTATCTTGGTACCAGTAGAGATTTTAGGTATGTTTACCAAGCCTTTTGCGTTGATGATTCGTCTTTTTGCGAATATGACGGCAGGGCACATCGTGATCTTGAGTTTAATATCTCTTATATTTATAATGGAAACTTATGCTATCGCACCAGTTTCTATCATGCTTACTCTTTTTATAAACACTTTAGAGTTATTGGTAGCAGCTTTGCAGGCATATATCTTTACATTACTTACAGCTCTATTTATAGGAATGGCAGTAGAAGAAGGACATCATTAAAATTAAGTTAAAGAAAATAAAAAATAATTAATATCAACCTTTTAAATTTAAAGTTATGACAGGTAGTATCGCAGCAATCGGAGCTGGTTTAGCAGTTCTAGGTGTAGGATTAGGAATTGGTAAAATTGGTGGTCACGCAATGGACGCTATTGCTAGACAACCAGAACAATCAGGAAAAATCCAAACTGCAATGATTATCGCAGCAGCTCTTATCGAGGGTGCTGGTCTATTCGGTATCGTAGTAGCATTACTAGGAAACGGATAATCTAAAAACTGAAAAGCGTACAGACGGTTGGTCTGTCGCTTTTCTTTTGATTTTAAGAAAAATTAAATAACAATATAAATTAATATCTTAAATAATATGGATTTATTAATTCCTTCAGAAGGTAACCTTATATGGTCTTTAGTGGTTTTCCTTATTTTAGTACTTTTACTATCTAAGTTTGCATGGAAACCTATCCTTAAAACGGTTAATGATAGAGAGACTTCTATTGCAGATGCTTTGAATCAAGCAAAATTAGCTAAAAAGGAGATGGAAGATTTAAAAGCGGATAATGAGAGAATTATTCGTGAAGCTAAGGTAGAAAGAGATGCTATACTAAAAGAAGCTAGAGAGATTAAGGATAGAATTGTAAATGAAGCTAAAGAGGTAGCTAAAGTAGAAGGTGATAAAATGATTGCGGCTGCGAAGCAATCAATAGCAGCAGAGAAGTCTGCGGCTATGGCTGATATTAAAAACCAAGTGGGTGCTTTATCTCTAAGTATAGCCGAAACTATTCTTAAACAAAAATTAGATAATACTGAAGCTCAAAATGCTTTAGTAGAGAATATGTTGAATAAATCTAATCTTAACTAAAAATGAGAACATCTAAAGTAGCCAAAAGATATGCTAAGGGTCTTTTGGATTTTGCCCAAGAGTCTCAGCAAACCTCTACTGTGTTTTCTGATATGAAAACCGTAGTTAAGATTATGAGTGAGAGTAAAGAACTTAACCGTTTTTTACAAACACCTTTCATTGACTATAAGAAAAAAATAGCGGTAGCTAAAGAAATTTTTAAAGGACTTAGTGCTACTAGTCAAAATTTAATTTCGTTAGTTATCCGTCAAGGTAGAGAGGCTCAGCTTAAGTTTATAGCACAAGATTTTATAGATAAAGTAGAAGATATCAACGGAGTACAAAGAATTACTTTGACAACTGCGGCTTCTCTTTCTCAAGAAAATATTGATAAAATATTAAAATCATCTAGTCTTGTGAATTCTGGAGCATCTCATGATTTAAAAATCAATGTAAATCCAGATTTATTAGGTGGGTATGTTTTGAGAGTAGGAGACCAACAGTTAGATACTTCAGTAAGAACTAAGTTGGCTCAGATGAAAAAAGAATTTCAGTTGAATTAAGAAAAAATAACCATACAATGGCAGAAATAAATCCAGCAGAAGTATCTGCAATTTTAAAACAGCAATTAGCAAATTTTGATACTCAATCTAATGTTGAGGAGGTAGGTACAGTGCTTCAAATAGGAGACGGTATTGCTCGTGTATATGGACTAGAAAATGTACAATACGGTGAGCTTGTTAAATTTGAAAGTGGTATTGAAGGAATTGTATTAAACTTAGAAGAAGATAATGTAGGGGTTGCTCTACTAGGAGAGTCTAAACAAGTAAAAGAAGGGGATACTGTTAAAAGAACTAACAGAATTTCTTCTATCAAAGTAGGAGAGGGTATGTTGGGAAGAGTTGTAGATACTCTAGGTAACCCTATAGATGGTAAAGGTCCTATTGGAGGAGAGCTTTATGAGATGCCTTTGGAAAGAAAAGCACCAGGGGTTATCTACAGGCAGCCAGTTAATGAGCCTTTGCAAACAGGTATCGTAGCGGTTGACTCTATGATTCCTATCGGAAGAGGTCAGAGAGAGCTTATCATTGGTGACCGTCAAACAGGTAAAACTACTGTAGCGATAGATACGATTCTTAACCAAAAAGAGTTTTATGACGCTGGTGAACCTGTATTCTGTATTTATGTTGCAGTAGGTCAAAAAGGTTCTACTGTAGCACAAATTGTTAAAACATTAGAGGATAAAGGAGCTATGGCTTATACAGTAGTAGTAGCAGCTAATGCTTCAGACCCTTCACCTATGCAGGTATATGCTCCTATGGCAGGTGCTGCTATTGGGGAGTACTTCCGTGATACAGGTCGTCCTGCTCTTATCGTTTATGATGATTTATCTAAGCAAGCCGTAGCTTATCGTGAGCTTTCACTTTTATTAAGAAGACCACCAGGTCGTGAGGCTTATCCAGGGGACGTATTCTACTTACACTCTAGACTTTTAGAAAGAGCTGCTAAGGTAATTGCTGATGATAGCATTGCTAAGCAAATGAACGACCTTCCTGATTCTTTAAAACCAATCGTTAAAGGAGGAGGTTCTCTTACTGCATTACCAATTATTGAGACTCAGGCGGGAGACGTATCTGCTTATATCCCTACTAACGTAATCTCTATTACAGATGGACAGATATTCTTAGAGTCAGATTTATTTAACTCAGGGGTACGTCCTGCAATCAACGTAGGTATCTCTGTATCTAGAGTAGGAGGTAACGCTCAGATTAAATCAATGAAAAAAGTATCAGGTACACTTAAGTTAGATCAAGCACAATATAAAGAATTAGAAGCGTTTGCTAAATTCGGTTCTGACCTTGATGCTGCAACTTTAGCGGTAATCACAAAAGGTGAGAAAAATGTGGAAATTCTTAAGCAACCAGTGAACTCTCCACTACCTGTAGATAGCCAAGTGGCGATGATTTACGCTGGTACAGAAAACTTATTGAGAAATGTACCTGTAAATAAGGTTAAAGAGTTCCAAAAAGAATATGTAGAATTCTTAAGGTCTAAGCACCCTGACACTATGGCTAAGATTAAGGCTGGTAAAATTGATGATGAAATTACAGGTGTGCTAAGACAAGCTGCTAATGATTTAGCATCTAAGTATAACTAAAAATAACTCATAATTCCGAGTTTAGAAAATAATTTTTAAACTCGGAGTTTTAAATTTTGAATCCATAAAATATGGCAAATTTAAAAGAAATACGAGGGCGAATAACTTCCATCTCTTCTACGATGCAGATTACAAGTGCGATGAAAATGGTTTCCGCTGCGAAACTAAAGAAAGCACAAGATGCCATCGTGATGTTGAGACCTTATTCTGAAAAGCTACAGGAAATTATTGAGAATGTAAATACAAGTTCAGATGCAGATAAGGTTTCTATCTACGCTAAACAAAGAGAAGTAAAGAGAGTATTGTATATTGCAATATCTTCTAACAGAGGTTTAGCAGGAGCATTTAACTCTTCTATTATTAAAGAGCTTAATGCTCAGTTATCACAAAATTCTGATAAGAAGGTAGAGGTGATTACTATAGGTAAGAAGGTTTATGATGCAGTAAAGAAGATTAGAACTCCATATAGTAATGAAAGCCATATCTTTGATAATCTTAGCTTTGAGGCGGTTGCTAATATTGTTTATGGAGTGATGAAAGATTTCCGTGAGGAGAGATTTGATGAAGTGTATCTTATTTATAACAAATTCTTAAATGCTGCTACCCAAACAGTACAAACGGAAAAACTTTTGCCTATAGCAATTAAGGATTCTGAAGAAGGTGATAAAGCTATAGAAACTGATTATCTTTTCGAACCAAATAGAAATGAGATTTTAGATGTACTTATTCCTAAGTCTATAAAAACTCAAGTTTATAAAGCTGTTTTAGATTCTATCGCTTCAGAACATGGAGCTAGAATGACAGCAATGCATAAGGCAACAGATAACGCCCAAGCTCTTAAGAATGAATTAGTAATTTACTATAATAAAGCCCGTCAGGCAGCTATTACTAATGAGATTTTAGAGATTGTTTCTGGTGCTGAGGCTCTTAAGAACGGGTAATAATCATTTAAAATAAATAATAAAAAGGTATTAGAAATTTTTCTAGTACCTTTTTTATATTATATGATGTTACAAATACAATATTGCTGAAAATTATAGAGATTATATATTGTTGTTAAAAAAATATTTATCTTTGCATATCACTATAATTTATAAAATTAAATGGATCCCGACAGTATAGTCAAAATTTTTATCGCAATTTTTTTAGTTCTACTAAATGGCTTTTTCGTAGCTGCCGAGTTCTCAATAGTTAAAGTACGCTATTCTCAAATTCAAATTAAAGCTGCCGAAGGTAATGCTATGGCAAAACAGGCAGAAGACATCATCAAAAACTTAGATGCCTATCTTTCTGCTACGCAGTTGGGGATTACTCTAGCCTCTTTAGCATTAGGTTGGGTGGGAGAAAGTGCACTTCATCATATTATAGAAGGTTTGTTTAAGTACTTTAGTATCAGTGTAGATACTACTACGGTTACCACAGTATCTTTGGTACTTAGTTTCCTTATTATTACCGTGATGCATATAGTATTTGGAGAGTTGGTTCCCAAATCTATAGCGATACGAAAGGCAGAAGAAACTACTTTGTTCATTGCGGCACCGCTCAAATTGTTCTATAATATTTTTAGACCATTTATATGGTTAATGAACTCTATTTCTAATGCTTTTTTAAGATTGATAAAGATAAACCCTGCCTCAGAGCATGAAATACATTCTACTGAAGAATTACAACTTCTAGTAAAGCAAAGTGCTGATGGTGGTGAGATAGAAGAGGAAAATTACGAAATTATAAAGAACGCTTTTGATTTTACAGACCATTCTGCAAAGCAGATTATGGTGCCACGCCAGAATATTTTATCTATTGATATAGAAACTTCGATAGATGAAATTATAGAAATTATAATGGAAAGTGGGTACTCTCGTATTCCTGTTTATGAAGGTTCTATAGATAATGTGATAGGTATATTTTATACCAAAGAAATTATTAGAAACTATATTAAAACCAAAGGAGAGCTTACCCATGAAGATTTGAGAGGTTTCTTAAGAGAGGCTTATTTTGTAGTTGGAAGCAAAAAAAATTCTGACTTATTGAAGAGTTTTCAGCTTAAAAAACAACATATTGCTATTGTGATAGATGAGTTTGGAGGTACAGAAGGTATTATCACACTAGAGGATATATTGGAAGAATTGGTGGGAGAGATACAAGATGAGGAAGATGAAGAAGAAAAGATAGTAGATAAAATAGGGGAAAATACTTATTGGGTTAAAGCTACACAACCACTCGAAGAAATTAACGATTTTTTACCAAAACCACTACCTGAAGAGGGTGAGTTTAATACTTTAGCAGGTTTTATACTTCATCGTTTGGAAGAAATTCCAGAGGAAAATCAAGAGTTTGATTTTGAAAATTACCATTTTAAAATACTTAAAATGAATAATAAAAGTGTAGAAATGGTAGAGCTTACCTATGATGATAGCTTTTTTGGAGAATCGGGGGAAGGAACTAATGCTAACTAGTAGCTATTTCAAACTATGAAGATGGTTTTTCAAAATATCCCTAATAAAGAGAACGAAGAAGAGGTTAGTGTCTTGTCTTCCACGGAAGCGATGCATAAACTTGTATTGCATAATGATGATTTTAACACTTTTGATTTCGTTATAGAATCTCTTATGGAGGTATGTGCTCATACATTAGAACAGGCAGAACAATGTACGTTCTTGGTACATTATAAAGGCAAATGTACTGTGAAAACAGGTAATTTAGAACTGATTCAGCCTATGCATAAAAAACTACTTTTAAGAGGGCTATCTAGTGAAATAATCTAAAAATAATCTCATGCGTTGGTTGAAGTTTGTTTTAGTTTTAGGGGTGCTTTTGGCAGGTGTTTATGCGGTCTCCATGTTGTTTGTTGATGAGAGCAAATCCTTTAAAGTAGAAAGAGAACTTGATTATCCCATAGATAAAGTTTATCCACAATTTAGTAACTTTCAGAATCTTACCAGGTGGTATCAGTACTTTACCCAAAATCCTAAATTGAAATTTGAATACTTTTTACCTTATGAAGGGCAGGGAAGTTCTATGAACTTTGTAGATGCTAAAGAAGGGGTAGGAATGGTATTTATTAGATATGAAAACTTTGAAAAAACTCTGAGATACGAGTTTTTTGATGCGGATACTAATGCACCTCTCAAAGTAGATATTAAATTTTTGCCAAAAGGAGAAAAAACGAGATTGATATGGATGGTAACCACACCAAAGAAAGCACTTCTAGAACGTTATGTTAATCTGTTTTCAGTAGAAAATTTTGAGGGAATGGTAGATGAGAGTCTTCGAAATTTAAAAGCGGTATTGAGTAATAAGGTGGATAAAATGGAAGTTTTAACCAATATCAAATATGATAGCCTTATGGTAGAAAATCAAGAAGCTGCCATTTTAGTAGGAATAAATGCCAATACTCAGAATAAAAACAAAACTATTTATTTTAAAGATTTAGTTAAAAACCATCATAAGGTAGTCAATTTTGTGATGAATGACTTGGGTAAAAAAGAAGATGAATTTGGTTTTCCTATGCTCATTACTCAAGCCAAAAGCTATAAAGATAAAGAGGTAAGCTATTTTTATGGAATACCACTGTCTAAAAAAACAGAGATTACAGATAACAACTTTACTTATCATATGCAGGATGCTTCTAGATTGTATGTGATGTATTATAAGGGAGATTATGCTAATAGGGTTTCGGTTATCAATAAGTTATTAAAAAAAGCAGAGGAAGACAGCTTAAGGACAGGTAAATTACAAGAGGTCTTTATAGAAACACCTGTAGAGAATAAACCAGTATTGCTAAAAATAGCATTACCAGTATCGTCTTAAGAGACATAAAAGAAAAAATAAACTTTGATTATTGGAGTTTTCCGAATCGTTTTTTTTTAATAAATTTGTGCATCATATAAAAAGTTAAATTTAAAAAACAGATAAATCTGTCATAATGGATAAATTTTCATTCTTAAATGCAACACATGCTGATTTTATAGATAGCATGTACCAGCAGTACTTAAAATACCCAGATAGTTTAGAGCCATCTTGGAAAGCTTTTTTTCAAGGGTTTGATTTTGCTCTAGAAAATTTTGGTGAAGACGATTCTTTTACGGAAAAAGTAGGTGCGTCTTCTTTATCTCAGCAAGTAGGTGTCCCAGATGATATTATAAAGGAGTTTAAAGTTCTTAACTTAATAGAGGCTTATAGAACTAGAGGTCATTTGTTTACTAGAACTAACCCTGTTAGAGAGAGAAGAACTTATCTCCCTGATTTATCTATAGAGAATTTTGGATTATCAAAGTCAGATTTAGATACTAAATTTAACTCTGCTACAGAAACAGGAATGCTGGGAGCTGCTACTTTGGCAGACATTATTCGTCATTTAGACCAAATTTATTGCGACTCTATCGGTATAGAATATATGCATATTCGTGAGGTAGAGGAGAAGGAATTTATTCGCCAGTGGATTTCTAAGAATGAAAATCACCCAGAACTTTCGGCAGACGAAAAAATACAGATTTTATCTAAGCTCAATCAAGCGGTAGCATTTGAAAACTATCTTCATACTAAATTCGTAGGACAAAAGAGATTTTCACTGGAAGGAGGAGAGTCTTTAATCCCTGCTTTAGACCAGCTTATTAGTCGTTCTTCAAAACATGGTGTAGATGAAGTGGTTTTGGGTATGGCACACAGAGGGAGGCTTAATGTATTAACTAATATCTTTGGGAAATCATACAAGCAAATCTTCTCTGAATTTGAAGGTAAAGAATTTGAGGAAGATGTATTTTCTGGAGATGTTAAGTATCACTTAGGTTCTACTACGAAAATAAAAACGGCTGCAGGAGAAGAGGTAATTATCAATTTAACGCCTAACCCGTCTCACTTAGAAACTGTAGCTTCTTTAGTACAAGGTATTTCTAGAGCTAAAATAGACCATACTTACGGTAATAATTTTAAAAAAGTATTACCGATTGTTATCCATGGAGATGCAGCTATTGCAGGACAAGGAATTGTCTACGAGATTGCACAAATGATGACTTTAGACGGCTACAAGACAGGAGGAACGGTTCATATTGTAGTTAATAATCAGGTAGGATTTACAACCAACTATCTAGATGCGAGGTCTTCTACTTATTGTACGGATATTGCTAAGGTAACAGACTCGCCTGTGATGCATGTAAATGCAGATGATGTAGAGGCTGTGGTACATGCAATTAGATTTGCGGCAGATTATAGAGCAGCGTTTGGCAAAGATGTTTATATAGATTTGTTAGGATACAGAAAGTACGGACATAACGAAGGTGATGAGCCTCGTTTTACGCAGCCTAAACTTTATAATACCATTGCGAAACACCCTAGTCCTAGAGAAATATATAAAGTAAAACTAGAGAAAGAAGGAGTGCTTTCTGAAGGAGTGTTGAAGAAGATGGAGGAAGAATTTAAAACCCTTCTTGATAAAGATTTTGATGCATCTAAAGAAATTCAAAAAAATACTTTAGATGTATTTATGGAACAGGTTTGGATTAAGTATCTAGCCCCTGCAAATAAACAAAAAGTTCTAAAGGCTGTAGAAACTCAATACAATGCTGAACAGCTAAAAGAGTTGGCAGTTAAGATGTCCTCTTTGCCTAAAGATAAAGCTTTCATAAGAAAAATCACTAGACTTTTTGAACAAAGGCTAAAAATGATAGAAGAGGATAAGTTAGATTGGGCAATGGCAGAACTTTTAGCTTATGCTACGCTTCTTGCAGAAGGGTACAATGTGAGAATTTCTGGGGAAGATGTGGAGAGAGGTACTTTTTCTCACCGTCATGCTGTGGTAAAAACAGAAGATGCAGAGGAGGAATATGTACCATTACAACATATCAACGAAAATCAGCAGTTTCATATCTATAACTCGTTGTTATCGGAGTACGCTGTTTTAGGGTTCGACTATGGTTATGCTATGGCATCGCCTGATACTTTAACCATTTGGGAAGCACAGTTTGGAGATTTCGTGAATGGCGCTCAAATTATTGTGGACCAATATTTGGTAGCTGCAGAAGAAAAATGGAAGCTGCAAAATGGTTTGGTAATGTTGTTACCTCACGGCTCTGAAGGGCAAGGTGCAGAACACTCTTCGGCTAGATTAGAGAGATTTTTAACGCTTTGTGCTAATAATAATATTTTCGTAGCTAACTGTACAGTTCCAGCCAATTATTTCCATTTATTGAGAAGGCAAATGAAGTTTCCGTTTAGAAAACCGTTAGTGGTAATGACACCTAAGTCGTTACTAAGACACCCTAAGGTTATTTCTTCTATGGAAGAGTTAGCAAACGGAAGTTTCCAACCAGTGATTGATGATGCTACGGCTGATGCTTCTAAGGTGGAGAGATTAGTGATGTGTTCTGGTAAGGTTTACTACGATTTATTGGCTAAAAAAGAGGAATTGGGAGATGAGAAAGTAGCTTTAGTAAGGCTGGAGCAGTTATATCCTTTGGATTCAGAGAAAATAGAGACTGTGTTGTCTAAATATTCTAACAGAAAAGATTTTGTATGGGTTCAAGAAGAGCCAGAGAATATGGGAGCTTGGTCTTATATTTTGAGAAATTTCCGCAAGTATGATGTACAAGTAATTGCACCAGTTCCTAGTGGAACGCCAGCACCAGGTAGCCATAAGAAGTATGAGATTAACCAAACTAATGTAATTAACCAAACATTTAGTATCTAGAAATAGAGTAATATTAAAAATAAAAATCAACGAATAATAAAAAAACACCCCAATATGTCAATATTAGAAATGAAAGTTCCCTCTCCGGGAGAGTCTATTACAGAAGTAGAAATCGCTACTTGGTTGGTTCAAGATGGTGATTATGTAGAAAAAGATCAGCCTATTGCAGAAGTAGATTCTGATAAGGCAACGCTAGAACTTCCAGCTGAAGAAAGTGGTATCATTACGCTAAAGGCAGAAGAAGGCGACGTAGTAGAAGTAGGACAAGTGGTTTGTCTAATTGATATGAGTGCGGCTAAACCAGAAGGTGGTGCAGCTAAGCAAGAGACTGCTAAAGTAGAAGAAAATAAAGAAGAAGTTAAAGCAGAAGCTCCAAAACAAGAGGCTTCTCCTGCAACCTATGCTACAGGAACACCGTCTCCTGCAGCTAAGAAAATTCTAGATGAAAAAGGGGTAGAGGCATCTCAAGTAAAAGGAACAGGTAGAGATGGTAGAATTACTAAAGAAGATGCAGAACAGGCTTCTGTACCGGCTATGGGTTCTGTATTTGCTACTAATGGGTCTAGATCTTCTAAGACAACTAAATTATCTTCATTGAGAAGAAAATTAGCTCAGCGTTTAGTTTCTGTTAAGAATGAGACGGCGATGCTTACTACTTTCAATGAGGTAGATATGAGTGAGATTTTCAGAATTAGAAAACAATATAAAGAGGAGTTTGCAGCGAAGCACGGTGTAGGTTTAGGCTTTATGTCTTTCTTTACAAAGGCGGTTACTAGAGCGTTACAAATGTATCCAGAGGTAAACTCTATGATAGACGGCAATCAAATGATTACTTATGATTTCTGCGATGTTTCTGTGGCTGTATCTGGTCCTAAAGGGCTTATGGTTCCTGTACTTAGAAATGCAGAAACAATGTCTTTCCGTGGTGTAGAGGCTAGCATTAAGGAACTAGCAGAGAAGGCAAGAAACGGGAAAATTACGGTAGATGAAATGACAGGAGGAACTTTTACTATCACTAATGGTGGGGTATTTGGGTCTATGCTTTCAACACCGATTATCAATCCGCCTCAATCTGCAATTTTAGGAATGCACAACATTATCCAAAGACCAGTAGCAGTAGATGGGCAAGTGGTTATTCGTCCAATGATGTATCTAGCGTTATCTTATGACCACAGAATTATAGATGGTAGAGAATCTGTAGGTTTCTTAGTAGCGCTAAAAGAAGCTATTGATAACCCTGTGGAGCACTTGCTAGGAGGTGATGAAAGAAGAGGATTAGAGCTTTAATCAATCACATTAAAATAATTTAAAAACTTCCACTCAATTCTTTTTGGGTAGGAGTTTTTTATTGCTACTTGTAGGAGTAATAGTTGTAATTAAAATCTTTAAATTTGTATCTTTAAATTTAGACTTTGTGGAAGCAAGAGAGAAAATAATCATCATAGGAGGCGGTTTTGCTGGGTTGCAACTCGCAAGAAAACTCAATGGTAAAAGGAAAAAGGTAATGGTGATAGATAAGGTAAATCATCATATGTTTCAGCCCTTATTTTATCAGGTGGCATGTGGGAGGATAGAACCTTCTAACATATCGTTTCCTTTTAGAAAGATATTCCAAAAGTCTAAAAATATACAATATAGAATGACGGAGGTTACCAAAATACTTCCTGAAGAAAATAAAATCATTACAGAAGATTCCGAGTTTTCTTATGATAAACTGATTATAGCCACAGGATGCAAAACTAATTTTTTTGGTAACGAACAAATGGAGCAACTGAGTTATGGTATGAAAAATACTCAGGAAGCTATCAGTATTAGAAATCATATTTTACTCACTTTTGAGAAACTTATTATAGAAAGAAAGAGGTCTGACGATGGTAATTGGAATATCGTAATTGTAGGGAGTGGTCCTACAGGGGTAGAATTGGCAGGAGCATTTGCGGAAATGAAGGCAGATATTTTGCCTAGAGATTATCCTAAGATGAATTTTAATGACTTAGAAATAATCTTAGTGAGTTCTACCAAAAAGCCGCTGGCGGTAATGAGCGAAGAAGCACAGAATAAATCTGAGGAGTATCTTAATAAGTTGGGTGTTAAATTTATCAGTGATGATAGGGTGGTAAACTATGATGGTAATAAAGTTTATCTAAAAAGTGGTAAGGAAATTCCGTCTAACAATGTGATATGGGCAGCTGGTGTAACAGGAAATATCATTGAGGGATTATCAGAAGAGCAAATCATCAACAATAGATACAGAGTAGACCGCTACAATAGAATAAAAGGTTGTAACAATATATTCGCGATAGGAGACATCACTTATATGGAAACACCTAAATATCCTCAAGGGCACCCTCAGGTGGCTAATGTAGCTATAAATCAAGGAAGAAATTTAGGTGATAATCTGAACAAACGCTCCGAAAACGATTGGAAAGAATATGAGTATTTTGATAAAGGTTCTATGGCAACGATAGGGAAACATAGAGCTGTGGTAGATTTACCATATATGAAGTTTCAGGGCTTTTTTGCATGGTTTTTTTGGATGTTTTTACATTTAATGCTGATTCTTTCGGTGAGAAATAAAATCGCCATATTTTTTAACTGGATGTGGAGTTATCTCAATGGAGATTCTTCTTTAAGATTGATTATACTTCCTAACAAAAAAAACAGAACAGAACAATGAGAATAGATATTATAAGTGTAGTACCAGAGCTCATGGAAAGTCCTTTTAAGACTTCTATTCTTAAAAGAGCTATGGAGAAAGGCATTGCGGAAGTTCACTTTCATCATTTAAGAGAGTGGGGCGTAGGTAAACATCGCCAAGTAGATGACGAGCCTTATGGTGGTGGTGCAGGTATGGTAATGATGGTAGAACCGATAGACCTGTGCATTTCTAAACTAAAATCTGAACGAGAGTACGACGAGGTAATTTACCTTACACCTGATGGAGAAACTCTTAATCAAAAAATAGCCAATACCCTTTCTATCAAAGAGAATCTTATTCTTTTGTGTGGGCATTATAAAGGTATAGACCAAAGAGTGAGAGATTTACACATCACTAAAGAAATTTCTATTGGAGATTTTGTTTTAACGGGAGGCGAACTTGCAGCTTGTGTCTTGGCAGATGCTGTTATAAGGCTATTGCCAGGCGTTCTTAATGATGAGCAATCGGCTCTTACAGATAGTTTTCAAGACGATTTGTTAGCCCCACCCATTTACACTCGTCCTGAAAATTACAAAGGGCTGAAAGTTCCCGAAGTCTTATTGAGTGGTAACTTTCCTAAAATAGATGATTGGCGTTACGAACAAGCACTACAAATCACTAGAACTAAAAGACCTGATTTGTTAGGAGAAGATTAGAAGATAGGTAAGTTTTAGGAGATGGTATTTCTCTGAATATCATAATTTACAAAAACTATCTAGGTATATTCTTTTATTTAAAATATCCTCCTTATTTTTGCGGAGCTAATGATGAAACTTTTCATTATTGATGATTAAATTATTATGAAAAAAATCCAAAATATTCTTGTATCCACCCGTACTATGGCGGTGTTGCTGTTGGTTTATGCTTTATCTATGGCGTATGCCACTTTTATGGAAAACGATTATGGCACGCCTACGGCAAAGGCTTTTATCTATGAGTCTAAATGGTTCGAGGCAATTATGTTTTTGCTTATCATCAATTTTATAGGCAATATTGGCAGGTATCGCTTATGGAAACGAGAAAAGTGTCCTTTATTGGTTTTCCATTTATCATTTATTTTGTTGTTTATAGGAGGAGCTATTACTAGATATATCAGTTACGAAGGAACGATGCACATTCGTGAGGGAGAAACTTCTAACGAAATAGTAACTAGCAAGAATTTCTTTAAAATCCAAATAGAAGAAAAAGGGGAAGTGCTTAATTATGCAGATATTCCTTTTTTGATGACGCCAGAAGTGCCTTTTTGGTCTAAAGTAACCAACCATTACTTTAAAGCGGCTTACGACTTTAATGGTAAAAAAATAAAAGTAAAGCAGTTGGCTTACACACCTAGAAAGAAGGACAGTATAAAGGTAACGCCTAATGGCAAAGAGTATCTTCATTTTGTAACCACAGACGATGCAGGAAGGTTAGAATATTATCTGTCAGAAGGAGAGGTTAAAAATATCGGTGGTACATTAGTAACTTATAACAGACCGATAGACGGAGCGGTGGAGTTTAAAAAACAAGATGGAAAGCTTTACATTAAAACACCTGTAGATGCTACTTATATGGTAATGGCGAGTCAAGAAGTGGGGGCATCTCCTAAAGACGAATATACGCCGCTATCTCTTAGAAG
The DNA here is from genome assembly GCF_035666175.1 of Riemerella anatipestifer. Taxonomy (NCBI): domain Bacteria; kingdom Pseudomonadati; phylum Bacteroidota; class Flavobacteriia; order Flavobacteriales; family Weeksellaceae; genus Riemerella; species Riemerella anatipestifer. Next base: position 2,524,210 of record NZ_CP142016.1, read on the forward strand.
TTTATACACGATTAACCAAATGAGAATTGTAGTGCCTGAAGGACTGAAAAGAGGCGAAATAGTGTCTTATTCTGGGGATAAAAAGAAGGATAAAAATATACCTGATGAGCTTTTACTAGAGGTAGAAGGTCCTAAAACTAAGCAGCAAGTCAGCCTACAAGTACAAGAAGGTAATCCTAACTTGGTAAAACAAATTTCGTTAGATGGTATGAATATGATGTTAGGGTTTGGTGCTAAAGTTTACACTACGCCATTTGCATTGAAGTTAGACGATTTTGTGATGGAAACCTACCCAGGGAGTTCTTCGCCGTCTGCTTATGAGAGCCATGTTCAGATTATAGATAATGGTAAACAAACACCATACAAAATTTATATGAATAATGTACTTAATTATCGTGGGTACCGTTTCTTCCAATCTAGTTTTGATGCAGACAGACACGGCACGATACTATCGGTTAATCACGATTATTGGGGAACGCTTATTACCTATATAGGCTATACACTTATGTTTATTGCAATGTTTATTACTCTGTTTTGGAAAGGAACTCGTTTTTGGTCTTTAAATAAAATGTTGAAAGATATTAGCAAGAAAAAAGCGTTAGGAATATTATTACTGGTGTTGAGCTTTGGTTTTCTACAAGCACAACCAAAAACGCCAACAGCCAAAACTTCTACTCAAAAAGTGCTTTCTGCCGATGATATGGTACAGCACATCAATATAGATAAGGCTCATGCAGAGAAATTTGGTTCTTTGTTAGTGCAGAGTTATGATGGGAGAATACAGCCAGTAAATACACAGGCACTAGATATTTTGAGAAAACTCGCAGGTAAAGAATCTTTTAAACAATTAGATGCTAACCAGTGGTTTTTGTCAGCGACTATAGACCCGATGTTTTGGGCTCAAGTACATATTATTAAGGTAGAGACTAAGGGAAAAGTAGGAGAGGAATTAAAGAAAAAAACCAAGGCGAATGACGAGGGCTATACTAGCCTTGTAAATCTTTTCCCTGCGGATAAGTTTGGTAATCTTCGTTTTGTTTTAGAAGATGATTATAACGAAGCTTTTCATAAAAAACCAGCTGAACAATCTAAGTACGACCAAGCAGTCATCAAACTTAATGATAAAGTACAAGTGATGAATGCCCTAATGTCTTGGCAATATTTCCGTGTGATACCTGTACAGAACGACCCTAACCATAAATGGAACTCTGTAATGGACGCTAATTTCCAAATAGATACTAATGCACAGGAGGTACTAGGTCCTTACCTTTCTTCGGTACTGATGGCTACACAGAGCGATAAGTGGGCAACTGCTGATAAAGAACTAGATAAAGTAAAGAGCTATCAAGCAAAATGGGGTAAAAATGTTATTCCGCCTCAAACCAAGATAGATTTAGAAATTTTAATGAATAAACTTAATCTCAACTTTAAGTTGATGATTTTTTATAGCGTTGTTGCTGCATTATTGTTGGTACTTGGCTTTGTAGAATTATTTAAACCCAATCGTTTGTTACATAAAGTCATTAAAGTGATTTTAGCAGCAGGGATATTGGGTTACCTTGTGCATCTTGTAGGCTTGGGTATCAGATGGTATATTTCGGGACATGCACCTTGGAGTAACGGTTATGAGGCGATTATGTTTATTTCTTGGGTAGGTATTAGTGCAGGGTTATTACTTTACAGAAATAATAACGCTTTGATACCTTCGGCAGGTTTCTTGGTGGCGGTACTTCTGATGGGCTTTGCTCATGGTGCGGTAAGTCTAGACCCGCAGATTACACCTTTAGTGCCAGTGCTTAAATCTTATTGGTTAGTAATCCATGTGGCTATTATTACCTCTAGTTATGGTTTCTTTGCACTGTCCTTTATTATAGGGATTATGGTATTGTTGTTTTACATTATTTCTAGTAAAGCTACTTTCCAAAAACATAATGATACCACGATAAAAGAGCTTACTGCCGTTTCAGAAATGTCGCTTACGATAGGGCTTTTTGCGCTTACAATAGGTACTTTTTTAGGTGGAGTTTGGGCTAACGAATCTTGGGGAAGATATTGGTCTTGGGACCCTAAAGAAACTTGGGCATTTATATCGGTTATGGTATATGCTTTCGTATTGCATATGCGTTTGGTGCCAGGGCTTAGAGGGCGTTATGCTTTTCATATGGTAACTATGTTTGCTTTTAGTTCGGTTATTATGACTTACTTTGGGGTTAATTATTATCTTTCAGGGTTACACTCTTATGCGGCAGGAGACCCTATCCCTGTACCAGCGTGGGTTTATATTACAGGGGCGAGTATGATTACCATTTCTTTAGCGGCGTGGTTTAAATATAAAAAACTGAACTCCAAAAACTAAGAGTAAAATCATTTTTACACAATTAAAAAAATATATTATAGACAGTCAGATTTATGTTTCCGTAATGGGGACGGCTCTGACTGTCTTTTTTGTCAATAATACCAAAGTTCAGATTTCAGTTGAGCTATTGAGTTTGGTTTTTCTCACTTATTTTAATGGTTATCTATATACTAAATATCAATATAGAAAGCCAATCATTGGTAGAATATTAGTAGTTAATACAGTTAGTTTTGCACTCGGCATAATGCTGATTTTGTCTTTTTATAATGTTGATATTTTACTGAAATGGCTTACGATTTTATTGTTAGGGTTGGCTTATAACTCTCGTTTTTTGAATACTTTTGTCCGAAAAATACCATTACTAAAGATATTTTATGTGGGGTTGAGTTGGGCTTTGGTAAGTGCTTGGCTATTTTTACCTAAAATAGATGGAGCTATTTTTTGGGTGAGTTTTCTTTATGTTTCGGCATTGGTGTTACCTTTTGATATACGAGATAAATCCAGCGATAAAGTGATAACATTCCCTAAGTTTATAGGCGTGGCGGCGACTAAAAGGCTGGCTTATGTTTTACTTATTTTTAGCGGAGGGCTATCGTTTATTTATTTTAATACACTTTATGCGGTGGCGTTTGGTGGAGCTATTGTGGTAGCTTTAGCTTTGGTGTATGGTGCGTCTGAAAGTAAGCCCGATTGGTATTTTTCTCTATGGGTAGAAACTTGTTGTGGGCTTCCGCTTTTATTTCTGATTTTATTGGAGTATTTTTGACCAATTTTTCAGTAATGATTATCAAAAAATTATATTTAACAAATTTCAAAAATCATCAAGAGCGAGTGTTTGATTTTTCCTCCGAAATCAATAGTTTCGTAGGGAATAATGGGGCAGGGAAGACCAATATTTTAGACGCTTTGCACTATTTGTCCGTAGGTAAAAGTTTTCTAGGGAATTCTGATGTTAATAATATTTTGACGGGGGAAGACTTCTTTACTTTAGAGGCGGTGGTAGATGATGGCGAAAAAGAAACGATATTAAAAATTATCCAAAGCAAAGACGCTAAAAAATTGGTAAAGAAGAACGATAAGTCTTACGCTCGTTTGTCAGACCATATTGGGTTTTTGCCAAGTGTGATGATTTCTCCCTATGATACCAATCTTATCTCTGATTCTGGGGAGAGCAGAAGACGATTTTTAGATGCGATGATTTCGCAGGTAGATGCAGAGTATTTGCACTCTATTATGCAATACCAAAAAGCACTTAAACAAAGAAATGCCTTACTAAAGTCTTTCGCTAAAAATAGATATTTTGATAAAGATTCGCTAGAGATTTATGATGAGCCTTTGTGCCAATATGCAGGGGTGATTTTTGAAAAGAGGAGCCTATTTATCACACAGCTACTGCCTACTTTTTTGCATTTTTATAATATGATTTCTAATGGTAAAGAGGAGGTGGATATTGTTTACCAATCGGATTTGGAAGAGCAAACAATGGCAGAAGTCCTATCTCAAAATGTAGAAAAAGACCGAGTGCTGACCTACACTTCTAAAGGAATTCATAAAGACGAACTTCGCTTTGAGATGAGTGGGGATTTGATAAAGAAAATTGGTTCCCAGGGGCAGCAGAAGTCGTTTTTAATTGCGTTAAAGTTGGCTCAAATCAACCGTATTAAAGAAATTACAGGGAAGACGCCTCTGTTGTTACTAGACGATATATTTGATAAGCTGGACGACCGCCGTGTGGCTCAACTTATAGAATTGGTGAACAAAGAACATTTCGGACAGATATTTATTACAGATACCCATAAAGAACGAACGGAAGCCGTAGTAAAAAACATCAATGAAGAAAGCCGTATTTTTGAGATAGCTTAAGATTTTTTTGCATAAACAGAATTGTTGCCTGTAATTTTATGAAAAAATGTCGCAACAATCTCGTTTTCAGATTTAAAACAAGACAAAAAGTCTACTATATTTTCAATTTTTCAAATTTTTTACTTTGGGCATAATTTTGCGTTCTTTAATTTCATAATCTTAAAAAATTAGTAATTATGAATTATAAAGATTTACCTACTTACAGCGAAATTTTAGACCAATTAGAAAAAAAGAAAAGAAAAAAGCATTTACTTTTCGGAAATGGTTTTAGTATTGCATACGACCATTCTATTTTTTCATATAATGCACTAAGTAAATTTATAGAAGATAACGGTAATGATGCGGTTAAAGGATTATTCAAAACTTTGAACACCACAAATTTTGAATTAATTATGAGACAACTTGAAACTTTTTCAAAAGTAGCCCATATCTTTAGTGACGATGAAAAAACACAAGAGAAAATAAATGTAGTTATTTCTGAACTCAAAAAAAGTCTAATAGATGCAGTTACTAAATTGCACCCATATCATGCTTTTGAAGTCCCCGAAAATAAAAGTAAAGCATGTATCAAATTTCTGGAAGAATACTTATCAAAAGAAGGATTTGTATTTTCAACAAACTATGACTTATTGTTTTATTGGATATTGATGAGAAATGAATCAAAGCATATTATTGATGGATTTGGTAGAGATTTGGAAACAGATTTATATCACAAGAAAGAAGAAAATGATGAGTTAGATTATTCAGAGCTGAGATGGGGAAAATATAGCAAGGAACAAAATGTTTTCTATTTACATGGAAGTTTACCAATATTTGATGACGGAATTAATGTTGTAAAAGTTCAATATGATAATGAACATTATTTATTAGAAAATGTAAAAGAAAGAATTACTAAAGGCGAATATCCTGTTTTTGTTACAGCGGGTGATGGAAATCAAAAATTGAATCAAATTACACATAATAAATATCTAAATTTTTGTTTAGAAAAATTAATGAATATAGAAGGTTCATTAGTAACCTTTGGTTTTAATTTTGGAGAATACGATGAGCATATTATTGAAGCAATAAACATTGCTGCAAAAAGAGGTAAAAGAAGCGGAGAAAAACTACATAGTGTTCATATCGGAGTTTATTCCGAACAAGATTATAATCACATTTTAAGTATTACAGACAAATTTCAGTGTAAAGTCAATACTTATGACGCAAAAACTGCAAACATTTGGAATTAAAAAAACTGTAGACAACATGGGTTTTGCAAGATGCGGGGGTGAAGGAAATCTCAGAAATATTCTAGAAAATATCCGCAAAAAACTTTTCCATTTTTTAGTTTTTCGTAATTTTAAAAAATGGAAAATGTTTTTGCTAGCGTTCGGTTCTCCTCTCCACTTATGGTTGTAGTAGCCCGCATCTCGCAAAGCCTCTTTCCTCCAAAATAAAGGTTTGATATTTAATGTAAAACACTTTTAATTCAGTTGATTAAAAACAATAAAGGATAGGTTTATAAACCTATCCTTTTTATTATATCCTATGTTAGTATCCTTAAAGCGTTTCTTTTAACCAATCAAAGAACTCTCTCTGCCATACCAGACCGTTGTGAGGTTTTAGCACCCAATGGTTTTCGTTAGGGTAGTAGAGTAGTTTGGCTTTTAGTCCTTTTAGTCTTGCCGCTTGAAAGGCGCCTTGTCCTTGCTCATAAGGCACTCGGTAATCTTTGTGCCCTTGTATAATCATCATAGGCTTGTTCCAATTTTGTACATAGTTACTCGGATTAAACTCTGTATAAGCTCTTGGTAGAGGGTTGTCGTAAGGAGAACCACCCAAATCCCAGTTCGCAAACCAAAGTTCCTCAGTATTAAGATACCACGATTTCATATCAAATAGACCATTGTGAGAAATAAAGGTCTTAAATCTGTTTTGGTGTATCCCTGCCAACATAAATACACTGTAACCACCATAACTAGCCCCTACGGCAGCTATCCTGTCCCCATCTACAAACGGAAGTGTTTTAGCGTAATCTGTAGCAGAAAGATAATCTCTCATAGGTTGTCCGCCCCAATCTTTAGAAATAGCTTCGTTCCATTCTACACCCCAGCCTTGCATACCTCTTCTGTTAGGAGCGATAACGATATAGCCGTTAGCCGTCATTAGTGCAAAGTTCCATCTAAGCGAGAAATATTGCGTTAATGCAGACTGCGGACCTCCCTGACAATAGAGTAGTGCAGGATATTTTTTGTTAGGGTCGAAGTTAGGTGGGTAGTGGAACCATACGCCCATCTCTTTGCCGTCCGAAGTTTTTACCATTCTAAGTTCAGATTTAGAAGTGGCGATGTTTTGGTACATCTCTTTATTAACTTCGGTAACTTGCTTCATTGCTCCGCTTTTGGTGTTTACGGAGAATAAGTCGGCGTTGTGGTTGATGTCTGTTCTAGTAACTAAAAGTTGGTTTTTGGTTTCTGTGATAATATCGTTTACATCAAAAGTTCCTTCTGTGATTTTAGTTACCTTTTTAGATTTAGGACTGATGCTAAAAAGCTGTTTAGTACCTCTGTAAGCTGCTGTAAAGTAAAGCAACTGATTGTTTTGGCTCCAAAAGAAATCTCCAGTAACAGACTCGTCCCAATCTTTGGTAAGGTTGGTTATTACTCCTGTTTTCCAATCCATTATTTTGAGGTCGTTTTTATCTGCCTCATAGCCGTCCCTTGCCATACTTAACCAAGTAAGATAATTGCCATCAGGGCTGAACTTAGGGCTTACATCATAGCCCTTATTTGCTTCCGTAAGATTCTTTATAGTTTCACTATCAAAATGATAAGAGAAAATATCTGTATTGGTAGATTTGGCATATTCCGCTCCTTCCAAAGGCTTCATTACAAATAATAATTGAGAGGAATCAGGGCTGAATACAAAATCTTCTGCTCCTCCAAAAGGTCTTTGTGGACTGTCCCACTTTTTACCTTCTAGTAAATCTTTAGGAGAGCTATTTTTGTCCAAATCTATCACAAAAATATGGTTGTATCTTCCTTGGTTAAAGTAATCCCAATGGCGGTGGTTTAGGTCAGAGTAAACATGAGCTGTTGTATTAGGTACATCATTATATTTTTCTTTACCAAGCACCTTTTCTACAAGCACTTCTTTACTGTAAGCTATCTTTTTTCCATTAGGAGAGACGATAACATTATCGGCATCATCAGGTAGAGTATAGAACGAACTCCACGTTTTACCTTGGTCTTTTGAAAGGAATATCTGCTTACCTTCCGTGGCATAGATACCATTCTTATCCCATTGGAAGATGTTTTTTCCGTTAAAATTAACTTTAGACGAAAGATTGTTTTTTAAATTGAGAAAGTAGTTTTCGGAATTGGTTTTTTCTGTCTTTAAGTCGGTTTGTCCTACTTTATAGATTAACCCCGATTGGTCTGGAGCAACTACTTGAACGCTCATTCTTTTGAGCGTCCACAATTTCTCTGGTGTCATAAGGTTTTGAGCACTGATGAGCATCGGGAGACTGGTCGCCACAGCCAGCATTTTTTGTTTTAAGTTTATCATAAATTAAGCATTATAGGTTAAGTAAAGCCCAAAAATAAAAAAATCCGCCCTAAAAGAGCGGATAGATAAGATTTATTTTCTTAGAATTTGATTATTTCCTTCATTTTTTCTGTTTCTTCAATCACCAAATCGTCATCTACTAAGATTTTACCAGAATGTTCATCTATAATAATCTTTTTTCTTTGAGCAATTTCCATCTGCTTCTGTGGAGGGATAGTAAAGTAAGACCCTTTAGGAGCTCCTCTCTCTATACCTACCACTGCAAGACCGTTAGATGACCCTTTTCTAATTCTTTGGTAAGATGCTAGAAGCCTTTGGTCTATCTTATCTGCGAACTCTTGAGATTTTTCTAGTAAAAACTCTTCTTCTTTTTGAGTTTCTGCGATAAGGCTTTCTAGTTCGTTCTTTTTAAAAGTAAGGTGGTTTTGTAACTCTTCAATCTTAGCTTCTAGATTGTTTAAAGATTCTGTTTTGTGGTCTTTTTTAGCACCAAACTCTTTAATCTTCTTCTCCGCTAATTGGATTTCTAGTTCCTGATATTCTATTTCTTTAGCTAGAGCTTCAAACTCTTTGTTGTTTCTCACATTGTCTTGTTGAGATTTATATTTCTCTATAAGCCCTTGTGCGTGAGAGATGAGTTCTTTTTTATTTTTTATTTCAACTTCTTGCTCTTTAATTTCGGTAGCAAACTTTTCGGCTCTTTTTCCTAAACCTTCTATTTCTATCTCCAAATCTTCTACTTCAATAGGAAGTTCACCTCTTGTATTTCTAATTTCGTCTAAACGAGAGTCTATAAATTGTAAATCATACAATGCTCTTAGTTTCTCTTCTACAGAAATGTCGTTTGTTTTCTTAGCCATATCTTTATATAAAGTAATTTACAGGGTTAGTACTTTGAGTGGTTTTCAAGGTTGCAAATTTAGTAAAATTTTCTGATAAAAGTTCAAATAATTGTTGTATGATAAATTGTTCAGACTCAAAGTGTCCTATATCGCATAACAATAATTGATTTTCCGCTTGGAAAAAGTCGTGGTATTTAAGGTCAGCCGTTAGATAAGCATCACATCTGTTGGCAAGTGCGGCTTTAATACCATCAGCACCGCTTCCGCCTAGCATTGCTACTTTTCGGATAGGTTTATTGAGTTTTTGGCTGTGTCTAATGACTTGTAATCCAAAAGTTTTCTTTACTAAATTTAAAAAGTCTTCTTCGGAGATTTCGGTTTCAAACTCACCATATTGACCTAAGCCTAGATATTGATTTTCATTTTCAAGGTTATAGATTTGATAAGCCACTTCTTCGTATGGGTGAGCTGTTTTCATCGCTGAAATGATGGCGTTCTTTTTATACTTTTCAAAAATAACGGAGATTAAAGTTTCCTCTACGCTTTCCCTTGTGCCTTGTTGTCCTATAAATGGTTGAGAACCTTCTTGGGGTTTAAAGGTGCCTGTTCCTTTGATATTAAAACTACACTCGTTATAAAAGCCAATGCTTCCTGCTCCAGCCGAGAATAAAGCCTCTTTTACTTTCTCTTCGTAGTCTTTAGGTACATAGACGGAAAGCTGTTGCAAATCATGATTCTTAGGCATTAAAGTTTTAAGGTTCTTTAATCCTAGTTCTTTTCCAATTCTATGATTAACGCCCATAAAATCGTTATCCAGAGCGGTGTGTATGGCAATAATGGCAATTTTGTTTTCTAGGGCTTTCATCACACTTCTTTCCACATAGTTTTTGCCTGTGATACTTTTTAAGCCAGAGAATATAATGGGGTGAAATGATAAAATAACATTGGTGTTTTTCTCAATGGCTTCATCTACAATGTGTTCTAGTGTATCGTGAGAGATAAGAACGCCTGTAACTTCTCTTTTTGGGTTTCCACAAAGAAGACCTACATTGTCAAAATTTTCTGCTTGTGCGAAGGGTACGAGGCGATTAAGTTCTGCTACTAGTTCTTTTATTTTCATTTAAAAACTGAATTATTTTTCCACGAAAATAAGAATTTATTATTTATTTGTTATTTTCGCAGCGGCTATGATACATAGGGTCAGAATAAAAAAAGAGCATAATCTCGTTCCAGAAAAAGGTTGGAAGAAAGAGCTATTTCGCATTATCTATGGGGCAGATACCCCTTTGGGAAAACTTTTTGATATTGTACTTCTTATCCTTATTTTAATTAGTACACTTACCGTTGTTTCGGAAAGTTTAAGACCTGTAGATAAGCAATATCATCATCTTCTTTTAGCTATTGAATGGACTATTTCTATCTTCTTTACGATAGAATATATCTTGAGAATTGTAATTGTCAAAAATAAAAAAGACTATATTTTTAGCTTTATGGGTATTATTGATTTCTTATCGATGATACCATTCTTTTTGAGCTTGTTTTTCCCACAGACTAAGTTCTTTATGATTATCCGACTGCTAAGAATGTTAAGGGTTTTCAGGATACTTAATTTGATGGATTATATGCACGACGGACAATATATTGTGCAAGCACTTAGGAAAAGCTCTCGTAAGATATACATATTTATGCTATTTATTATCATTATAGTGGTATTGTTAGGTTCTGTAATGTATGTGATAGAAGGGGGCGAAAACGGTTTTGTGGATATTCCTACTTGTATTTATTGGGCGGTGGTTACTTTGACTACGGTAGGTTATGGAGATATATCGCCTGTAACTCCTTTAGGTAAGTTTTTATCGGTTATTTTGATGCTTTGTGGTTATAGCATTATAGCAGTTCCTACAGGAATTGTAACTTCCGAAATGAAGTTAAGAACGAAAAAGGATAACGATTGTGAACGCTGTGGAAACTCTAGTAATGATGATGATGCTAGATATTGTAAAATCTGCGGAGAAAGATTAAAAGACTAAATTGAGACAGGTGTTTTTCTAATCAAAAAATTATACCGATTTTTGCAGTCTCAAAAAACAGTTTACTAATGTCTTTAGAAAAAGAAATTGCAAAAAGAAAAACCTTTGGGATTATCTCTCACCCCGATGCGGGTAAAACTACGCTTACTGAAAAATTACTTTTATTTGGTGGGGCGATACAGGAAGCAGGAGCCGTAAAATCAAACAAAATAAAGAAAGGAGCTACTTCGGACTTTATGGAGATAGAACGCCAAAGAGGTATATCGGTAGCGACTTCGGTACTAGCATTTGAATACAGAAATCACAAAATAAACATACTAGATACACCAGGTCACAAAGACTTCGCAGAGGATACTTATAGAACTCTTACAGCGGTAGATTCTGTAATCGTTGTGATAGATGTAGCTAAAGGGGTAGAAGAGCAAACGGAGAAACTAGTTCAGGTATGCCGTATGAGAAATATCCCAATGTTGGTATTTATCAATAAATTGGATAGAGAGGGTAAAGATGCCTTTGATTTGCTAGATGAGGTTGAGCAGAAGTTAGGACTTAGTGTAGTGCCTCTTTCTTTGCCAATAGGTATGGGAGCTCAGTTTCAAGGGATTTATAATATTTGGGAGAAAAATATCCAACTGTTTTTAGAGGAAAAAAAACAAAAAGTAGGCGAGAGTATTACTTTTGATGATATTCAAGATAAAGCAATAGACGATGCGATAGGTGCAAAAGCAGCAGAAACTTTAAGAGAAGAGTTGGAGCTTATAGAATCTGTTTATCCTGAATTTGATAGAGAGCTTTATATGAAAGGAGAACAGCAACCTGTGTTTTTTGGTTCTGCACTTAACAATTTTGGAGTAAGAGAACTCCTAGATGCCTTTATAGATATAGCTCCAATGCCGCAGCCTAAAGAGTCTGATGTGAGGGTGGTAAAGCCAGAGGAGAAAAACTTTACAGGATTTGTATTTAAAATCCATGCGAATATGGACCCTAAGCACAGAGACCGTTTAGCCTTCGTAAAGATTGTTTCGGGAACATTCAAAAGAAATGAAAATTATCTTTTGGTAAGAGAAAATAAAAAGATGAAGTTTTCTTCTCCTAATGCGTTCTTTGCAGATAAAAAAGAAGTGGTAGATGAGAGTTATCCAGGAGATATTGTAGGTTTGCACGATACGGGTAACTTCCGTATTGGAGATACTTTAACGGCAGGAGAAAAACTTAACTTTAGAGGCATACCAAGCTTCTCTCCAGAACACTTCCGATATATAAATAATAACGACCCACTTAAAGCAAAACAACTGGCTAAAGGTATAGACCAATTGATGGACGAAGGTGTGGCACAGCTATTTACTTTAGAAATGAACGGAAGAAAAATTATCGGTACAGTAGGAGCGTTACAGTATGAAGTTATCCAATATCGATTAGAACACGAGTATGGAGCCAAATGTTCTTATGAACCTATAAGTATACATAAGGCATGTTGGGTTGAGGCTGATGAGAAGTCGGCAGAGTTCCAAGAATTTGCAAGGCTAAAACAACGCTTTTTAGCTAGGGATAAATATAATCAGTTGGTTTTCTTAGCAGATTCTTCATTTACAATTACAATGACGCAAGAGAAATTCCCTAATGTAAAGCTACATTTTATTAGTGAATTTAATAGATAGAAACTGATTTAGACTTTAAAAAAAGAGAGAGATGATTTTAACTATATCATCTCTCTTTTTTTATAATAATTGAAGATATGATATATGTATTTATGTAGTAGACATAAAATAATAGTAAAAAATAAATCTAATTTCTTGTCAGTCTAAAAAACAATCGTATATTTGCGATGAACTTATGAAAAGAAATTTAGAACCTATTGATTATACGGGAGATGTAGAATTACTAGCCGACTTTGCGAAAGCTTTGGCTCATCCTACTCGTATCGCTATCTTATCTTATTTAGAACAACAAAATTCTTGTTTTACAGGAGACTTGGTGGATATATTCCCATTAGCACAATCTACTATTTCTCAACACCTTAAAGAACTGAAAAGGGTAGGACTTATAAAAGGAGAACTTAATCCTCCAAAAATAAAATATTGTATAGATGAAGAAACATGGAATCTTGCCAAATCTTTATTCTTGAATTTTTTTGATAAAAAAATTCAATCCTCTTGTTGTGATTGATAAAAAAATATATAACAATTATCGTTTATTCGCGATTAACTAAAATTAAATTATTATGAAATTATCAGAATTTAAAAAAGTACTAGCTACACTAGACAGAATTGATTTTCAAATACCTAATGGAGATTTTATTCCGCCACATTTTCATATTACAGAGGTAGGTCAAATTACCAAAGATTTTATAGATTGTGGTGGAACAATAAGAAAAGAAAAATGGGTAAACTTTCAGCTGTGGACGGCAACAGATTATGACCATAGACTAACTCCTGAAAAACTATTAGACATATTATTACTCTTTCCGAAAAACAATTACATCTTACTGATGCGGAGATAGAAGTAGAGTATCAAGGGGAGAGCATTCAGAAGTTTGGTTTAGATTTTAGAGGAAAGCATTTTGTTCTCACAACTAAACAGACGGATTGTCTAGCTCCTGATAAGTGTGGAATCCCTACTGAAAAGCCTAAATTAAAACTTTCAGAGCTTCAGAATAAAACTAATTGCTGTGACCCTAATTCAGGATGTTGCTAAAAATGAATAAAGATGTTTTATTATCTAATGTTCAGTGGTTTATAGAACAATTAGAGGTAGATTCTATTTCCAAAGATAGGAGGAAAATTATAGACTTCATTACAGAAAAGCAAAGTAAGGGGAAGCCTATTAGACTTAATTTTATTTGCACACATAACTCTCGCAGAAGTCATCTTTGTCAAATATGGGCAAAGACTATGGCTTATTACTTTGGAGTTTATAATATAGAGTGTTACTCCGCAGGAACAGAAGCTACGGCTCTATTCCCTAAAATAGTAGATACTCTTCGTAATGTAGGTTTTTCCATAGAGACATTGTCGAAAGATGAAAGCAATCCTATCTATGCTATAAAATACTCGGGTAACGAGATGCCTATTATTGGATTTTCCAAAACTATAGACCATCTTTTTAACCCTAAGGAAAATTTTGTTGCTGTTATGGCTTGTTCTCAAGCGGATAACAATTGTCCTTCTGTTCTAGGTACAGAAAAACGATTTTCCATAACTTATGAAGACCCTAAAATTTCTGATAATACATCTAAACAAACTTCTGTTTACGCTGAAAGAAACTTACAAATAGCCACAGAAATGTTGTATGTATTTCGGAATATTAAATAAACAGACGCTATTTAATCTTTTATATAAAAAAACCGAGAGAAAATTTCTCTCGGTTTATATTTTTATTTTATTCTGCTATCTTCCGAACAAGCCTCCCATACCAGGCATACCGCCTCCCATTTTGCCCATCATTGCCATAAGCTGTTTGCCTTGAGGTCCTTGCATCATCTTCATCATTTTACCCATTTGGTCAAACTGTTTCATAAGTTGGTTGACTTCTTCTAGTTTTCTACCACTTCCTTTGGCTATTCTTTTCTTTCTATTAACATCTATAATGCTAGGTCTTCTTCTTTCTTCTGGAGTCATAGAATGGATAATAGCCTCTATGTGTTTAAATGAGTTGTCATCTATATCCACATCTTTAATAGCTTTGCCTACACCTGGTAACATACCAAGAAGGTCTTTCATATTACCCATTTTTTTAATCTGTTGAATTTGCTTCAAGAAATCATCAAAACCAAATTCATTTTTAGCGATTTTCTTCTGTAGTTTTTTAGCTTCCTCTTCGTCAAACTGTTCTTGAGCTCTTTCCACTAAAGACACTACATCACCCATACCTAAGATACGGTCTGCCATTCTTTCAGGATAGAAAAGGTCTAAAGCTTCCATTTTTTCTCCTGTGGAAATAAACTTAATTGGCTTATTAACTACGGAACGAATAGTAAGAGCCGCACCACCGCGGGTATCCCCATCTAATTTTGTAAGGACAACACCATCAAAGTTTAAAGCATCATTAAAGGCTTTAGCTGTATTTACAGCATCTTGCCCCGTCATAGAGTCCACAACGAATAAGGTTTCCGTAGGCTTGATGAAATAATGAACTGATTTTATTTCGTTCATCATTTGTTCATCTATCGCTAGACGACCTGCGGTATCCACAATAACCACATCGTGCTTGTTAGCTTTAGCAAAATTAACGGCATTTTCTGCTATGGTAGAAGGGTTTTTATTTTCTTCTTCGGTATATACCGGAATTCCTATTTGACTTCCTAATACTTTTAGCTGGTCTATCGCAGCAGGACGATAAACATCACACGCTACCAAAAGCGGATTTTTAGCTCTTTTTTTCTTTAGATAGTTAGCTAATTTTCCAGAGAAAGTAGTTTTACCAGATCCTTGAAGCCCTGCAATTAGGATAACTGTAGGTTTCCCTGAAAGGTTGATACCTTCTTGAGAACCACCCATTAGTTCCACCAACTCATCGTGTACTATTTTGGTCATTAACTGCCCTGGGGTTAAACTGGTAAGTACATCTTGTCCTAAGGCTTTCTCTTGTACTCGTTTGGTAAGGTCTTTAGCTACCTTATAATTTACATCGGCATCTACTAAGGCACGGCGAATTTCTTTAACCGTTTCAGCTACATTGATTTCTGTAATTTTACCTCTTCCCGAAAGGTTATGAAGAGCCTTATCTAATTTATCTTGTAAACTATTGAACATAATCGCTTTATTTTGAGTGGCAAAAATAAGGAAAATTTAGCATTCTTCCGAATAAGTGCTGTGGCTTATGGATTGTTAAAGTTTTCTCGTAAAAATTTGTGGTAAATTTCTTCTCCGCTTCTTATAGAATTTACCGCCCATCTTATTTTGGTATGCCATTTTTTATCGAGGCTAAGTTTGTAGTCTATGGTAGAATTAAGAAGTTTTTGCTTGAGTTCGTACATACATATCGCTGCCGCCACAGAAACATTAAAACTCTTAGTAAAGCCATACATTGGTATTGCTAAAGTTTCGTCTGCAAAGTCTAGTAATTCATCAGAAATGCCTTCCCATTCGGTGCCAAAAACTAGAGCAATGGGCGTTTCTACCTTATAATCTGGGAGCATCGTAGCATTATTTTCGGGCGAAACAGCCACTATTTTATAACCTCGCTCTTTTATCTTCTCTAGGGAAGCCTTATTTCTAGGCATTTTTTCTACTTCTACCCAAGTATCTGCACCTTTGGTAACGCTGAGGTTTGGGTCAAAAACATTATCTTTTTCTAAAGCCACTACCTTATGGAAGGCACATGCTTCTACACTTCTCACAATTGCAGCAGCATTGCGATATTGGTAAACATCTTCCATCACAGGTAAAATGAAATCCGAACTTTCCTCTGCATAATGGTTGATTTTTTGCAGGCGTTCTTCAGTCAAGAATTGAGCTAAATATTGAAATATCTTTTCTAAATCTTCTAGGTTGTTGGTTAGTTCTGGCTTCATTTTTTTACTATAATCATTCTGTCATTATTAGATAAATCTTTGATGAGTTGAGCATCACTGAAATATTTATACAAAGCTAAAGTTTCCGCTCCTAGTTTTTGGTTTATTTCTAAAAATAAAAATCCTCCGTTGTTAAGATGATGCTTGGCGTCTGTTGCTATTTTTCGGTAAAATACTAAAGGGTCGGCACAAGGAGAAAAAAGAGCTAAATGAGGCTCAAAATTCTTTACAGTATCCGAAATTTCAGAAACTTCCTCGATACCTATGTATGGCGGATTAGAAATAATCACATCATAATGAGTTGGCAATTTATAATTGAGGTAATCATCGAGTATAAACTCAATCTCAGTGTGATGCCTTTCGGCATTTTTTTTAGCGATGACTAAGGCTTCTTTAGAAAAATCTATGGAAGTTATTCTAGCATTCGGAAAATGTTTTTTCAACACAATAGGGATTACTCCAGAACCTGTGCCTATATCTAAAATTTTAATCTCTGTTTGGGAAAACTCTTTTGAAATGGTTTTGATGGCGTAGTCTAGCAGTTCCTCTGTTTCTGGACGAGGAATAAGCACATGTTGATTCACGCAAAACTTCATACCAAAAAAGTCAGCTTCACCTAAAATTTGTTGGTAAGGCTTACCGCTTTTTAGTTGGTTGATGGCTTCGGTATATTGTGTTATTTGTTGAGCTGGGAATTCAGTGTTTTCGGATTGTCGTAGTCCTATTTTGTCTAAACCTAGATAATGTTCTCCAAAAATTTCCCACAAACAAGAAATCTCGGAACTATCATAAATCTCTGAAAGTTCTTGTTTAAAAATAGAATGTAATTCTAGCAGCTTCATTACCTCACAAATACCAGTTGATTGTCTTTGGAGCGTTCTTCGTCTATAAGATAACCTTCATAATTAAAGGCTTTAATATCATCTAAAGTTTTGGCATTGGTTTCGGCACAAAAACGAATGAGAAGCCCTCTGGCGTGTTTGGTATAAACCACGATGGTTTTTAGTTTACCGTCCTTGTATTCGTAGAATTTAACATCTATAGCCTTCGCTTTTAGTTTTTTGGTATCTACTGATTTAAAGTATTCTGTACTGGCAAGATTTAGGAGAATATCGTTTTCCTTTAATTCTTCGTTAAGAACCGTTGTAATTTTGGACTTCCAAAAAGAATATAAATTTTTATACTTATCAAACTGGAACGGACGCCCCATTTCTAAACGATACAGCATAATCCTATCCGAAGGTTTTAATAAACCATACAATCCTGAGAGTATTCTATAATGTTTTTGGAGATAATCTACGGCTTTTTTATCTAGAGTAGGAGCGTCTAACCCACGATAAACCTCACCTGTAAAAGTATAGAGGGCGGCATTAGACTCCTCTTCCGAAGGCGAGGCACTCCAATTTTGGTTTCTTTCCCAGTTTTCATCTGCCAATTTGGAAGAAATTTCCATTAAATCAGAAAGGTATTGTGGCGTTTTTTCTTTCAAAAATGACTGTATAAACGCCGAATCTTCTATGAACTGAGGTTCGGTAGGTTTTAGCATATCTGATTTTAATGAGACATTCATTAACTTAGCTGGAGATGAAAGTATGAGCATAAATCTATTTTTTTGCAAAGTTAAAAAATACTAAAGAGAAAAAGGAATCTCTTTTCTAACATACAGCGATATATAAA
This sequence comes from Riemerella anatipestifer, assembly GCF_035666175.1. NCBI lineage: Bacteria > Pseudomonadati > Bacteroidota > Flavobacteriia > Flavobacteriales > Weeksellaceae > Riemerella > Riemerella anatipestifer. Next base: position 2,542,036 of record NZ_CP142016.1, read on the forward strand.
ATCAATTGGTTTGGTTATTTATCATAATTGAGTTAGGCATAATAGATTTTGGTTATATTTGTACTTTATGAAAGTGAAGATTATTTTCCTATTGTTATTCGCTTTGCTTGTATCTTGCCAAAAGAGCACAGAGCATAAATATTCTTTTTATTATTGGAAATCCCATTTTAAGTTAGACGAAAAAGAAAAAGAAGCATTGCAAAAGGCTTCATTAGATACACTTTACATTCGTTTTTTTGATATAGACAAAGAGGAGCAAAAAGTGGAAATTCTAGCTCCTATTAGTGGTAATGCTCATCTACTAGATGCAGAAAAACAATTTGTACCTACAGTATTTATTACCAACAGAGCTTTTTTCAATATATCCAAAGAAGAGATTGCTCAAATGGCACAAGTTACTTTTGATAATATTTTAAGGATACAAAAGAGTCTAGGCTTGAAGGAAAGGGCATTTGCGGAAATACAAATAGACTGTGATTGGATAGAAACCACTCGTGAAGATTTTTTCCTCTTTTTAAAGGAGCTGAAAAAGGTCTCTTCAAAAAAAGTATCATCTACGCTTCGTTTGAATCAAGTTAAATATAAGAAGAAAATGGGCATTCCGCCTGTAGATAAAGTTTATTTGATGTGTTATTCTACCTCATCACCTTTAGATAACGATGGTAAAAACTCTATCTTAGAGGTAGATTTACTTAAAAATTATCTTGCTTCCTTAGACCAATATCCCATCAAAAATATAGATGTAGCCTTACCAATTTATTCTTGGGGCATAGTTACCAATCATGTGGGTAAGCATAAGCTAATCAATGCTTTAAATATTAGCGATTTAAGCAATGATAAATTTAAGAAAATATCAGACACCGAAGCAGTGATATTAGAAGATGGTTTCTACTTCGGATATTTTTTAAATAAAGGTTTTATCGTTAGAGTAGAGGAAATCTCAGAGGAACAACTGACTGAAGTTAAAACATTTTTAGACCAAAAATTAAAACATTATCATATTATCTACTATCATTTGGATAGTCAATTTATTAAAAACAGAAAACTTTAAAACAATGAAAAAAGCAGTTATTTCATTAGGCGTTATATTATTACTTCACCAAAATTCTAAAGCCTGTGCTTGGGAAGACCCAGACGGTGATTACTTTAATCTCTTTACGCAAACTATCATCAGAGATAAGTCTTATACGCCGTTTCTTTTATCTTCATCTCCTTTTTATGAAGCAGATAATATAACTATCATTGATGATAATCTACAACTTTGGAAAAGTTTTTTCAACAATAAACTTTCTTACGATGAGGTAAAAACATTGGTTTATAAGCTCCCCTTACAAGATATTATTTCGTTTAAAGATGGGTGTCAGAATCAGGCTATTTTTCAGAAATTAGTTGCTTATCAGAATTATAGAGAAGGTTTGGATTATCTCATTGAGGCTAAAAAACTGAATAACCTTAGAATTAACCGAGTTGCCAATGATGATGACAATACCTATAGTTTCTATTATGACGACGAAATCTATAATCTCGCGTCCACTTTAGATTATGAAAATACACTTACTACCCTTATAAATTTTTATAAAAATACCTCAAATAAAGAGATAAAACTAAGGTATGCCTATCAAATTGTTCGTTTTGAACATTATAATAGAAATTATGATAAAGCCGTAAAAGCCTTTTCTACCTATGTAGAGCCATTAGGTCTAAAAAACGCCATCTATTATATGGCTTTAGAACAAATGGCGGGAGCACAAAGTGGGCTAGGACAGAAAGAAGAAGCCAACTGGAACTTCTTCCAAGTATTTATAAATTCAAACTCTAGAAAACAAACGGCTTATACTTCTATTAAACTATCCAGCGAAAAGGCATTTGAAGACCTGCTTTCCAGAGCTAAAAATGATAAAGAGAAGATCATGGCGTATTTTCTTCTCGGCTATCAAGGGTTTAATAATCCGCTCCCAATGATGGAGAAAATTTATGAGATAGACCCTAATTCGGAGGCTTTAAAAGTGCTTCAAGCTAGAGCCATCAATGAGCTAGAAAGGTATTTTCTACCATATTACTACTATAATGAGAAGGAAACCAAAGTAGGTACCTCTAAAACAACTCCTTCAGTAAGTAAGACAGAGAACAAGGCCAGTGCTTCGTTTTGGGATAAAATAGTATCGTTCTTTAAGAACCTTTTTGGAATGGAAAGTTCTGAACCTAAAGTTTTAACTACCGAAGAAAGTAAAGGGCTTTCTGATGATGAGCTGTTAAATCACCCTAACCGTTTGCCTGTAGTTTCTTCTTCAGGAGCTGATGAGGAATACAACAAAAAAATGCAAGATTATATAGAACAGCTAGAAAAACTGACAGAAAAAGTTAAAACTAAATCAGATGATGAGTTTTGGGTAATATCAGAGGCTTATATAAAATTTTTACAAAAAGATTATAAGTCTAGCAGTAGCTTATTACAAAATATAAACACCAGCAACCAAGAATATCTTACTCAAATTGATAAGATGAAACTATTAAACGATATTCTTTCTCAACCAAGAATTGATAGCGAGTTTGAGCAACATATCATGAAAACTTACCCTGATTTGGTAACCGCTATTTCCGAAGATAGGTATAGCAGCTCAGAGGCAGGTTTTATTACAGATATTTTAGCTAATAGATATTTCTTACAAGGGGAGAGAGCTAAGTCTTTCTTAATGTCTAATAAACTTTCAGGCTTGCAAGATATTTTGGATATAGACCTAGTTCGAGATATTGAAGCATTTTACAAACGAAAAAACAAAAATGCTTTTGAAAATAGCATTCTCGCTAAAAATATAGATACAGGTGAAGACACTCAAAATTTCATAAATGTACTCTATGGAGATTACGAGATGCGTTCGGCTAACTTTAAGAAAGCTTTAGATTACTACACCAAAGCAAGTGGTTTTATAGGTATTCCTAGATACGAGTTTCAATTTTCAGAAGATGGATCATTGCAAAGTAATACACCGGTAAGAATGAAAATTAAAGGCTACAACGGTTACAACAATGTTTCTTCTTTAGTTTTTGGGCATAATGTTTGGGTGAGTTATACTAGCCCTGAAAGCGAGTCAATGAAAGCAGAAAGTTTTATCTCCGACTTTAAATTCATTAAAAATAATATGAATAAAAAGGAACTTGCAGAAGCAGTATTAAAACTTATCAAAATAGCTAAAAGTAATGATATTAATGCTGCCCACGCCAACCAATTGTTAGGGAACTTTTTATACAATACCTCTATATTGGGTTATTACAGACATTACTTTGTGATGGATATAGATAATACCAATGGTGGTAAATATTCCTTCCTCAGTGATACTGAATTATACACGCCTCTATACTATTATAAAAGCTTTCCTTATACTAATACTAATGTAGGTTTAAAATCAGATAACTTTGATGTTGCTATTAGTTACTATAAAAAGGCTTTAGAAAGAAGTACAGATAGAGAAACTCAAGCCAGAATACTCTTCCAAATGGCAAGTGCTGAACAAGGGAAATATTACCGATGGGAAGCCAATCAAACTCCAAACTGGGATTATAGTGATGCCAATTGGGAGGAAAAACAAAACAAATTTCAGCAAGAGTTAGACAAAACTAAAAATCAGAACTACAGAAATTATTTCACAGAATTGAAAACAAAGTACAGCGATACCGAAACGAGTAAATCTCTAATGGGAAGTTGCTCTTACTATAAGTATTTTATGCAGAAATAAAGGTTTATAAAAACACGGCTGAATCAAAAAGATTCAGCCAATTTTTATATATAAACCCATAAAATCTTATGCTAAAACTTGCATACTTGCTTAAAAGGTTATAAGTTTGCCTTATATTTATGCGATACACTATCAGTGACATACAAAAAAATAAAAAAAACTTGCACAAAAATTTGGTAGTTCCAAATAATTGTGTAAATACACACACAGATAGTTTCGTGTATATGCGTTCTATTATCTAGAAAATTATTTCAACTTTTATCGTTAAAACAAAATATCGTTCCGCCAACTTTTGTTGGGGGTTTTTGGCGTTTATTCTATTCTAAATTTAGCTTTCATAAATATATGCTAAAAGCACCATTGTTTTGTCTCATAACATGGTCGTTCTTGTTAGGTGCTTTTAGTGTTCAGGGGGAGTATTTTGCTCTTTCTGTATTAGCCTTTCCTCTCGTTTTGTGTGTGTTTAGAGGGGGAAGGCGTTTTTTTAGGTTAGAACTTAGAGGTGAGATATTAGAACCTAGTATCACCTCAACCCTTAAATCTAAAGTCTAAAATCCAATATCTATAAACTTTAAATATCAACAATTTTAAAATTAAATTTTATGACAACAAAAACGACAAAATTGAGTGTATTCGCCTTTTTAGGTTTAGGCTTAGTAGCTTACGGACAATACAATGGTAAAGTGGGTATCAATACTCCTTATCCTAATGCAACATTAGAGATTCAAATATCTGATGCTAACAAAAGTGGAAGTACTAAAGAGGGGATTTTAATCCCAAATGTTACCGCTGCAAGAGCTAAAGCAATGGGCGAAGGTGTGGCAGAATCTACCCTAGTTTATATTACCGATGGAACGGGTGAAGCAAACACCACCATTTCTAATGTAAGTGGCAAAGGGTTCTACTACTATGATGCTACCGATAAAAAGTGGCAAAAAGTAGTAGGAAACTCTAATGGAGTAACTTTAAATACCATTACTGGGAATATTAGAGAAGTAACTTCTATAACTCCCGAAGAGTGGGCAAAGCCTAATACATTTGCTTTAGTACAAACGAGTGGAGATCAGATTAAGTTACCAGATCCCTCAAGTTATACTAACAAAATTATCTCTGTAAATAATCAGTATAACCCGTTGTGCATTATGAAATGAAAAAAACAAGAGTTGTTTATTAGACTGAAAATCAGTATATTGTTTTTGCTATAAAACGGTATAAATGAACAACATAGAGCAAATATATGAAAGAATTTTGGAAGTTTTAGGACTTTTTTCAGAAAATCAACTGATTAGTTATCAGAGAAGAACACCTAAAATGAGCGATTTAGAAGTCATAAGTCTTAATATTACTGCTGAATACTTGAGTATTGATAGCGAATTACAGTTATTTAGAAAATTGCCAAACTCTCTGATAAACAAAATTGAAAGAAGTGTTTACAATAAGCGAAAACGAAGACTATCCCTACAAACAGAGCAAATTAGACAGCGTATTTCGATGGAGTTCAATGAGTTTGAAGATATTTTTATCGTTGATAGCATGCCAATGAAAGTTTGTGAAAACGCTCGTTCTACTCGTTCAAAAATTTGTAAAGAGCAATCCTATTCTTCACCAACATATGGTTATTGTGCTTCACAGAAATTATATTTCTATGGCTATAAACTACACGCAGTATGTTCTTTAAATGGTGTGATTAAGAATTTTGATATAAGCCCTGCATCCGTTCACGACATCCACTATTTAAAAGATAGTGGTGAGCAAATGCGAAACTGTACTTTAATTGGAGATAGAGGCTATTTATCAGCAAAAGTTCAAATAGATTTATTTAACTATGCTAATATTAAATTAGATACACCAATGAGAAGTAATCAGAAAGATTATATTCCTCAATTTTCATTGTACAAGAAAAAGCGAAAACGAATTGAGACATTTTTCTCTCAACTTTGCGACCAATTTATGATTAAAAGAAACTATGCTAAAACTTTTGAAGGCTTTAAAACAAGGATAATCAGTAAAATAACCGCCGCAACGGTTATTCAATATATCAATAAATTTATCTTCCAAAGAAAATTAAATCATCTAAAAATCAGTATTATTTAAAATGCACAACGAGTTCAGTATAATAATTCAGTTAGCTACTTTAATACGAATAAGCCTAAAAATTCTAGTTCACTAGATTCAGGAAAAGGACATTTGTTAATGTCAGATGGAACAACATGGTACATTATAGGAGGAAGTTATTAATCACAAAAAGTAAAGTAGAACTAAAAAAGAATACAAATGAAAAATAAAATAATCGCAGCAAGTTTATTAGTAGGTTCTATAGCTTACGGACAAATAAAAGTACATACAGGACTAGATACATCAATAGGAAATGAAAACCCATTTTTAGATGCCTCGGCGTATAACAACTTTGATAACAATGTAGGAAAAGGCTTGTATTTCCCAACAACGGATTTAAAAACGTGGGAGTTTAAAACAAATTCAATCAATCCAGGTAAGTTTAAAAACTACTTTGATGGAATGGTTGTTTATAATACTGGAGAGGGCGCTCCTACTACAGACGCTAGTAAAGGTGGAATTAGAAATAACTTAACTAGAGGTTTCTACTATTTTAAGAACCCTAATCAAACTTTCCCTAGTGGTAATGTAGCAAACGGAGAGTGGATAAGGATAAGCGATACCCAAGCTAACGACCAACTTTGGGCTCAGAGAGATAATAATGGAGTTCAAGAGACTTATCTAAAACCAGCTGATGCTAAAGGAGATGTTTATTCTTACTCAGAAAAAAACGCGTTACTAAATTTAGGAGGAGTATCAAGAGAGGATTCTAGATGGGTATTATCGGGAAGGTATGGATACTCAAATCAAGAAGTGCCTTTATATACAGGAGTTAATTCCTCTAGATTACCACTTAATAGTACCATAGGAAATCCAACTAGTTCTGGAATTTATAATACTTATAAGTTTTCAGATTATCTTTCTGTAATTAAAGAGGAGCATGCAGGGCAAGGAAATGCTTCAGGTAATAAGTTTTATATTGGGAAATCTACTTCGGTCAATGCTATGGATGTTACTTCTAATATTAACGGTATTGAAGGTTTTTCAGCTTCTGCAAAGGTATTTTCAAATACAAAGGTAGGTTCTATTTCTGCTTTTGTAGGGGAGGCGGTAGCAGGGAGTGATGTACACGCTGTAACTGCCAGTAATGTTACAGGAGCTGTTTTTAGAGGAAGAAACTTTGCTAAGTCTACTACTACCAATTTAGTTGGTGTTGAAGGGGTTACACATAATTATGGCACAGCTACTAATATTACAGCAGGAAAATTTACTGCAACATCTAGTAATACTCATACTGTAACAGGATTTCAATCCCCAGTTACTGCAGTTTCAACTCTGACTGGTGTGGATGCTTCAGCAACTAACAGACAAAATTCTACCACAGAAGAAATTATGGGAGCATCTATTGTCACAAATCTTATTGAAAACTCTAAAGCTACAAATGTGAGAACAGTTAATGCAAAAGGATATATTCAAGCAGAAAGTTCGGTAGAGGATTTCTCAAATGTGAATAGTTATGTGAGAGCATTTGGTATAGCAATGGTTAAAAATTTATATGGGTTTAGATTTCAGCATATTCTACCGAGTACTTTTGCACCAGATAATATGTATGGTTTATACATAGAAGATGTAAATAGAGGTTCTAAGTTGAACTACTCTATTTATACTAATGAGGGGGAAGTTCGTTTCGGAGGGTTAAAAGGCTTGGGTAATCGTCCAGTATATGCAGATGCAGATGGAAAGTTGATTATCGGAGATGCTACCAATGCACTAACAAGTTTCAAATGGATAGAAGACACTACAAACAACTCTATAAAATTGGCAGTAAACTCAGCAGGTACAGAGCGTACACAGTACCCTGTATCAATTACCGATGAAGGTGTTATTTTGGGGTCTTCATTTAGAGGAGTTAACGGAGCCACCATTTTCCCAGACTATGTGTTCCAAAAGTATTACACAGGTACTTCTAGCATTAAAGCAGATTATAGCTTTAAAACCCTTAGCCAAGTGGAAGACTTTGTAAAAGCTAATGGACATTTGCCAGGGTATCAATCTGCAGAGGCTATCAAAAAACAAGGTTATATAGACCTTATGGCAACTCAACTCACCAATGTGGAGAAGATAGAAGAACTTTATCTGCATAGTATAGAGCAAGATAAAGCTTTAAAAGTAAAAGATGCAAAAATTGCTGAATTAGAAAATGAGTTGAAATCTCAAAAAGAAAACTTTGAAGCTCGTTTACAGAAGCTAGAAGCCTTATTAGTAAAATAAGTTTAATTATTCCTCATGGTGCCTATCGGTATCGTGAGGAATTTTTATCATCAAAATAAATTATTGTAAATCATAAAAAGTAGAAATTATGCCAGTAAAATTTAAAGCAATCGAAAGAGGTCAGCCCGGCGTAAGCGGTGGCGGCGACAAAAAATGGTACGCTTCTCCTAATATGAGTGGAGAGAAAACCCTAACCGATCTTACCAAAGACATAGAGAAAATCTCTACGGTAAGCGGAGCGGACATCAGAGCGGTACTCTACGCTTTAGTAGATGTGATGCAATCGTCCTTAGCTAATGGACAAATCGTTCGTTTAGGAGAATTGGGCAGTCTGCGAGTGAGCTTCAGTAGCGAGGGTAAAGCTACGGAGAAAGAAGTAACTGCTAATGCCATTAAACAAGCCAAAGTGATTTTCACTCCTGCCAAAGGAATAAAAGATACCTTAGCGACACTCACTTACGAGAAGGTTTAGGATAACTCTTAAGTCCCCTTTAAAAAACCGATGCTTATAAAATCAAAAACTTATAGGCATCGGATTTTTTTTAATAAGCATAAAAATAATTTTTATAGGCATAGAGTTTATAAGCTGTCCTTTTTGTTATCTGTCCTTTTGCCTTGAAACCAACTTAATGCCTTTTAAGAATAGGACGACTATTGTATAACATTATAGAATGACCTCTAAGCCCGATGGCGTTAAGAACCTCGTTAGTAAAGGCGTTAAAAATACCCACTGTTTGAGCAAAGGAGTTGGCAGGAGCATTGGAGCGAGTTTTGGGGATTTTAGCCTTTAGTAATGAGGTTTAGCCAAAGGGGTTACAGTCTTGATTTTTGCTTCTTTTCATCAAGGAAAAGAAGGTATAAAGTATATACTTATGTTCTTTTGTCTTGAAACAAAAGGATCAAAAGTTCAAGAGCAAAGATTAGGTTTGCCTTCGGCATAGTACAGTTCCCTGCTATTTGGAAACTATCGCTCGCTCCCAATGCCACTAAGGGGTTAGTCCCTAAACTTACCTTTGCTCGGTAGAGCATTGATAATGGCTAGATGGTTATAATTTAAAAAATGGTCTTTGGTGGGTCGCCGTTAAAAAAACAGGAATAAAGGTGTTAAAAAAGCTCTACTGTTTGAGCAAAAGTATGGGCAAAAGCACAAATTAAAAAGATGCTTATGAAATCCCAAAAACATAAGCATCTTTTTATAAAATGATAAGCATCAAAAGAAATTTGATGCTTATCGTTTTTAGTGTTAATTGTTATTTAATGAAAAAAGTGCCTCATTCCTGTGAATAGCATTGGGATATTATGCTCATTAGCCGCTTGTATGCTTTCGTCATCTCTCATACTTCCACCAGGTTGTATAATGGCTTTTATACCTTCTTTAGCACAGGTATCTACCACATCTCTAAACGGGAAGAAAGCATCAGAAGCTAAAACTAAATCTCCACTAAATTTCTCTTTCGCTCGTTCTATGGCTTGTTGGGTAGCCCATATTCTATTTACTTGTCCACCGCCTACGCCTAGGGCTTGTGTGCCGTTGGTAACTACGATGGCATTAGATTTTACATACTTCACAATCCTTTGAGAAAAGAGCAGAGCCTTGGTTTGTTCTTCCGTTGGCTGAACTTTTGTAACCGTTTTTATATCATCAGAGAATTGGTCATCAGCGTTTTGCACCAACATTCCACCGTCTATCTTCACCCACACTTGGCTGTCAGATATAGGATTTTTAATCTTGATAATTCTTAGATTTTTCTTTTTAGACAATACTTCTAGGGCTTCGGCATCAAAATCTGTAGCCATTACAATTTCTAGGAAAGTTTTGTTGAGTTCTTCAGCTGTGTCTTTATCCACCTTATAGTTCATCGCTACAATGCCTCCGAAGATGGAAACAGGGTCGCATTCAAATGCTTTTTTATAAGTGTCTAAAGCGGTTTCTCCAATAGCAACACCACAAGGTGTAGAATGCTTAACGGCACAACACGCTTTCTCATTTTTGAACTCATTAACCACCTTCCAACATAAATCCATATCTCTTAGATTGTTAAAAGAAAGTTCTTTACCGCCTAATTGTTCAAAATCTTTCATCGCTCCATTTTCGGTAGTAGAAACATAGTAAGCCGCTGACTGATGAGGGTTTTCGCCATATCTTAAATCGGCTACCTTTTGATACGAAGCATTAAGGTACTCTGGATATTCCTCCTCTAAAAGCATTTTAGAAATAGCAGCATCATAAGCCGAAGTTAAGTTAAATACCTTTCCAGCTAATGTTTTTCTGGTTTCCAAAGTTGTATCGCCTGCTTCCGAAATTTCGGCTTGAACTCTAGCATAGTCCCTAACATCGGTAACCACGGTAACGGCATTAAAATTCTTAGCCGCCGAGCGAAGCATTGATGGTCCACCAATGTCTATAAACTCTACCTTTTCGTCTAAAGAAATGTTTTTATTAACATTCTCAAAGAAAGGGTAGAGGTTTACTATTACCATATCTATCAGCTCTATACCGTGGTCCTTTACAGTACTCATGTGTTCAGGGTTAGAGCGTACGGCTAGAAGCCCTCCGTGTACTTTTGGGTGTAGCGTTTTTACCCTACCGTCTAGCATTTCTGGGAACTTTGTAACTTCATCTATCTGAATAGGAGAAAGTCCAGCTTCCTTCAAATGTTTAAATGTGCCTCCCGTAGAAATGAGTTGATAATTGTGTTGCTCCAAAAATGTGGCAAACTCTACAAGATTGGTCTTGTCTGATACGCTAATTAAAGCTCTTTTTTTCATTTTTACTGTTTTATAGATATTAAAATTTGTCAAATAAATACCCTACACCTATTTGTAAGAAATTGTTTTTCATTGTGATGTCGTTGGTTGGATAAAGGTTGCTAAGCCCTATATTGTATCTCGTCTCCACGAATATAGACTTGGTTATTTTATATTCTCCACCCAAAAATATAGAGTGGTTACCCTTTCTAATATCAGTAAACTCTACATCTTGTCCGTTTTGTTTCCCTAGAGCTTTGGTTACAAAACCTAAGTTAAATCCACCCAAAATCCCTAACGATTCTATTGGTGTAAACTTAACTCCCAAAGGAATATAGACCGTGGTAAGATGCAACCTTGAACGCTCATTATTATCCATAATTAGATTCTCTGCTCCAAGCCCTGCCATACCAAGTTCTCCGTGTAGAGAAACATATTTATTAACCTTATAAGATACAGGCATCGCAATGTAAACACTAGACTTAGCGTTAGGCTTGTATTGTTGCCCCATAGCTTCTAGGTGCAAAGTGGAATTTACATACCCTATTTTAAACCCTGTTTCCAATTTTTGTGCATTAGCGAAACCAACTGTTGCTACTAATGCAGAAAGTAATAGTTTTTTCATAGTGCTAAAGTTTTTGTTTTTATCTACATTTCTTTTTTCAAAAATTTACCTGTGATAGATTTTTTATTCTTTATAATTTCTTCTGGAGTACCTTCTGCCACAATGCTTCCTCCATTTTTACCACCTTCTGGACCTACATCTATAATATGGTCGGCAAGTTTTATCACGTCCATATTATGTTCAATAATGATAAAAGAGTTACCCAAATCTACTAGCTTTTGGATAACCTCCATCAGAATCTTAACATCTTCAAAATGCAGTCCTGTGGTAGGTTCATCTAAGATATAAAGTGTTTTACCTGTTTGTTTCTTAGAAAGTTCTGTAGCCAATTTTACCCTTTGAGCCTCTCCGCCTGAAAGTGTAGTAGACTGCTGTCCTAAGGTAATATAACCTAAACCAACTTCTTGTAGCGTTTTCACCTTAGAATAGATTTTGGGGATTGGCTGAAAAAATTCCACAGCTTCGTCTATAGTCATATCTAGGACATCGGATATAGATTTACCTTTATATCTTACCTCCAAGGTCTCTCTATTAAAGCGTTTGCCGTTGCAGGTTTCGCAATGTACATAGACATCAGGCAAGAAATTCATTTCAATCACTTTCAAACCACCTCCTTGACAAGTTTCGCAGCGTCCACCTTTAACATTAAACGAAAATCTCCCTGCCTTATAACCTCTAATTTTACTTTCTGGGAGGTTAGCAAATAGTGTTCGAATATCCGAAAACACACCTGTATAAGTGGCAGGATTAGAACGAGGCGTTCTACCAATTGGCGTTTGGTCTACATCTACTATTTTGTCTATATGCTCTATGCCCTCTATTTTTTTGTATGGTAGAGGCTCTTGTACAGCACGATAAAAATGTCGGTTGAGAATAGGGTAGAGTGTTCCGTTGATTAACGAAGATTTACCACTCCCCGAAATACCTGTAACCACTACCATCTTTCCTAAAGGGATTTTTAGGGTTACATTTTTAAGATTATTTCCCGTAGCTCCTTTGAGGACAATCGAGTTACCGTTGCCTTCTCTTCTTTTTTCGGGAATTTCTATTTTTCTTCTTCCTGTGAGGTAGTCTGCTGTAATGGTGTCAGCTTTTATTAAATCTTTTGGGCTGCCTTGCCACAATACTTTTCCGCCATACTTACCAGCTTTAGGTCCAATATCTAGCACTTCATCGGCTTCTAAAATCATATCCTTGTCGTGTTCCACCACAAGAACGGAGTTCCCCAAATCTCGTAAACTTTTTAAAGAGTTGATAAGTCTTTCATTATCTCTCTGGTGAAGCCCAATAGAAGGTTCGTCTAAAATATAAAGCACATTTACTAATTGCGAGCCTATCTGAGTTGCCAAACGAATCCTTTGGGATTCGCCTCCAGAAAGGGTTTTACTACTTCTACTAAGACTAAGATATTCTAGTCCTACATCTAATAAAAAGCCCAAACGAGTTTCTATCTCTTTTAAAATTTCGTGGGCGATAATTTTGTTCTTTTCACTAAAACTATTTTTTATTTCCGAAAGCCAATCCTTTAAGTCTAATAGGCTCATAGCATTAACTTCAGCTATATTCTTACCTTCTATTTTAAAGGCTAAACTTTCGGGTTTTAATCTTGTTCCGTTACAGTCAGTGCAGATTTCTTCTACAGTAAATTCTCGCTCCACTTGTGTAGCACCGTAGTTTTCCTTATTTTCTATAACTTTTTCTAAATGAGGGATTAACCCTTCAAAGTTAATTTTAGTCTTTTTGGAAATTCCAGCGTGTTTTAAATCTTTTACAAACTCTTTATCACAGCCGTAATAGATGTAATCTAAAGCTTCTTTAGGAATTTTGTTAAATGGCGTTTGTAGGTTAAGGTCAAACAATTCTAGAATGCTTTTAATTTGAGATAAAGCCCACTTACTAAATTTATAAGTTTCTAATGGTAATAGTGCCGACTGGAAGGGTAGTGTAGGCTCGGTAACCAGATAATCAGGATTGATTTTTTTTACCGTCCCCAAACCTTTACAATGAGGACAACTTCCCTTAGGAGAATTGAACGAAAAAGTATTTGGTTCTGGTAATGGTAAAGCCTGTCCTGTAGCGGTATCCATTAAATCTTTAGAAAAATACTGAAACTCTTCCGAATTATACTTTTGAACCATAACTACACCGTCACCCATCTGTAAAGCCGTAGAAAGTGATTTTTGCATTCTAGCTTCAGATGCAGTTTCGCCTATAATCCAACGGTCTATAACTACTTCTATATCATGAGTTTTGTATCGGTCTAGTTTAAGATCGTATTCTATATCTTGTAAAATGCCGTCTATTCTTGCTTGGGAATATCCTTTTTTGGCTAATTGTACAAACAGCTCATGATAATGCCCTTTTCTAGCCTTTACTAGCGGTGCTAGAAGTAAGACTTTTTCATTCTGATATTGTTCTTTGATGGTTTCTAAAATTTGCTCTTCGGTATAGCTTTGTAGCTTTTTACCTGTTTCCAAGGAATAAGCCGTGGAAACCCTAGCAAATAGAAGTCTGAGAAAATCATAAAGTTCTGTAACCGTCCCTACGGTAGAACGAGGGTTTTTATTAGTGGTTTTTTGTTCAATGGCGATAACAGGTGAAAGTCCTTCTATTTTATCGACATCGGGGCGTTCTAATCCGCCTAGAAACTGCCGAGCATAGGCAGAAAATGTTTCTATATAACGCCTTTGTCCTTCTGCAAAAATAGTATCAAATGCTAAAGAAGATTTCCCACTTCCTGATAGCCCTGTAATAACGACTAACTCGTTACGAGGAATTTTAACATCAATGTTTTTTAAGTTATGCTCTCTAGCACCATAGACCTCTATGAAATCTCTATTTTTCATCATTTTGCAAATTTAGTGATGAATTATGAAAGGTGAAAATAAAAATGAGTCCCAATATATCTAAAATTGTCTTAGAATATATTGGGACTGTTTTCTTTTGATTTAAACCTCTTAAAAGTAAACTTTTATGCTTCCTTATTTTTCTTTTTGATTTCTTCTCCTATAATGCTTGCCGTAGAGAAGGAAGTTACTAAATTATTTAGCATATCTCCAGCCGCATTGGGCGTGTTAGGAAGTAGGATAAGATTAGACTTATTGGTAGAACCAATAGACGAAAGTGTATCATAATGCTGAGTAACTACGATAAGAGCCGAAGCCTCTTGAGAATTGATACCTACTTTGTTAAGCACATTTACAGATTCTTCTAATCCTTTAGCGATTTCTCTTCTTTGATCGGCAATCCCTTGTCCTTGTAGTCTTTTGCTTTCCGCTTCTGCTTTAGCTTTTTCTACGATAAGGATTCTTTGAGCATCACCTTCGTATTGAGCGGCTATTTTTTCTCTTTCCGAAGCGTTGATACGGTTCATCGCTTGTTTTACTTGCTCATCAGGGTCGATGTCTGTTACTAAGGTTTTAATGATGTCGTAACCATAATCATTCATTGCTTCTTGTAATTCTGATTTTACGGCGATAGCAATATCATCTTTTTTCTCAAACACGTCATCTAATCTAAGTTTAGGAACTTCCGCTCTTACCACATCAAAAATATAAGATGTAATTTGAGCGTGAGGATTATCCAATTTATAAAACGCATCATAAACCTTCTCTCCAATAACAAGATACTGTGTAGACACCTTTATTTTAACAAATACATCGTCTTTAGTTTTGGTTTCTACCACTACATCTAACTGCTGTATTTTTAAAGAAATTCTGCCTGCGATTTGGTCTACAAAAGGTATTTTAAGGTGAAAACCAGGACCTCTTACACTATGGAATTTCCCTAGACGCTCTATTATAACTGATGTTTGTTGCTTTACAATAAACCAAAGTCCAAAAAAGCTAAGGAAAATAATTCCTATAAATAGAACGGCTCCCAAAGAACCCAAAATAAAACTAAATGTTGTTATCATAAATTTTAATTTTTCCTTTTATTTAAATGTGTATAGTTTAAACCGATTTATTCTTCCTCTGTATGTCCGTACATATTATTATACAGTTCTATAAATCTTTGTTTAATCATTTTTCTTTTCAATTTTAGAGTAGGAGTAAGTAGTCCGCTGTCGATAGACCAAACTTCAGGTGTAAGCTCTATTTTCTTTATTTTCTCCCAGCTTCCTAATTTTGTATTTAGATACTCTATTTCTTTTTCTATACGAGCCTTAAATTGAGGGTTTTTAGCAATTTCTTCAGGAGTCGTGCCAATATTGATGTTGTGTCTTTCCGCCCAATTTACAGCGAAATGAAAGTCTGGCTGTACCAAAGCACAAGGCATTTTTTCACCTTCACCTACAACCATTATTTGCTCTATGAATTTGGAGGCTTTCGCCATATTTTCTATCATCTGAGGAGCGATGTATTTACCACCAGAAGTTTTAAACATCTCTTTCTTTCTGTCGGTAATGTGTAAAAATCCTTCATCATCTATATGTCCTATATCTCCAGTTTTAAAGTAGCCATCTTCTGTAAAAGCTTCTTGAGTTTTCTCATCATCTTTATAGTAACCTTTAGTAACCGAAGGACCTTTTACCGATATTTCGCCGTCTCCTTGAATTTTAATATCTAAATTTGGAAGTACAGGACCCACAGTTCCTACTTTCATTTTATTGAATGTGTTTACTGCAATTACAGGGGAAGTTTCTGTAAGCCCATAACCTTCTAATATACTGATGCCTGCATTTTGGAACATTCGGTTAAGTCTAGGAGCTAAGGCTGCGGAACCAGAAATAAGAGTAACAATGTTTCCTCCCAAGCCTTCTCTCCATTTTTTAAATACGAGTTTATCGGCAATAATTTCTTTGAGTCCGCTAGGTTTACCAATCTCTTTTTTAGCTTTGTTAACACCTAATGCCCACAAGAAAATTTTAGATTTAAGACCACCTGCACTTACGCCCTTATCGTAGATTTTATCGTACACTTTTTCTATAAGCCTAGGAACTACCGTCATATAATGAGGTTGAACTTCTTTGATATTTTCACCCATTTTATCTATACTTTCCGCAAAGTAGATAGATATGCCACTATTGATGTAGAAGTAAAATAACATTCGTTCAAAGATATGGCAGATAGGAAGAAAGCTAAGACTCTTTAAATTTGTATTTTGAGGTTTTTTCTCTGAAAGTATAGGTGTACAAGTTAGTACATTAGATACGATATTTTGGTGGGTTAGCATAACTCCTTTAGGACGTCCCGTGGTTCCTGAAGTATAGATAATTGAAGCTAAATCATCAGTTTTAATTCCCTTTTTTAAATCTTCTACTTCTATCTGAGTAGCTTCGTCCTCTCCTAAGTCTAATATTTCAGCCCAGTTAGGAGCTCCTTCTACTTTGTCAAAGGTAAATATCCCCACTAAAGAAGGTACACTTGGCTGTACGGATAATAATTTTTGATATAGTTCTTCGTCTGATACAAAGCAATATTTTATTTCCGCATTATTAAAGATGTAAATGTAGTCTTCAACAGAAATAGTAGGGTATACAGGTACAGTAACAGCTCCTATTTGGGAAATTCCTAAATCCATCACTGCCCATTCTGTGCGGTTATTAGTAGAGATTAAGGAAATTTTATCTCCTGGTTTTATTCCTAACTTTAGAAGTCCACGAGAAATTTTATTTCCCATGTTTATAAACTTAAGTGTGGAAGTCTTTTGCCAAACACCGTTGTACTTAGTGGTTAGCATATCTTCTTTTGGATGATTTTCTATGGCCTTATAAGCGAAATCAAATAACCTAGTTACTGACATATGTTTCTTTTTTCTGTGTTTAATTTTTCCAAATATAATATTTATTTAATAAAAACCAAAAATACTCTTTGAGTGTTTTAATTAAAATACTACTTTTACAGGCAGTTTAATAATAAATACTATTATGGATTTTAATTTAACGGAAGAACAACTAATGATACAACAGGCAGCTAGAGATTTTGCTCAAAACGAATTGTTGCCAGAAGTTATAGAGAGAGATAAAAATCAAAAATTCCCAGAAGAACAGGTAAAAAAGATGGGAGAGTTAGGGTTTCTAGGTATGATGGTAGACCCTAAATACGGAGGTGCAGGTATGGACAGTGTATCCTATGTTTTAGCTATGGAAGAGATTGCTAAAGTTGATGCTTCTGCGGCTGTAATTATGTCGGTAAATAATTCTTTAGTTTGTGCAGGATTAGAAAAATATGCAAGTGAGGAGCAAAAGCAAAAATATCTAGTACCATTAGCTAGTGGAGAGGTTATTGGGGCATTTGCACTTTCTGAACCAGAAGCAGGTTCTGACGCTACTTCTCAAAAAACAACAGCCGAAGACAAAGGTGACTATTATCTTCTGAACGGAACCAAAAACTGGATTACCAACGGTAGTACAGCCACTTACTATATTGTAATTGCACAGACACACCCAGAAAAAGGTCATAAAGGCATCAATGCATTTATTGTAGAAAGAGGTTGGGAAGGTTTTGAAATTGGTCCAAAAGAGGATAAAATGGGCATTAGAGGAAGTGATACCCATTCTCTATTATTTACCGATGTGAAAGTGCCTAAAGAAAATAGGATAGGAGAAGATGGCTTTGGGTTTAAATTTGCTATGGCAGTTCTTAATGGTGGTAGGATAGGTATTGCTTCTCAAGCGTTGGGGATAGCTAGTGGTGCTTACGAACTAGCCTTAAAATATGCTAAAGAGAGAAAGGCTTTCGGAACAGAGATTATCAATCATCAAGCTGTAGCATTTAAGTTGGCAGATATGGCAACCCAAATTACGGCAGCTAGAATGCTTTGTTTAAAAGCGGCGGCTGAGAAAGACCATGGTAAAGATATTTCTGAAAGTGGAGCTATGGCGAAGTTATTTGCTTCTAAAACGGCTATGGATACCACAGTGGAAGCCGTGCAAATACACGGTGGTTACGGTTATGTGAGAGAGTACCATGTGGAAAGAATGATGAGAGATGCTAAAATTACTCAGATTTACGAAGGAACATCTGAGATACAAAAAATAGTGATTTCTAGAAGTATTGCTAAATAAAATGAATATAAAGAGGAGCAAACGCTTCTCTTTTTTGTCTAATTATTAAAATAATAATGTATGCTTAATTTTGAATTTAAAAATCCTACTAAAATTATTTTTGGTAAAGGAGAAATAGAAAAAATTTCAAAAGAAATTCCTCAAAATGCTAAAGTGTTGATGCTCTACGGAGGTGGAAGTATCAAGTCTAATGGAGTGTATGAGCAAGTTAAAAATGCGTTGAAAGGCTTTAATGTTTTGGAATTTGGGGGAATACCAGCCAATCCAGAATACGCGGTTTTAATGGAGGCATTGAAAGTTATCAAATCAGAAAATATCGATTTTCTACTAGCAGTAGGTGGAGGCTCCGTTATTGATGGAACTAAATTCTTGGCTGCGGCAGCTAAGTATGAGGGAGAACCTTGGGATATTTTAACTAAAGCCATTCGTCCTGAGGAAGACGAAGCCTTAAGTTTTGGTTCAGTGCTTACTTTACCAGCTACAGGCTCCGAAATGAACTCGGGCTATGTAATTTCTAGAAGAGAAACCGAACAAAAACTCGGTGGAGGAGGTAATGGTCTATTTCCCAAGTTTTCGGTATTAGACCCAGAAGTGATAAGAAGTATCCCTAAAAATCAAATCGCCAATGGTATCGCAGATGCTTACACGCATGTTTTGGAGCAATATATGACTTTTCCTACCGCTGCAACGCTTCAAGAACGAATGGCAGAAAGTATCTTGGTAACGCTTCAGGAGATGGCTCCTAAGGTGCTTCAAGAGGACTTTGATTATGATTCTGCGGCTAACTATATGTGGTGTTGCACGATGGCTCTTAACGGCCTGTTGCGTTTAGGCGTAGCTACCGATTGGGCGGTACATGCTATGGGACACGAGCTTACAGCTTATTTCGGTATCGACCATGCTAGAACTTTAGCGATTATAGCACCGTCTCATTACCGTTATAACTTTGAAACCAAGAAGCAAAAATTAGCTCAATATGCAGAACGGGTTTGGAACGTTTCTTCTGAGATGAATTTAGAGGAAAGAGCACAAAAGGGGATTGAAAAAATGGAGCATTTCTTCCATTCTATAGGGATTAAAACCAAGTTGTCAGAATATACCGCACAGTTTGAAGGCACCGCCGATAAAGTGGAAAAAGCATTTACAGATAGAAACTGGTTAGGTTTAGGAGAACATCGCAAACTCACGCCCGAAGATGCTAAAAATATCGTAAAGATGAGTTATTGAGATAAATATGATTTTTATCATATATAATTTGCATATTAACTCGTTGTGCATTTTAAATAATACTGATTTTTAGATGATTTAATTTTCTTTGGAAGATAAATTTATTGATATATTGAATAACCGTTGCGGCGGTTATTTTACTGATTATCCTTGTTTTAAAGCCTTCAAAAGTTTTAGCATAGTTTCTTTTAATCATAAATTGGTCGCAAAGTTGAGAGAAAAATGTCTCAATTCGTTTTCGCTTTTTCTTGTACAATGAAAATTGAGGAATATAATCTTTCTGATTACTTCTCATTGGTGTATCTAATTTAATATTAGCATAGTTAAATAAATCTATTTGAACTTTTGCTGATAAATAGCCTCTATCTCCAATTAAAGTACAGTTTCGCATTTGCTCACCAATATCTTTTAAATAGTGGATGTCGTGAACGGATGCAGGGCTTATATCAAAATTCTTAATCAACACCATTTAAAGAACATACTGCGTGTAGTTTATAGCCATAGAAATATAATTTCTGTGAAGCACAATAACCATATGTTGGTGAAGAATAGGATTGCTCTTTACAAATTTTTGAACGAGTAGAACGAGCGTTTTCACAAACTTTCATTGGCATGCTATCAACGATAAAAATATCTTCAAACTCATTGAACTCCATCGAAATACGCTGTCTAATTTGCTCTGTTTGTAGGGATAGTCTTCGTTTTCGCTTATTGTAAACACTTCTTTCAATTTTGTTTATCAGAGAGTTTGGCAATTTTCTAAATAACTGTAATTCGCTATCAATACTCAAGTATTCAGCAGTAATATTAAGACTTATGACTTCTAAATCGCTCATTTTAGGTGTTCTTCTCTGATAACTAATCAGTTGATTTTCTGAAAAAAGTCCTAAAACTTCCAAAATTCTTTCATATATTTGCTCTATGTTGTTCATTTATATCGTTTTATAGCAAAAACAATATACTGATTTTCAGTCTAATAAACAACTCTTGTTTTTTTCATTTCATAATGCACAACGGGTTGAAACTAAATCTTTATTAAACTTAAATATAATTGTAATGAATATTATTTTAGCATCTACCTCTACCTTATACGGAGGAAAATATTTAGAGTATTTAAAAGACGAAATTATAAATCTTTATCAAGGGATAGATGAGGTTTTGTTTATTCCTTATGCTCGTCCAAATGGTATTTCTCACGAGGAATATACTTCTACGGCAAGAGCTTTTTTTGAAAGTATAGGCATAAAGATAAAAGGGCTCCACGAGTTTGAAAATGTTAAAGAAGCTGTGCAAAATGCAAAAGCGTATTTTACAGGTGGCGGAAATACTTTTTTACTTGTAAAAACTTTACACGAATTGGATTTGATGACTACCTTGAAAGAGCAAGTACAAAGCGGAAAGCCTTATCTAGGCACAAGTGCAGGGAGCAACATAGGTGGGCTTAATATGAAAAACACTAATGATATGCCGATTGTATTCACTCCTAGTTTTGAGTGTATGGGATTGGTTCCTTTTAATATCAATCCACACTATTTAGACCCAGACCCTAATTTGAAACATAATGGCGAAACTAGAGAAACAAGAATTAAAGAGTTCCTTTCTCAAAACGATACCAAAGTAGTGGGGCTGAGAGAAGGTAACTGGATACGCAGGGGAGGAGATAAAATAACCGTAGAAGGCTCTCATCTTACTAGAATATTTGAAGTAGGAAAAGAACCTTATGAAATAGAAAGTGGTACCAAACTTTAACCTTTGATAATTAAAAATAAGATTTCATTAAATCTAGTAGAAAATCGGGGCAGGGCATTATTCGTCCTGTCTTTGCATTTAAAAAAAAGAGGGTAGTGGAGGCTTCCGTTATTTTTTCTCCTTTGGGATTATAGATTTCATAGTCAAAAATAATTCTTACACCATCAGGAAGTTTTTTAATAAATGTATGAATTTCTAAAACTTCATCATAACGAGCTGGTTTCAAATACTTGGTATGATATTCGGATACAGGGAGCCAAATGCCTCTGTTTTCTATCTCATCATAAGCAATCCCAATACTACGGAATAGTTCCACTCTTGCAACCTCAAAATATCCAGCATAATTTCCGTAGTAAACATACTTCATAGGGTCGGTTTCTCCATATCTTACTCGTACTGAATGTACTGTGTGTATCATATCAAGTTTTTCTTTTATACATACAAATATATTTCTAAAAAATCAAGGGAGCAAACACTTTTTTTTAAAATTAAAAACTCAGATATTTGCCCTCCCATTAAAGTCAAAAATTAACTAAGTAATATTAAACAAC